>NZ_JBDGJH010000001.1:0-627944 GCF_057656995.1 Mycobacterium sp. Soil_C_30 | reverse complement strand
ACCCACGCCCACCGACAAGACATGCGCCACAAGGCAATCCACCAGCGCCAACGCCTACTTATCCACAGTCAGCACTTTCTCCACAACCCGACGCGCACGGCTTGACGCAAGGCAACAACCGTGTCCCCCACTTCAACAAGCATGTCCGGCGGGAAGGGCCGCCAGTTGCCCAGCCACAAATCGACGCACTCACACAACCCGGCAAGGTATCTGTTCAAGCTGACCGAAACGGCCAAAGGCGAACTAGCGCAATGACGTTCCGATGGCCGACGGTGCGCTGCCACCCCGAACTGCCACTTCATGCCTCCGCTACGCACCACTCGACACTGAGCCGACATGCACGTCAGGCGCTCCCATGTCACACCACCTTGCCGCGGGCGGTGCTGCGCAGAATCTGTGGCGCCACCCGCGACACCCCGTAGACCAGGTGGGCCTCCGGGGTGACGGGACGGACGGCGGTGTTCTTGCGCACCGAGTCCAGGATCGCGGCGGCCACCTTCTCGGGCCCGTAGCGGCGTGCGGCGAAGGCCTTCTGGGCGCGGGCCCGGGCCGCGGCGGCCGCGGCCTCCTTGTCGGCGGGCACGTCGAAGCGGGTGGTACGCACGATGTCGGTGTTTACGACACCCGGGCAAATGGTGGTCAAACCGATTCCGGCAGAGCTCAATTCGGCGCGCAGACAGTCGGAGAACATGTAGACCGCGGCCTTGCTGGTGCAGTAGGCGTTCATCCCCTGCAGCGGTGCGTACGCGGCCATGGAGGCGACGTTGATGATGTGCCCGCCGGCGCCGCGCTCGACGAGGCGGCGGGCGAAGGCACGGCAGCCGTTGACCACACCGCCGAGGTTGACCTCGAGCACCCGGTCGAACTGCTCGGCCGGGGTGTCCAGAAAATCGCCCGCCTGTCCGATGCCGGCGTTGTTCACCACCACATCGGGGACGCCGTGTTCGGCGCAGACCTCGGCGGCGAACCGCTCGACTGCGTCCGCATCGGAGACGTCAACCACGTAGGCGTGTGCGATACCGCCGGCCGCGGCAATCTGCGCGGCGGTCTCCTTGACGACGTCCTCGTTGATGTCGCTGACCACCACCTCGGCGCCCTGGGCCGCGAACGCGACGGCCGTAGCACGCCCGATCCCGCTGCCCGCGCCGTTCACCGACACCAGGGTGTCACCGAACGGGGCGCGGGGCCGGCCCACCTGCGCGCGCAGCAGCCCTCGCTTGGCGGGCGCCCCGTCCAGGTGGTCGACCAGTTCGGTGACGGCCTGCGCCAGCACCTGCGGGTGCGACATCGGCGCCCAATGCCCGGCGTTGATGTCGCGGCGCCAAAGCCGCGGCACCCATTGGGACACACCGTCGAGACCGTGCGGCCGGACCACCGGGTCACGGCGGTTGACGATCAACTGCACCGGCACACCCACATAGTGGTCGCGGCGGTACTGCCGTGGCGAGCGGCTGGTCATCGCCCGGTAGATCTTCAGCGAGTTCGCCAGATCTGTTGCCACAGAATCACTTCGGAACCGCTGCGCGGTCGGCACGCCGTCGGTCAGCAGAACCTTGCCGCGCCCGCCGGAGAACAACGCCCGCATCACCACCGGGGCCAGCACCGGGATCGACAGCGGGATCATGTAGGTCAACCGCAGCGCGTGCTCCAGCGCATGCAGGAACAGCACCGGCCGGTACGGCCGCGCCAGCGCCCGGAGGATGCCGGCCTTGTAATGGTCGGTACTGGGACCGGAGACCGACGTGAAGGACGCCACCCGGTCGGCGGCGCCGGGCCGGCTGAGGTACTCCCAGGTCGCGATCGAACCCCAGTCATGGCCGAGGATGTGGACCGGTTCGCCGGGACTGAGCGTGGTGAGGACGGCTTCGAGGTCGTCGGCGAAGCGCTCCATCCGGTAGGCCCGGACCGGCTTGGGCACCGACGACCCGCCGACGCCGCGGTTGTCGTAGCGGATGATGCGGAACTTCTCGGCGAGCAGCGGCACCACGCCATCCCAGAGCACGTGCGAGTCCGGCCAGCCGTGCGCGAGCACCAGGGTGGGCCCGTCGGGGTTGCCTTCTTCATAGGCGGCGATCCGGACGCCGCCGGTGCTGTCGACGAATGTGGGAGCTGATGCCATGGCTCAGTACCTCATACCGCCGGTACCGGAATCAAGACCCGCTAGTCCCCTTGCTGACTGGCTCTCCTCGCCGCCTCGTCGCCCAGTCAGTCCTCGGCCAGTTCGTCGCGCAGCGCCCGGCGCCGCTCGATCCGCCGGCGGGCGTCGTGGTCGCGCATGCGTTGCGGGTAGCCGACTTTCTGCACGTCGTACACCGGGATCTTCAGCTGATCGGACAGCCGGCGGGCGCCCTTCTCGCCGCCGACGCGCCTGCGCGTCCACTCCCCGTCGTTGGCGACCAGCACCACAGTTAGCTCGGTGACCGTCGTCTTGGGTTCGACGAACGCTTCCACACCGGTGTGAGTGGCCACCCACTCGCGCATGTACCGCAGGTCAGCTGCGGGATCGGCGCCGCGCGCGCCGCCGCCGCGCCGGAACCTGTCGAACAATCCCAACTCCGGTTCGCTCCTTGCTTGTCGGCCGAGTTCACTCTCACTTCGATAGTGCCAGAGCTCCGAGCAACCCTGAGTGCATGCGTATCCGCCGAGAGTGAAAGGATGGTCCAGCACAAAATGCAACTGGTTTCTGAACCGGTACACGACGTTGTGGTAAGCCGGAACTCGAACCGCTCGTAAGTCGAACAACGACTGACCTTCGAGGAGTCAACAGGATGGCCGTTTCAGTCCAGATGCCCGCACTCGGTGAGAGCGTCACCGAGGGGACTGTCACCCGCTGGTTGAAACAAGAAGGTGACACCGTCGAAGTCGACGAGCCACTGCTCGAGGTTTCCACCGACAAGGTCGACACCGAGATCCCCTCCCCGGCGGCAGGCGTGCTCACCAAGATCGTGGCGCAGGAGGATGACACGGTCGAGGTCGGCGGCGAGCTGGCAGTCATCGGCGACGCCGAAGAAGGCGACAGCACGGGCGGTACCACCGAGCCCGAAGCCGCCCCCAGCGAAGAAGCAGCGCCGGAGCCCGAGCCCGAGGCGCAGGCCGAACCCGAACCGGAACCCGAACCTGAGCCGGAGCCCGAACCCGCGCAGCAGTCGTCGGGTGGTGGCGAAGGCACCTCGGTGACCATGCCCGAGCTCGGCGAATCGGTCACCGAAGGCACCGTGACGCGCTGGCTCAAGAGCGTCGGCGATTCGGTCGAGGTGGACGAGCCGCTGGTCGAGGTATCCACCGACAAGGTCGACACCGAGATCCCGTCGCCGGTGGCAGGCACCCTGCTGAGCATCACCGCCGAAGAAGACGACACCGTGGCCGTCGGTGGCGAGCTGGCCAAGATCGGCGACAAGGGCGCCGCTGCGGCGGCCAAACCGGAACCCAAGCCCGAGCCCAAGCAAGAGGCCAAGCCGGAACCCAAGCCCGAGCCCAAGCAAGAGGCCAAGCCCGAACCCAAGCAAGAGACCAAGCCCGAGCCGAAGCCGGAACCGAAACCCGAGCCCAAGCCCGAACCCAAGCAAGAGACCAAGCCCGAACCCGCAGCGGAGCCGTCCGGTGACGGCAGCCCGTACGTCACCCCGCTGGTCCGCAAGCTGGCCGCCGAGAACAACGTCGACCTGGCGTCGGTGAAGGGCACCGGCGTAGGTGGCCGCATCCGTAAGCAGGACGTGCTGGCTGCGGCCGACGCTGCCAAGAAGCCGGCCGAGCAGCCCGCCGCTGCAGCGGAGAAGCCTGCTGCGCCCGCCGCCAAGGCTCCCGCCGAGAGCCCGCTCGCGCATCTGCGCGGCACCACGCAGAAGGCCAACCGGATCCGCCAGATCACGGCCAAGAAGACGCGTGAGTCGCTGCAGACCACCGCGCAACTGACGCAGGTCCACGAGGTCGACATGACCAAGATCGTGGCGCTGCGGGCCAAGGCCAAGAAGAGCTTCTCCGAGCGCGAGGGCGTGAACCTGACGTACCTGCCGTTCATCGCGCGCGCGGTGATCGACGCGTTGAAGGCGCACCCGAACGTCAACGCCAGCTACAACGAGGACAGCAAGGAGATCACCTACTACGACGCCGAGCACCTCGGCTTCGCGGTGGACACCGAGCAGGGCCTGCTCTCACCGGTGGTGCACAACGCCGGCGACCTGTCGCTGGCCGGCCTGGCGCGGGCCATCAAGGACATCGCCGGCCGGGCCCGCTCGGGCAACCTCAAGCCCGACGAGCTGTCCGGTGGCACCTTCACCATCACCAACATCGGTAGTGAGGGCGCGCTGTTCGACACCCCGATCCTGGTTCCGCCGCAGGCGGCGATGCTGGGCACCGGTGCCATCGTGAAGCGGCCGCGGGTGATCGTCGACGAGTTCGGCAACGAGTCCATCGGCATCCGCTCGGTGTCCTACCTGCCGCTGACCTACGATCACCGCCTCATCGACGGCGCCGACGCGGGACGCTTCCTGACGACGGTCAAGCGTCGCCTCGAAGAGGGTGCGTTCGAGGCCGATCTGGGTCTGTAGAAAGGCCACTGGGCCGCCATGAGCACTGCCACGGTCGCCGTCGCCGGTTCGTCCGGCCTGATCGGTTCGGCTCTGGTCTACGCCCTGCGCGCGACCGATCACCGGGCGGTGCGCATCGTGCGCAGGGCGCCGTCGAATCCCGATGAGCTGCACTGGAATCCGGACACCGGGGAGTTCGACCCGAGTGGACTGATCGGCGTGGACGCGGTGGTGAACCTGTGCGGGGTCAACGTCGGCGGCGGCCGTTGGTCGGGTGCGTTCAAGCAGAGCCTGCGCGACAGCCGGATCGCCCCGACGGAGGTGTTGGCAGCGGCCGTGGCCGACGCCGGCGTACCGACGCTGGTCAACGCCAGCGCGGTCGGTTATTACGGCGACACCCGGGACCGCGTGGTCGACGAGACCAGCGGCCCGGGTACGGGTTTCTTGGCCCGGCTGTGCATCGACTGGGAGGCGGCGACGGTCGCCGCCGAGGCCGCGGGCGCGCGGGTGGTGCACGTGCGTTCGGGGCTGGTGCTCTCCCCCGCCGGCGGCATGCTCGGCCGGCTCAAACCGCTGTTCTCCCTCGGGCTGGGTGCGCGGCTGGGCAGCGGGCGGCAGTACATGCCGTGGATCAGCCTCGAAGACGAGGTGCGCGCGCTGTTGTTCGCCATCTTCCACGACGAGCTGACCGGTCCGGTGAACCTCACCGGACCGGCTCCGGTGACCAACGCCGAATTCACCACCGCGGTGGGCCGGGCCCTCAACCGCCCCACTCCGCTGATCGCGCCGGGTTTCGCCATCAAGGCCCTGCTCGGGGAGTTCGCGCAGGAGGGGCTGCTGATCGGGCAGCGCGCCATCCCGGCGGCGCTGGAACGGGCCGGGTTTCAGTTCCACCATCAAACGCTCGGCGAAGCGCTGAGCTACGTCACCAGCGAACGGGCGTAATTTGGCCATCATGAGTTCCATCAGATCCAGCACCGCTCCGGTCGATGTCCGTCAGCTCGGCACGCTGGACTATGTGGCGGCGTGGGACAGGCAACGCGAGCTCGCCGACGCGCGCGTGGCCGGCGGCCCAGACACGCTGTTGCTGCTGGAGCACCCGTCGGTGTACACCGCGGGACGGCGCACCGAAGACCATGAACGGCCGCGGGACGGCACCCCGGTGGTCGACACCGATCGCGGCGGCAAGATCACCTGGCACGGTCCGGGCCAGTTGGTCGGTTATCCGATCATCGGCCTGGCCGAGCCCCTGGACGTGGTGAATTTCGTTCGGCGCCTGGAGGAAGCCCTCATCACGGTCTGCACCGATTTCGGTCTGGACGCCGGCCGGGTCGAGGGCCGCTCCGGGGTGTGGCTACCGGAGGACGGCCTCCGACCGGCCCGCAAGATCGGCGCCATCGGCATCCGCGTCTCCCGTGCGGTCACGCTGCACGGGTTCGCCCTGAACTGCGACTGCGACCTGGGCTCGTTCGCCGGCATCATCCCCTGCGGCATCACCGATGCCGGGGTGACGTCGCTGTCTGCCGAGCTGGGCCGGCAGGTCCGGGTGGCCGATGTCCGCGAGCGGGTGGGCACTGTGGTGTGTGACGCACTCGACGGTGTTCTGCCTGTCCGCGAACACGTGTCCGCCCCTGCGGCGAGCGTAGGATCGACCCAGTGAGTGTCGTTCCAGAAGGTCGGAAGCTGCTGCGGCTCGAAGTGCGCAATGCGCAGACACCGATCGAGCGCAAACCACCCTGGATCAAGACCCGCGCCAAGATGGGGCCCGAGTACACCGAGCTGAAGGGCCTGGTGAAGCGCGAGGGCCTGCACACGGTGTGTGAAGAAGCCGGCTGCCCCAACATCTACGAATGCTGGGAAGACCGCGAAGCCACGTTCCTCATCGGTGGTGAACAGTGCACGCGGCGCTGCGATTTCTGCCAGATCGACACCGGCAAACCGGCTGATCTGGACCGTGACGAGCCCCGCCGGGTGGCCGAGAGCGTGCAGGCCATGGGGCTGCGGTACTCGACCGTCACCGGTGTCGCCCGTGACGACCTGCCCGACGGCGGCGCCTGGCTGTATGCCGAGACCGTCCGCTACATCAAGAAGCTCAACCCCGGTACCGGCGTGGAGCTGCTGATCCCGGATTTCAACGCCGTCCCCGAGCAGCTCGAAGAGGTCTTCGAGTCGCGGCCGGAAGTGTTGGCGCACAACGTCGAAACCGTGCCGCGCATCTTCAAGCGCATCCGGCCGGCGTTCCGCTACCAGCGCAGCCTGGACGTCATCACGGCCGCCCGAGACTTCGGCCTGGTAACCAAGTCCAACCTGATCCTCGGCATGGGTGAGACCCCGGACGAGGTGCGCACCGCCCTCGACGACCTGCACAACGCGGGCTGCGACCTGATCACCATCACGCAGTACCTGCGGCCGTCGGCCCGGCACCACCCGGTGGAACGGTGGGTCAAGCCGGAGGAATTCGTCGAGCACGCCGCGTACGCGGAGGGCATCGGGTTCGCCGGAGTGCTCGCGGGCCCGTTGGTGCGCTCGTCGTACCGGGCCGGGCGCCTGTATCAGCAGGCAGCCGAGAAGCGCCGGGGTGGTATCAGCACCTCCCCTGCCGCCGTATCCTGAGAGCTATGGCGAAATCCCGTAACTCCGCCCAGGCCAAAGAGGCGAAGGCCCAGGCGAAGGCCGCCCGCAAGGCTGCGTCCAAGCAGCGTCGGAGCCAGCTGTGGCAGGCCTTCCAGATGCAGCGCAAGGAAGACAAGCGTCTGCTGCCCTACATGATCGGCGCATTTGTGCTGATCGTGGCGCTGTCGGTGGCCGCGGGCATCGCCATCGGCGGGTTCACCATGTACATGCTGATTCCGCTGGGCATCGTGCTCGGCGCGCTGGTCGCGTTCATCATCTTCGGCCGCCGCGCGCAGAAGTCGGTGTACCGCAAGGCCGAGGGCCAGACCGGCGCCGCGGCATGGGCACTGGACAACCTCCGTGGCCGTTGGCGCGTGACGCCGGGCGTGGCCGCGACGGGGCATTTCGACGCCGTGCACCGCGTGATCGGCCGGCCGGGTGTGATCTTCGTGGGCGAAGGTACCCCGGCGCGGGTCAAGCCGCTGCTGGCCCAGGAGAAGAAGCGCACCGCCCGCCTGGTGGGCGACGTGCCGATCTACGACATCATCGTCGGCAACGGCGAGGGCGAGGTGCCGCTGGCCAAGCTGGAACGCCACCTCAACAAGCTGCCGGCCAACATCAACGTCAAACAGATGGACTCGCTGGAGTCGCGTCTGGTGGCGCTCGGCACCAAGATGGGCCCGGCCGCCATGCCCAAGGGGCCGCTGCCCAACGCCGCGAAGCTTCGCGGTGTGCAGCGCAAGGTCCAGCGTCGCTGACGCCGCGACACGGCGCGTCGGTCCTTGTAGACGCAGCGCCGGTGCCGGGCTTCGCGAATTCCGTTCGGCCGCGCCCGATCTCAGCGTGTTGCACTTGTGAATCTGATTTGCGCCCGCGATAATTCGCGCGACGCAGACAGGTGCTGGCCATTCGGCGGATGAGCGCGTCGGAGAGGCTCGGCTATGTGCACTGCGTGTGAGTGGGCACCCCATTTTGCCGCGTACGGACGCGACGTCACCTTCAGCCGTCGTTCGGCTTTGCGCGCGGCTGCCGCCGCCATGACCGCAGGCGCCCTGGGCGCCACGGTGGCGACACCGTACGCGCAGGCGGCGCCCCCAGCCGGTCCCGCGGATCTCGTCTTCCGCAACGGGCCCGTCTACACCGTCGCCGGCCCCACCCCGTGGGCGCAGGCGGTGGCCGTCACCGGAAACACCATCAGCTTCGTGGGCGACGAGGCCGGCGCCATGGCGCTGGCCGGCCCGAACACCCGCATCGTCGACCTGAACGGGCGGCTGTTGATGCCGGGCTTCGTCGAGGGCCACACGCATCCGTTCCTCGGTTCGTTCCTGACCTCCGGCGTCGATCTGCAGGTGCCGACGCTGGCCGATGCCCAGGCCGCCATCGCCGACTATGCGCGGCAGCATCCCGATGGCCCGGTCCGCGGCTTCGGGTGGCGGGTGGACATGTTCGGTCCCGACGGCCCCACCCGCGCCGACCTGGACACTGTGCTGCCGGACCGTCCGGGCTTCTTCTTCGCCATCGACGGGCACAGCCTGTGGGCCAACAGCAAGGCTCTCGAGATGGCCGGGGTCAACCGCGACACCCCGGACCCGATCCCGGGTTTCAGCTACTACGCGCGGGACGCCGGCGGCGACCCGACCGGCTACATCCTCGAGGTCAACGCGGTACTGGGGCTGGTCAACGCCGTCGAGCCCATCTCACCGGACACCATGGGCACGCTCATGCGGGGCTGGCTGCCGAAGGCGTCGGCGGCGGGCATCACGTCGGTGTTCGACGCGGGGGTGCCGCCCATCGGCGACGACCAGGCCTCGATTCTGCGCCTCTACACCGACGTCGAGCGCAGCGGTGAGCTGCCGTTCCGGGTGGTGGCGTCGTATTCGGTGCGCACCGCCCCCATCGACGGCACGGTGGAGAACTTCCGCCGGGTCCGCAGCGAGATCTCCGGTGACCTGGTGTCGGTGGATGTCGTCAAGATCATCGGTGACGGCACTCAGGGCGGCTACACCGCGTGGCTGATCGAGCCCTACGCCGACAAGCCGGATTCCACCGGCGGCTCCCCCTTCACCGAAGAGCAGTGGCACCAGCTGGTGGGCGACATCGACGCCGCCGGTTTCGATGTGCATGTCCACGCCTGCGGTGAACGGACCGCGCGGGTGGGCCTCGACGCCATCGACCGTGCCATCGCCGCCAACCCCGCCCGCGACCGCCGCAACACCATCGCCCACCTGGTCTACGTGGAGGACAGCGACAATCCCCGCTTCGGCGAACTCGGTGTCGTCGCACAGTTCTCCGCGAACTGGATGTCGGCCGACCCGGACACCCTGGAGAACATGGCGGCCCGCTACGGATCGCCGCGCAAGGACCTGATGTACCGGCCGCAGGAGGTGCTGCGCTCCGGCGGCCGGATCTCACTGGGAACCGACTGGCCCGCGGCGGGCTACTTCTCCACCTACAAGCCGCTGGACTCCATCCAGATCGGGGTGACACGTCAGCTCATCGGCGACAGCGGCGCGGCGGTGCTGGCTCCGGCCGATCAGAAGCTGACGGTCGCCGAGGCGGTGCACGCCAACACCCTGGGTGCGGCCTACCAGATCCGGCTCGACGACCGGGTGGGCTCAGTCGAGGTAGGCAAGCTCGCCGATCTCATCGTCCTGGAGAAGAACATCTTCGACATCGATCCGCACGACATTCATACGGCCAACGTGATGATGACGCTGATGAACGGCCAGATCCGGCACGAAGTCTGACGGCTGTGGCGTCTCCGTCCACGTCATCTCCGCACCACGGCGGTGAAGGTGAACTTGTCCTGCATGCCGCGGCTGTCGCTGTCCATGAACAGCGCCGGGATCACCAGCGACAGCAGCAGCCCACGCGACAACGCGCGACCGAACCCGACATGCATACGGTTGTCGATGGACACCACCATCAGCCCCAGCGCGAACTGTCCCGGAGTGAAGCTGAACAACCGCACCGAGATCGCGCCGAGCAGCAGCCAGATCACCAGCACCGCTGTCGACAGCCAGGCCAGGGAGAACAGGCCCAGGCTGATGGCCAGGCCGGCGAGTCCGTAGGCGATCAGCCAGTCCACCAGAAGTGCGGCGAACCGGCGGCCTGAGCGGGCGATGGATCGTGGCCCGGATTCAGGCAAACCGAACGCTTCACCCGGGTACGCGGACTGGTGTCCGGAGTCCGCAGGTTCGGGGCCGGAAAGCCAGGACGACAGCGCGCGAGCCATGCAGCCAGCATAGGGTGAGATTGATTGCGTAACGTCCACGCAACATGCGGTTGACTGGCGTGCAACATCGGCTCCATACCGTCAGCCGCGGGTTAATTCACAACTGTGCCTACACGAGCACACGAAGGAGCAGTAAGTGGCAGAAAAGACTGCTGACGACATCTTCAAGCAGATCAAAGACGAAAACGTCGAGTACGTCGACGTCCGGTTCTGCGATCTGCCCGGTGCAGTCCAGCACTTCTCGATCCCGGCCTCGGCGTTCGACGAGAGCGTCTTCGAGGACGGTCTGGCGTTCGACGGTTCGTCGGTGCGCGGCTTCCAGTCGATTCACGAATCCGACATGATGCTGCTGCCGGATCCCGCGACGGCGCGCATCGACCCGTTCCGGGCCGCGAAGACGCTGAACCTCAACTTCTTCGTCCACGATCCGTTCACCCGTGAGGCCTACTCGCGTGACCCGCGCAACGTGGCCCGCAAGGCGGAGAACTACCTGACCAGCACCGGTATCGCCGACACCTGCTTCTTCGGCGCCGAGGCCGAGTTCTACATCTTCGACTCGGTGTCCTTCGACTCCAAGATCAACGGCACCTTCTACGAGGTGGACTCGGAGTCGGGCTGGTGGAACACCGGCGAGCCCTTCGAGGCCGACGGCAGCGCCAACCGCGGTTACAAGGTGCGCCCCAAGGGTGGCTACTTCCCCGTTGCTCCGTATGACCACTACGTGGATCTGCGCGACGAGATGGCCACCAACCTGCAGAACGCCGGCTTCGTCCTGGAGCGCGGCCACCACGAGGTGGGCACCGCCGGCCAGGCCGAGATCAACTACAAGTTCAACACGCTGCTGCACGCGGCCGACGATGTGTTGCTGTTCAAATACATCATCAAGAACACCGCGTGGGCCAACGGCAAGACCGTCACGTTCATGCCGAAGCCGCTGTTCGGCGACAACGGCTCGGGCATGCACGCCCACCAGTCGCTGTGGAAGGACGGCAAGCCGCTGTTCCACGACGAGGCCGGCTACGCGGGTCTGTCGGACATCGCCCGCCACTACATCGGCGGCATCCTGCACCACGCGCCGTCTCTGCTGGCGTTCACCAACGCAACGGTGAACTCCTACAAGCGTCTGGTGCCGGGTTACGAGGCTCCGATCAACCTGGTCTACAGCCAGCGCAACCGGTCGGCCTGCGTTCGTATCCCGATCACCGGCAACAACCCGAAGGCCAAGCGCCTCGAGTTCCGTTGCCCGGACAGCTCGGGCAACCCGTACCTGGCGTTCGCGGCCATGCTGATGGCCGGTATCGACGGCATCAAGAAGAAGATCGAGCCGCTGACCCCGGTCGACAAGGACCTCTACGAGCTGCCGCCGGACGAGGCCGCCGCGATCCCGCAGGCCCCGACCTCGCTGTCGGCCGTCATCGACAAGCTCGAAGAGGATCACGAGTACCTCACCGAGGGTGGCGTGTTCACCGAGGATCTCATCGAGACCTACATCTCCTACAAGCGGGAGAACGAGATCCTGCCGGTGCAGATCCGTCCGCACCCGTACGAGTTCTCGCTGTACTACGACGTGTAATCACGTTGAGCGAAGATGCCCCGTCCTGCAGGACGGGGCATTTTTGTATTTCTGGTTCGAACCTCCGAAACGGTCCGCCGGCCCGAGGACACTGGCTCGCGTCAGTCCCCGAGGAGGAGTCATGAAGTATGTGATCGCCTGGAAGACCAGGCTCACCGGTTCGGAGCGAGAGAACGAGCAGGCCGCCCGCCGAGGCATCGAACTGTTCAGCAAGTACGAGATGCCATCGCAGACCACCTTCCACCAGTTCCTGGGCCGCCTCGACGGCACCGGCGGCTTCGCCGTCGTCGAAACGGACGATCCCGCCGAGGTCCTGGACGGCGTGACGAAGTTCGGCCCGTTGAACGAATTCGAAGTGCATCCGGTCATGGATTACTCCGATTGGCTGGGTGTTGCCCAGGAGGGGGTGGCGTTCCGCGAGTCCATCAGCTGACTACGCCGGGCGCCGAGGCGGGGTGACGCACGAACCCCGGGGAGGTGAGCCCATGTGCTGTACTGGCCCGCATGCGGGTGTTGCTACAGCGCGTCACGTCGGCCAGTGTCACCGTCGACGGGCAGGCGGTCGGCGCCATCAACCCTGACACGCAGGGTTTGGTGGCTTTGGTGGGTGTCACGCATGACGATGACCCGGCCAAGGCTGCGCGGATGGCCGAAAAGCTCTGGCAGTTGCGGGTTCTCGACGACGAGCGCAGCGCCGCCGACATCGGTGCGCCCATCCTGGTGATCAGCCAGTTCACGCTGTATGCCAATACCGTCAAGGGCCGGCGGCCGTCCTGGAACGCCGCCGCGCCCGCCGCGGTCGCCGAACCGTTGGTGACGGCGTTCGCCGATGAGCTACGCCGGCTCGGCGCCTGCGTCGAGACCGGGGTGTTCGGTGCGGAGATGTCGGTGGCCCTGGTGAACGACGGACCGGTGACGGTGTTGCTCGAATTGTGAGTGCACAAAGGGTTGCGATCCGGCGACGATAGGACCGGAAACTCCCTTCGGGCCAAGGTCTGAAAAGTATCGTCGGTGCATGACCCAGAACCTGAACGCCCGCCTCGACCCGCAGGCCCCTGCGGTCTTGAGTCTGTTCCGCATCGTCGTGGGGTTGCTGTTCCTGCTCCACGGCACGTCGAAGTTGTTCGGTTGGCCCGGCGGCCCGCAGGTGCCCGTGGGGACCTGGCCGTACTGGTGGGCCGGCATCATCGAACTGGTGACCGGGGCGCTGGTGACCGTCGGGTTCTTCACTCGCCCAGCGGCGTTCATCGCCTCCGGCCACATGGCCGTGGCCTTCTTCTGGCAACACCTGCCCGGCGGTTTCTGGCCGATCAACAACGGTGGCGAACCGGCGGTGCTGTTCTGCTTCGCCTTCCTGCTGCTGGTCTTCACCGGCCCGGGCCGGTACGCCATCGAGTCGCGCCGGGTGGCCCGCGGCGGTGTCGTGACCGGCCGCACCCCGCGGCGGGGCTGGCGCCGCTGAGATGACGATCAAGCGCACCCCGTCCTGGTACGACGACGAGGTGGGGGCTCTGTTCGATCTCGCACGCGGGTTCTTCGAGCGTGAGGTCGTGGCCAAGGTCGACAAGTGGGATGCCCAGCGGCGCATCGACCGTGAGGTGTGGCTGGAGGCGGGCAAGCTCGGGCTGCTGCTGTGCTCGATCCCCGCCGAATACGGCGGCGGGGACGGTACTTTCGCGCACGATCTCGCGGTGTTCGACGCCCAGGGTTACGCCGGCGATCTGTCGCTGGGCATCGGTGTGCACAGCGGGATCGTCCCGCACTACCTGCTGGCCTACGGCAGCGAAGAACAGAAACGCGCGTGGCTGCCGCTGATGGCCACCGGGGAAGTGCTCGGTTCCATCGGCATGACCGAGCCGGGCGCCGGGTCGGATCTGAAGGCCATCCGCACCACGGCCGTTCGCGACGGTGACCACTATGTGGTCAACGGGTCCAAGACGTTCATCACCAACGGCGGCTCCGCGGACATGTCGTTGCTGGCCGTCAAGACCGATCCCAAGGCCGGCGCGCGCGGTATCTCGCTGCTGATCGTCGACCTGCGCGACGAACCGGGCTATCAGGTCACCCGGGTGCTCGACAAGGTCGGCATGCACGGCGCCGACACCGCCGAGCAGTCGTTCACCGACGTCCGGGTGCCGGTGGCCAACCTGCTCGGCGGCCAGGAGGGTAAGGGCTTCGGTCAGATGATCGCCCAGCTGCCCCAGGAGCGGTTGATCGTCAGTGCGCAGGCCGTCGGCGGAATGGAACGTGCGGTCGACGAGACCATCGCCTACACCAAGGCGCGGGAAGCGTTCGGGCACAGCCTGTTCGAGTTCCAGAACACGGCGTTCGAACTCGCCGAGTGCACCACGCTGGCCCGGGTGTCACGGACTTTTCTCGACCATTGCATCGACGCCCACCTGCGCGGGGAACTCGACGGCACCGAAGCCGCGATGGCCAAATACTGGCTCACCGATCAGCAGTGCGCGGTGATCGACCGGTGTGTGCAGTTGCATGGCGGCTACGGATACATGCGTGAGTACCTGATCGCCCGGATGTACGAGGACGCCCGGGTGCAGCGCATCTACGCCGGCGCCAACGAGGTGATGAAGGACATCATCGCGCGCAGTCTGTGAAGGAAAAGCTATGCGGGTGTTCGTCACCGGCGGCACGGGCGCCCTCGGGAGTCATGCGGTGCCGGCGCTGCTCGAAGCGGGTCACACCGTGACGGCGATGGCCCGCAGCACCGCCAAGGCCGACGTGCTCCGGCATCAGGGTGCCACTGCCGTGCAGGTGTCACTGTTCGACCGCGCCGGGCTCACCACGGCATTGCGCGGGCACGACGTCGCCGTCAATCTGGCCTCGGCACTGCCGCCTCCGCAGCGGTTCATGCTGAAATCCGCGTGGCGGGAATGCACTCGAATCCGCACCGAAGGGTCGGCGACCCTCGTTGATGCGGCGTTGGCGGCGGGGGTGCCCAGGGTGGTTCAGGAGTCCGTGGTGATGATCTACCGCGACGGTGGCGCCCAGTGGGTCGACGAGGACTGGCCGGTCGATCACTATCCGATCTCCGCGGGCAATCACGCCGCCGAAGCCAGCTCTCGGCGATTCGCCGAGTCCGGCTGCAGCGCAACGGTATTGCGCTTCGGCGTGTTCTACGGACCGGGCGCAGCGCACAGCGAGCAGATCATGAACCTCGCGCGCCGCCACCTGGGGTTCCGGATGGGCTTCCGTGATTCCTACCTGTCATCGATCCATGTGGCCGACGCGGCCGGGGCTGTCGTCGCGGCGCTCGACTGCCCCGGCGGCACCTACAACATCGTCGATGACGAGCCCGTCACCGCGGCGCAGAACAGCGCGGCAATGGCGCAGGCGGTCGGCGCGACGGCATGGCTCGAGGCGCCCGGCCGGTTGGCGTCATTGCTGGGTGAGCGTGCCACGTCCATGACGCGATCCCTGCGGGTCAGCAATGCCCGCTTCCGCGCGGCCACCACCTGGACGCCTCACCACCGGAGTGTGTGGGAAGGCTACCGCGCCATGGCCACCGCGTTGTGACAACCCTTCAGTCGAGCGCCATGTCGGCGCGGAAGCGTTTCATCCCGTCGATCTTCTCGGCCAGGGTGGCGTCGGCTCCGCTGTAGTACATCCACGGCATGGTGATGATGCCGTGGATTCCGCCGGCCTCGGCAGCTTGAAAATGCTCGGAGGTGAAGGCGTCGGTCAGTGGGGTGATGACGGTGAAATCATCCATGGACAGGCCATTGTCGGCACGCAACTCGCGTAGCCGGGACACCCGTTCCAGCGCCCGATCGGTGGTGATGAGGTCGCCGATCCAGCCGTCGTGACGCGCCGCGCGGCGCAACGCGATGTCCGACAGGCCGCCGACGTAGATCGGGATGGGCGGCGGAGTGGGTTCCATCTCCAGTCGCGGGGTCGGGTAGAAGTCGCCGTCGAACTCGGTCCAGCCGGGCGCCCAGAGTTGTTTCATCAACTCCAGCATCTCGTCGGTGCGCTTGCCGCGGCGCTCGAATTGCTGTCCCAGCAACGCGAATTCGTCTTCACACCAGCCGACGCCCACCCCGAGTTCCAGTCGCCCGCCGGCCAGTACCGCGGCGGTGCCGATGGATTTGGCGGCGGAGTAGGGATCGCGCATCGCGGGGATGTAGACCGTGGTGACGAATCGCACGCGAGTGGTCACCAGCGCGATCGCCCCGATCATCACCCAGGGGTCGGGCCAGTCGGTGAATGCCTCCCAGCGGCGCTTGCCGTCCTTGGTGTACGGGTAGGGTGTTTTCAGGTTCTCCAGGTTCACCACATGGTCCGGGATGCCGATCCCGTCGTAGCCGAGTTCGTCTGCGGCCCTGGCGACTTCGATGGCTTCCCGGGTGTCCAAGAAGGCGACGCTGACGTAGAACCGCATGCCGGTCAGCTGACCTCGCGCGCCCAAGCGGGGGTGATGAACACACCCTCGGCTTCCACGCACACCCCGTCGGCGTCGGCGATGAACCCGCGGGCGTAGGTCTTCACGCCTTCGACCCGGTCGATGTAGGCCTCGGCCCGCAGCCGGCCCAGCGGCGTGGCGCGCACGTAGCGGCACGAGATGGTGCCGGTGAAGTTCGGCTTCGTCAGTCCCCCACTGGCTGCCTCGCCGAGGATGTGGTCGAGCACCAGCGCGGACATGCCGCCGTGCACGTGCCCCGGCGGACCTTCGTAGGCCGCGCCCAGTTCGAACTCGGCCACACACCGGTCCTGCTCGTCGCGGCTGATCACCAGCGGCGGGGCGATCGGGTTGCGCAGCCCGATCACCGGGTTGCCCCAGGACCGGCTGCGGCCTTCGGCGCTGAACCGCACGCCGTAGGCGCCGTCGATCTGCTGGGCGCGCAACGTGGCGGTCACGGCCTCGATGGCGGCCTGCGCCTGCCGGATGGCGTCCTCGCCGACCTCGGTTCGGATGGTGGCGTCCAGCAGGTCGCGCACCGCGTCGGTGAAGGGCTCGAAGTACGCGCGCTGACGCTCGTACTCGACGTCGCTGGTGGCATCGTGGGTGAACCGCACCCGATCTTCATATCATCGAGGGCTCTACGAAACGTGCTCGGCCCTACCTCCCCGGCTCCTTCGTCGCCGCATCGGCGACCGAGCTGACCCCCTTTAGCTCGGCCCTACCTCCCCGGCTCCTTCGTCGCCGCATCGGCGACCGAGCTAGCCCCCGAAGACCTTGCGCACGACGGCCTTCGCCCGCCGGGTCACCCGCAGGTAGTTGTCCAGGAACTCGCTGCCGTCGTCGTTGTGCCAACCGGCGGCCACGGCCACGGCATTGAGTTGACGGCCCGGCCCGGGCAGCTGGTCGGTGGGCTTGCCCCGCACCAGCACCAGCGCGCTGCGGGCACGGGTGGCGGTCAGCCACGCCTGCCGCAGCAGGTCCACGTCACCTTCGGCGATCAGCTCCGCGGCGCCGATGGCGTCCAGCGATTCCAGCGTCGAGGTGTTATGCAGTGACGGGATCTTGTGGGCGAACCGCAACTGCAGCAGCTGCACGGTCCACTCGATGTCGGCCAGCCCGCCGCGGCCCAGCTTGGTGTGGGTGTTGGGGTCCGCGCCGCGCGGCAGCCGTTCGGCGTCGACACGCGCCTTGATGCGCCGGATCTCCTGCACCGCGGCCTCGGAGACACCTCCGGCCGGATAGCGGGTCTTGTCGGCCATCAGCAGGAAGCGGTGCCCGAGCTCGAGGTCACCGGCCACCGGGTGGGCCCGCAGCAGCGCCTGGACCTCCCAGGACTGCGCCCACTGGTCGTAGTAGGCGGCATAGGACGACAGGGTGCGCACCAGCGGCCCGCTGCGCCCCTCCGGGCGCAGGTTGGCGTCCACCTCCAGCGGTGGGTCGGCGCTCGGGGTGTTCAGCAGCGCCCGCACCTGCTCGGCGATGGACGTCGACCATTTGACCGCCCGGTTCTCCTCGACCCCGTCGACGGGCTCGCAGACGAACATGACGTCGGCGTCGGATCCGTAGCCCAGTTCACCGCCGCCGAGCCGGCCCATGCCGATGACGGCGAACTTCGCCGGGATGATGCCGTCGGCGGGCGTGTTGGCGCGGATCACCGCTTCCAGCGCCGCCTGCAGGACCGCCACCCACACCGACGTGAGTGCCTTGCACACCGCGCGCACATCGAGCATGCCCAGCAGGTCGGCCGAGGCGATGCGGGCCAGTTCACGCCGGCGCAGGGTGCGCGCCGCGGCGATCGCCTTGACCGGGTCCGAGTACCGCCCCGCCGCAGCGACCAGAGAACGTGCCACGCCTTCGGGTTCGACGTCCAGCAGTTTGGGGCCGGTGGGCCCGTCGGCGTAGGACTGGATGACCTCCGGGGCGCGCATCAGCAGATCGGGAACGTACGCCGAGGTGCCCAGGACGTGCATCAGCCGCTTGGCCACCGCACTCTCGTCACGCAGGCTGGACAGGTACCACCGCGCGTCGGACAGCGCCTCGCTGATCCGGCGGTAGGCCAGCAGCCCGGCGTCGGGATCGGGGGTGTCGGAAAGCCAGTCCAGCAGGGTCGGCAGCAGCACGGTCTGCACCCGGGCCCGCCGGCCGCCCTGGCTGGTCAGCGCCGCCAGGTGGGTCAGCGCGCTGCGCGGCGCCTGGTAGCCGAGTGCGGCCAGCTGCCGCTCGGCGGCCTCGCTGGACATCCCCTCGTTGTTCAGACCGGAAGCGAAATCGACTGCGTTGCCTACGGATTCGAGCAGCGGCTGATAGAACAGCTTGGCGTGCAGACGCGAGACCCGCACACTCTGGCGCTTGAGCTCTTCGCGCAGCACCCCCAGCGCGTCGTGCTGGCCGTCGGGGCGGACATGCGCGGCGCGGGCCAGCCAGCGCAGTGCCTCGTCGTCGTCGGGGGCGGGCAGCATGTGGGTGCGCTTGAGGCGTTGCAGCTGCAGCCGGTGCTCGAGCAGCCGCAGGAATTCGTAGGAGGCTGTCATGTTGGCGGCGTCGTCGCGGCCGACATATCCTCCGGAACCCAGCGCGGCGAGCGCGTCCACCGTGGAGGTGACGTGCAGCGAATCGTCGTTGCGGCCGTGCACCAATTGCAGTAGCTGCACGGCGAATTCGACGTCACGCAGCCCGCCGGTGCCCAGTTTGATCTCGCGGCTGCGCACATCGGCGGGCACCAGTTCCACGACGCGGCGGCGCATGGCCTGCACGTCGACCACAAAATCCTCACGCTCGCATGCCGTCCAGACCATCGGCATCAGCGCGGCCATGTACTGCTCGCCGAGTTCGGCGTCACCGACGGCGGGCCGGGCCTTCAGCAGGGCCTGGAACTCCCAGGTCTTGGCCCAGCGCTCGTAGTAGGCGATATGGGATTCCAGGGTGCGCACAAGCTGGCCGCGTTTGCCTTCGGGCCGCAGGGCGGCATCCACTTCGAAGAAGGTTTCCGACGCCAGCCGCATCATCTCCCCGGCCACCCGCGTCTCGGTGCCGTCCGCGGTCTCACCGACGAAGATGACGTCGACGTCGGAGACGTAGTTGAGTTCCCGCGCACCGCATTTGCCCATGGCGATGACGGCCAGCCGCGGTGGCTTGGTGTCGCCTTTGCAGACGATGGTGGTCGCCACATGCAGGGCGGCGGTCAGCGCGGCGTCGGCCATGTCGGCCAGGTGCGCGCCGACGGTCGGGAACGGCAGTACCGGTTCGTTCTCCACCGTAGGTGCGACGTCGAGGCCGGCGAGTACCAGCAGGTGGTCCCGGTACAGCGTGCGCAGGACGGGAACCACTGTCGCCGGGGCGGTTTGGGCGGTGACGTGGGACACCGCCTCGAGGAACGTGCGCTTGAGTTCGTCGGCCGACGGCAGCGTGATCGGCCCCGCGGTGGCGCCTTGCAGCAGCCGCCACGAATTCGGGTTGGCCACCAGGTGATCACCGAGCGCCAGCGACGAGCCGAGCACCCCGAGCAGCCTGCCGCGCAGTCCCTTGTCTTTGAGCAGCGCGGTGTTGAGTTCGTCCCACTCGGCGCCCAGGGCGTCGGCCAGTCGCACCAGGGCACGCAGCGCGGCGTCGGCGTCGGGAGCCCGCGACAACGACCACAGCAGCTCGATGTGTGCGTCGGTGTCCCAGCCCAGGCGGGTGAGGTCGGACTGCGCGGTGCGTTCCAGCAGGCCGAGCCGCCCTACGCTGGGCAGCTTCGGGCGCTGCGAGGCAGGTTTGGACGCGGGCACGTCAGCACGGTAACGCAACCGCCCCTCGGTTCGGCAATCCTGCCGGGCGGGGAGCCGTTACAGGCTGAGGTAGGTCTTCAACTCGAACGGGGTGACGGTGCTGCGGTAGGTCTCCCACTCGGTGCGCTTGTTGCGCAGGAAGAAGTCGAAGACGTGTTCGCCGAGGGCTTCGGCCACCAGCTCGGAGCCTTCCATGGCCTCCAAGGCGTTGCCGAGGCTGTTGGGCAGTTCGCGGTAGCCCATGGCGCGCCGTTCTTCAGCGGTCAGGCTCCACACGTTGTCCTCGGCCTGCGGCCCCAGCACGTAACCTTTTTCGACCCCGCGCAGGCCGGCGGCCAGCAGCACCGCGAACGTCAGGTACGGGTTGCAGGCCGAGTCGGGGCTGCGCACCTCGACGCGCCGTGAGGACGACTTGTTCGGCGTGTACATCGGCACACGAACCAGTGCGGAGCGGTTTGCGGCGCCCCAGGAGGCTGCTGTGGGCGCCTCGCCACCGTGCACCAGGCGCTTGTAGGAGTTCACCCACTGGTTGGTGACGGCGCTGATCTCGCTGGCGTGCTCGAGGATGCCGGCGATGAACGACTTGCCGACGTCGGAGAGCTGCAGCGGGTCATCGGCGCTGTGGAAGGCGTTGGTCTCGCCTTCGAACAGGCTCATGTGGGTGTGCATGGCCGAGCCCGGGTACTCCGCGAAGGGCTTGGGCATGAACGACGCACGCACTCCCTCGCCGAGGGCCACCTCTTTGACGAGGTACCGGAAGGTCATCACGTTGTCGGCCATCGACAGGGCGTCGGCGTAGCGCAGGTCGATCTCCTGCTGGCCCGGCGCACCCTCGTGGTGGCTGAACTCCACCGAGATGCCCATCTGCTCCAGCGCGTCGATGGCATGCCGCCGGAAGTTGGGGGCCGAATCGTGCACGGCCTGGTCGAAATAGCCGCCGTTGTCCGCGGGCACCGGCACGCTGCCGTCGTAGGGACCGGGCTGCAGCAGGAAAAACTCGATCTCCGGATGCACGTAGCAGGAGAAGCCCAGGTCACTGGCCTTGGCCAGCTGCCTGCGCAGCACGTGGCGCGAATCGGCCCACGACGGTGAACCGTCGGGCATGGTGATGTCACAGAACATCCGCGCCGAGTGGTGATCTCCACCGCTGGTGGTCCAGGGCAGCACCTGGAAAGTCGACGGGTCGGGCCGGGCCACCGTGTCCGATTCGGACACGCGGGCAAAACCTTCGATCGACGAGCCGTCGAAGCCGATGCCCTCTTCGAAAGCGCCTTCCAGTTCGGCGGGCGCGATCGCCACCGACTTCAGGAATCCGAGCACATCGGTGAACCACAGCCGCACAAAACGGATGTCCCGTTCCTCCAATGTGCGCAGCACGAATTCCTTCTGGCGATCCATGACGGCGAGCGTATGCAAGACCTGTTAACTCTGTGTTACGGCGGTGAGTCGGCTGCGCTCAGCAAAACAGATTCGCAGGTGGCAGCACCTGGTCGACGAAGTAGTTGACCGTCGCCGTGTCGATGCACTGCTGCCCGTTGAACACCACCGTGTGCTGGGTCCCGTCGAAGGTGATCAGCGGCGCCTGCAACTGGCCGGCGAGATCCACCCCGGCCTGGTACGGCGTCGCCGGATCCCGCGTCGTCGACACCACCACCACCTTGCCCGGTGGCATGGCCGGCGCCGGTGCGGGCGCCGACGTGGCCGGCACCGGCCAGAATGCGCAGATGTCGCGCGGCGCGAAACCCGTGAAGGCACCGTAGGACTGGAACGGCGCCACCTGACGCATCCGCAGGTCGAAGGCCGCCCAGGCGGCCGGGTCCTGCGGTACCGGCGCGTCGACACAGCGCACCGCGTTGAAGGCGTCCTGCTTGTTGCGGTAGTGGCCCGCAGCATCGCGTCCCTGGTACAGATCGGCCAGCCCCAGCAGGTCGTCGGCCTCGGTGCCACGCTGCAGTCCCAGCAGCCCGCTGGTCAGGTAATCCCAGTAGCGCGGGGTGTACAACGCGTTGCCGGTGCCGATGATGGCGTCGGAATAGCTCAGCCCCCGCGGGTCGGCGGTCCGGCCTGGTTGGCGCACCAGCGGGTCCACCAGCGCGCGGTACCGACTGACCCACTGCGCCGGGTCCTGACCCAACGGGCAGCCCTCCGACCGCGCGCAGTTGGCGGCGTAGGTGTTGAACGCCGTTTGGAAACCGGCGTTCTGGCGCAGGGTTTCGTCCATCGGCGGCACCGCCGGGTCGATCGCACCGTCGAGCACCATCGTGCGCACATGCTGGCCGAACTGCTCGAGGTAGGAGGTGCCGATCTGGGTGCCGTAGCTGAACCCGAGGTAGTTCAGCTGCTCGTCGCCGAGCACCTGCCGCACCGTGTCGAGATCACGCGCCGCGTTGACCGTGCCGACGCCGGCCAGGAAGTCGGTTCCCATCCGTTCGGCGCAGCGGTCGGCGAACTGCTGGTACTGAGCTTCGATGGCCGCCACCCCGGCCGGGCTGAAGTCGACCATCGGATCGCGCCGCCAGGCGTCGAATTCGGCGTCGGTGCGGCATCGCAGTTGCGGTGTGGAGTGCCCGACCCCGCGGGGGTCGACGCCCACCAGGTCGAAGTGTTCGGCGATCGGGCTGCCCGCCAGAGCGCGGCCCATACCGGCCACCGTGTCGACCGCCGAGGCGCCGGGCCCACCGGGGTTGACGAACAGCGGACCGATCCGGGTGCCGCTGGCGGGGATGCGGATCACCGCCAGTTCCGCCTGGGGACCGGTGGGGTTGTCCGCGCTCACCGGCACCGGCACCGTGGTGCACTGTGCGGTGGGCAGCACGTCGACGCCGTACCCGAACTGCGTGCAGTCTGCCCAAACGTGTTGTGTGGCAACAGGTTCCGGCTCGGCCTGCGCACCGGGCGCAGTGATGCCGGCCAGCAGAGCGATCGAGAGCAGCATCGAGCCCGAGAACAAGGAACGACGCATGCGACACATCGTCGCATGCCCGCCCGCGGGCGTCGCACCCGAGCGGGTCACGCTCCGGTATCAATAACCACGGCGCATCAGCACTTGGCGTCCGGCGGCGGCATCGCCCCGTCGATCAGGTAGCGCGTCGCGTAGTCGTCCACACAGGCATTGCCCTGGAACGTCACGGTGTGCTGGGTGCCGTCGAAGGTCACCAGCCCGCCGCCGAGCTGATCGGCCAGCTTCACCCCCGCCTCGTAGGGCGTGGCCGGGTCACCGGTGATCGAGACCACCAGCGTCGCCGGCAGGTCCGGCACCGACAGCTCGTGCGGTTCGCTGGTGGGTTCGGCCGGCCAGAGGTTGCACGTGGGTTCCGGGACCAGACCGGTGAATTCGCCGAACGACAGGAACGGCGCGGCCTCGCGCAGTCTGCGGTCTTCGTCCACCAGCACCGACATGTCGGTGATCCGCGGTTTGTCCATGCAGTTCACCGCCATCCGGACGTCGGTGGCGTTGGTGTAGTGACCGTTGCCGTCACGGCGCATGTACATGTCGGCCAGGATCAGCAGCGTGTCGCCGTGCCCGTCGCGCAACTCCGACAGGCCCTGCGTCAGGTGCCGCCACAGCGCCGGTGAGTACAGCGCCATGATGGTGGCCGTGGTGGCATCGAAGTGCGACAAGCCGCGCGGATCCTGGGTCGGTGCCGGCGTCTGCTCGTACGGGGCCAGCAAATCCTTGTACACCTCAACGGCTTTCGCCGGGTCGGTGCCCAGCGGGCAGTCCGGGTTGGTGGCGCAGTCCGCGGCGAAGTCGTTGAACGCCGACTGGAACGCTTTCGCCTGGGCGATATCGGCTTCCACCGGGTCGGCGTTGGGATCGATGGCGCCGTCGAGGATCATGGCGCGGACGTTCTGCGGGAACTGCTCGGCGTAGGTGGACCCGATCCGGGTGCCGTAGGAGTAGCCCAGGAAGGTCAGCTTCTCCTCACCGAGCGCTTCGCGGATGCGGTCGAGGTCTCGTGCGACGTTGTCGGTGCCGACGTTGGCCAGGAACTCGGTGCCCATCTTGTCGATGCACCGCTGGACGTACTCCTCGGTGTCCCGGTTCAGGCGGTCGACGCCCTCCTGGGTGTACTCGATGAGCGGTTCGGCGCGTTGCCGGTCGTTGTCGGCGTCGGAGTTGCACCACAGGGCCGGGCTCGACGAGGCGACCCCGCGTGGGTCGAAGCCGACGAAATCGAAACGCTCCCGGATCTCGTCGGGCAGGGTGCGCAGCAAGCCGAACGCGGCCTCGATACCCGACTCCCCCGGCCCGCCCGGGTTGAACACCAGCGAGCCGATCTTCTCTCCCGTGGCGGGGAACCGGATCAGCGCCAGGTCCAGCGCGTCACCGTCGGGCTCGTCGTAGTCCACGGGTACTGCCAACAGTCCGCACTCGGTGCCTTCGGGCAGCTCGATCTGCGACGGCTCCGTGAACTGGCAGGCCTCCCAGGCCACGGGTGCACCCGCACGGGCGCCCGCCGCGGTCGGTTGGCCGTCGACCTGCCTGCTGCACCCGGCCGCCCCGAACACCAGTCCCGCGATCGTCACCCCGATCAAGGTGGCACGCAGAGGACGGCGACGGGCGAGCTTGCTCATGGGCAATATGCTGCCATGAGCCCAGCCCGGAACCGCTCAGGCGCTGGTAGGCGCGCCATCTGGCGGTGCGGCTGTCAGCGGTTGGCCGCGGCGAGCAGTTCTTCCATCCCGACCTGGAAGTCGTCGGCCATCGTCCACAGGTCCGGCAGCAACTCCGGGCAGGAGACCAAGCCCACGTCCAGCTTGCCGATCAGCGACATCACCGTGATGTTGAGCCCGGACCCGTGGAAGATCGGCCCGAGCGGATACATCGCCTTGACTTCCGATCCCAGGAAGTACAGCGGCACCTGCGGACCGGGGACGTTGGACAGCACCAGGTTGTGCACCGGGCGCGCCTCGGTGAGCCGCGACCGGGCGTAGACCCGCATCGCCACGCCGAACACCGCGGGCGCCGCGAACTGCGACCAGTCCTGCAGGAGTGTCGCCGCGATGGCCGAACTGTGTTCCTTGGCAACCGAAGTCGCCTCCGCGATGGCGGTCAGCCGCTCGGCCGGGTCGGCGATGGTGGTGTACAGACTGGCGAACATCCCCGACACCTTGTTGCGGCCGGGGCGGTCGGATTTGTCGTGGACGGACACCGGCACCATGGCCACCAGGGAGCTGTCGGGCAGTTCGTCGCGCTGGAGCAGGTACTCCCGCAGCGCCCCGGAGACCAGCGCCATCACCACATCGTTGACCTTGACCCCGAAGTGGTTCTTGACCTTCTTGACGTCCTCGAGGTCCAGCTGGGCGTAGGCGACATTGCGGTGTGAGGTCACGTTGGCGTTGAACGCGGTCTGCGGGGCGGTGAACGGGCTCGTCATCGCCGAACCGCTGATAGCACGACGTACCGTGTCGACCACCGTGGTGACCGTTGAGGGCAGCACCTTGGTGGCCAGGTGCACCGGCCGGTTGGCGAACCGCACCAGACCGCGGGCGGCGATGTCGAGCTGATTGGCGTCGCCGGAACCCGGCACCGGATCCGGCGCAGGCGGGTCGGGTTCGGGGGAACACAACTGGGACATCAGGTTGGCTCCGGTGACCCCGTCCACGGCGGCGTGATGCACCTTGGTCATGACGGCCAGCCGGCCACCGGCGTGCGCGTCGGTGCCCGCGACGTTCTCGATCACCCACATCTCCCACAGCGGGCGGGAGCGGTCCAGCGGCAGCGAGGCGATGTGCCCGCAGATCTCGGCCAGCTCCACCCGTCCGCCGGGACCGGGCAGCCCGATGCGGTGCAGGTGCCGGTCGACGTCAAAGTCCTTGTCCTCCACCCACACTGGGTGATCGAGGTTGAACCGGCTGTCGGCCAGTTTGTCGCGGAATTCCGGCATCGCCGCGATCCGGACCACCAGTTCGTCGCGCAGACGTTCGAAGGTGTATCCGCCCGGCATCGTCGAGGTGTCGACGTCCAGGATCGAGCACACGTGCAAGGGCTGCGACGGAGTTTCGAGATAGAGGAAGCTGGCGTCGAGCCCGCTGAGCCGTTGCATCCGGCGATCGTATGTCCAAGAAGCGAAGGGTGTGAGGAACTCCACTTAACTTGCAGTTCACGTGAACGGACCCGGCTGGCAGACTGGTGGCGTCAGCAGACCCGGGGACCCTGATGGGCCTCGAGGATCGAACCGACCACCGCAGAGGACAGTGATGTCTGAAAAAGCCGGAATGCAAGAGCAGCATGTTTATGGCGCTGCCTCCGATCAGCCCAAGAAGCGCTTCAAGGTTCGCACGCACCATCTACAGGCCTGGAAGAGCGAAGGCCACAAGTGGTCCATGCTCACCGCCTATGACTACTCCACCGCCCGGGTGTTCGACGAGGCCGAGATCCCGGTTCTCCTGGTGGGTGATTCCGCGGCCAATGTCGTCTACGGCTACGACACCACCGTGCCCATCACCATCGACGAACTGATCCCGCTGGTCCGCGGTGTGGTCAAGGGGGCTCCGCACGCGCTGGTGGTCGCCGACCTGCCCTTCGGCAGTTACGAAGCCGGCGCCATGCAGGCCCTGGCCAGTGCGACGCGGTTCCTGAAGGAGACCGGCGCCCACGCGGTCAAACTCGAGGGCGGCGAGCGGGTGGCCGACCAGATCGCCACCCTGACCCAGGCCGGCATCCCGGTGATCGCGCACATCGGCTTCACCCCGCAGAGTGTCAACGGCCTGGGCGGTTTCAAGGTGCAGGGGCGCGGTGACGCCGCCGAGCAGACCATCCACGACGCCATTGCCGTGGCCGAGGCAGGTGCCGTAGCCGTGGTGCTGGAGATGGTGCCCGCCGAACTGGCCACGCAGATCACCGGCAAGCTGACCATCCCCACCGTCGGTATCGGTGCGGGCCCCAACTGCGACGCCCAGGTACTGGTGTGGCAGGACATGGCCGGGATGACCTCCGGCCGCACCGCGAAGTTCGTGAAGCGCTTCGGCGATGTCGGCGGTGAGTTGCGCCGCGCGGCAACCGAATACGCCGCCGAGGTGGCCAGCGGTACCTTCCCCGCCGAAGAACACTCCTTCTAGCCCCCGAACCCGAACCGACGCGGGCTCAGGCGAACCTGGGCGCGCGTTTGTTCAGGAACGCGTCGATCCCCTCTCCACCGTCGGGTCCGTCGGCGTTCTCCGCGATGAGGTCGGCCTCGAGCGCCATCTGGGTCTCGATGTCGTTGCCGAACGAAGCCAGCACCAGCTTCTTCACGGCGGCGTGGGATTGTTTTGCGCCAGAAGCAATCTGGTCGGCCAACTCGGCGGCCCGCCGGGCCAGTGCCGCACCCTCGACGACCTCGTTGACCAGGCCCCACGCATGAGCCTCGGCCGCCGACAGGGTGCGGTTGGTCAGCATCAGTTCCTGCGTGCGCCGCACACCGATGAGCCGCGGCAGGTAATACGACGCACTGCCGTCGGGGCTCAGCCCCGCTCTGGTGTAGGCCATGGTGAACGCCGCGGTATCGGCGGCGAGCACCAGGTCGCCGCTGATCGCCAACGAGAAACCGGCACCGGCGGCCACGCCGTTGACGGCCGTGATCACCACGGCGTCCATCCGGGCGAACGTCGAGACGGCGCGATGCAGATCGTCGGCGATGCCCTTGACGAAGGGACCCGGTCCCAGCGGTGACGCGGCCATCGCCTTGAGATCGCCTCCGGCGCAGAAGAATCGGCCCGCACCGGTGATCACCACGACCTTGGTCTCGGCGGTGTCCGCCTGCACGGCGGCCTCGGCGAGTTCACGGGTCATGGTGTCGTTCATCCCGTTGGCGGCCTCGGGGCGGTTCAGCGTGATGGTGGTGATGGCGCCGGCCTGGTCGAACTGCAGTGTCTCGAAGGTCATGCCGAGACGTTAGCCGGTGGGCTGAGCAGTCGATCAGCGGTCCCCCGCCGAAGCGCGTCGAAATCCCCCGACCAGCCCAGCGAGCGCAGCGCGCCGTCGGCGATCACCCACGGCTGCTCCGGCGGGCACCCGTTGTCATCGGAGCGCCGGTTGATCACGGTCTCGACCAGCCGGAACGGTAGATCGTCGGCGTCGACGGGACCGGCACACTCGGCGATGACCTGACGGGCCAGCAGCCGGTAGTGCTCACGCAATTCGGCGCGACGGGCGCGAAAGCCCGCGAACCGGTCCACTCGCAGCTCCGGCAGCAGGTACAGCGCGCCCAGATTCCAGCGGCTGCCGCACAGCTGGGTCACGTCGCTGACCACCAGAAGGTGCAGCCGCGGGGCAGCCGGCGAGGATTCGGCCAGCAGCTCATGGGCCAGGACCAACGGTGCGTCGACGGTGCCGGCAACCAGCGCGTCGAGAATGTCGTCCTTGGTGGCGAAATGGTGGTAGAGCGAGGCCTGCCGCATGCCCACTGCATCGGCGATCGCGCGCGTCGACGTGCTGGAGTAGCCGTGGGTGGTGAAGAGTTCGGCGGCCGCGTCGAGGATCTCCTCACGGGCCGTCTTGCCCGGACGACGCGATTGCTCCAGGCGCGGCCGCCCACGGCCGTCGGTGCGCATGCGTCACATTGTTGCATTGGCGATGCCGCGGAGGGTGCGCCACCTGCGCCGATCCCATTACCTGTCAACCGACAGAAAGTGTCACGCGAACGTAACAGCGCAGACATGACCCCGGAACGCGCTGCCACAAAACTTTCACCCGACAGTTAATCGGTCAGGGAGGAACTATGAGCACCGCGTCCACCGACGGCGCCCGATCGCATGCCCGGTCACAGGCCTCGGGTGCGCAGATGCGGGTCCCCGCCACCCCCGAGGGCATCGACCCCACCCGGTTGGTCTGGGCCGAAAGCGTTCCCGGCGGGTCCTACACCACCCGCGTCCTCGGGCGCGGCAGCCGCCTGCGCCTCATCGACCCCGACGGCCATGCCTGCGCACACCTGCTGTTGTTCCGCGCCGACGCCAACTGGGAACGGCTGAACGTGGCCGACACCATGAAGGTGCCGTGGCAGGCCTATCTGGGTACCGGTCACCCCCTGTTGTCCGACCAGGGTCGGGTGCTGGCCACCGTCGTCGCCGACTCCTCCGGGCACCACGACCTGCTGTGCGGTATGACCCCCGCCGGGCAGAGCGCAATGCTGCTGGCTGCGGCCAAACACGGCATGGACGCCCGCGACGTCGCCCCGTCGGCGTCGTTCTTCCAGGGCGTGCGGGCCGCGCAGGACGGTGCGCTGGAATTCACCGGATCCGCCGGCCCGGGCGCCGCGGTGGACCTGCTGATCCACCTGCCCGTGGTGGTGGCGTTGGTCAACGCGGCCCATCCGCTCGATCCGCGTGGTGAGACGACGGGGCTCGACGTCCTGGCCTGGCGCGCCGACGAGGAACTGCGCACGCCGGTGAGCACCGACCCCGAGTACCTACGCGCCCTGTTCAACACCGAGAGCACCTGGGCCTGCGCCCAGAACGCCGCCGCGATCAGCTAGGACACCCCATGACACTCGCCCCCGAAATCACCGTCATCTCCGATGAAGTCGTGGCCGCCTGCGCGCCGTGGTCTGCGATCCTGCGTGCCGGCCAGCAGCTGCAGATCATCGATCTGCACGGCAATCAGGCCGTCGACACACTCTTCTACGGCGTGCACCCCGGCACCGATCGGGTGGACCCGTCCAAGCGCTACAGCTGCCAGGCCACCGTCGCCGGCCAGGGCAACATCTTCCTCACCACCGGTTCGGTGTTGCGCGCCGCCGACGGCACCCCACTGGTCACCATCGTCTCCGACGAGGTGGGTAACCACGACACCCTTGCCGGCGCCTGCTCCAAGGAGTCCAACACCCTGCGGTACGGACACCACACCGTGCACCAGCACGCCTGCGCCGAGAACTTCCTCGCCGAGGCCTCGAAGTGGGGTATGGGCAAGCGCGACATCGTGCCCAACATCAACTTCTTCATGAACGTCCCGGTGGAAGCCGACGGCACCCTCGGTATCGTCGACGGGCTGTCGGCCCCCGGCAAGTCGCTGACCGTGCGCGCCGACTCCGACACCCTGGTGCTGGTGTCCAACTGCCCGCAGATCAACAATCCGTGCAACGGCTTCGACCCCACGCCGGTGCGCATGGTGATCACCGGCTCATGACCACAAAAATCGACGTGGTCAGCCCCGGAATGCTGACCACGGTGCAGGACTGGCCGGGTCGAATCGGCTACTGGCACATCGGCGTTCCGCCGTCGGGGCCGATGGACGACCTGTCGTTCCGGATCGGCAATCGGCTGCTCGGCAACACCGAAGGTGTCGGCGGCCTGGAGTGCACCCGCAGTGGTCCGAGTCTGCGGTTCCCCGACGGCGCCCGGGTATGTGTCACCGGAGCGCCCGTGCCGGTGAGCGTCGACGGGGCACCCGCCCCCATGTGGCAGTCGATCTCGATTCCCGCGGGAGGCACGCTGGAGGTCGGCACCATGACCGGGCCGGGCATGCGCTGCTACGTGTTGTTCGCCGGCGGACTTGTCGAGCCCGAATACCTCGAGAGCACAGCCACATTCACCCTCGCAGCATTCGGTGGTCATGACGGTCGCGCGCTGCGCGCCGGTGACGACCTGACCATCGGCACCGACCCCGGCCCGCACGAGCTGCGCCAGGACCGCGCCGCCCGGGCGGCCATCGAGGAGCAACCCAGCATCGGTCATCGCTGGGAGCTGGCCGTCACCGAAGGACCACACGGCGCACCGGAGTTCTTCACCCGCAACGACATCGACACCCTGCTGGCCACCGACTACACCGTGCATTTCAACTCCGATCGCACCGGCGTGCGCCTCGAAGGACCGAAACCGCGGTGGGCGCGCAGCGACGGCGGAGAGGCCGGACTGCACCCGTCGAACATCCACGACACCGCCTATTGTGTTGGTGCACTTGATTTCACCGGTGACACCCCGATCCTCCTCGGTCCCGACGGACCCAGCCTCGGTGGCTTCGTCTGCCCGGTCACCGTCGTCAGCGGTGACCGTTGGAAGCTCGGCCAGCTGGCGCCGGGCGACTCGGTGCGGTTCGTGCCGGTGCGCGCCGACCGGGCACCCTCGGTGCACAGCCTCGACGTCGACCGGCGGGCGTCGTTACCGCTGGTGCTGTCGAAAGCCGGCGACGCCGACGACGGAGTGCTGAACCGGTACGCCACCGCCGACGGCACCGAAGTGACGCTGCGGCGTGCCGGTGACGGCGGGGTGCTCGTCGAGTACGGGCCGATGGTGCTCGACCTGGCCATGCGGGCCCGGGTGCACGTGCTCTACGAGGAGCTTCGTGCCCGCGGTGTCGACGGCATCACCGAGCTGGTCCCCGGGGTGCGGTCACTGCAGGTGCAGTTCGACCCCGGCCGGCTCAGCATCGGCGAGATCACCGGTCTGCTGGCCGGCATCGACGAGACTCTGCCCGCGACAGACGAACTGGTGGTGCCGAGCCGCACCGTGTCGCTCCCGTTGTCATGGGACGACCCGGCCACGCACGAGGCGATCCAGCGCTACATCCATGGCGTGCGCGCCGATGCCCCGTGGTGCCCGTGGAACATCGAGTTCATCCGGCGGATCAACGGACTCGGCGATGTGTCCGAGGTTCATGACGTGGTGTACGGGGCTGAGTACCTGGTGCTCGGCCTCGGTGATGTCTACCTGGGCGCGCCGGTGGCCACTCCCCTGGACCCCCGGCACCGTCTGGTCACCACCAAGTACAACCCGGCCCGGACCTGGACACCGGAGAACGCGGTGGGTATCGGTGGGGCCTACATGTGCATCTACGGGATGGAGGGACCGGGCGGTTACCAGTTCGTCGGACGCACCACCCAGGTGTGGAACCACAGCCACCCACGCGATTCCCGGTCATTCGAGCCGGGCACGCCGTGGCTGCTGCGGTACTTCGACCGGATCAGCTTCTATCCCGTGAGTGCCGAGGAGCTGCTGGACATGCGGGCGGAGATGGCCGCCGGCCGCGGCGATGTCGCGATCACCGACGGCAAGTTCTCGATGGCCGATTACCTCGCTTTCCTGGAGCGCGACGCCGACCCCATCGCGGCGTTCCGCCGCCAACAGGCCGAGGCGTTCGCGGCCGAGCGGCAAGCGTGGGACAACGCCGGAGAGTTCAGGCGACAGATCGCCAGCTGACGGCGCGATCGCCCGGATCTGTTTGTTCACCTGGATGTGGCACTCTGTTCAGACTCTTGGAGGCACGCACGAGCGAAGGTGGACATGGCCAGCGCGAAACCGACCCGGCACAAGGAAGTCGAGCGCAAGTTCGACGTGACCGAATCGACGGTATCTCCGTCCTTCGACGGACTGTCGGCCGTAGCACGGGTAGAGCTGTCGCCGGCCGAGTCGTTGGACGCCGTGTACTTCGACACCGCCGATCACGACCTGGCGGCACGCAAGATCACGTTGCGCCGGCGCACCGGTGGCGCCGACGAGGGCTGGCACCTCAAGCTGCCCGCCGGCGCGGACGCTCGCACGGAGGTCCGGTTACCGCTGGATGCTGGTACCGAGACGGTGCCGGCCGAGCTGCTCGACGTGGTGTTGGCCATCGTTCGTGACCGGCCGTTGGCGCCGGTGGCGCAGATCAGCACCACCCGCCACATCCAGCTGCTGCACGGCAGCGACGGCACCGCGCTGGCCGAATTCTGCGATGACCAGGTCACCGCATGGGCGGTCGGCGGCGACGAGCAGGCGTGGCGGGAGTGGGAGCTGGAGTTGCTGACTCCCGACGCGGAGCCTGCTCTGTTGGATCGCCTGGGCAATCGGCTGCTCGACGCCGGGGCCGTCCCGGCCGGCTCGGGGTCGAAACTCGCGCGGGTGCTCGCAACCGGCGCGGAGCCGAAGGCCGAGGCGCCCCTGCCCGCGGATCCGGTGCACCGCGCCGTGGCCCAGCAGGTGGCTGAGCTGATCGAATGGGACCGCGCGGTGCGCGCCGATGTGTGGGACTCGGTGCACCAGATGCGGGTCACGACGCGTAAGTTGCGCAGCCTCCTCAAGGAGTCCGAGGAGTCGTTCGGGCTGACCGACGACAGCTGGGTACTCGACGAACTGCGCGCGCTCGCGGCCATCCTGGGCGTGGCCCGCGATGCGGAGGTACTGGCCGAGCGCTACGAGAACGCACTTGACGGGTTGCCCGCCGAACTGGTGCGCGGCCCGGTGCGCGAACGTCTGGTCGAGGGCGCCAAGAAACGCTACGAGGTGGGGCATCGTCGCTCGCTGGCGGCCATGCGTACGTCCCGGTACTTCCGGTTGCTCGATGCTCTCGAAGAGCTGGTGACGGCCGAGCCGACGACGGCCGAGGGTAAGCACGCGTCTCCGGTGACCATCGACTCGGCCTACAAGCGTGTGCGCAAGGCCGCCAAGGCCGCCGATGAGGCCACCGAGGACCGCGACGAGGCCCTGCACCGAATCCGTAAGAGCGCCAAGCGGTTGCGTTACACGGCCTCGGCACTGGGCGCCGACAAGGTGTCGGGCGCCGCCAAGGAGATCCAGACGCTGCTGGGGGAACACCAGGACAGCTACGTCAGCCGGGCGCATCTGAGTCAGCAAGCCGACGTCGCCCACGCCGCGGGCGAAGACACTTTCACCTACGGGCTGCTGTTCCAGCGCGAGCACGAGCTCGCCGATCACGCGCGGGAGCAGGTCGAGGAGGCACTGGCCAAGCTCGACAAGTCCGTGCGCAAGCTGTAGAGGCGAACGAGCTGGCCTGTAAGCCGGATTCTGTCCTGAGCGGCTCCGTCTCCGGAGCCGCTCAGTGGCGACCATCCATCTGGGCACACCGTCACCGGGTACCTCGAGCGGCCTACCCGCAGACTCGGGCGAGCAACCCTCGGGCGTCTGCGCAGTCGCGCCCCCACGCGACCTTCTTGGCCTTGCTTCGGGTGGGGTTTGCCTAGCCACCCCGGTCACCCGGGATGCTGGTGCGCTCTTACCGCACCGTTTCACCCTTACCGTTTCCGGCGGTCTGTTTTCTGTGGCACTGTCCCGCGAGTCACCTCGGATTGCCGTTAGCAATCACCCTGCTCTGTGAAGTCCGGACTTTCCTCGAATGGCCGACCGTCCCTCCTCCCCCTCTGCAGGACCGGTCGGTCACCCGCGGCCGCCCGGCCAACTCGTTCGCCCACCCAAGGTACTGGTTGACGCCGGTCAAAGACCAATACGCGTCGGTCCCGTTCATCCCGCGGCAGCGGCCCGGTGCACGCCGCTCACCCGACATCGACCGGCAGACACTCCGCACGCGATCGTCAAGCCGCACTCGCCCCGAACGCCCGTACCGCCAGTGCATGGCCGGTTCACCGCCCGTCGTTTCTCGGCGGTGACGTGATGCTCTTCATCGTCGACGAAGAACGGGCACGACCTCCGCTGGAGGGCTGGGGCCGGTGTGCAGCCCGGGTAGCCGGCCGGACATGCGGGCGCGGCCGTGCGCACCGGGACCGTTGAGACCCCTAGCGGCGGAAGCGATGCCGGCCGTGTCAAGGCCGCCGAGACGCACACAGTGGCCCCGCATACCGACAGTGCCGGCTCTCGGGCGCCAGCACTGCATGTCGACGGCGTACATGCGTGCAACGAGTGCCCACGAGGCCCGGATCCGGGACTCTCGGAGCGAGTAATCGGCGCTGAGCTGCAGCATCGCCTCGTTGAGCGCATCATTCGAAAGCATGTTCGAATACTATCGGGCCCCACTGACATTGATGCTGACATCTCCCAAGACATCGGTGACAGTTCCGGTGGTCGTGGTGGTGACACTTGCGCTCCAAAGCGGCGGGGGTGGCCCTTAATGAACCCATCGATCCGCGCGTCCGTCTTTGCGATCTCGCAGCGGCCCGATGATGCCCCCCGCGGGTGGCGGACCTAGACGGCGAGGTTCTCATTGGACACACGCCCCGCACTCGAAGTGAAGTACGTCGGCGACGGATAACCCCGCGGTCCCCGGCCGAAAAGGGCAAAACGTCATCGTGTCTGGGACCGGCGAGCTACTCCTTCGAGTAGTCCGTGCTCAACCAGCGCTGCGGGCGCATCCGGATCACCACCGACGTCGAGCCGAGGCTCTGATCGGTGAACTCCGCACCGGCCTCGGTACCGAGATATCGCACCGCGATCGCCTCGACGACGTCGCGGGTGGCCGACTCGATGGCGGTCACGTCCCCCTCGGCCGTCACATAGCGATACGGCGGCTCCTCCACCTGCGTCGTGATGGCAAACCGCCCGGCCGCACGGATCAGTTGCTCCTTCAGCGAACCGGCGTCGGTCCAGAGCAGCACCTCGCCGCCAGGCTCGTAGCCGTACCAGATCGGCACCGAGAGCGGCGCCCGGTCGGGCCGCTCCACCGCGATCACCCCCACCCGCTTCTCGGCCAGGAAGGCTTCACGTTCGTCACTGGTCATCGTCGGCATGGCTGAACCTCTCGTCGGCGGTGTCTCAGGTCACAACCTCCGCGGGCGCGGAAGTGTTCCTCGACAGACCTCACATTCCGAACACCGGGGGCGTCTACGAGATATGAGCATCCATTGGGCGCAGGTGGCCGACGAGTTGGACCGCACTGGCGGCGCCCTGCTGCCCGAACTGGTCAGCGCCGGCGACGCGGCCAGGCTCCGCGGTCTCTATGCCGAGGACCGGCTGTTCCGGGCCACCATCGACATGTCGCGACACCGGTTCGGGTCCGGGCAGTACCGCTACTTCGATACGCCCTACCCCGAACCCATTCAGTCCCTCAAAGAACGGCTGTATCCAGGGCTTCTTCCGATCGCCCGCGACTGGTATCACCGGCTGGGCCGGGAGGCGCCGTGGCCGGACACCCTCGACGACTGGCTGGGGATGTGCCATCGCGCCCAGCAGGACAAACCCACCGCCCTCCTGCTGCGGTACGGCGCCGGCGACTGGAATGCACTGCATCGAGACCTTTACGGAGAGTTGGTGTTTCCCCTGCAAGTGGTGATCAATCTCAGCGAACCGGGCGTCGACTACACCGGCGGCGAGTTCCTGCTCGTCGAACAGCGGCCCCGCGCGCAGTCACGCGGGACCGCCGTCCAGATCCCGTGGCGGCACGGCTTCGTGTTCACCACCCGCGACCGGCCGGTGCCGTCAACGCGTGGATGGTCGGCCGCGCCCGTTCGGCATGGCGTCTCCGAGGTTCGCAGCGGCACCCGGTTCACCCTTGGCCTGGTGTTCCACGACGCCGCCTGACCGCATCAGGCCGTGCGCCGCACCACGATCACGTTGTCGGGTATGTGAGCGTGCTGGCCGTCCGGACCGACGGCCTCGCGCTCCACGACCTCGGCGCGCAGCACCTGCCACATCGACATGTCGAGCGCCAACCCGTCGACGACCTGCTGCGGGGTCGTGAAGACGTGATGGGCATGCTTGTGCGCCGACCACGGCGGCGCAGCGCCGTGATCCACCAGGACGAAGGTGCCACCGGGGGCGACGGCTGCGGCGGCCCGCCGCAGCAGGGTGTACCGATCCCAGTCCACCGGGGACTGCAGAAACTGGGCGGACACCAGATCGAACTCGCCCTCGGGGAACGTCTGCGTCAGATCGTGGTGCGCAAAGTCGATGTGCGAGGCCAGCTCTCCGGCATCCTCGGCGGCGCGCCGCAGCGCCTCATCGGAGATGTCGACGGCCACCACATGCCAGCCCCGAGAGGCCAGCCACTTGGCGTCGCCCCCCTCCCCACATCCCAGATCGAGCGCCCGTCCCGGCGGCAGCGCCGATACCACCTCGGCGAACCGCACATTCGCCTCACCGGTCCAGCGCCGCGGCGACTCGCGATACATGGCGTTCCACATCTGCTGTGTTTCACTGCTTTCCGGCATGGTCAGCTCCTGGGCTGTGGGATGGGCAGTCCGAAATCCTCGGACATCTTCGTCTGCATCACGGCGGCCCCGGCCAGCGAACCCGCGGCCACCGCAGCCGCCACCTGCGGCATCTGAGCACTCACGTCACCGGCGGCGAACAGCCCCGGCACACTGGTGCGACAGAACGGATCGATTTTCAGCGCGTCGACGGCAACGGGTCCGGGCTCGGCGAACTCCGCGCCCAGGCGCTGGGCCAGCGCCGACCGCTGGTGCATGGTCGTGGAAACCAGCATTGCGCTGCGCGGCAGTCGATCTCCGTCGGTGAACACCACCGCGTCCAGCTCACCGTTGACGCCGGCCAATTCGGCGATCGGCCGCTCGTCGATCGAGACTTTGGCCGCGACCAGCAGGTCACGTTGCTCCTCGGAGAGTTCGGCCGCGCCGTTGGTCAGCAGCACCACGTCGTCACTCCACCCGCGCAGCAACAAGGCGGTGTGGATGGCGCGATCCCCGTTGGCGCACACCGCCAACGGCTTGTCCCGGACCTCCCACCCGTGGCAGAACGGGCAGTGGAACACCGAGGCGCCCCACAGCTCGTCCACGCCGGGCAGCGGGATCGGCCGGTACTCCATTCCGGTGGCCAGCAGGATGGTGCGGGTGTTCACGCGGGCACCGTCGGCCAGTTCGACGGTGAACCCGCCACCGACCGAGAGGGCATCAACCACCACGCCGTCACGCACCTCGACGCTGGGATAGGCGGCCAGCTCGGCCCGGCCGCGGGCATACAACTCGGCCGGCGGCCGGCCGTCCGAACCCAACAGCCCGCCGATCCCGTGCGCTGCGCGGTTGCTCTGCTGTCCGGCGTCCACCACCAGCGTGCGGCGCCGGGCCCGGCCCAAAACCAGTGCGGCGCTGAGGCCCGCGGCGCCGCCACCGACGATCACACAATCAACGTCCATGACACGAGCTTGCAGTCGGTCGGCCAGAATGCCAAGCTGTTTTGCCATGCAGGCAAACGAGGCTCCCGACGTCGATACGTTGGTGCGGCGCCGGCTCCGCGAATTACGAATACGCCAGGGACTGACGCTCGACGACGTGTCCCGGCGCGCCCAGATCGACGTGTCGACGCTGAGCCGGCTGGAATCGGGCAAGCGCCGGCTGGCGCTCGACCACCTCCCGCGCTTGGCCGCCGCATTGTCCGTCAGCACCGACGATCTGTTGCGCGAACCCGAACAACCCGACCCCCGGGTGCGCGGCGCCTCACACACCCACAACGATGTGACCTTCTGGCCGCTGACCCGCCACGGGCCGGCCGGCGGGCTGCACGCGTTCAAGATCCGGGTGAATCCGCAACGCAGGACTCCGCCGAAAGAGCTTCCGGTGCACGAGGGTCAGGACTGGATGTACGTACTGTCCGGCAAGATGCGCCTGGTCCTCGGCGATCGTGACTTCACCATCGAACCGGGCGAGGCCGTCGAGTTCACCACCTGGACACCGCACTGGTTCGGCGCGGTCGACGGGCCCGTGGAGGCCATCATGATCTTCGGCGCCCAAGGCGAACGCCTGCACCTGCACACCTGATCAGAGATACGAGGTCTGGTTCACCAGCCGCACCGAGGCCAGGCCGTCGGGGTAGAACTCCGCGATCGACAGCGACGCCAGGTCCAGATGCAGCCGGTACAGGATGCCCGGCCCGGCGTCGAGGGCCATGCGCAGCATCGTCTTGATCGGCGTCACGTGCGACACCACCAGCACGGTCGAGCCGGCGTGCTCGGAGATGATGCGCGTGCGGGCCCGGCGTATCCGGGTGTGCACGGTGTCGAAACTCTCGCCGCCGGGCGGGTCGACACTGGTGTCGCGCAACCAGCGCCCGTGCAGTTCGGGATCGGCTGCCGACGCCTCGGCGAAAGTCAGCCCCTCCCAGCCGCCGAAGTCGGTTTCGATCAGATCGTCGTCGACGGTGACGTCGAGGCCCAGGCCTTTGGCGGCGGCCGCGGCGGTGTCGTAGGCGCGCTGCAGCGGTGAACTGATGACCGCCGAGACGCCGCCGCGCTGCGCCAGATACGCCGCGGCGGCCGCGGCCTGCTGGCGCCCGAGTTCGGTCAGCGCCGGATTACCCCGCCCGGAGTAGCGGCGCTCGACCGAGAGTTCAGTCTGTCCGTGCCGCAACAGCAGCATCCGCGTCGGCTCACCGCGGGCTCCTGTCCAGCCAGCCGGATTGGCATGTGGTGCAACCGCTTTCACCTCGTCGGACACACTGGCCGCCGCATCCATGGCTTCGTTGGCCAACCGGTCGGCATGCGAGTTCTGCGCACGCGGAATCCAGCGGAACGTCACCTCCGAGAACCCCGACGCGAGATCCCGGGCCTGCTGATGCAGCACCGCCAGGTCGGCGTTCTTCACCTTCCAGCGGCCCGACATCTGCTCCACCACCAGTTTGGAGTCCATCGCCACCGCGACCTCGGAAGCGCCCAGGCTCGCCGCTTCGGTCAAACCCGCGATCAGGCCGCGATATTCGGCGACGTTGTTGGTTGCCCGGCCGATGGCTTGTTTGCTCTCGGCCAGCACTGTGGCGTGGTCGGCGGAGAACACCACCGCTCCGAAGCCGGCCGGGCCAGGGTTGCCCCGCGAGCCGCCGTCCGCTTCGACCAGCACCTTCACGCGCCGAACCCCTTGATACGCAACAGGATCGCCCCACACTCCGGGCACCGCACCACGTCGTCGTCGGCCGCAGCGGCGATCCGCGCGGATTCCCCGCGGTCGATCTCGATCCGGCAGGCACCGCAACGCCGGCCCTGCAACAGCCCGGCACCCACCCCGCCGGCGGTGCGCTGCCGCTCGTAGAGCGCCACCAGATCCGCCGCGATGGTCTGGGCCAGTTCGGCGCGCCGTTGCCCCGCCACCGTGCGCGTCTGCTCCATCTCGGCCAACGCCGCGTCACGGGCGTGCAGGGCCACGGCAACATCGGCGCCCAGCCGGTCGATCTCGGCCTGCTCGGCCGCTTGCTGTCCGACCAGCTCCTCGCGGCGCTCCATCACCTCGAGCAGTGAGTCCTCCAGTGACGCCTGTCGCCGCTCCAGGGTCTCCAGCTCGTGCTGCAGCTCGGCGAGCTGTTTGGGATTCACCGTCCCCGAGTCCAGCAGCGCCCGGTCCCGGTCTTCGCGCTGACGAACACCGTCGACCTCGGACTCGAACCGGGTGACCTGCCCGTCCAGATCATCGACGGCGATCTGCAGTACCGCCAACCGGTCCTGGGCGGCGCGCTGCTGGGCCTGCAGGTCATCGAGGCTCTTCTGCTCGGCCAGGGTCTTCGTCCGGTGCGCGATGCGACTCAGCTCGGCGTCCAGTTCCGTCAGCTCGAGGAGCAGACGTTGTTGTGCTACTTCAGCTTTCATGTATAGCTTCCCTGACTCTTCACGTTCCACGGGTCGGTGCGGACATCGCTGACCCGAACCGGCAGACGATCACCGAAATGGTTGCGCAGCACGGACGCTGCTTGATGGCACCACGGTTGTTCGCTGGCCCAGTGCGCCACGTCCACCAGGGCCATGTCCGAGCCGCGCCGGTACTCGTCGGCGGGGTGGTGGCGAAGATCGGCTGTCACGTACGCCTGCACGCCGGCCTGCGTCACCGCACTCAACAGTGAATCGCCGGCACCGCCGCACAGCGCGACCCGAGACACCAGGGCGTCCGGGTCACCGGAGGCCCGCACCCCCCAGGTGGTGGCCGGCAGCCGCTGACCCACCCGGGCCACGAACGCGGACAGCGGCTCCGGCTCGGGCAGCGCCGCGATGCGTCCGATGCCGACACCCGACGGCAGCGGCGCCAGCGCCAGCACGTCGAATGCGGGCTCCTCGTAGGGGTGCGCGGCACGCATGGCGGCCAACACCCGGGCCCGCACCCGCGCCGGGGCGATCACCTCCACCCGGTCCTCGGGCAGCCGCTCCAGCGAACCACGGGCCCCGATCGCCGGGGTGGCGCCCTCATGCGGCAGGAATTGGCCCGTGCCCGTCACCGACCAGCTGCAGTGCGAGTAGTCACCGATCTGCCCGGCGCCGGCGTCGAACACCGCGGACCGCACCGCGTCGGCGTGGTCGGCGGGAACGAAGATCACCCACTTGTCCAACTCCGGGCCCGCGGGTTCGGGGTCCAGCACGTCGACGACCGTCAGCCCCAGGGCGTCGGCCAGCGCGTCCGAGACACCCGGCGCGGCGGCATCGGCGTTGGTGTGCGCGGTGAACAGGGCGCGCCCGGTACGCAGCAATCGGTGCACCAGCGCACCCTTGGGGGTGCTGGCGGCCACGGTGTCCACCCCGCGCAGCAGCAGCGGGTGGTGAGCCAGCAGCAGGCCGCCGTCAGCGACCTCCTCGACCACAGCGGCGGTGGCGTCGACGGCGACGCTCACCGAGGTGACCTGCTCGTCGGGGTCGCCGCACACCAGGCCCACCGAATCCCAGGATTGCGCCAGCTGCGGCGGATAGGCGGTGTCGAGTACCTCGATGACCTCGGCAAGCGGGACGCCGCCGGTCCCCTGAGCACTCGAAGTCACACTCAGAAACTGTAGTGGTCGCGTCATCGGCGACAATGGCAGCGTGGCAGAACCAGTTCCCTCCGTGCTGCAAAGCGAGCACCCCCAGCTTGTGTTGTTCGACCTGGACGGCACCCTGACCGATTCCGCCGAGGGGATCGTGGCGAGCTTCCGTCACGCTCTGGCCGCCGTCGGTGCGGACGTACCGGAGGGTGATCTGGCCGGCCGGATCGTGGGCCCGCCGATGGCACGCACGCTGGAGGCGCTGGTCGGCGAGCACGCCGAAGCCGCGATGGCCGCCTACCGCGCCGACTACACCACCACGGGGTGGTCGATGAACAGCGTGTTCGACGGCATCGAAGACGTGCTGCGCGACCTCAAGAACAAGGGTGTCCGGCTGGCGGTGGCCACGTCGAAGAACGAGAAGACGGCCCACCGCATCCTGGAGCACTTCGGGCTCGACGGGTACTTCGAGGTGATCGCCGGGGCTGACGGTGGCGCCCGGGTCGAGAAGGCCGATGTGGTGGCACACGCCCTCGAGCAGCTCGAGCCGCTGCCCGAGCGGGTGCTGATGGTCGGCGATCGCCGCCATGACGTGGAGGGCGCCGCCGCACACGGTATCGACACCGTGGTGGTGGGCTGGGGTTACGGCCGCTCGGACTTCAGTGGAGCTGATCTTTCAGAATTGTGCGCCACGCATGTGACCGATATCGCCGCGCTGCGCGAGGTGCTCGGTGCCTGAGCAACTGCACGTCACGTTCGTCTGCTCCGGCAACATCTGCCGCTCACCCATGGCGGCCAAGATGTTCGCCCATCAGATCAGCGAACGTGGCCTGGCCGACCGCGTACGGGTGACCAGCGCGGGCACCGGGGGCTGGCATGCGGGTGACGGCGCCGACAGCCGCGCCAACGCGGTGCTGCGGGCGCACGGCTACCCGACCGACCACGTCGCCGCGCAGGTGGACGAGGACCATCTGGGAGCCGATCTGGTGGTGGCGCTGGGCCGCAATCACCTGCGGCTGCTCACCGACCTCGGCGTGGAACCCGACCGGCTGCGGATGCTGCGGTCCTTCGACCCGCGCTCGGCCGCACATGCCCTGGACGTGGAGGACCCGTACTACGGCACCCCCACCGACTTCGAGGACGTCTACACCGTCATCGAATCCTCACTGCCGGGCCTTCATGCCTGGGTGGATGAGAACCTGGACTCACGATGAAACGCTGGGCGTTCGTGCTGAAACCGCAATGGCTGGCCATGGCGGTGGTGGTGGGTGCGTTCGCCTACCTGTGTTTCACGGTGCTGGCGCCCTGGCAGCTCGGCAAGAACACCCAGACCTCCCGCGAGAACGACCAGATCAACGCGGCCCTGACCGCTGATCCGGTTCCCCTGACCGACGTTCTGCCGCAGCAGGATTCGTCGGCGCCGGATCAGCAGTGGCATGAGGTCACCGCCACCGGGAGGTATCTGCCCGAACACCAACTCCTGGCCCGGCTACGCCTGGTCGAGGGCGACCCGGCGTTCGAGGTGTTGGTGCCGTTCGCCGTCAACGACGGGCCGACGGTCCTGGTCGACCGCGGCTACGTCCGTCCCGAGGCGGGTTCCAAACCGCCGCAACTCGATGCACTGCCCACCGGTGAGGTGACCATCACCGCCCGGCTGCGCGACTCCGAGACCGCCCCGCCCGGCAAGAACCCGTTCACCCAGGACGGCTACCAGCAGGTGTACGCGATCGACACCACGCAGGTCTCCGCCCTGACCGGCACACCGCTGGCCGGGTCCTACCTCCAGCTGATCGAGGACCAACCGGGCGGGCTCGGGGTGATTCCCCTGCCACACCTGGACGCCGGGCCGTTCCTGTCCTACGGGATCCAGTGGATCGCGTTCGGCATCATCGCCCCGATCGGATTGGGCTATTTCGTCTACGCCGAAGTGAAGGCGCGCCGCCGCGACAAGGAAGCCGCCGAGAAAACCGCGGCAGCCCAGCAGGGTGAGACCGCCGCCCCGGTCACCGTCGAAGACAAGCTCGCCGATCGCTACGGACGCCGCCGCTGAGGTTTGCCGGACGCGGCTGCGGATCGTCTGGCACGCTGTGCCCGTGCCTGATCGCATCCTGACCGCCGCCACTGTCATCACCATGGACGGTGCCGTCCCCCGGGCGGAGGCCGTCGCGGTGTCCGACGGTCGCATCGTGGCCGTCGGCACGGTTGCGCAGTGCACCGATGCGCTGCCCGGCGCCGAGATCGTCGACACCGGCGCGGCCGCCCTGCTGCCCGGCTTCGTCGAGCCACACGGGCATCCGCTGATCAGTGGGATAGCGACCCAGCCTCCGGCCCGGTCCATCGCGCCCTGGGACGCCGCGTCCTGGGACGACGTACAGCGCGTCTTTGCCGAGGCCATCGCCGAGTCCGAGCCCGGAACCCCGCTCTGGTTCGCCGGTTACGACGCGCTGCTGCACAGGCACCCCGCCCCGAAAGCGCCCGAGCTGGACCAGATCTTCGGCGATCGGGTTGTGGTCGTGACCGACAACTCCGGTCACGGCGTGTACTTCAACAGCGCGCTCATCAAACAGAACGGCTGGGATGTGAACCCGCCCGCCGACCCGGTGGCCTCGCGGTACGGGCGCAACCCCGACGGCAGCCTCAACGGCCAGGGCTTCGAGCTCGGGGTGCTGCTCGCGGTCACCGGTCCCCTGCTGGCCACACTGGGCAATCCGCTGATCTCGGCGGCGCACTACTACGCCGAGATGGCGCGCGGCGGGTACACCTCGTGCTCGGACATGACCTACGACCCGAAATTCCGGGCCGGCTACGACGCGCTGGCCGCGGCCCCATCCTGCCCGCTGCGGGTCAGCATGTGGGAGGTGTCGACGACCGACACCTACACCGAACCGGAGACGTTCACCGCACCGGAGACCAAGCTGCACAAGGCCGGTGTGAAGTTGTGGACCGACGGGTCCCCGTGGGTGGGCAACATCGCGATCTCGTTTCCGTACCTCGACACCGAGGCCACCCGCACCGCGGGTATCGACCCCGCGGTCGCGGGCAGCCCGTCCTCGATGAACTACAGCCGTGAACAGCTCGACGCGATCATCGACAAGGCCGCGCCGGCCGGCTGGCAGATGGCCTTCCACGCCAACGGCGACCTGGCCCTGGATCTGGCGCTGGACGCCTACGAGGACGGGCTCACCCGCCACGGGTTGTTGGGCACCGATCACCGGTGGCGCATCGAGCATGCCGGTGCGGGGACGCGACGGCATTTCGACCGGGCCGCCCGGCTCGGTGTGCACGTGTCGATGTCGCCGTTCCAGTACTACTACTGGGGCGATCTTCTCGACGGGCAGATCTTCGACCACCAGCACGGCAGCCAGTGGGCCGCGTTCGCCGACGCGGTGGCCTCCGGTGCGTGCGTGTCCTTCCACAACGACGGCTCGGTGTCGCCGCCGACACCGGTGATCAACGTGGCCACCGCGGCATCGCGACGGACCCGTGCGGGTACCGTGCACGGCCCCGAACAGGCCATCACCCTGGACGAGGCGTTGCGTGCCCAGACCATCAACGCCGCCACGACGCTGCGCCGTGAGCATCTGGTCGGCTCGATCGCCGTGGGCAAGCTCGCCGATTTCGTCGAATTGACCGCCGACCCCTATTCGGTGGACCCCGCCGACCTCGCCGAGAAGGCGCAGGTGTCGGGAACGTGGCTCGGTGGGCAGCGCATCGACCTGGATGAGTTCGTCTCCGCGGTCAGCGGCGGGGACCACGCCGAGCACGCCCACCTCGCCGGACACGTCAAGCCGGGCTGCTGCTGATACAGCGGCGCCCGGCCCGGGTACATCTGTTCCCATGTTGAGCAAGGTCGTGCAGTTCGTCGAAGGTCTGCCCAGTATCGTCGGTGTGCGCGTCGGCACCGAAGAACCGTTCTATGTCCGGGAGGCGCAAGTCGGCGAGATCGAGATCCGCCGATACGGGCCGCGGATCGCCGCTCAGACCGCGGTCACCGGCAGCGGGCAGGATGCGCGCAGTGCGGGGTTCCGCCGCCTGGCCGGCTACATCTTCGGCGGCAATCACCGCAAGGTCGCCATCGCGATGACAGCGCCGGTTGCTCAGCACAGCGAGACCATCGCCATGACCGCCCCGGTAGCCCAGGCGCGGACCACCGACGGCGATTCGGTGATCCGGTTCTTCATGCCGTCGAAATGGAGCATGGATACCCTGCCCGAACCCGACGACGGGTTGGTGACGTTGGTTGAGGTGCCGGGTGAGACGGTAGCGGTGCTGCGCTTCAGCGGTGACCGCAGTACCCGGGCCGTCGCCGCCAAGACCGAGCAGCTGCTGAACACCCTGCGCGACAGCGACTTCCACCCCGAAGGCGAACCGGTGGCCTGGTTCTACGATCCGCCGTGGACGTTGCCGTTCCTGCGGCGCAACGAGGTGGCGGTTCCGGTCACGATGCCCGCGGGTCAGGGATCGCCCGGATAGCCAGGAATCCGACCGGCGCGCTGTGCAGCAGCTCGTATTTCTCCGGGTCTATCTGCGCCGCGTCCTCGACCGGCCGCGGTTCGGTCAGCCGTTCGATCAGGAAGCCGGCGTGGTGCAGCTCCTCGCAGGTCCGCTCCAGCGGCGAGAGCCACCAGCGCACCTGCCAGCCCGCGCTCCACGTCTCGTCGATGATCCGCGGCTGAAAGTAGTTGCCGCCGTGGCGTAACCAGTCTCCGGTGGGGTGCATACGCGACAGCACCAGCGCTCCGCCGGGGCGCAGCACCCGGCGTAGTTCATTCAATGCCCGGGTGCGGTTGTCCACGTACTCCAGGGCCAGCGCCAACAGCACCAGATCCACCGACGCATCCGGCAGCCAGTCCAGCGGCGCGGCGAGATCGTGGGTGCGGAAGCTGCCGGCCGGCGCCCGCTCGGCGCTGAGGTCGACCATGCGCGGGCTCTGATCGAAACCGATCACCCGCGCACCCCGGGCCACCAGTTCCTCGGCGTAGAACCCCGGGCCGCAGGCGGCGTCCAGCACCGTCTTGCCGGCGACGTCGCCCAGCAGAGCCAGGCACGCCGGGCGGTCGTAGTGCGCGTTGTACAGGTTGCTGCGGGCGTGCTCGGAGAACTCGTCGGCGAACACGTCGTACTGCGGGTCAGGACCAACGGCATCCGGCATGCGCCCGAGTCTGCCACTCGGGTAGTGGATTACGCACGCGCCGACGGTGGGGTGCACTGGAAGCTAGGGATAGACCGGGAAGCCAGAACAGACCAGAAGCCCGGTCCCGCAGTAACTATCGGAACACGGAAGAAGCACGACCATGAAGAAGTACGCAATCGCCTCATCCGCCGCCGCCGCGCTGACCGCCGGCGTTCTCGGCCTGGCCGCTCCGGCGGCCGCCGCACCCACCGGTGCGGGCAACGCCGAAGACGTCATCGCCAGCTTGGAGACCGAGGGGTACACAGTAGTCGTCAACCGGTTGTCCGATGTGCCGCTCGCCGAAGCCAGTGTCGTCTCCGTGGGCGTGGGGCCGACCTTCACCCACACCGAGTCGATCATCGGCGAGGACTACACCGGTTACGACCGCCAGTTCGCGCCGCACAACGTGACGACGGCCTACGTCAACGTCCGCTGACGACCGAGAAAGGCACCCGCCCCGCGGGTGCCTTTCTTCGTGCCCGCTAGGGCCGCAGCGCGACGCGGATGCACCCGTCGGTCTTGTTCTTGAACAGGTCGTAGGCGCGGACACCCTCTTCGAGCGGGAAATCGTGAGTGATCAGCACCGACGGGTCCAGGTCGCCCTGCTGCACGTAGTCGAAGAACTGCGGAATGTAGCGCTGCCCGTGCTGCTGGGCGGTGCGCAGCGTCAGACCCTTGTTCATCAGTACGCCCATGGGGAACTTGTCGGTCAGCCCGAACACGCCGAGCACCGACACCACCCCGCCCTTGCGGACGGCGTGGATGGCGTCGCGAAGACTGCTGGCGCGGTCGGTCTCCATCCGCAGCAGCTGTTTGGCACGGTCATAGGCTTCCTGCACACCGGTGCCGTGGGCTTCCATACCCACCGCCTCGATCACCGCATCCGGGCCGCGGCCACCCGTGGCCTCCCGCAGTACGTCCTCAACGCTGTCGACGCCGGTGTAGTCGATGGTCTCGGCGCCGAGGCTTTCGGCCAGGGCCAGCCGTTCGGGGAGCCGGTCGATCGAGAACACCCTGCCTGCCCCGTGCAGCAAGGCGCTTCTTGCCGCCATCAACCCGACACCGCCGGCGCCCCACACCGCCACGGTGTCACCGCCGGCGATATCGCAGAAGTCGGCCCCCATGTAGCCGGTCGGTACCGCATCGGACATGAACAGGGCCTGTTCGTCGGTCACGAAGTCCGGTACCGCAAAACAGTTGACGTCTCCGAACGGTACCCGGATGTACTGCGCGTGGGAGCCGGCGTAACCCCCGAAGGGGTGGGTGTACCCGTAGATGCCTCCCGTCGGTGACCCCAGAATGGGTTGCTGCATCTCGGCATTGGGGTTGGTGGTGTCACACAATGAATACAGGTCGTGATCGCAGTACCAGCATCGGTTGCAGGCGATGAACGACGGGACCACCACGCGGGCGCCCACCTTCGTCTCGGTCACCTCGCGGCCGACCTCGACCACCTCACCCATGAATTCGTGACCGAAGATGTCCCCCTCGCGCATCCCCGGCAGGTAACCGTCGATGAAGTGCAGGTCGGATCCGCAGGTGGTGGTCAGCTTCACCTGCACGATGACATCGTGCGGGTTGACCAGCTCGGGGTCGTCGACGGTCTCCACCGACAGATTGTTGACGCCGTTCCACACCAGTGCTCTCATGAGGCTTCCTCTCAGCGATCCGACGTGCGGGCGCTCGAATTGTGATGCAGCGTCGGCACTTCGCCGGTTTGCAACAACGCCCGTGCCCGGTAGAGCGCTTTGAATGTCAACGGTCCGGTCAGCAGGCCCGGCGCCGGGGCGCTGATCCGTGCCACCACTTCGGTGCCCCGGTCACGCGAGGCGTCGCGTAGTTCCAGCACGACGTGCGCCGCGTTGTCCGGTTTCACATCGGTGAACTCCACCCGGTCCTCGCCGGCGGTGACCACGCATTCCCACACCGCCTTCTCCGCGCCGGAGAACGTCCACCGCAGCCGGTGTGGGCCCAGGTGCTCCACTTCGGCGATATCGCCCAAGACCACCGAAAGTCGTTCGGCGTCTTGGAACAACTCGGCGACGGCCGGCCGGGGCGCGTGAATGGTGATCGATTGTGAGCGAGGCTCGGTCTCACCGGGATGAAGGACTTTTGCGGCAACTTCTCTGGCCCGCTCTTTGGCGGTTTCGATGACGTTCATAGGGTTCCCTTTGACGACGTACGTGCGGGTCTACCCGTCGCATGGGCGCCGAAACGCTCGGGCCGATTCTGGTCGGTCAATTCGGGTGATTCGTGCCGCGACGGAGGCCCCTTCCGTGAGGGTTGCCGAGGGCATTCGGCGCGTGCGGATGGGACCCGGCCGCAACCGACGGTCTGCGATGCAAGTGGCCGATGCGCGCGTCAACAACATCGCGGGGGTATCACCGCGCAGCAGCAGGGCAGGTCCGCACGGAGGACCTTCGCAACAGATTCGAAAAGCCCTGTCCACAACTCAAGTACCGGGCCGCTCCAGGGATAAGCGCTATTCGAATGACATACCCTTGCATACCCCCCAGGGGTATGATAGACCTGCAGTTGTACCTACCAATGAGGGGGCCTTGCGATGACCAGCCAGCGCGACCACAGCTCGCACGGCCACTCCCACGATCACGAGCACACGGCCATGGACAACATCAACACGATGGCCGTCAGCGCGACCCTGCACTGCCTCACCGGCTGCGCCATTGGTGAGATCGTCGGCCTCATCATCGGCACAGCATTGGGCCTGAGTAATCTGGCCACCATCGCCATCGCTGTGGCGCTGGCATTCCTGTTCGGCTACAGCCTCTCCACCTTGCCGCTGCTGAAAGCGGGCCTTGCCCTGGGCACCGCGCTCAGTGTGGTCCTCGCTGCCGACACCCTTTCGATCGCCACCATGGAGATCGTCGACAACCTCGTCATGGCCGCCATCCCGGGCGCCATGAACGCCGGACTGGTCAATCCCATCTTCTGGATCGGCATGGCCATCGCCCTGACCGCGGCCTTCTTCGCCGCCTACCCCGTCAACCGCTACCTGCTCAAACGCGGCAAAGGACATGCGCTGAAGCACCAGTACCACCAAGGCGCCGGCCAGGTCACTGCAATCCGGCGTTTCATCCCGTCGTTCAGTACGGGTGCACTGGTGGCCGCCATCTCGGCGTTCATGTTGGGCGGGTTGGTCGTATCCTTGGCTGACAGTCTCACTGGGCCCGACACGCACGTCGATGAGGTCAGTGCGGTGCAAGGACCAAGCCCCCATCGGTGAGTGCCGAATTACCTGTGCTGCAATTCCTTACACCGATGTTTCCGCCGGCCGCTGTCCAATTCAAAGGCACGGCAGGAGTTCTCGATCAGGAACCAGGAGGGGCACAGGGTTGAGGTGTCCGAGCAGTCAGGCGTCAGTGGTCGTGCTCGTGGGCATCATGGGTGTCGTCGGACGGCTTCGCCGGCTGGGCTGGCGGTTCCGGAAGTTCTGGCGGTGGGGCCGGGGTGCCGTTGGCCTTCTCCACGGGCGCGGAGGCGGGCGGATGCGGGTGGTCGCCGTGCTGATTGTCCGCCTGTTCGACGTCGGGTCCATGATGAGCAGGCTCGACACCTGCCGGCCCGTGGTGGTCGTGCCGGAGACCAGACGCAACGCCCACCGTGGAAGCCAGCCCGACCACACCCACTGCACCGAGAAGGACCACCGCACTCGCCAAGGCCGTCACCGGCTCGCCGCGCAGGCCGCGGTACCACACCCAGCCAGCACCCATCACCACGTAGATCTGCAGCAGGAGAGCACACAAGTCTGCGGCCTGGATGACTTCGGCTTGTCCGGCGTGAGGGCCGAACGGGGCACCCGCGGTCCGCGACAACGCCCACACCGCGATGGCTCCGGCGTTGAGCAAGATCCCTGCGGCCAGAACAGTGGTCGTCACGCGGACGAGCACCGCCCTCGCCCACAACAATTGGAAGCTTGCGAGCGCGACGAAGAACACGCCCGCCGGTATCCACTCGTGCCAATGGGTAGGCACCACGGCGAAGTGAATGGTTGCGGCCCCCAGCGAGGCGAGCGCGGCGAGGCGAGCTGCCAGCCTACTGTCGGTTCTTGCCTCGGTTCTTGGTGCCACTCGTCCGATGATGACAGCACTGGACTCCAGGGCAACTGCGTGACATCACATCTCAATCGGACCGAGATTGTGCCGTCACCTGCGCCCTGTGGGGACATCTCTGCTCTGAGTCGCCCGTTTCGCCGGGTCAAGATCCTCTCGCCGGTCCCACCAGGAGCACAAGCACAAAGTGCTCCGATCCTGGGAAAAGCCAGGAGCCAACCCTGTTATCTGCCAGGCCCGGATCGAATACTGTTCTCTCGCATCGACATGTCGATGCGGCCTCCGACCGGAACCCCGGCATCACAGCCCCGGGCCCGAAGCCCCCGGTTCTGCCGCCCCGTCCGCGGCGACCAGTGACCCTTTGGAGGCACCATATCCCGCGGTCAGCCAGTAGACGGTGCGGTCCAAGGCAGGGACGATGTCGGTAATGGCGATCTCGCCGAGGGCAAACCGGCCCAACAGCCCGTACACCACGCTGGACAGGACGGTGTCGAGGTCGCGGATAAAGGCTTCGTCCACGCCGGCGAGCACGTCCAGCCCCGCTGGTGCGACGATGTCCAAGCCTCGGCGGAACAGCACGTGACCGTTGGGCGATGACCGAGCGCGATAGAACGCGGTCAACATCGCCGGATGCCGCTCCCAGGGCTCGAAGATCGAACGAAGCAAACGCATCAGGGCCACATACAACGATTCGTCCGGTGATCGTTCGGTGCGGACCAAACCGGAGTATCGGTTTTCGTCCATCCACTTCTGCAGCGCGGCCAGAATGAGTTCATCCCGGTTCGGGTAGTGCTTGTAGATCGTCGCGAGCGATGTGCGTGCGCGGCGTGCGACGGCGCGCAGTTGCACCGCGTCATAACCTTCTGTCTCGAGTATCTCGACGACGATGCTCAAGATCCGATTGTCTCCCCGATCCGCGTCGGCCCGCGCCGGGTCGGTTTTGCTCACCCGATAGACCCCCTTGCCGTCGTGGAGTAACGGGGTTACTCTACCGCGAGTAACAGCGTTACTCAGCTCACATCCGTAATAGCTCTGTGGCGAGCGCAACGAAGCGAGGATTCATGGGTTCATTGGATGGCAGAGTCGCCTTCATCACGGGCGTTGCCCGCGGTCAGGGCCGCAGCCACGCCATACGGCTTGCCGCCGAAGGTGCCGACATCATCGGCATCGACATCTGCGCCGATATCGCCTCCAACGGCTATCCGATGGCCTCCCCCGCCGAACTCGACGAGACCATCGCCCTGGTCGAAGCCCAGGGCGGCAAGATGCTTGGCTCGGTGGCCGACGTTCGCGACTTCCACGCGCTCAAGACCGCCCTGGACACCGGGGTCGAGCACTTCGGCCGACTCGACATCGTATTGGCCAACGCCGGAATCGCCGCGATGGGGTTCCGCCCGTTGACGATTGACGAAGAGCTCGAAATGTGGACCGACGTGGTGGACGTGAACTTGAACGGTTCCTTCAACACCGCGAAAGCGGCGATGCCACACCTGATCGCCGGGGGGCGGGGCGGATCCATCGTATTCACCAGCTCCACCGCGGGCCTGGTGGGTTTCGGCGGTATGCAGGGTGGCGGACTGGGATATGCGGCTTCCAAGCACGGCATCGTCGGCCTGATGCGTACGTTGTCGAACGCGCTTGCCCCGCACAGTATCCGTGTCAACACCGTGCATCCGACCGCGGTCAACACGATGATGGCCACCAACCCTGCCATGACGGCCTTCTTGCAGGCTTACCCCGACGGCGGGCCGCACCTGCAGAACCCGATGCCGGTCGGGCTGCTCGAACCCGAAGACATCAGCGCCGCGATCGTATACCTGGTCTCTGACGCCGCTCAGTACGTCACTGGGGTCGCATTCCCGGTTGACGCCGGCTTCTGCAACAAACTGTGAGCGCACGTGACGGCCGAGTGGCGGGTAAGCGAGTGCTGGTCACCGGCGCAGCACGGGGAATGGGCCGCAGTCACGCAGTGCGACTCGCCGAAGAAGGCGCCGACCTGATCTTGGTCGACATCTGCGCGTCCCTGCCCGACATCGAGTATCCGTTGTCGACACGGGACGACCTCGATGAGACCGCGCGACTGGTGGAAGAGCATGGCGGCCGGGCAGTCAGCTACACCGTCGACGTGCGCGACGCCGCCGCCCTGACCGCCGCCGTCGACGACGGGGTTGCACAATTGGGTGGCTTGGACGCCTCAGTCGCCAATGCCGGAGTGCTCACCGCGGGTACGTGGGACACCACCACCTCCGAGCAATGGCGAACAGTTGTGGACGTCAACCTGATCGGTACCTGGAACACCTGTGCCGCTGCGCTGCCTCATCTGGTGGAGCGCGGGGGCAGCGTGGTGAACATCAGCTCGGCGGCCGGCCTCAAAGGCACGCCGCTGCACACGCCGTACACGGCCTCGAAACATGGCGTGGTGGGGCTCAGTCGAGCGTTGGCCAATGAGCTTGCGGCGCAGGGTGTCCGAGTGAACACGGTGCACCCCACGGGGGTCGCGACCGGGATGCGGCCAGATTCGCTACACACCCTGCTCGCCGGAGTACGGCCCGATCTGGCGCCGCTGTTCGGTAACGCCCTGCCGATCGTGATGACCGAAGCGATCGACATCAGCAACGCGGTGCTGTTCCTCGTCTCCGACGAGTCCCGCCACGTCACCGGTTTGGAGTTCAAGGTCGACGCTGGGGTCACGCTCCGATGAGCACGGCCCAGCAGAAGGAAACTACATGACCACCTTTGATATCGACAGACTCGAGCGCGGCAGACGCGCGTTCGAGGACGTGATGACCTTCGCCGCGCCCGAGGATTCCACGCCGGCCACGACCAACATGCTGGACTTTGTTTTTGCCGAGGTGTGGCAGCGGCCCATGCTGAGCCGTCGGGCACGCCGGTTCATCACGCTCTCCTGCGTCGCGGCCGCCGACGCTGACGGCCCGTTGCATGATCACGTCTATGCAGCACTGAACAGCGGTGACGTCACGATCATCGAAATGCGGGAAACAGTACTGCATTTCGCGGTATATGCCGGCTGGCCGAAAGCGTCGCGGTTCAACGGGGTGGTGGATGAACAATGGGACCGGATTCACCGGGAGAGAGGAGCAGTGCCACCCCCTGCACCGGCATTACTGCCGCTGCCGACACCCAGCGATCCCGAAGAGCGACTGGCGGTCGGTGAGCAATCGTTCAAGGACATCAACTGCCTGCCGTACGCTCCCCTGCGCGACAACCCGTTTCAGGGCGCGGGAATCCTGAATTTCGTTTTCGGCGAGATGTGGCTGCGTCCGGGTCTCGGCATGAAGGAACGCCGGCTGATCACCGTGGCCTGCGTCGCCTTCCAGGACGCCCCCTATCCGATCCTGAGTCACGTCTATGCCGCACTCAAGAGTCGCGACATCTCTTTCGACGAAATGGATGAATTGGCTTTGCATTTCGCCGCCTACTACGGGTGGCCCAAGGCGTCGCACCTGAACCAGGTGATCGGCGAGCAGAAACTGCGCGTATCCGAGGAGTGGGCGGCAGAGGCGGGTTCACCATCGTGACCGACTCCACAGCCGTTCTGCCCGCCACTATTGACGAACCGGTGGGTTTGTTGGTCGGCGGCGACCGCATCACCGCTACCTCGGGGGGATACCACCGGCACATATTTCCTGCGACCGGTCTGCCCAACGCCACCGTTGCGCTCGCGGGCGACGCCGACGTCGACCTCGCCGTCGAATCGGCGCGCCACGCGCAACGAGAATGGCAGTCGTGGACCGCAGATCGTCGGCGTGACCTGCTGATCGATCTGGCCGATTCTGTCCGCGAGCACCTCGGCCAACTCGCTGAGCTCAATGTCCATGACTATGCCGTCCCGGTCTCGTATGCCGGCACCGCCGTGATGCTCGAGCAGTTCCTGCGCCATTTCGCCGGATACGCGGACAAGCCTCACGGATCGAGCACTCCGGTCAGCGGATCGTTCGACCTCAACTTCGTCGAGCGCGAACCGTACGGCGTGGTCGCTGTCTTGGCGCCGTGGAACGGGTCGCTGGCAGTCACGGCCTCCTGCGTGGCCCCGGCGCTGGCGGCGGGAAATGCGGTGGTACTCAAGCCGTCTGAGCTGGCACCGCTGGCCGCCCTGCGCTTCGGTGAGCTCTGCGCCGAGGCCGGCTTGCCCACCGGTCTGGTCAACGTCGTTCCCGCGGCCGCCGAAGGCGGGAACGCCCTGGTGCGCCACCCGGGCATCGGGAAGGTCTGGTTCACCGGCAGCGGACAGACCGCGCGGGCGGTGGTCCAGGCCGCGGCCACACATCTGACACCAGTCGTGGCAGAGCTTGGCGGCAAATCGGCCAGCATCGTCTTCGCCGACGCCGATCTCGATCTTGCTGCCGCGCTGTCGGCTCACCAGGGCCCGGTGATGCAAGCCGGTCAGAGTTGCGCGTGCGCCAGCCGCTTGCTGGTCCATGAGTCGGTGTACGACGCTTTCGTCGACAAGTTCCTCCACGCGATCGGCAGAGCGAAGGTCGGCGACCCGTTCGATCCGACGGTGAGTGTCGGCCCGGTGATCAGCGAGGCGTCGGCAGCCCGGATCGTCTCCGTCATCGAACAAGCCACCAAGGACGGCTCCGGCCAGCTACTCACCGGTGGCTCCAGGATGGGAGGCGAACTGGCGCAGGGTTACTTCGTCGAGCCCACGGTGTTCGGCGATGTCGACAACAGCTCCGACCTCGCGCAAACCGAGACGTTCGGTCCCGTTGTCTCCCTCATGCGCTTCAGTGCGGACGCCGACGCAGTTCGCATCGCCAACGACACCCCGTACGGTCTGAACGCATTCATGCACACCAACGACCTGAACCGGGCCCATCAGGTGGCGCGGCAGCTCGAGGCCGGTTCGGTATGGATCAATCAGAACAGCCGAATCTCACCCCAGGGCCCCTACGGCGGTTACAAGCAGAGCGGATTCGGCAGAACCGGTGGAATCGACGGACTGCATGAGTTCCAGCAAGTCAAGAACATTCGCATCGGCGTGCGGTGACGCCGAGGCTACCGGTCGACTTTCCATCACCAGATTGGAGATCTCATGACCGCCCGGCCCACGGTTTCGCCTGTACGGCTGGTCGCAGGAGAGATCTTGTTCCCTGAACTGGAGAGATACCGGCTCCACGTCATCGCGCCGAGCGTCGTGGACGTCGTCGAGTCCGTGGGTGGCTGGATGTTCGATCATGCGATGGCTGGATGGGAGGTGACCATTTCGCTGGCGGGCGCGGGTGAAAACCCACTGCCGCTACGCATTCTCGGTGGTGAGGTCGTCGCTCTCGAGACCGGGCGCCAGCGACAGCGGTGCCGCTTCAGCCCGGACGCGCTCGCCGTGGCGTCCGACCTGTGTCGCCGGGACAACCGCATTCGGGACGAAGTACAACTCGCACTGGACTCCGGGCGCAGCGAAGTCGCGTTGTGGGGTCAAACCTGGCCCACGGAACTGGATTCGGTCGCGCAGGTCGACCTTGTTGAGTACCGGCTCAGCATCGCAGCGCGGGCCTTCAAAGCACGCGCACTGGCTGCGGCGGCTCGACCCGTCGAACCCTTGCCGGCCGTCGAGGTGATCCGTACCAACCGGACAGCCATGATGTCCGCCCGAGCTGCGTTCCCACCCCCGGCCACCGGCGGCCAACGTCGGTGAGGTCCCAGTGGTCAGGCGGGCAGGCACCGCAGTGTTTCACCCTGAGCTTCACCGTCACGCCCGGCACCTGCCGCGCACCCTGGTCACACCCCTGACGGTGAGAGTATCTCGCGCGTTGCCCGCGCGACGGCGACGGTCTACGGAGGATGCCGGGCGCCCTCCATGGCTTTGACAAGGTCGAACCCAAAACAGCTGTCACGGAGGACTTCCTGCGCAGTCAGCGGGAGTTTCTGCACCGCGCACTTGCCTGCCGCTGACTTTGCCGGTCACTGTCCCATACCCGGCGAGAAGTGGGTCGTGCCATCAAGAACGGTGGTCAGTGTGCCCGTCAGGGTTTGTCATCACCCCGCCGTCCGCCCCCGGGTGGCAGGGCTCTCCGCAAGGTGGGGTGTGAAGCTACGCGGAGGGTTCGAACTCGATGTGCAACTCGGTGAGACCGCGCAGCAGGAAAGTCGGCTCGTAGGCATAACGGCGGTTGTCCGCAGGACCGTGGTTCGTTTCGTCGATCCTGATGTCGCGCATGCGATCCAGAAGTCGGCGAACAGTGATCTGGCCTTCGACCCGTGCCAGGGGTGCGCCGGCGCACGTGTGGATGCCCCGGCCGAAGGCGATGTGCTCACGGACGTTCTTGCGATCCGGCCGGAATTCGTGCGGGTTCTCGAACTTGTGCGGATCGCGGTTGGCCGCACCCAGGCACAGCATCACGATGGTGCCGGCGGGCAGATGCACACCCCCGAGGGTGGTTGTCTTGCGGACCAGCCGAAAATCGACCTTGGTCGGCGAGTGCATCCGCAACGCCTCTTCGATGAACGTCGGTATGCGATCAGGGTTCTCGCGCAGCATCTGCTGATACTCAGGCCGGTCTCCCAGAGTCTGTACCGCGGCGCTGAGAAGCTTGGTGACCGTCTCCTGCCCCGCCGCGAACAAGAACGTGGCCGGCTTCGCGACTTCGATCAATTCCGGTGTGGACCCGTCCGGGTAGACCGCGGCGGCCATCCCGGAAAGGACGTCATCCTGCGGGTCGCGACGCCGTTCGGCCAGGTAACCGACAAACCTGTCGTCGAGATACTTCAGCGGATCGAGGCCCACCGGTTCACCGTCGAGGGCGCCCACGCGGTTGCCGTCCGGACGCTCGGCGCCCAGTGCCGCCAGGAACTCGGGCCGGTCCGCCTCGGGAACGCCCAGCAGGTCGATGATGGCCGAAGTGGCAAAGGGTTTGGCGTATTCGCTCAGGAATTCACAACGGCCGCGTGCGATGAACTGGTCGATCTGGTGATCGACCAACCGCCACATGTAGTCCTCGTTCTCCTTGAGACGACGAGGCGTGAGCAACTTGCTCAGCAAGGACCGAGCCTTCTCATGGGCCGGCGGGTCCATGACGACCATGTGCTCGTAGATGGGGAACAGATGGCGATGCGCCTCGATCTGTTCGGTGATGTCATCACCTTCGGGTTCGAACGGCAGCGGCGGGAACGGTCCGCCGATGGCGTTGACCGCCGAGAACGAATCGTGGTCTTTGAACGCCGCCATGACCTCCTGGTAACCCGTGACCGCCACGACGTTGTGGTGGGGTTCCCTGACGACCGGGCCCTGTTCACGCAGATGGTCCCAGTACTCATACGGGCTCTGACTGACTGCCGGATCGGAGAAGAAGTCGACTGTTGCGAGGTCGGTCATGGAAGGGCTGGCCTTTCGGTCAAGGGATCGGCTGAAGAGGTCGGTGAGGGCTTACTGGTCCTCGACCACGCTGATTGCCCCGCGCGGGCACGCGTCGACGGCGGCCTGGACCTGCTCCCAGAGATCGTCGGACGGCCGTTCCGTACAGGTCGCGACGTCGTCGTCGGTCAGCGCGAAGACCTGGGGCGCGGTGTCGAGGCAGAGTGCGTGACCTTCGCACAGGTGCGGATCCACCACCACCCTCCTGCGGACGGTCATCGCCGCTGATCCAGAAAAGGCGAAGAGACGGATGCGTGTGATCGAGCTCTGAACACCGGCCATACCTCCAGTCGTGATGATTTCGGCTCCGCACCGCGCCAATTTCTGATCGATCGATCAACTGTTAGAATGCGCCATGCTTACCAGAATGAGCGCCAGGCGGTCAAGCATTCGCCGAGTCGGGGCGAGCTGAATGACAACGGCGCGCAAGACCAAGCCCGCCGATACCGGCGCGCGGCAGCGCCTGATCGAGGCGACCGCCAAGATCATGCGCGACGAGGGCTATGCGGCCGCGACCTCACGACGCGTGGCAGCCGAGGCGGGCGTCAAGCAGGCGCTGGTCTATTACTACTTTCCGACGATGGATGACCTGTTCGTGGAGGTGCTGCGCACCGGAGCCGAAGCCTCGTTGAACAACATGCGTACAGCGCTCTCCGACGCCGACCCGATACGCGCGCTGTGGTTGATCAACAGCGACCACCGATTGACCGCCCTGAACACCGAGTTCATGGCATTGGCGAACCACCGCAAAGCAATTCGTGCCGAGCTCAAGACCTACGCCGAGCGGGTCCGCGATATCGAGACAGCCGCTGTCACGGTGGCGCTGCGCAGCCGTGGGGTCGATCTCGAGGCGTATCCCGCCATGGCGATCTCCATGCTGATCGCCCAGACCGCACGCAGCCTGTGCAACGAGAGCGCGGTGGGCGTCACGCTGGGCCACGACGAGTTGCGCGAACTGGTGGAGCGCCAGATAAGCCTGCTGGCGGACGCCGCTGCGACGCCCCCATCGGCCACACCACAGCGGTAGCCCCCCAGCGCGGACCGTCGCCCGCTCGACGCCGGCTCCTTTCCGACAACGACACATGGTTGACAGTCGTAGCCATGAGTGTCAACATTCCTGATCGATCGACAAGTATTGGTTGACTAGCGGCACCGCCCGGGGACAGCTCTCCGGCGGTCAGAGACGACGAGGTGTACACATGGGCGGGCGACTCGAGGGCAAAGTTGCGTTCATTACCGGCGCAGCGCGAGGTCAGGGCCGCAGTCACGCGGTACGCCTGGCGGAGGAAGGCGCCGACATCATCGCCGTCGACGTGTGCAAGCAGATCAGTTCGGAGAGCCAGATTCCGCCGGCTTCGCCCGAAGACTTGACCGAGACCGCCGATCTGGTCAAGGGCCTGAACCGCCGAATCGTGACCGCGGAGGTGGATGTCCGCGACTACGACGCACTGAAAGCCGCCGTCGACAGCGGTGTGGAACAACTCGGACGCTTGGACATCATCGTGGCCAACGCCGGAATCGGCAACGGCGGCCAGACCCTCGACAAGACCAGTGAGACCGACTGGGACGACATGATCGCCGTCAACCTCTCAGGCGTCTGGAAGTCAGTGAAAGCGGCTGTCCCGCACATTCTCTCAGGCGGCAACGGCGGTTCCATCATCCTCACCAGCTCAGTGGGTGGCCTCAAGCCCTACGCCCACACCGGCCACTACATCGCCGCCAAACATGGCGTGATCGGACTCATGAGGACGTTTGCGGTGGAGCTGGGCCAACATTCCATCCGCGTCAACGCGGTGTGCCCCACCAACGTGAACACGCCCCTGTTCATGAACGAAGGCACAATGAAGCTGTTCCGTCCCGACCTGGAGAACCCGGGCCCCGACGATCTGGCCGTTGCCGCTCAGTTCATGCACGTCCTGCCTGTCGGTTGGGTCGAACCAGTCGACGTCAGCAATGCCGTGCTGTTCCTGGCATCCGACGAATCACGTTACATCACAGGACTTCCCGTTACCGTCGACGCCGGCAGCATGCTCAAGTAAACGCGAGAACGCGGAAATGCGCCGCCGGTCGAGGGCACTTCGAGCTGACCCAGCCCCACCGTCATACCGGTCGCGCGCCAGCTACTCGGAGCAACACCTCCGCGAGGGCTGACGGCCGGGAAGGAACGGTGAATGACTGCGCCGTCGCACGGCAAGTCCATCGCCACCACATCGTGGCCTTCGTGCTGCAAGAACGGCGTCAGCAACTCCCAGCACCACGCACCGTGCCAACCCCCGTGCAGCAGGGCGAAGGTTGTCATGCCGGGATCGTGATTATCTCCAAGCCACGACGTACGAGAACGCACGAACCGACCGCAGTGCTTCGGCGGCGTCGGGGAGTTCGAGCACGGCCCAGATGCCGCGCAGACGTTGACAGAGACTGACTTGGGCGGCGGGCAGCGCGTTCACAGGTGGACAGATCGATCACTGTCGTCGCAGCGGCGGCGATCCCGAATGCCGATAGCGGTTGAGGGGTATATGCGTTGGCGCGCAATGCTTCTGCTGCTGCCTATGCCGGGCCGGGTGGTATGCGTTCCTTGCGGCGGTCGATCCGCTGCTACGACGTGGCGGTGATCTGCGGATCATCACCCCCGGCACCGTCGCGGCCAACGATCAGGTGCGGAGCGCCGTCAGGTCCAGACGGTGGAGTCCGCGTCCCTGGAGAGGAATCCAGCAATCGATCGAAGTTGACTTCAAAGACATGCTCGCCGGCTTGCTCGGATACCGGAGCAGCACAACCGTCGCACGGCTCCGTTTACAGCTTCCGGCTACGGGGAGAGCCCGCGGAGACGTCAACGTCGATCCGACGCGCCGTGTGCGCTGGCAGATCCTCCACCGTCACCACCACAACGGGGGTTCCGAAAGCCCCTGAACGGGACTTTTGATGGTGGGCGCGGAGGGTTTCGAACCCCCGACCGCTGGTGTGTAAATGCCTTTGACCTGGTTTTATGGTGTCTCAGCGTGCCTAATCCGTACGGATAAGTCCAGCTCAGCGAGTCTCAGTCGTTTCGCCTCATCCGCAATCTCTCACTCGTTTCTGCGCCTCTTGGCACACTGTTGGCACAGCGGGGGTTCTTGTGGATGCAAAGACCTGAGGCCCGATGGACTGTGTTCCACAAGCCTTTTAGACGCGCACCGTCGCCGGCTGAATCAGTGCCAACAGCGTTACCGGAGAGACGCCTGAACTCTTGCGTCTTCTCCCGCTGGCCAGTGGCCGAAGTAAGCCGGGGCGCTGCGCGTATGCCCGGATCCAGCCTGCAAGCATCAGAAATCAATCGTGCTGAACGCCCGATGACCGTACGCTCGTCTAGCTGAAGTCAACCCGACTTTGCACAATGCTTCAGAAACTTAGTGAGTCGTCTGCGTATGCCGCACCACAATCGAGGCCGGGGCCGCCGACGCGTTGCGGAGGCCGGTCCAGCTGAACGCGCCAGGAAAAGGGACGAGCTCCGCGAACGCCGAGTCCGCCAGGCCGAGCGGGTCGAGTCCACCATGTCCGCTGTCTCAGCAGCAGCGCGACAGAACCCAGCAATGCTCGGGCCGATTCTCACGTCCATCTACGCCCGTCGCGGTTCTCGCGTCTTGGCTGATCAGACGCTCCTGCCGATGGAGACTTGGTACACGCTGGCACGTATCCCCCTTGCTGATCATATTCTGAGCCGTACCGGCGCGAAGTGGTCACCGTCTAAGGACGTCATCGCATGTGTTGATTGGCCGGCCACATTACGGTGGGCACTCGACTATTACGTCTACGCGATGCACCTGGTACGAACACAAAAACTGGTGGCCGCGGCTATGGCAGTCCGGATGTTGCTCGAGCGATGGACATTCAATCTAGCGAATACTCAGCACATTGCCCCTGGGGAGGGCGAGTCAGAAGCGGCGTTTTTCACGCGAACATGGTCCGTATACACGGAAGTGGCCGCGCAGCACGACATGGGTCAGTACTGGCGTTGGCTGTCGGAGTATCTTCACGGCCGACCGGAACTGTATAGCGCTTGGGGAACCCATCCAGATTACTCATCCAATACAAGCAAGGACTATGCCAATGCTGGTGAGCAGATGGCGATTATTGCCTCTACGACTTTCACGCAGGTACTTGGCGCCATCCAGACCTACGCGTTCGACAACGGCTTGCAGGACTTAGCTTCCGCGTTATTCAAGTATCCGGTGGAACCAAGAACACACTCCACTTGGGAAGAGGGACCGCTGATTTCAGCGTCGCTCTATCAAATGGACATGGTATTCCTTGCTACGAAAGCTGCCGCTGACCTGTCCAAAGAGGGCGCCCGGTACCGTGAGTTCGTCCGTGCCCCTAATAACGCTGTAGCCCTCCAGAGATCCATCTCCCTGGTTTACGCGCAGATGGCCTACGTTGAGCGACGCGGACGTGCTGTCGATCTCGCGCGCAAGGCTTTTGCGGATGAGATCGAAACGTATGGCGATGCATTCGACCCAAAATCGTTGCATGCAAGACTTTTTCGCTACATCGGTATAGCCGAGATGACTCGGCTCTGCGCTAATGCCAGCTGCGACTCGGATGCCGAACAGCGAGCACTGCTTGTCGCTGCTGACGCTCTTGAATCAGGCTGGCACACATGGCTAGAGGACACCGATCTCTCACTGAGTTGTGCTCGCGTCATTTTGGAGCATTCCGCCCGCGCCCGATCGCATCGCCTGAAGCAAACTCGAGCTCAACGCCTGGAAGACCTCGCGGTGGCGCCTGCGCCATCCCGTTGGCTGGAGTTGGCCGGCTTCAAACGAATGGGTAGCTACAACATTGCACTCGGCCACTTCTCCCATCTCCGGCCGAACGCCCGCATCTCTGGAGCTCGCCGTCTCTTAGAACAGGTGCAGTCCGAGCCTGACGAACACGCTGAACATACCGCCCGCGGTGACGTACTCGACGAAGCCGCATACGTGCTCGCGCACGAGGTTTTGATACGCCTCGATAAGCAGAATCCCCAGCTAGCGCAACGTTTCCGCGAAGCTGTCACGCTTCACGACATTGATGGTCACGAAGCCCGTCTCGCAAGCATGCTGGAGCGCAGCCTCGCACTTCGAGGCGAAGACCTCGGAGTGTCTGACTTCGTACTGCAGCCAGATGGCGGCCCAAGTGAAGCCTCCCACCTTTGATGCACCTCTATTGCCGGCAAAAATGCTACTAGGAGACCGGGCCAGGGCTGTGCGTCTAGTGCTGGATCGTGAGGACTGTCCGGGCTTGTGGGCGGCGATCACCGCGGTGTCCAGGCACCTGGGGATGACCGCGGAAACCTGCGCATTCGAACCCCCAGCAACAGATCGACGCTAATGAGTGTGGCGGGTCTCTAGCGCGGCGGCCGCGGAGATCCGCGCGCTGAAGCGGCGTACCGCTGAGCTGGAGCAGGGCGTCGACTATCAAGTGCGGCAACAACTTTCCTCGCGCGGGAGACCGACCCGCACAACCGCGCTGACCGCTACGGTTTGTGCATTCATCGCCGAGCACCGTGACCGTTTCACGGTTGCTCCGATCTGCCGCGCACCGGGCACGGGGTGGCGATTCGCACCGCCAACGTGCTATGCCCTGTGGGATGCCACGATCACTGAGATCCTGGCCGGCAAATACGAGCCCGACGCACTAGGGCGCCGCAAGCCCGAGTCTTGCTTAACGGCGTGTCGCACGTATAAGGGGCGTACAAACGCTAAGCAGCACCAGACGTGGCGCACTCTGATGACCCGCGCCGGATCTGACAGCCCGGCGCAAACAGCACTTTGCGCAAGTCACGTGCGCTTGGCGCTACAGCCGACTCGATATAGCCAGTCGAGGCGTTAGCGGTCTCGGCGGCTGCGATCCGCCGCGCGAACAAGTAGGAAACACACGGCTGCGCACGGCCGGCTTTCGGGCGTGCCCCAGATGCAGCGTCCCAATTTAGGGCTCAAAGTCGTCCCGCTCCGAGGTGTCCACTCTCAAGCATGTGGGCAGGCCGGCACATCGAGCTCACCTCTTCGAACCACGCACGTTCCCATTGATGATCCGGTCGACCTCACCCATGTGCCAAACAAAACCCAGATCCGATTTCTCATGAAACCGGCCCGTGTACACACCAACCAATCGCGCACGTGGGGGTGCATCGTCGCCCACAATCTCTGCAAAAGGCCTTCTTAGCAAGAAAACGGGCGACCCTGATTGGCCGCTCCGTGTCCTTGCATCCACAAGAAAGAGGGGATAACTCTCATCTTTGTAAGTGAAGTAAAAACCTGGCTCTGATGCGACCGTACCTCTGATCCACAGTGGAAAGAGGTATCCGTGGTCAAGTCCAAATGGATATCCGACGACGAAGACGTTATCCGTAACCCAAAATCGGAAGTCTAGCCCTGCAGTGGCAACATCTCTAGGCTCGAGAGGTACATAGTGGGAGCCTTCGGGGAAGTCGAACGGGAGAACAGCAACATCGAACCCCTGACCTAGGTCAGGATGTTCGAGCCAGTACGGCTTCTCGTCTTGATCGAGCAGCGGAATAATGACATCGGTGTACTCCAATTGGTCAGCCCGAAATCCGCCTGGGGGCAACTTCGCGCGAAGCCGTAATTTTACGTGCGTAGGCGCTACTGCACGTCCGAGCCATTCATCAGTACGCCAAGCGCGGCCCGAGAAGCAAAGTCGAGCAGTTATCAGGAAATCGGTTCCGTCAACTCGATAGAAGAAACCAGTACCAGTCGTCCAAGTATTAGCCTTTAGAATTTCTTCATCGGCGACATCTTCTCCATCTACGTGCCACAGCATTTTTATCAAAACTGTGTGGAAGTACTCGATCGGTACCTCAAAGTTGCCAAACACAGTGTCCTGGCCGGTATCGGTCATGGTAGAAACCTTATCGTCAGGTGATGCGCGGTCTTGTGAGTGTCTCACTGCTGTTCGGCCAAACATGTAGGGATGCTGATCACACGAAACCTCGACGTCCTGCGTGACGATCGCATGGACCGCTGGGGGCGGACATTCTAAAATCGCGGTTCAGCGGGAAATTGGCACAGCGAATGGTGGTGAGGATGCGCGAGATCTCCCTCAAAAGGTGGGACGCGCTTGCATCGTACTGCCGGTTGCCTGAATCGGTGTTTGTGCTCCAAGAGCTCGCCTGGTTCGAGTCCGACGACGGCAGGGCACTCGCGACGTTGTTTATAGACACGGATCGCGAACTTCACGCGGTTATCCTCGCGCGGGACAGGTTGGAACGCTTTCGCGCCATAACAGTAACGGGCCCATTCGAGTCGCGCGACTCGGCTGTCGCCGGCCTGAATAGCAAGCTGGCCGAACTGCTGCCGAACCTGGATGAGTTGCGAATTCAAGGGGATGAGGTCGGTGAGGCGGTCGACTTTTTCGCCCCCCGAGTCCCAGAGGAGAAGCTACACCGGAGCTTCCGTCGACTGGCCTTTGAGGACGACTTCTCAGCTGCGAGAGCAACCATTGGCGCAATGATGCGCTGGTACAAGGATGTCGACGGGAATTTCGTGGAGCAGTTTCAGACCACCGGCTTCGACGCCCGCGTGTGGGAGCTCTACTTGTTCGCTGCGCTGACCGAGGCTGGACTAGAGGTCTCACGCCCAAAGCCGGCACCGGACATGTTTGCCCGTGGGATTTATGGCGAGTTGGCCGTAGAGGCCACTACGATTCAGCCGACCACATCCGCTGACGGGCGACCCGTTAAGCCGCTGATCCCGCGTAGCCGTGAGGAGTTCGATTTTTATGTGCAGAACTACCTGCCAATCAGATACGCCGGGCCTCTGAACGCGAAACTCAAGAAGGAGTACTGGACGATGCCGGCGGCAACAGGGAAGGCGCTTGTGCTCGCGATCCAAGACTTTCACGCGCCGCTCTCAATGGGCTATAGCTTTTCAGCCCTACCGAGCTATCTCTACGGTCTGACCCACACTCCTCGGCGCGACGACGCCAACCGACTGATCATCGATGTCACTGTCATCACCGAACACAGATGGGGCACGAAGGTGGTGCCATCCGGATACTTCTCGCTACCAAAAACCGAGAACATCAGTGCAGTCCTTTTCAACAATGCCGGGACCCTCAACAAGTTCAACCGTATGGGTGTCGGTGCTGGATTCGGCAAGGACAACATCACCCTGGTTCGGTACGGAACCGCTTGGAATCCCGACCCAAGCGCGGCCACCCCAATACCGTTTGAACAGATAGTGATCGAAGGCCACCCAGAGACTTGGCTCGAAGGAATGGACGTCTTCCATAACCCGAACGCAATCCACCCACTGGATGCAGCGCTGTTCCCAGGCGCTGCCCACCATCGCCTGCTGCCCAACAAGCAGATCGAGACGACTGGCCCAGGCTGGAAACCGATGGAATCGCGAACGGAGATCCGGCGACACATTCGTCAATGAATTGCCGAACTCACCCGATCCATCGAGTTGACCGCTCGTTGTTGCGAATGCAGCGTCGTCGCCGGCGGTCGCTTTCGTTAGGCCGGCTACCCCGGGTCAGAATCGCGCCTGCACTAAGCAGCTGGACGATTTCGATGTGCCCGGTCATGGATAACACTCGTCCCCGTAGACACAGCCCCGAAGCGCTGCCAGCGCGGACTCGTGTTGCCGGAGTCCGCATTTCACCGCGTATTCGAGCCAAGCTTCTCGCTTGCAATGCCCGACGCAGGGCCTGCGCGGCGCTGCCTCCCGACGACGTTTCGCGTGGGCTGCACCGGGGACCCCCTCACCACAGCGCCGACTTATCGCCATTCAGCAATGACTGCACCGCTTCCGCGCTCCAACCATGCTGAATGGCGTCGCGCAGCGCTACCGATCGTGCGCGCCGCGCCGCTTGACCATCGAAGCGCGGTGCCCTACGGCGACCGCCTCCGCGATGCAGCCGCGCAATCCGCCTCATATTGTCGCTCTGCGAACCTGGGACGACATGTTCTACGTCACCCTCAGCAGCGATCTTCACGCACAGTGGGTTGTCGCACTCGTGCAGTCCGAGCACTCCGGCTTCGACCACTCCGCGTGCGGTCGCCACTGCGTAGCGGTGCGGACGCACACACACCCCCCCTGTCCCTCACGGGTGAGGTGAAAGCAACCGTAACTGTCGGCTCCGATCGCACCGGTCCAGATACTGCAGTCCGAAGGTTTCGGCCCACAAACAACGTGGCTGTGAAAGCGAGCAATCTCGCCGGCACGCCGATCTGGATCAACTATCAACCGACTCGCGCTTGTCATGGCCGATGAAACCCGCTCACTGTTTCGGCAATTGGAGCACCCACAGCGACCCCCAATGGGTTCACTAGGAGAGCTACATCGTGAACCACGGGAATGTTACTCCCGCCGTCCTGGATTCGAACGGCACTCAAAGCGTCCGCGCCAGATCTCAGCCGCGCCAAGGCCTGGATCGCCACGAGCTCACACGGGATTGAATTTCGGTTGAGGAGCATTGGCGTTCTGCGTCGGCGTGCCGGCTCAGTTGGCTCACTCCTGCGGCATGAACGACCGCTGGGACGCTGATCACGCCAGAGCCGCATCGGTGGCCACACCCTCGCCTTCATCGGAAGCAGCAGAGAGATTTTCGGTATCTTCAACATTAGCCGACCTCGGTGGCTTCGTCGTCGCTGTCGGTTCGTTAGATCGGAGTGCGTGGCACAACATTGCGCGGACCTCGCCGGTACCTGCGCCGGTCAACTCGGCGATCGTCGCCAGTGTCTCACCGCGGCGCTGCATCTGTGCGACTGCTGCCCCTGCCGCGGCTTGGCAGTCGGCGCGGCGTCTACAGGCCTCGGCGCGAATTTGATCCCGCGCTGCGGCCAGCCTTTCTGTCTCCCAGGTGTCGACCTCGCGAATCTTGCCGACTGCAACCATGTAGGTCGCGGCCTCTTCGATGTTGGCGCGTTCTCGTTGCACCCGGGTCTCATTGGCGCGGGCTTGCGCTTCGCGCACCCGGCGGCGGGCTTCTACTTTCGAAGTGCTTTTTGTCATAGCGGGACGATATTCGCCGGCCCGCGGACAGGGCCACCACCAGCGCCACATTAGTTTCCCACCAATTTCACCGGACCGCCCCCACGCGCAATGCCGGACGCTCCGCTGACCGCTAGCCCACCATCCTCTCCGCCCGCAAGGCACCCGGCTCGCTATCCGTGTGTCCCCGGGTGTAGGCCCCACCTCGACAGCACACACCTCTTGCATCCAGGTCACGAATTATGAGAGTTGTTTGAGAACCACTGGATTGGTGGTGGAGTTTTCGAACGTCGGCTTCGTACTGTTCGCGCATGCCGACGCTGAGGTGCACACGATGGTGATGACTCTGCACAAGTTGACCGCTGGGGACGGCTACCTGTACCTGGTGCGACAGGTCGCCGCCGCGGACAGCACCGAGCGAGGCCGTTCCACGCTGGCCGACTACTACTCCGCCCACGGAGAAGCCCCAGGGCGCTGGGTGGGCCGTGGCCTGGCCGCCCTCTCAGATACCGGCGGCATCAACGTCAGTGCGCAAGTCCGCGAGAAGATGTGGACTGTCGCGCCGGGCTCGGTCGTGTCCGAGGAGCAGATGCGCGCCCTCTACGGAGAGGGTCTGCACCCCAATGCCGAGCACATCATGAACCACGTCGCCGGGCACGGGATCTCTGCCCAGCTGGCTGCGGGCCAACTGGGGCGTCGATTCCAAGTCCGCGACGGCCAAACGGACTTCGCGCGCCGACTCGCGGTGGCCTACCGTGACTACAACGCCGCCATCGGCGCCCACTGGCACGCCACCATCGACGCCGAGGTCCGCGCCCGCATCCGCACCCGGATCGCCTGCGAACTGTTCGACGCGCAGTACGGCCGCTCACCGGCCGATGATCGTGAGCTGTCCGGGTTCATCGCCCGCAACACTGGCGCGGCCACCACCGCCGTCGCCGGTTACGACCTCACCTTCTCCCCCGTGAAATCCGTGTCGGCACTTTGGGCCATCGCCCCGCTCCACGTCGCTGAACAGGTTGAAGCCGCCCACGACGCGGCGGTAAATAACGTCCTGGAGTGGTTGCAGGACAATGCCGCCTTCACCCGCGTCGGCGCCAACGGCATCGCCCAGGTCGACACCGAGGGGCTGATCGCCGCGGTGTTCACCCACCGCGACTCCCGGGCCGGTGACCCCGACCTACACACCCATGTCGCGATCTCCAACAAGGTCTCCTACGTTGACGCCGGCGGTGTGCGTCGCTGGCTCGCGTTGGACGGCCAACCACTGCACCGCGTCACGGTCGCGGCCTCGGAGATGTACAACACCCGCCTCGAAGGCCACATGATCGCCGCCTTCGGCGTGACCTTCATCGACACCTCCCGCGGCACCGGCAAGCGACCGGTCCGCGAGATCACCGGCGTCTCCGCCGAATTGATGGCCCGATGGTCGAGTCGACGCGACGCCATCAACACCCGCACCGCCACCTTGGCCGGGCAGTTTCAGACCGATCATGGTCGTGAACCCACCCACGTCGAGATCATCGCCCTCGCTCAGCAGGCGACGCTGGAGACCCGGGAAGCTAAGCACGAGCCGCGATCCCTAGCCGAGCAGCGCGCGACCTGGCGCACCCAGGCTAGGCAGGTGTTGGGGCGTGACGGTCTGCAGCGGATGCTGGCCGACCTCCTCACCGGGCCCCGCCCCGCTCGCAGCACTCCGGTGGTGGATGAGCGGTGGATTGCGGCGCGTGCCGGCGAGATCATCGCGACGGTCAGCCTCGCACGCTCGACCTGGCAGCGCCACCACGTGCACGCGGAAGCGCTGCGGGTGGTGCGCACCCACGGTGTGGCCCACGACGCCGCGCTGGTCGACCGGCTCACCGACACCGCGCTGGGCGAGGCGTTGTCGGTGCCGCACGCCCGCGTCCCGGATGCCGAGCTGGGTGAACCTGCCGCGTTGCGTCGCCGCGACGGCACGAGCGTGTACCGCCGCCACGGCACCGAGCTCTACACCAGCCGCGCCACGTTGGCCGCCGAACGACGCATCCTCATCGCCGTCAGCCGCCTCGACGGACGCTGCGCCACCGACGCCGATGTCGCACTGGCACTGGCCGATTCCACGGCCCGCGGACGCACGCTGAATCCCGGGCAGGCAGCGCTAGTTGCCGAGATGGCGACCAACGGGCGACGTGTCGCGCTCGCACTCGCCCCCGCCGGGACCGGTAAGACCACCGCGATGACCGCCCTGTCGTGGGCGTGGCGCAACTCCGGCGGCCACGTCCTCGGTCTCGCACCCACCGCCGATGCCGCGATCCTGCTCGGTGAGGATCTCGGCGCCCCCACCGACACCCTCGACAAGTACGTCTGGTCCACCGATCCGTCCGCTACGACGCCACGACCCGACTGGTTCACCCGCATCGGTCCCGACACCCTCATCGTCGTCGACGAAGCCGGCAAAGCCTCCACCGCCGGACTCGACACCCTCATCAACGACGCCCTCGCCAAAGGCGCCAGCATTCGCCTGGTCGGCGACGACGGTCAGCTGTCTTCTATCTCTGCGGGCGGCATTCTGCGTGACATCGCCGAGGCCACCGACGCCCTCACCCTGTCCGAAGTCGTCCGCTTCCGCGACCCGGCCGAAGCCGCGGCCGGCCTGGCGCTGCACGACGCCGATCCGGCCGGCATCGGCTTCTACCTCGACCACCACCGCATCCACGTCGGCACCAACGAGACCGCCGCCGACATGGCCTACCAGGCCTGGCGCGCCGACCTCGCCAACGGTGTGGACTCCGTCCTGCTGGCTCCCACCCACGACGTCATCAACGCCCTCAATGCCCGCGCCCGCACCGATCGACTCGCCACCCACCCCGACACGGCCGATGCGCCGGCGGTGGTGTTGGCCGACGGCTTGGAAGCCAGCGTCGGCGACACGATCCGCAGCCGTCGCAACGCCCGCGGGATTCGCTTCGGCCGCAATGATTTCGTCCGCAACGGCTACCGCTACACCATCATCACAGTCCTTCCCGACGGATCCGTCGCGGCCCAGCATCTGCGCAGCGGCCACACCGTCACCCTGCCCGCCGAATACGTCACCGAACACGTGTCTTTGGGCTACGCCGCCACCATCGACTCCGCCCAAGGGCTGACCGCCGGCAGCCGCGACACCCGAGGCAGCTGCCACATCGTTGGCTCCGACACCATGACCCGCCAACACCTCTATGTCGCGCTCACCCGCGCCACCGACGACAACCACCTGTACCTGTCCACCGCCGAAGCCGACCCGCACCGCCTGCTGTCCCCCAAAGCCACCCACCCCGACACCGCCGTCGATGTCCTGACCCGTGCGTTGGCCCGCGACGGCGCCCAGGTCTCCGCCACCACGGAAGCCCGCCGCGCCGCCGACCCCGCCGCCCGCCTGCAGGCCGCCGCCGACATGTTCTACGACGCCCTCGGCGCCGCCGCCGAACACCACCTCGGCCCCCAAACCCGCGAGCGCCTCGACACTATCGCCGACACCGTCCTCCCGGCACTCAGCACCCGCGAAGCGTGGCCGGTACTGCGCCGCAACCTCGCCATCAACGGCGTCGCCGGCGCGGACCCGCACCAACTCTTGGTCGACGCCCTCGCCCACGGCAACCTCGACGACGCCGCCGACCCCGCCGCCGTCCTCGATCACCGCCTCGACCCCACCGGCGCCCATTCCTGCGGCGTCGGTGTCCTACGGTGGCTGCCCGCCATCCCTACTGCGCTGCAGGAGGATCCGCACTGGGGTGACTATCTCCGCCGTCGTGAACAGCTCGTCGACCACCTCGCCGACGAGACCCGCGCCGACGCCCGCGATTGGACGACCGCCACCGCACCCGCCTGGGCCCGTCCGCTGGTCACGGTCAACACCGCACTGACCGCCGAGATCGCCGTCTTCCGCGCCGCCGTCGGCGTCGACGACGCCGACACCCGCCTCACCGGGGCACGCCAGTACCCGGCCCGCACCGCTGCCATCCAAACCCTGCTCCGCAGACACGCGGCCGCCGGCATCGGACGCATGAGTGCCGACACCACCCGCTGGAACGACCTCCTCGACACTCTCAACCCACGGCTGCGCGCCGATGCCTACTGGCCCCACCTGGCTGCGAACTTGGCCCAAGCTGCCCGCACCACACCCGACCTCCGCCACATCCTCACCACCGCCATGAGCCACACACCGCTGCCTGACGAACTACCCGCCGCAGCATTGTGGTGGCGCATCGTCGGCGCGATCTCCCCCACCACCACACTCGCCACCACTCGTTCACGGCTGCGACCCGTCTGGATCGCCGACCTCGACGCGGTCTTCGGCACCGTGCTGGCCGAAACCATCATCGCCGACCCGCACTGGCCCGGCCTGGTCGCCGCCATCAGCTCCGCCGACCCCGACACCTGGACACCCCGCGACCTGCTGCACCTCGCTGACGAACACCTCGCCGACACCAACCAACTCATACCCGCCGGGGACTACGCCCGCCTGATCACCTACACCGTCGACACCTTCACCCACCGACTGCGCACCCACCACGGCGCCGGCCTCGACGACATCCCATTACCCGACGACGCACCGGATCCCACTGACGACGAACACCTTCCACCCGACCCCGACAACCTCCCCACCTACGGCAACATCGAGGGCGACACACTCATCGGTGACCAGCGGGACATCGCCGGGGACAACGATCTCGCCACGTTCGACTACTGGACCGGGCCGTTCGAAGGTCTGCCGTTCGAGGCGCTCACCACCACTGCTCCACCGCGTGCGCTGCGGATCACGATGGAGGGTGTTGCCACACTGCACCAGGAGTACCGCACGGTCTGCGACGACCTCAACGCACTCGAGGCTGACCTCCGTCAAGGAACGGGCCCCGCGATGCGCGCCGCCGACGACGAACTGCTGCGGATGCGCCGTCAGATCGATGCCGACCGCCCCTACAGCGACGCCATCGCCGCCGTGATGGAGCAATGGTGCAACGCCGAGGCCGCCCAGACCGAGCTCCAGATGATGATCGAGCACGCCCGCCGCCATCTGCACACCCTGCTCCGCACCGAGGGCGCGGATGAACTCGAGATTGCCTCCGCCCGCGCCGAACTCGACTTTCACACCAATCAACTCCCCGACGCCGACCACGGCACGCAGTTCGAGCAGGCCTTCGCCGAGGCTCGCGACGCCCGGTCAGCAGCCGCCGGCGGACACATCGTCACCTAAGCCGACCTCGCCACAGCGCGCGGCGCCGCCGAAGCCGCCGACCGGACCACACGCGATCAGCTGCGGCACCGCCGCGACACTCTGCGCGACGACCTCGTCCGCGCCGAACGCGACATCGCCATCGCATTCGCCGCCGCCCACACCGCCGCCGACGACACCCTCGACGCGCTGCTCACCTCCGCGCGCACCGAAGTGGACCTTCTCACCAGCGCCGGCCGCGTCGACATCGAACACGCACCACTCGCCATCACCGACACCGCACTGACCACCTACGACACAACCCTCGCCGCACAGCTCACACAATTGGCGTCCGGGCCCTACCTGCTCAGCTACACCCGCGCCGACACCACCAACCCCGACACCCTCGCCGCCCTCCAGACACTTCGCATCGCCGCCAACAACGAGATCCGAAAAGTGCTGTGGCTCAGCACCACCGACGAGGACGCGGCAACAGCCCGCGCAGCCGGATTCGCCGATGCCGCTACCACCGTCGATGACCCCGACATCGCCGACCACCTGTGGTCGCTGCAACCACACCCCGTCGTCCTCATCGACCACCCGGCCGACGCCGACCCCGCACACCTGGCCACCCTCATCGACTACGTCACCAGCAACAATGCCCGGGCCATCGTCCTCGACAGCGGCCGCCACGGCCCCAGCAGCTTTGCTCTACGCTTGCTCGCGACCACCACGCCCTGGTCCACCGAGCTGACCACCGGCCCCAAAGACCGCCACGGAGAGCCGACACCGGCCATCACCCTGGCCAGTCGACTCGACCGCGACCGTCTAGCGGAACCCTGGCGCCACCTGCTCGCCCGCTACGAAACCGCAGCCCGCACCATTCGCTCCGCGCACCGCCTCCAACTCACGCTGAGCTGGCAGCACCGCACACGCAGCCTCGACACACCCGACAACTCCCTCGGCATCGACGACTGACCCGAAAACCGTTCCAGTAGAACACTATCGATACCACCGGCAGCGCCTACCGGATTCCCGCCAGGTCCACGAGTAACCTCAGCGGGGAGGGACCCCTTCGCCCCCACTACTCGCAGGAGGGCTGCAATGAGCAGACGAATCCGGCCCCGCAGCGCCACCAGACGGCGACGCATCCACGCCTGCACCACCGAGTCCATGCCACTCGACACCGACCCCACCATCCTGCACGCCGTCCAAACTGCCTACACCACAGACCTCGCACTCCCCGAAGAATGGACCGACGCCCAACGTGCCGAGTTCATCGCCGCCGAAGCCGAGAAGATCACCTGGATGGTACGCGCAGAAGCCGGCACTATCGGTGACCGCACCATCAAAGACTGGACTCGTCGAACGGGCGGTCAGACCCCCGACGACGCGCTTCGGGCTTCGATGCTGACCGCCGCCCGAGATCAGGCGTTCACCCACGTCATGAACACCGAACTCTACGAACTGATTAGTATCGACGAGTAGCCTCCTCAGCCCTCGCACGCCGACGTCCCTCTAACTGTGTCCCCATTACGGGGCTGAAATCGCTTTCCGCTGTGGACAAGCGGAGAATCTGCAATCCCGGCCAATCAAAAATGGCTCAGGTGGTGGACCGCGTTTCCGGGATGTACGTACATTCGGTCCATGGAACAACATGACCACGACAACGCCGCCAAGGGCGAGCCCGTGGCATGGGGTCAGATCGCACCACTAGTCATATCGACGATCGCTTGGCTGCAGCTGGTACGAGAACTCCGGAACGCACAAGCAATTCTCAACAAGCGTGGCACTGTCAACAACTATCACCGACTTCTGGACGAAGGAGGTGAAACACCTGGAGAGCAACATCTTTGACGGGCTACCTCTGCTGTTGGCCGTCCCGAAAGCTGCCGCGATACTCGGCATCAGTCGCGCCGCAGCCTATCGTCTTGCCGCGTCGGGCGAGCTGCCCGTGCGCAGACTCGGCGGACGTGTATACATCGTGACTGCCGAGCTTCAACAGCTGATTGCATCGTGAACCATGGCGCGGGCCCGAATCTGCGGATTCACAGCCCACGATGTCGGACCGTTGAGGCACCATGGAATGAACCACCCGCGTAGGACGCTACGGGGACCCGCCAGGAGACCAGATGACCGCCGACAACGAACCAGGTGCGAAGCGAACCCGCCGCTCTGAGCCCATCACTCGGCGCAAAGCAAGAACCGGTGGCGTCAGCTACACCTTCCAAGTTGACGTCGGCGCCCGGCCAGACGGTTCGCGCGAGAGGCAGCGCTTCACCTACTCGACTCTCGCAGAGGCACGCCGCGAGTACCGCAGGATCACTACTGAGGTCTCGGCAGGAACCTTCGTCCGAAGGGACACGACCACCCTCGCGGAGTTCTTGACCAGATGGCTCGACAGCAGGCGCGATGTTCGCCCGAATACGCTGACCGGATACCGACATTCGCTCAAACCGGTGATCGATCACCTCGGCTCGATGAGCTTGCAAAACTTGCGGACCTCGGACATCGACGCACTCGTGACTGTGCGACTCAATGGCACCCCGGTAGCCCAGAGTGACAAACGTGGCCAGCGGGCGGCCGAAGTACTCGCATTCTTGCGAGAGCGTCCAGACGGAGCTCAGTACGGTGACATCTTCGCCGCACTGGGTAAGCCCGGCATCAAGTCTCTCGACAGACTCGTGGCTTCGGGCGACGCCCTGCGGCCAGTGCGCGGTCGATACGTTGCGACTAATCCAACCGAGCCCGAACGACCGAAGGTTCCGGGCGGAGTCGCGCCTCAGACAGTCGTCACCATGCTCGTCGTTCTATCAGCGGCCTTGGACGATGCCATGAGAGAAGGCCTGACAGCCCGAAATGTTGCCCGTCTGGTCAAACGACCTCCAGTTCCCCATCACGAAATGTCCAGCTGGACACCAGAACAGGCCGCACAGTTCCGCGAGCACGTCAGCGATGACCGGATTGTCGCTTGTTGGCTGCTGACCTTGGCCGGGCTACGGCGTTCTGAAGTGCTCGGGCTGCGATGGTCAGACGTCGACCTCGACGCGGGCACAGTGTCGGTCACCCAGGGGCGCGTGGTGGTTGAAGGGCGTGGAACCGTGACAGGAGATCCGAAGTCGAGGCGGTCGCGCCGCGCGTTGCCGATGCCGACCGACGTCCTCGATGCCCTCAGAGCCTTCATGGCGCGCCAGGCCGAAGAGCAGCTCGCCCAGGGCCGGAGTTATACCGACACTGGGCTCGTCGCGGTGAACGAGGACGGCTCCCCCATTCGACCTGAGACGTACTCCAGCGAGTTCACGCGGCATGCGAGAGATGCTGGTGTACGGGTCATTCGATTGCACGATGTTCGGCACACCGCAGCCACCATGCTGCTCGACGGCGGCCACACGCCGTCCGCGACGGCCAAATGGCTAGGCCACGATCCCGCGATCACGCACCGGCACCACCAATTGCGGGGCCCCGTACTGCGTGTGTACGGGCACGTGTATGACGATGCGCTCGCCGCTGCAGGTGATGCTCTGATGGGACGATCACGTACGCGAAAGAAACTGCCCTAGGTGTTTCCGGCTGAGGTAACACGTCGTACGACCAGTTAGGCAGCAATGCTTTCCCTAGGATCTAAACCTGATGCGCGAGTTTTGGTTTACGAAGTTCAACTCGCTTTCCAGGCTTCACAGCTGGCCGCGCCTCAATAACGCACGACCGGCGGCGAGGGTCGAGTGGATCATGGGCGCTGTTATCGGTATCGATTCCTCGCCTCTGCGCCGGACAATACTGATGAAGGTACCCACAGCCTCGCCGTCGACGATTGCTCCGTGAACAAGGAAGGGCTTGAGTTCTTCAGGCTGTGGGGGTATGTCGATCAGAACAACTCCGCAGTCGGGACCTCCGACGAGTTCGATCCCCAGAAGATGAGGTGGCGGGTAGAGGCGTTCTCCAATCGTCCGCCGATATCGTCTTTCGGTATCCGCGTCGATAGGAACAGGGGACATCTTATGAATGAGTTCACCGCCAGGGACCTTCTTTCCGAGCATGCCGATGATCAGGACACCGCCCTGTTCCGCGTTCGCAAACTTGGCTACGGCCTGAGCCAGCTTGATCTTGCCCACGGCAGAGGCGAAGTCATAGTGCTGCCTTTTCACGTCGAGCCAATCGCCCTCTGATTGCCCAATCAAAGCGCCCGCATGGCCACTACGAACAAGGTCTGCGGCGATACTTCTCGTGATGGCGCCATTGTCTCCAAACGCTTCTGCCAACGCGATCGAATCTCGGCCGAGCAGAACGATGTCATTGACACTCCTGCCACGCGTTTCGACGACGGCTTCGGCACGCCATCGCCAGGGTGGGCTCAGATGGTTCATATCGGCCTCAACCAACCTGAGACTCGCGCGATTTCGTTCGAGGTATGGGTTTAGGAGGCTAGTCAACACCGCGGCAGCAGCTGCATGTTCGTCGTACCAATCATCGCCGTCGATGAAATCCGCAGCCTCAGCGCTTTCACGGTCCGGAGCCATCCACGTATTAGTTGTGAAGTCGAACGAAACGGATAGAGAGTTGCCGGTCAGACCGAATGAGATGGGCTCAATTGCGCACTCTTCATCATCGAAGTGATTCTCATCGTCCAAGGTGATCCACATGCGTGGTCCGTCGATGCCCGCGCGCGTATCTGCACGCAACACGCGCTGCAGGTCGGTCGCAGTGCAACCGCCGAGGTCGGTACGCCGCGCAATAATCCTGTTTCGGTATAGGCGCCTGTCCCGTAATTTGTCGCCGAAATACCAACCTTCGCCCCCAGGGGCGCGACGGATTCTAGTGGGCTTTTCGTCCTTCGAGGATGTCACCAATCGAGTTTGCACACATCCGCGCGAGGGACAAACCGATTGGCGCTATCCCAGGAGCCTGCTTGAAGGCGGACCATCGACTCCGTTGCCTCACTGCCCAGCCTGAGCTCGTGCGATCTACACCCGAGCTTGTCTGTTTGCTCTCTGCTCGATTGGCGCGGCGCAGCGCGTCGAAGTCTGCGGTTCGATAGCTTATGCCACAGGCCAAAGCTCAATTCGGCGAATGTGAGGTAGTAATGACGGTTGATTCGGCCATAGCGGATGGGCGCCCCTCGCATACGCGAACTCAACATGCGATCAGGATATTGGTCCTCTTGAGCCACTGCGGTTCCGCAGCAACCGAAGGCGACCCAGACGGCGCACTCAAGGTTGTGCGCAGCGAACTGCGCCTGCAAGCGATGGATTTTTGGATGCGCAACCCAGATTACTTGGCGGACGAGCTCATAACTCAAGTCGATAACGATGAACTGCCACACACCTACTTGGACACCGCCAAGTGGCTCCTCGATGACCCTGAACCCGATCTGCGTTGGTATCCAATGCCGCGATGGTTCTACGGAGCATACGAGGCCCTTGATGACGCGGTCGCACTCCTGGAGACCTACGGTCTCGCAATGGTACGGCGCGCCGGCCTGCCCGGTTCAAAAAGCCTCCGAAACTCATTTTTCCTCACCGGCAACGGGCAACAAGCAGTTGACGAGCTTGGCCAAGATCCGGTGCTCAGTTGGTACACGCGGCAAGCCGTCCTGGTAGCGCTGGTGGCCAAAGACACAATCGGATCCAAGCTCAAAAGCCGCCAGTACGAGCAGGCTACATACGCGGGAACTGAGCTGGGCCTGAACATCGCGCCTATCGCGGGTCGTGTGCGTGTGCGACTGGAGAGTCTCGTCGCACCTGCCGCCAAAGGCACCGAAGGAACGAAGTCGTGAGCGCGCTCGCCGAGGAGATTGTTGCAGCGCTAGCGCGCAAGACGAAGGCCAACCGGCTGGAACTCGAGGTGGCCCAGGTCGACGCCGCGCTTCTCGAACTGGGCATACCCACTTCAGCTGCAAAGGGCGTACCCGTGCCGCTCCGAGTGAGACGGGTCAGTTTCAGCGGAACCAAGCGTTTACCTCAGAATCACCCCGATGCCGCCGGTCACCCAATGGAAGAAGCGACAGCTGCAGATAAGCTCGAACACCTCGACGAGGCGGCCCTCGCCGAGCCGACCGATTCAGTACCAGAAGCTACTCCGCGCGGATCAGGCGGACTGAATGAAATCGATGATGCTAGCGCTGAAGCTGATAGAAAACCGACACTTCGGGCATTGGTGCCATTCACCTTTACGTGGCACCCACAGGGGGCGGTGAACGGCGTCGGCTCTGGACGAAACCTACGTGGAAAGTCCACCATCATCAACGTACTGCTGTGGTCTCTATCGGGGCGTTGCTCTGAATTCTCACCAAATGTGCTTCGTTGGATTGAGCGCGTCGACGTGGAGTGGCTTGTCGGCCATGAGACGCTTCGAGTCGCCTTCGACGCAGATAACGGATCTGTCCGCAGCGGTACAGTAACTCTGGTCGGTGAATCCGATGGCTCGGATCAAGAGCTTGCAACCTTCGACGGCGACTCCTTCGAAGACGCTATGAATTCGGTGATGCTTAGTCGCCTTCGACTGCAGTCCTTTACTATGTCGCAGAACGGCAAGCCGGTATCCCATCAATGGGCTGCTTACGTGAACGCTCTGTGGGTACGGCCCAAGTATTTGACCTCAATCCTGGGCAAAGAACAGACCCTCGCAATCCGTCTTATACAGATGTTCATCGGCACCGATTGGGTCCCTGTACTCGCTGTTGCTTCGACTGTAGCAGGAGCTCTCGCCGCGAAACAGAAGGCCGCGGAACAGAGGACAGCCGAGGTCAATGAGGCCGTGGACACATCGAGAGTCGAGGCCCTGCGGAGAGTCGACGAACTGCGATCCGAGATCGAAAATTTGCCGGTTGGAACGCCGGACCTCGCGAGAATCACTGAAACAAGTCTGAGAGCGAGCGAAACTGCTCGCCAGCTCCACTTGGTGGAGACACAGTTGCTCAGCCAATCGGCCGCTAGAGAGACGGTGCAGCGACAGCTCAACGCGGCGAAGGCGCGGCAGCACACCGACTATGAGCATGCGCTGCTTACGAAGTTCTTCAACCAAATGGCACCTTCGGTATGCCCTCGGTGCACCGCAGCGGTTACGGAAGAACGGCGAGCGCTAGAGCCAGACAGCCATAAATGTTCAATATGTACTAGCGACTTAGATCTAGAAGCACTCGACGCGAATCTCGTTGTCTCATCTTCCGTCACGCAGGCAGCCTCACAGTCGCGGTTAGAAGATGCAGGCGAGGAAGATCCACAGCCCCGCGACGAAATTGAGGCGCTCGAGGAAGGATTGACCGTAGCCAATGCCGCAGTCAAGTCCTTGAGAAGCCGCTTGGATGAACTCACTACTGCGAGAAACGCAGCGAGTAGCGACAGCATGATGGATGCAGCTTTGCTCGCTGCAGCCCAGAATCGACAGAGGTTAGAGATAGAACTTGCCCGGGCCGAAGGCGCCGCTGGCGCACTCACCACTCCGCCCCCCTCGCCGAAGAACACACCCGTTAATCCGGTTCATCTAGCGATAGCAATAACTGCTGAGGCTGTCCTCCGGGGCTGGGTAAAGCAAAACCAGGACCCGCTACTTGCGAGGATCTCGGCGGACATCGAACGACTCGTCGACAAGTTTGGCGGCGCCGATCTCACTGATATCAAACTGGATGGGGCGGCGAACATGAGCATGCGTCAAAGCGGCGATCCAGCTTCGTACGGGAAATTGACTCCTGGAGAACAACTTCGGGTCAAGATCGCTACAGTGATCGCGCTCATCAAGCATGGATACGCCGCAGGCATCGGTCGACACCCCGGTTTCCTCTTGCTTGACTCTCCTGCCGCAGAGGAAATCCCTGACGGAGATCTGGCGACTATGGTGTCGGCGCTGATCGAAGTGACCAAGGAGGCCCCCGTGCAAATTATTGTGGCAACGCGCAGTACGGGTCCGCTTGTCGAGCTTCTCCCCCAAGAGAGCCGTAGAATCGCGAGCGGCGATGACTACGTTTGGTAACTCCAGTCGGAGAACCCAGCTCCGCTATCACTGCACGCCCAGATGTTCGAACGCTAGGTGGACTCGCCAAAGTGACTGAGCTGTCAGACGTACTCGCTGGACTGGCGAAGGAATCCGCCGGACGACCATTCCAAGCAGACGCAGTGACAGTCATTGGTGGGTGGGACCGAATCACAAGAGAAGCAAGCTCTCTGGTCGGTAGTCCGATGCTTCCGCTGCTAGCACACTTGGTCGTTCGCGACGCTGGCTCCACTCCGGTACCTGCCGCTGTAGACGCCCTATTAGCCGTCGCCGACTCTGTTGCGGCGACTACGCGACCAGCAGTCTTACGAGATTCACTGGATTGCTTACTCAATGGAGAAGCGGCCATACCAGTCATCGGTGAGCGCCTATTTGCGGGTCTGCACCTGCAAGTCGAGGCCTTCTTTACCCGCGCTGAGGAACAACCTGTCGCCGATCTCGCCTCTGCCGATGCATTAGAGGTGCTTACGACGCTGACCATCGGGGGGTATGGTTCACGATTCCAGCTATGGGCCCTCCTCGAACGATTCGATGCTCCAATTACTACTCCCGTTGCAAGAGCGGTCATCCGGTCGATCAACGTTGCGGTCGAGATCTGGCCTGAAGCCGATAGCCTCGCTCACCGAATCCGTGCAATCGGGGGCTTGGATCCAGTCGATGGAGCCGACCTGAATCGCGCGAAAGCTGTGGAGGAAGACGCAACTTGGAGTCTGGCCACGATCGAGGTTCTGCGCTCGTTGCGAGCAAGGTCGCTAAGCGAAATGGCTCCGCACCTTGCTAACGCATACCGCCTTCTTGAGGTGGCCGCGACAACCTATGCCCGACCAGACGCGGCTGTGATGCTGTCAATAGTGAAGGCCCTTCAGAGCCTCACAGGCGCAATCCTCGGGCGGGAGCCGATCCGCGCGCTGGATAATGTGGCGCTGTCTGCCAACACCCTCATTGACCTCCGCGCACGAGCCCTTCAATTCAGCGTCGACGCTGCTGGGCTCGACCATTGGTACGGCGACAGAAAGCGCGCAACGCTCGTAGCCTGGGCTGCTGTCGCCAACGATCTCGATCGCCTCCGCGTCGAGTTCGCCAAAGACGCGTTTTACCAGGCTGAGGTCATTGTCGATGATCTTCTGCATATCTATCTGAGCAGCCGGTCTTTCAAGACCTACCATCGAGAAGGAAACCTTACGAGTGTTCAGACTTTAGTACAACCAGTTATCGAAGGCGGATTCGCGAGCAAGGCCAGTCATCTAAGCAATCTTGAGCAGCACGCTGCGACGCTCAAGGCACGTAACGCGTTGGAACAGAATGCGGATCTTGAGAAGCAGCTTGAAGCGGCGCAGCAGATCATTGCCATAGCTCGCCAGGCGGCAAAGGAACACGATTCGCCGGGAAAAGCGCAAAGCGGCGTCCTGCCTACGCCGCTCCCTCCTTCGCTCACCCGTTTTGTCCAGCCCGGGTCACCTGATGAGGCTCTGCTGCGGAAATTCTCGCCGGATACTCTATTTGCCCTCGCTGCGGGTGTCGAACACGTAGAAGCGGGACGAAAACGCCTTAACGTGGTTCAGAAAGAACTGTTCGACGACCTTCGGAATGAGCTGGCCGCGTGCCCAGACTACAAGGACGACGTCGCGCCCGTCGTCGATGAAGTACTGCTCCTGATCCTGAACTTTGCGGTCAGTAGGACGGCAGCGGAATCTGGCCATTACCGTTACCTTTTCGACGAGACCGCCGATGAGAGCCACATCCACGAGGACCTATACAACTACCTCGTTGGAAATCTGGGTGCGAGTGCAGAGTACGAAGTACCGAATGTAGGAGGAGGCCGTGTAGATCTCCGGCTGAAGTTTGACACCTTCGCAGTTCACATCGAGATGAAGGTCGATAGTACGCAGGTCGCTATGAACGAAAGGACGGCATACTTAAAGCAAGCTGCCACATATCAGGGCAACGACATCCGGATTGGGTTCTTAATCGCGCTACGCCACAAAGCATTCACCAAAGGTGGCCCTACACCTCATATCAAGACTCTAATGGGGCATACCAGATTTGACGTCCCAGGTGACGCCGACCCGCGTCACATCATCACTGTAGCGATACCTGGCAGTCGGACAAGACCTTCGGAATCTACAGCAAAGTAACAGCAGCTCGCGGCAGCTCAATCATTGGGTGTTCCCTCTTGTGGCATCCGTGAGGAGACATCTTGGTTCGCAGCTATCCACCTCAGAGCTCTAGGATCATGAGCAAGGAGTGTGACCGATACTTAAAGTACTGCGCCACAACACTTCTGGTCTTTCGAGAACGGAAAGGCAAAGGGCAGCCACAACCTTCACGACCGTCAAGCCAACGCTGAGGGTTGTGCGGCAACGGCGGCTACTTCACCGGGCCCGCACCCTAGGCCCTACCGGCCCCGCTGAAATGACGGCTGGAAAATGGCTGTGAACTAAGCGCTCGCGCGCGCCTCAACCCACTTGATCAAGCGGCGACGGCGTTCGGCGATGCGCTCCGGATTCTGCTCGGCGTCACGCTCGGCAGCGTCGGCTTCCTCCCAGGCACGACGCATGTCAGCGTCGTGGAACTCCACGGTCTTCGCCATCAGTCACCCCTTTCGGACGACGCCAGCATAGCTGCGCTCCCCGACATAACACATTAGACACATCCTAGTTCGCCCGTCGCTGGACAGCCCTGGCGACGCGGGCGGGCGTCATCGTCGTCGCTTCCGCGGCCGCCAGCAAGTGGGCCAACACCTTGATGGATGCGACATCCGAGTTGGAAAACCCGTCGGCTTCGAGCGTATTCGCCGTCAGCATCCCGAACGCAACGCCCTCCGCGCGAACCGGGACAGAGACGAAAGACTTGTACTGGCGGTCCTTGGTGATGTCCCAAGATGCAGGGACTGTGGCGTCGGTGTCGTTGCTCAGCTCGACGTCACCGGCATCTATAAGGTCCCACACCCCCTGATCACCGCCACGACCCTCGACGAACTCGCTGGTAAAGGAGTCTTCGCGGTTTCGCGAGTCACTGTAGGGACCCGACTGCATCACCCGGAATTGGGCACTCAGATCCTGCACGCGAAAGTAGGCGGCGCGCGGCGCTTCACTTTGAACGAGATCGCAGACCTTGCTGACGATCGACGTGCGAAACCCGCTGATCTCCGCATCCTTGGTCGCCTGATCCAACATCGACAGCCGGCGCAGCTTGTCCGCAGTACCGAGCATGGCTCCATTGATGAGCAATGACGTGCGGCGAGACTCTGCCCTCAAGGCTTGATCGAGCGAGACCCGCTCCTCCTCTTGCTGGCGCTTGAACGCACGCTCGTTGCGGAACTTGAAGAAGCCGACAACAGCGGTCGCCACCGCCAGGCAGCCGGCAAGAATACGGATCCCGACGAGCCAATTGCCCGGCGGAATGAGACTGATCGCAAACGTGGCCGCAGCGGTCAGAACAGCCATCACCGTCAGCGCGAAGTTGAAAGCGACCGCCTGGTCCTTGACAGCCTTCGTCTGCTCCACCCCCACCGCGGCAGCATCTCACACAGCGTCGGCGCGATCCTGCAACCCATGACCGGCCATCGTGTGTCGCCGCGAGCCTCGTCGCACCTGGCTCTTCGAGTTCGAACCTCTTGGCACATTCTTGGCACAACGGGGGTTTTGAAAACCGCCTAGAATCTGGTCGGCAAGCCTCTGATCAGGCTTTTTGATGGTGGGCGCGGAGGGTTTCGAACCCCCGACCGCTGGTGTGTAAAACCAGAGCTCTACCACTGAGCTACACGCCCGTGCCGGAGCAGGTTACACGCCGGAAAGCGCGGAAACCAAAACCGGGATCACGGCGAAAGGGCCGCCAACGCGTCGACCCACACCCCTTGGTCGCGTGCTTCACCCGGCTGCTTCATCTCGGCGAAGGCGATGGCCCCGGAACGGTCCACCACGAAGGTCCCCCGGTTGGCGACACCGGAGACCTCGTTGAAGACTCCGTAGGCGGAAGCGACGGCGCCGTGCGGCCAGAAATCCGACAGCACGGGAAAAGTGAATCCGCTCTGGCTGGCCCAGATCTTGTGGGTGGGCGGCGGCCCGACGGAGATCGCCAAGGTCGCGGTGGACTCGTTCTCGTACGACGCGAGGTTGTCCCGGATGGCGTCGAGTTCGCCCTGACAGATCCCGGTGAAGGCCAGCGGGAAGAACACCAGCAGGACGTTCTTGTCCCCGCGGTAGGTGCTCAGCGTGACCGACCGGCCGTTCTGGTCCTTCAGGCTGAAGTCCGGCGCGGTGCTCCCGATCGTCAACATCTAGCGGCGGCCGGCTGCCTTCGACTTCGGCTGGACCAAGCGGCTACCGATCCAGTCCCCCAGATTGGCCGACGAGGTCTGCATCAGACCGGCCGTCGGTGCCGATTCGGCGATTTCGGCGGGCTGCACGTGACCGGGTTTACCGGTCTTGGGCGTCAGCACCCAGATGACACCGTCATCCGCCAATGGCGTGATGGCGTCCATCAGGGCGTCAACCAGGTCACCGTCGTCGTCGCGCCACCACAGCAGCACCACGTCGATGACTTCATCGGCGTCTTCGTCGAGGAGTTCACCGCCGGAGGCTTCCTCGATATCGGCGCGGATGTCGTCGTCGGTGTCCTCGTCCCAGCCCAACTCCTGCACAACCTGCTCTTTTTGGATGCCCAGACTGCGGGCGTAGTTCGCTGCGTTGTCCGCCGCGACCACCGTGGGACCCTCCTTCAACGTCAAATGGCACTGTTCGAGTGCTTATCGTCGCACAACCAGGTGCGACAGGTCACAGAAGCCACTGTGACACCCCGTTCAGTACGACGCATCACACAGATTGAGCGCATTGGACCGGGAATCGTTGAGCCGGGTCACCGCATCGTTGAACTCGCCGGCCGGTACCCGCGCAAGCACGGCCGTCGCCGTCGCCCTGGCCGCGTCCACCCAGGCATTGAGGGCGTCGCGAATCTCCGGCGGAAGAGTGTCGTTGATATCGGCCAGCACCAGGTCAGCGCTGCGATTGAGGGACTCGGCGGCGGGTCCTTCGGTCGCCAGGCCGTCACTGCCGGCGTTCATCGAGTCCACGTAGACGTTCAGCGAGTCGATGGCCTCGGCGCTGCTGGTGCTCATGGTCTCGCAGGCGGCGTGAATGGCCTCGACGGTCAGCGACTCCTGCCGCTGCGACTCGCGGGCACTCGAAGTGGCCACCGAGGCCGACAGCGACTCCGACACCGACGTGCGGTATGCGGGGGCCTGCGAGGCGTCCACCGTGGCGTTACCGCCGGTCACGTTGCTGCAGCCGAGCACCGCGATCAGCACTCCCGCCGCCACGCCCGAGACCAACCGCAGCCGTCCGATCAGCACAGATGCAGACGTTACCGGCTCAGCGGGCCCCCGACCCCGCGAGCATGGGGATCCGCTCGTCGTGAACGATCCAAGTGCGGAAAGATAGGAGAGGTAGGACACCCCCTACGCACCCAATCTAGGAGTAGTGCGTTGACTACCGAGTTCGTGCGCCAGGACCTGGCCCAAAACTCCGGCACCGCAGCTGAACCTGATCGTGTACGTGTGATCAGGGAAGGCGTTGCCTCGTATCTGCCTGACATCGATCCAGAGGAGACCGGCGAATGGCTGGAATCCTTCGACGATCTGGTGTCACGGTCCGGCCCGGCGCGTGCCCGCTATCTGATGTTGCGGCTGCTCGAACGCGCCAGTGAGCAGCGGGTCTCGATTCCTGCTCTGACCTCGACCGATTACGTCAACACCATCCCCACCGAGTTGGAACCCTGGTTCCCCGGTGACGAGGACGTGGAGCGGCGCTACCGCGCCTGGATCCGCTGGAACGCCGCCATCATGGTGCACCGCGCGCAGCGTCCCGGCGTCGGCGTCGGCGGCCACATCTCGACCTACGCGTCCTCGGCCGCGCTGTACGAGGTCGGCTTCAACCACTTCTTCCGCGGTAAGGCCCACCCCGGCGGCGGCGACCAGATCTTCATCCAGGGCCACGCCTCCCCCGGCATCTACGCCCGCGCCTTCCTCGAAGGCCGCCTCACCGCCGATCAGATGGACGGCTTCCGTCAGGAACACAGCCACCCGGGCGGCGGTCTGCCGTCCTACCCGCACCCGCGCCTGATGCCCGATTTCTGGGAGTTCCCCACGGTGTCGATGGGCCTGGGCCCCATGAACGCCATCTACCAGGCCCGCTTCAACCACTACCTGAACGACCGTGGCATCAAGGACACCTCCGACCAGCATGTGTGGGCGTTCCTCGGCGACGGCGAGATGGACGAGCCGGAAAGCCGTGGCCTGATCCAGGTGGCCGCCAACGAGGCCCTGGACAACCTGACCTTCGTCATCAACTGCAACCTGCAGCGTCTCGACGGCCCGGTGCGCGGCAACGGCAAGATCATCCAGGAGCTGGAGTCGTTCTTCCGCGGCGCCGGCTGGAACGTCATCAAGGTGGTGTGGGGCCGCGAGTGGGATGCGCTGCTGCACGCCGACCGTGACGGCGCACTGGTGAACCTGATGAACACCACGCCCGACGGTGACTACCAGACCTACAAGGCCAACGACGGCGGCTACGTCCGCGACCACTTCTTCGGCCGGGATCCCCGGACCAAGGCCCTGGTGGACCCGATGACCGATGCCGAGATCTGGAACCTCAAGCGCGGCGGGCACGACTACCGCAAGGTCTACGCCGCCTACCGCGCCGCGATGGAACACAAGGGCCAGCCCACGGTCATCCTCGCCAAGACCATCAAGGGTTACACCCTGGGCAAGCACTTCGAGGGCCGCAACGCCACGCATCAGATGAAAAAGCTTGCGCTGCAAGATCTCAAGGACTTCCGCGACGCCCAGCGCATCCCGATCAAGGACGAGCAGCTCGAAGAGAACCCGTACCTGCCGCCGTACTACCACCCCGGTTCGGACGCTCCGGAGATCCGCTACATGCTGGACCGCCGCCGCGCCCTCGGCGGGTTCCTCCCCGAGCGTCGCACCAAGTCCAAGGTGCTGACGCTGCCGGGTCGCGACGCCTACAAGGCGCTCAAGAAGGGTTCCGGAAATCAGGAGGTCGCCACCACCATGGCGACGGTCCGTACATTCAAGGAACTGTTGCGGGACAAGGAGATCGGCAAGCGGATCGTGCCGATCATCCCCGACGAGGCCCGCACGTTCGGTATGGACTCGTGGTTCCCGAGCCTGAAGATCTACAACCGCAACGGTCAGCTCTACACCGCGGTGGACGCCGAACTGATGCTCGCCTACAAGGAGAGCGAAGTCGGCCAGATCCTGCACGAGGGCATCAACGAAGCCGGATCCACGTCGTCGTTCACCGCGGTGGGGACGTCGTATGCCACCCACAACGAGCCGATGATCCCGATCTACATCTTCTACTCGATGTTCGGGTTCCAGCGCACCGGCGACGGGTTCTGGGCGGCAGCCGACCAGATGGCCAAGGGCTTCGTCCTCGGCGCCACCGCCGGGCGCACCACGCTCACCGGTGAAGGTCTGCAGCACGCCGACGGGCACTCACTGCTGTTGGCGTCCACCAACCCTGCGGTGGCGGCCTACGATCCGGCGTTCGCCTACGAGATCGCCTACATCGTGGAGGACGGCCTCAAGAGGATGTACGGGGAGAACCCGGAGAACATCTTCTACTACATCACCATCTACAACGAGCCGTACGTGCAGCCGGCCGAGCCGGCGGACTTCGATCCCGAGGGCCTGCTGCGCGGCATCTACAAGTACCGGCCGGCCGCGGAGAAGCGCAGCAGCACCGCGCAGATCCTGGCCTCCGGGGTGGCGATGCCGGAAGCGCTGCGGGCGGCCGATCTGTTGGCGGAGAAGTGGGATGTGGCCGCCGACGTCTGGTCGGTGACCAGCTGGGGCGAGCTCAACCGCGACGGTGTGGCTCTCGAGAGGGAGAAGCTGCGCCATCCGGATCGCCAGGCCCGCGAGGCGTATGTGACGACGGCACTGGCTGATTCGGCCGGTCCCGTGGTCGCGGTGTCGGACTGGATGCGGGCGGTGCCCGAGCAGATCCGGCCCTGGGTGCCCGGCACCTATGTGACGCTCGGCGCTGACGGGTTCGGCTTCTCCGACACCCGCCCCGCGGCGCGCCGGTACTTCAACACCGACGCCGAGTCGGTGGTGGTGGCGGTGCTGGAGGCGTTGGCGCGCGACGGCGAGATCGATCCGTCGGTGGCGGTGTCCGCGGCCAAGGAATACAAGATCGACGACGTACTGGCCGCCGGTGTGTCGTTCAAGGACACCGGCAGCGCCTGACACCTCGCCGAGACTGCGGTGAGTGCGCATTTTCCTCCGAGAGCGCGCACTCACCGCATTTCAGCAACGGCTTGTAGCTTCCCGCCAGAAATGAGGCGTAGCTTTTAGCTGTGGCAGACAATCCGTTCCTCGAGCCGCGCTCTCCGCTCGAGATCCTCGAGAGCGTGCCGGAGTCGCTGCGTCGCCGGCTCAAGCAGTACTCGGGACGGTTGGCCACCGAGACCGTGCAGGCCATGCAGGAGCGGTTGCCGTTCTTCGCCGAACTCGAGGCCTCCCAGCGGGCCAGCGTGCAACTGGTGGTGCAGACCGCGGTGGTCAACTTCGCCGAGTGGCTGCATGACCCCAGCAGCGACGTCGGCTACACCGCCGAGGCGTTCGCCCTCGTACCCCAGGACCTGACCCGCCGGGTGGCGCTGCGCCAGACCGTCGACATGGTGCGGGTCACCACCGAGTTCCTCGAAGAACTGGTGCCGATGCTGGGGCGTAACGACGAGCAGACCAAAGCGCTGACGGTCGGCATCCTGCGTTACAGCCGCGACCTCGCTTTCGCCGCGGCGACGGCCTACGCCGTGGCCGCCGAGTCGCGGGGTGCGTGGGATTCGCGGATGGAGGCCAGCGTCGTCGACGCCGTGGTGCGCGGCGATACCGGGGCCGAACTGTTGTCCCGGGCAGCGGCGCTGAATTGGGACACCACCGCGCCGGCCACCGTCGTCGTCGGAACCCCGCCGCCGGGGCGCGTCCAGCTCGCCAGTGAAGACGTCCGCGCGGTCGCCATTCGGCACGGCCGCGCCGCGCTGACCGACGTGCACGGCACCTATCTCATCGCCATCGTGTCGGGTCAGTTGTCGCGGACCGACAAATTCCTCACCGATCTGCTCAACGCGTTCTCCGACGGTCCGGTGGTCGTCGGACCGACCGCGCCGATGCTCACCGCGGCCTACCACAGCGCCAACGAAGCGATTTCGGGCATGAATGCGGTGGTCGGCTGGTCCGGTGCACCCCGCCCGGTGGCAGCACGCGAGCTCCTGCCAGAACGCGCGCTACAAGGTGACGCCTCGGCCATCGCGGCGCTGCACACCGACGTGATGCGCCCACTCGCCGACGCCGGCCCCGCGCTCACCGAGACCCTGGATGCGTACCTCGACTCGGGCGGAGCCATCGAGGCCTGTGCCCGCCAATTGTTCGTTCATCCAAATACGGTGCGCTACCGCCTCAAGCGCATCGCCGACTTCACCGGACGCGATCCCACCACCCCCCGCGATGCCTATGTCCTGCGCGTAGCCACCACGGTCGGCAGGCTGAACAATCACCAGCAATCGTCCAGCACGGCAAACGCGCTTATGATCCCGGTCACAAAGCAGATCCCACCGGCCCCTGACGCCCCAGGAGTTCTGCGCTAGATCGCGGAACCGTATCGATGAAGTCGCATCACATGCCGTTTTGTAGGCTCCCCACAAAAACCTAAGACAAGGTTCATAATCTCTTACACCGCGCAAAACGGCTCTCACAAGGTTCTCTTAATAACGTGCCCCAAACGCCTATCGCGCTGCTCGCACCCGGCCAGGGTTCGCAGACCCCCGGAATGCTCTCCCCGTGGCTCGACCGGCCCGCCGGTGAAAGCTCGGCCGCCGAGCGCATCGCGTCGTGGTCCGAGATCAGCGGGCTCGACCTCGCCAAGCTCGGCACCACCGCCACCGCCGAGGAGATCACCGACACCGCGGTCACCCAGCCCCTGGTCGTCGCCGCCACGCTGCTCGCCCATGACGAATTGACCAAGCGCGGCCTGTTCTCGGATTCTGCGCTCGTCATCGCCGGTCACTCCGTCGGTGAGATCGCCGCCTACGCCATCGCCGGTGTCATCTCCGCCGACGACGCGGTGGCCCTGGCCGCCACCCGCGGCGCCGAGATGGCCAAGGCCTGCGCCGAGCAGCCCACCGGCATGTCCGCGATCCTGGGCGGTGACGAAGCCGAGGTGCTGGCCGCTCTCGAGGATCTCGAACTGGTTCCGGCCAACCGCAACGCCGCCGGGCAGATCGTCGCCGCGGGCCGCGTCGAAGCACTGGCCAAGCTCGCCGAGAACCCGCCGGCCAAGGCCCGCGTGCGTCAGCTGGCCACCGCCGGCGCGTTCCACACCCACTTCATGGCCTCGGCCCTGGACGGCTACGCCGCCGCTGCCGCCGCGGTGAGCACCGATGAACCATCGGGCACGCTATTGTCGAACGCCGACGGCCAGCCCGTCGCCTCCGCTGCTGACGCCATGGAGAAGCTCGTGGCTCAGCTGACCAAGCCGGTGCGCTGGGATCTGTGTACGGCGACCATGCGGGACTTGGGTGTCGCGGCGATCGTCGAGTTCCCGCCCGCGGGCACCCTCGCCGGAATCGCCAAACGTGAACTTCGGGGGACGCCGACGCACGCCGTCAAGACCCCCGCAGACCTGGATACGCTCGCCGAGCTCTGACCGCCCGGCCAGCCAGGACAAGCAAGAACAGGACCGAATTCCCGGTCCGACTCCAGAAAATATGAAGGGAGCCACGCAGTGGCCGCCAGCCAGCAGGAAATCATCGCCGGTCTCGCCGAGATCATCGAAGAGGTCACCGGTATCGAGCCGTCCGAGGTGACCCCCGAGAAGAGCTTCGTCGACGACCTGGACATCGACTCGCTGTCGATGGTGGAGATCGCGGTGCAGACCGAGGACAAGTACGGCGTGAAGATCCCCGACGAGGACCTCGCCGGTCTGCGCACCGTGGGTGACGTTGTTGCCTACATCCAGAAGCTCGAGGAAGAGAACCCCGAGGCTGCTGCTGCCCTGCGCGAGAAGTTCTCCGCAGAATGAGCCGGCCTTCCACGGCTAACGGCGGTTTCCCGAGCGTTGTCGTGACCGCCGTCGAGGCCACCACGTCTCTCGCCGCGGACATCGAGAGCACGTGGAAGGGCCTGCTGGCAGGCGAGAGCGGTATCCGCGTCCTCGAAGACGACTTCGTCACCAAGTGGGACCTGCCGGTGCGTATCGGCGGCCACCTCGTCGACGACGTCGACAGCCACATGACCCGCATCGACATGCGCCGCATGTCGTACGTGCAGCGCATGTCGAAGCTGCTGTCGGGACGGCTCTGGGAGAACGCGGGCAAGCCCGAGGTCGACCCGGACCGCTTCGCCGTCATCATCGGCACCGGCCTGGGTGGCGGCGAGAAGATCGTCGAGACCTACGACGCGATGAACGAAGGCGGACCCCGCAAGGTGTCGCCGCTGGCCGTTCAGATGATCATGCCCAACGGTGCGGCGGCGGTCGCCGGTCTGGAACTGGGCGCCCGCGCCGGGGTCATCACCCCGGTGTCGGCGTGTTCGTCCGGCTCGGAGGCCATCGCCCACGGTTGGCGCCAGATCGTCATGGGTGACGCGGACTTCGCCGTGGTCGGCGGCGTGGAAGGCGGCATCGAGGCACTGCCCATCGCGGCGTTCTCGATGATGCGCGCCATGTCGACCCGCAACGACGATCCCGCCGGCGCGTCGCGGCCGTTCGACAAGGACCGTGACGGCTTCGTCTTCGGCGAAGCGGGCGCGATGATGATCATCGAGACCGAGGAACACGCCCTGGCTCGCGGCGCCAAGCCGCTGGCTCGCCTGATGGGCGCCGGCATCACCTCGGACGCGTTCCACATGGTGGCCCCGGCGGCCGACGGCCTGCGTGCCGGCGGCGCCATGAAGCGGGCACTGGAGACCGCGGGTCTGTCCGCCAAGGACATCAACCACGTCAACGCCCACGCCACGGCCACCCCGATCGGCGACACCGCGGAGGCCAACGCCATCCGTGTCGCCGGTGTGGAGCATGCGGCGGTGTACGCGCCGAAGTCCGCGCTGGGCCACTCGATCGGCGCCGTGGGTGCCCTCGAGTCGATCCTCACGGTGCTGGCGCTGCGCGACGGCGTGATTCCCCCGACACTGAACTACGAGACGCCCGACCCCGAGATCGATCTCGATGTCGTTGCGGGTGAGCCTCGGTACGGCGACTTCCAGTACGCCATCAACAACTCGTTCGGTTTCGGTGGACACAATGTCGCTCTGGCTTTTGGTAAGTACTGAGCAATAGAAAGCTGCAGGCAGTAATGGCGGGGTCGAAATTATCGACGGGGGACGGTTTTCCCAACGTCGTTGTCACCGGTTATGCGATGACGACTGCGTTGGCGACCGACGCCGACACCACGTGGAAGAAACTGCTCAACGGTGAGAGTGGCATCCGCACTCTGACCGATCCGTTCGTCGAGGAGTACGACCTCCCGGTGCGCATCGGTGGGCGCCTTCTGGAGGATTTCGACGGCGAGCTGACGCGGGTTGAACTGCGTCGGCTGTCGTACCTGCAGAAGATGTCCACCATCTTGAGCCGCCGGGTGTGGGAACACGCCGGAAGCCCCGAGGTGGACCCCCGCCGCCTGATGGTGTCGATCGGCACCGGAATGGGCTCCACCGAGCAGCTTCTCTTCGCCTACGAGGGCATGAAGGCCAAAGGCCTGAAAGCCGTGTCCCCGTTGGCAGTTCAGATGTACATGCCCAACGCGGCCGCGGCCGCGGTGGGGTTGGAGCGCAAAGCCAGGGCCGGGGTCGTCACCCCGGTCTCGGCTTGCGCCTCCGGCTCCGAAGGTGTTGCCCAGGCCTGGCGCAACATCGTGCTGGGCGAAGCCGACGTCGCCATCTGCGGCGGCGTCGAAACCAGGATCGAGGCCGTGCCGATCGCCGGGTTCGCCCAGATGCGCATCGTGCTGTCGACCACCAATGACGATCCTCCCGGCGCGTGCAAACCGTTCGACAAGGACCGCAACGGGTTCGTCTTCGGCGAGGGCGGCGCTCTGATGGTCATCGAGACCGAAGAGCACGCCAAGGCGCGCGGAGCCACCATCCACGCACGCCTCATGGGTGCGTCCATCACCTCGGACGGCTACCACATCGTGGCTCCCGACCCCAACGGTGAGCAGGCCGGATACGCAATCACGCGCGCCGTCCAGCTCGCCGGGTTGTCCCCGTCGGACATCGATCACGTCAACGCCCATGCCACCGGCACCTCCGTCGGCGACGTCGCCGAGAGCAAGGCCATCAACAACGCCCTCGGCGCTCACAAGCCTGCGGTGTACGCACCCAAGGGCGCCCTGGGCCACTCTGTCGGCGCCGTCGGTGCCGTTGAGTCCATTCTCACAGTCCTCGCGATTCGTGAGGGAATCATCCCGCCGACCCGTAACCTTAAAAACCTCGACCCCGAGATCGACCTCGATGTGGTCGCCGGTTCACCGCGTCCGGGCAACTATGAATACGCCATCAACAATTCATTCGGATTCGGCGGGCACAACGTCGCACTCGCCTTCGGCAAGTACTGACGCAACAAACGCTAGGAGATACCCCATATGACGACCATGGCGCCTGAGGCAGTCAACGAGTCGCTCGACCCCCGCGATCCGCTGCTGCGGTTGAGCACGTTCTTCGACGACGGCACCGTGGAGCTGCTGCACGAGCGTGACCGCTCCGGCGTGCTCGCGGCGGCAGGCACCGTCAATGGGGTGCGCACCATCGCGTTCTGCACCGACGGCACGGTGATGGGCGGCGCCATGGGCGTCGAGGGCTGCGCCCACATCGTCAACGCCTATGACACCGCCATCGAGGAGCAGAGCCCCATTGTGGGCATCTGGCACTCCGGTGGCGCCCGGCTGGCCGAGGGCGTGCGCGCCCTGCATGCCGTCGGCCTGGTGTTCGAGGCGATGATCCGCGCGTCCGGCTTCATCCCCCAGATCTCGGTGGTCGTCGGCTTCGCCGCCGGCGGTGCCGCCTACGGTCCGGCTCTGACCGACGTCATCATCATGGCGCCGGAGAGCAAGGTGTTCGTCACCGGCCCCGATGTGGTGCGCAGTGTCACCGGCGAGGACGTCGACATGGTGTCCCTGGGCGGGCCCGACGCCCACCACAAGAAGTCCGGGGTGTGCCACATCGTCGCCGACGATGAGCTCGACGCCTACGAGCGTGGCCGCCGCCTGGTCGGATTGTTCTGCCAGCAGGGGCATTTCGACCGCACCAAGGCCGAGGCCGGCGACACCGACCTCAAGGCGCTGCTGCCCGAATCAGCCCGGCGCGCCTACGAGGTGCGGCCCCTGATCACCGCCCTGCTCGACGAGGGTGTGCCGTTCGAGGAGTTCCAGTCGCGCTGGGCGCCGTCGATCGTCGTCGGCCTGGGCCGGCTGGCCGGTCGCACGGTCGGTGTGATCGCCAACAACCCGCTGCGCCTGGGCGGTTGCCTGAACTCCGAAAGCGCCGAGAAGTCAGCACGATTCGTGCGCCTGTGCGACGCCTTCGGTATCCCGATCGTGGTGGTCGTCGACGTCCCCGGCTACCTGCCCGGTGTGGATCAGGAGTGGGGCGGCGTGGTCCGTCGCGGCGCCAAGCTGCTGCACGCCTTCGGTGAGGCCACCGTTCCGCGCGTCACGCTGGTGACCCGCAAGATCTACGGCGGCGCCTACATCGCCATGAACTCGCGCTCGCTCGGCGCCACCAAGGTGTTCGCCTGGCCCGAAGCCGAGGTCGCCGTCATGGGCGCCAAGGCCGCCGTCGGCATCCTGCACAAGAAGAAGCTGGCTGCCGCCGCTCCCGAGGAGCGCGAGGCGCTGCACGAGGAACTGGCCGCCGAGCACGAGCGCATCGCCGGTGGGGTGGACTCCGCCATCGAGATCGGTGTCGTGGACGAGAAGATCGACCCCGCCCACACTCGCAGCGTGCTCACCCAGGCGCTGGCCGAAGCGGCTCCCCGCCGCGGCCGGCACAAGAACATCCCGCTGTGACCTGGTGATTTCGGCGCGTTCGTAACCGCTGAGCGGTTACGAACGCGCCGAAATCGCTTCCTGAGCCGCCGCGAAAGCCCGCTGTCGATCCTCGGCCACCAGCCCGATCCGGGTCCGGCGGTCCAAGATGTCGTCGGCGGTCAGCGCGCCCTCATGCGTCACGGCATATTCGAATTCAGCGCGCAGCACGTCGACTCCGTCGGCCACCGGGTCCGTCGGGCGCTCGCAGGTGGCTAGTGCGATCACCTTCGCCGCCTCCGCACCGAAACGCGCCACCAACGACGGCGGCAGCCCGCGATCGAGGGCACCGGCGCCGACCAGCGGCAGGTCCTGCGTACGGCACGGCCCAGCCGCCAACCCGCGTAGCGCCACAGCCCGGTTCAGGACGTCCTGGGCCATGTACCGGTATTCGGTGAGCTTGCCGCCGACCACGCTGATCACTCCGGACGACGATTCCAGCACCGCGTGGTCTCGGGAGATGTCGGCGGTGTGCTGTGCCTTTTCCCCGGGTCGCTTCGCTCCGGCCCTCCGATCCCCCGTTGGCTCCAGCAATGGACGCAGGCCGGCGTAGGACCCGCGCACATCATCGGTGGTCAACTGCGTGTCCAGCGCGGTGTTCACCGTGTCGAGCAGGAAGTCGATCTCCGCGGGAGTTGCTTGCGGCACATCGGGTATCGGCCCCGGCGCGTCTTCGTCGGTGAGCCCCAGATACACCCGGCCCAGCTGTTCGGGCATCGCGAACACAAAGCGGTTCAGCTCACCCGGAATGGGAATGGTCAGCGCCGCAACAGGATTGCCGAAGGCGCGCGCGTCGAACACCAGATGTGTTCCGCGGCTGGGCCGCAGCTTCAGCCCGGCATCGACCTCCCCCGCCCACACCCCGGTGGCATTGATGACCGCGCGCGCCCGCACGTGCATCGTGGCGCCGCCGCGACCATCGACCAGCGTGGCCGAGTCGCCGGTGACCTCGGTGGCCGCCACCCGGGTGAGAATGCGGGCGCCGTGCTGGGCGGCGGTGCGCGCCACGGCCGTCACCAGCCGCGCATCGTCGATCAACTGTCCGTCATAGGCCAGCAGTGCGCCGGCCAGGCCGGACCTGCGCACCGTGGGCGCCAGCTCCATCGCTCGGGTCGCTGGCACCCGCCCCGACCGCGGCAGTACGGAAGCCGGTGTGCCCGCCAACCGGCGCAACCCGTCGCCGGCCAGGAAGCCCACCCGCACCAGCGCCCGCTCGGCCCTGCCCATCGACGGTAACAGCGGCACCAGCTGCGGCATGGCCGTCACCAGGTGAGGAGCGGTGCGCGTCATCAGGATTCCGCGTTCGATCGCGCTGCGCCGGGCAATCCCGATGTTGCCGGTGGCCAGATAGCGCAGCCCGCCGTGCACCAGCTTGGAGCTCCATCGGCTGGTGCCGAACGCCAGGTCGTGTTTCTCCACCAGCGCCACCGACAACCCACGCGAGGCGGCATCCAGTGCGATGCCTGCGCCGGTGATTCCGCCGCCGATCACCAGCACATCCACTGTCGCAGAGGACAACTCGTCGAGTTCACGAGCGCGTCGAGAGGCGTTCAGCGCTGCCGGGTCGGCCATCAGCGCAGGTATCCGTTCAAGGTGTGGGTCAGCTCGGCGGCCAATGCGTCGGCGGGCAGAATCGGCTCAACGATCTGCCCCGACTGGATGGTGGACTGCGCGATCAGCAGCACCATCGCGGCGAGTTGAACGGCGTCACCGGGGCGGACGCTGCCACCGGCCTGCGCCACCGCCAGGTCGGCGGCCAGCGCGTCGATGAGGATCTGCTGGCTGGTGCCCAGCCGCTCGGCGATGTACACCATCGCCATCTCCGGCGCGGAATGCAGCACCGCGGTGATCAGGTCGTCGTCGCGCAGACGCTGGGCAACGGCCACCACCCGCTCCACGATCGCGGCGCGGTCGGTGCCGCCGCGCGGGATGTCGCGCAGGACGCCGGTGATCCTGCGGGTGAGCAGGGCCGCCAGGACCGACTGGGTGTCGGGCCAGCGGCGGTAGATGGTGGGACGGCTGACGCGGGCGCGGCGGGCGATCTCGGCCAGGGTCACGCGGTCGATGCCGTAATCCCGCACGCAACTGGCCGCGGCAGCGAGGATCCGGTCCTCGATCCCTGCCGATTCGGCAACAGAATTACTGATTGACAACATCTGTAATACTGTAACTCATGATTCGTCCTCCGATGAAATGGAATGCCTGGGGCGACCCGGCCGCTGCCAAGCCACTCTCCGACGGCATCCGCTCATTGCTCGAACAGGCACTCGGGGTCCACTCCCCTGACGCCGACGAGCTCACACCCCAGGACGTCCGACTGCGCCCGACCGCGTTGAGCACCACAGATCAGGATGGTTTGGCCGCGATCGTCGGCACGCCGAATCTCAGCACCGACGATGACGCCCGGTTGTTGCGCGCGGGCGGGAAATCCACCCTCGACCTGCTCCGACGCGCCAGCCGCGAAGTCCAGGACGCGCCCGATGCCGTACTCACCCCCGGCTCCGAGGACGAAGTCGCCGGGGTGCTGGCGTACTGCTCACGGCACGGAATCGCCGTCGTACCGTTCGGCGGCGGCACCAGCGTGGTCGGCGGCCTCGACCCCGACCGCGGTTCGCGCAACGCCGTCATCTCCCTGGACCTGCGCCGCTTCGACCAGCTCTACGCACTCGACGCAGTTTCGGGTGAGGCCGAGCTCGGCGCCGGCGTCACCGGCCCGGACGCCGAGCGACTGCTGGGCGAGCACGGTTTCTCCCTGGGCCATTACCCGCAGAGCTTCCAATTCGCCACCATCGGCGGGTTCGCCGCCACCCGGTCCTCCGGCCAGGATTCGGCGGGCTACGGCCGGATCAGCGATATGGTCCGCGGACTGCGCGCGGTGACGCCCATCGGAATCCTCGACCTCGGCCGGGCACCGGAGTCGGCGGCGGGTCCGGATCTGCGGCATCTGATCGTCGGGTCCGAGGGCGTGTTCGGCGTCATCACCCGCGTCCGCCTGCGGGTCCATCCCACCCCCGCCTGCACCCGCTATGAGGCCTGGTCGTTCCCCGACTTCCGCACCGGCGCCGACGCCTTGCGGGCCGTCGTGCAGACCGGCACCGGCCCCACGGTCATCCGGCTGTCCGACGAGGCCGAAACCGGGGTCAACCTGGCCACCACCGAGCAGATCGGCGAACAGCAGATCACCGGCGGCTGCCTGGCCATCACCGTCTTCGAGGGCACCGACGAGCACACCGAGAGCCGTCACCGCGAGACCCGAACCCTGCTCGAAAAGCACGGCGCCACCTCACTCGGCGAGGACCCGGCGAAGGCCTGGGAGCACGGTCGTTTCAACGCCCCGTATCTGCGTGATTCACTGCTGGCCGCCGGCGCACTGTGCGAAACCCTCGAAACCGCCACCAACTGGTCCAATCTCGAAACGCTGAAGGCAGCCGTCACCGAGGCACTCACCACCTCGCTGACCGAATCGGGCACACCCGCACTGGTGCTGTGCCACATTTCGCATGTGTACGCCACGGGTGCCTCGTTGTACTTCACCGTGGTCGCCGGCCAGCGCGGCAACCCGAGCGAGCAGTGGCAGGCGGCGAAAAGTGCTGCCTCTCGGGCCATCATGCGTACCGGCGGCACCATCACCCACCACCACGCGGTCGGCGCCGATCACCGGCCGTGGATGGCCGACGAAGTGGGCGACGTCGGCGTCAAGGTGCTCCGGGCCGTCAAGGACTGCCTGGATCCGGCGGGCATTCTCAACCCCGGCAAGCTGATCCCGTGATCACGCACGTCACCGTCTTGACCAATCCCGCTTCCGGGCACGGCAACGCGCCGCACGCCGCCGAACGCGCCGTCGTCCGCTTCCAACAGCGCGGCGTCAATGTCACCGCGATCGTCGGCACCGACGCAGCACACGCCTCCCAGCTGGTGCAGAGTGCGCTCGCCCAGGGCACGGACGCTGTGGTGGTGGTCGGCGGTGACGGGGTGATTTCCCTGGCTCTGCAATCGCTGGCGGGCAGCGGCGTCCCGCTCGGCATCATCCCGGCGGGCACCGGAAACGACCACGCCCGCGAATACGGACTGCCCACCGGCGATCCGGAGGCGGCCGCCGACGTCATCGCCGACGGCCACACCGAGACGGTGGACCTGGGCCGCATCACGGCCGGTGACGGCACGCAGAGGTGGTTCGGCACGGTGGTGGCCGCGGGGTTCGATTCGCTGGTGTCGGACCGGGCCAACCGCATGCGGTGGCCGCACGGCCGGATGCGCTACAACGTCGCGATGGTCGCCGAGTTGTCGAAGCTGCGGCTGTTGCCGTTCCGGCTGTCCTTCGACGGCGGTGCGGAGTTCGACCGCGACCTGACGTTCGTGGCGGTCGGAAACACCCGCAGTTACGGCGGCGGCATGTTGATCTGCCCCGGCGCCGACCACAACGACGGCCAACTCGACGTGACGATGGTGGCCTCGGACTCGCGGACCCGGCTGGTGCGGTTGTTCCCGACGGTGTTCAAGGGCACCCATGTGGAGCTCGAAGCCGTGACGACCACGCGGGTGCGCACCGTGACCATCGACTCCCCTGGCATCAACGCTTACGCCGACGGCGACTTCGCCTGCCCGTTACCGGCCGCCATCGAGGCGGTCCCGGGGGCGCTGAGAATCCTTACCCCACACCTTCCCGCAGCCAGGTGATCTCCGCGCCGACGTCACCACCGGTGCGGTAGGGCTCCAGGGCCTCGTCCCACGCGGTACCGAGCACGGTATCCAGTTCGGCGGCCAGCATGTCGGCGCCTTCGGCCATCAGTGCCCGAAGGCGCATCTCGCCCACCATGATGTCGCCGCTGGCACTCATCGCGCCGTGCCACAGACCCAGCTGAGGGGTGTGACTGAAGCGCTGGCCGTCGACGCCGGCACTCGGGTCCTCGGTGACCTCGAAGCGCAGCACCGACCACGAGCGCAGGGCATTGGCCAGCGCAGCGCCGGTCCCCACGGGTCCGACCCAGTTGGTGACCGCGCGCAACTGACCAGGCATGGCCGGCTGCGGCGTCCACTTCAAGTTCGCCCTGGCGTTCAGGGTCGACGAAAGCGCCCACTCCACGTGTGGGCAGACCGCCGCGGGTGAGGCGTGGATGTACACCACGCCGGTAGTCGCGTCGGCAAATTGGTTCGACGCACGCATTGGCTGCTCCTTAGTTCCACGAGGGACGTCTTCCCCAACGACCTTGCAGAACTTCGAGCATCACAAAACGTGTGTCGCGCGTGTCTATTGTGCCCCGTGTGGCAGGTGTTGCGCTAGTGTGCCGCGAATTCTCTCAGAGCTTCATCAGACACAGCAGGCCACAGGGGGTGTGCCCAGTCACCGAAATCCCGGTCGGTGAGCACCACGAGAGCCAGACCGACGGCGGGATCAGCCCAGATGAACGTGCCCGACTGCCCGAAGTGACCGAACGTACCCGGCGAATTCGCGGCCCCCGTCCAGTGCGGTGATTTGGCCGCCTTCAACTCGAACCCCAGCCCCCAGTCATTGGGCCGCTGGGCGCCGTAGCCGGGCAGCACCCCATCCAGACCCGGGAATTGCACCGAGATGGCCTCGGTGTGCATGCCCGTCGACACCAACGCTGGCGTCAACAGCTCCCCGGCGAACTGCACGAGGTCGGCCACACTGGCGGTGACGCCATAACCTGCCGCCTTGGCCCCGCCGTCCAGAGACGACGACATGCCCAGCGGTTGGAACACCGACCCGGCCAGATACGTGCCGAAGTCGATGTCGGTGGCGTGCGCGATGGTCTCGGCCAGCACCGCGAAGCCGGTGTTGGAGTACACCCGCCGCGTCCCCGGTTTGGCGATCACCTTGTCGTCGAGCATCGACAGCCCCGAGGTGTGAGCCAGCAGGTGGCGCACGGTGGCACCCGGGGGCCCGGCGGGCGTGTCGAGTTCGATCGCCCCTTCCTCGACGGCCACCTGCGCCGCCCGCGCCACCAACGGTTTGGTCACCGAGGCCAGCCGGAACGGCCGGTCGAGGTCGCCATGGGTGGCCAACACACCGGAGGTCCCGACCACCGCGGCGGCGACAGTCGGGACCGGCCAGCTCTGAAGCAACTCGAGTGCGCTCATCGCCTGCAAATTTATCCCCGGCTCGGTAAGCGCCTGCCCGCCGGGGAGATCTCACTTACGGCACAGGTAGTAGCTGTTGATCGGATCGGACTCGATCTCGGTGACGGCGACGTCGACGAAGCCGGCATCGCGCAGCATGGCCGTCGCCACCTGTTGGCCCCACACGGTTCCGAGGCCGGCGCCGCCGTCGTGCAACGACACCGACATACAGTGCATCGTCGACACCGTGTAGAGGTAAGTGCTCAGTGGCACGCCGATGTTGTCCTCGAGATCGCTCGAGGCCTTGATGTCCACCATCAGGAACACCCCACCCGGCCGCAACGCCCGATAGATGTTGGCCAGCATCGCCGCCGGCTGCGCCTGGTCGTGCACGGCGTCGAAGGCGGTGATGACGTCGTAGGCCTCCGTGAGGTCCAGCGCCGCGACGTCCTGGCGCAGGAATTGCGCGTTTGCCAGGCCCAGCCGGGCGGCCTCGGCGGTGGCTGTGCGAATACCCTCGTCCGAGAAGTCGATACCGGTGAACCGGCTCTGCGGAAACGCCTGTGCCAACACGTTGACCGCGTGTCCGCTGCCGCAGCCCCAGTCGGCGACGTCGGCGCCGGCGTGCAACCGGGCCGGCAGACCGTCGACCAGCGGCAGGATCACGTCCACCAGCGCGGCGTCGAACACCTCGCCGCTTTCCTCGGCCATCAGCGCGTGGAAGCGGGGGTATTCGGTGTAGGACAGACCGCCGCCGGTGCGGAAGCAGCCGACGATCTTCTGCTCGATCTCCCCGAGCAACGGGATGAACTGGGCCAGCCGGGCCAGGTTGTCCGGGCCGGCCGCACGGGTCAGCACGGCGGCGCGATGAGCGGGCAGGGTGTAGGTCGCGGTGGTGGAGTCGTAGTCGACGACGCCGCCGGTGGACATGCCGCCCAGCCACTCCCGCACATAGCGTTCGTCGAGGCCGGCGGCGTCGGCGATCTGCTGGCTGGTCGCCGACGGCAGCGTGGCCATGGTGTCGAACAGGCCGGTCTGATGGCCGATGCTGGCCAGGATCGCCACGCTGGCCTTGTCGATGGTGTCGATCATGCGACCGGCGAAGTGTTCGGTGGTCTCCACCGACGAGCTTTCGAGAATTGTCATGCCGTGAACGCTAGGCAGCCTGCGACTGCGGCACATCGGTCAAATCATGCAGGTTCTATGCAGAACCGCGGAGCCCCAGATTTTCGAACGCCCATGCCACTGCGGCGGTCCGCGACGACACCCCGAGTTTGGCGTAGACGTTGGCCAGATGCCGGGCGACGGTTTTCTCGGACAGCACCATGACGCGGGCGACGTCACGGTTGCTGGCTCCCCCGGCCACGTGGGTGAGCACTTCCACCTCGCGTCGGGTGAGTCCACCGTGGGCCGGCTGCGCGCAGTCGGTGGGAGCCTCGACCCCGAGTTGGCGGTAGATCGCCTCCGCCGTCGCGGCGTCGGCGGCTGCGGTGGCTGTATCGCCGAGACCTTTGTGCGCCAACGACATCCAGTCGTACACCTGCGCCGATTCATAACGCGACTGCTGGGTCCGGTACTCGCGTAGAGCGACCTGCAGCACGGCGAGGGCCTCGGTGTGGCGGCCGCGGCGCACCAGCACCGCGCCCCGCGTGTGCGCCGCCCACGCCCGGAAGCCTGGGGTGGGCCGGGTGCGGGCCCCGTTTTCGAGTTCGTCGCAATACTGCTCGGCCTCGTCGAGGCTGTCGCGTGCCAGTGCGATGTCGACGGCCGCGCGCAGCAGCCGCATGCGGCCGGGCCCGGACTCGGCGGCCAACGCCATCCGCAGCCCCGCCCAAGCACCCTGCTTGTCGCCTTGGCTGCAGCGCAACAATGCTTCCCCTGGTTGCGGATCAGCACCCAGCACACGGGTTTTCGCGAATGCGGCGAGCGCGCCGTCGACGTCGCCGCGCAGACGGCACACCTCACCGAGCTGGTAGTAGCCCTCGGCGGCGGCCCAGTTGTTGACGTCCTCGAGCCTGCGGCTGGCGTCGGTGAGCTTGTCCTCGAGCTGCTGGTAGTCGTCGCTGGCGGCCAGCACCTGCAGTCGGTGCACGTCGCACACCCCGCCGTAGGTCAGCGACCCGCTGATGCCACACCACCGGTCCATCGATTCGGTCCAGGCCCGCATTCGCGGCAGGTCGGCCAGCCGATGACAGTGGTAGAGCACGATGCAGTAGATGTCGCCGGCCCATTCGACGGGCACCTGGTCGGCGAGCACCGGAAGCATCGCCTCGTCGATCAAGCCGTAGGCCCGGCTGAAACCCTCACCGGCCAAACGTTCGTCGAGCATGGCGTGCAGCCCCTGGGCCACCAACCCGAGGGCGGTCAGCGCCGGAATGTCGAGGCGGACGCTGAGCTCGCGGAGGGCGTTGACCCGCAACGCCAAGGCGTCGAGGTCCTGGCTCATGGCCGCGACCACCGCATCGAGGTACGCCAGGTAGCCGTGGGCCGGGCCTTCCGGAGCGCCGGTGAGCAACCGCCGGGCCCGGTTCATCCAGCCCTGGCCGATGTTGACGTCGCCACGAGTCAGCCAGGCCAGACTGAGCTCGACGGCTTTCATGGCGGCCGCGGCCGGATCGGTACGCGTCAGTTGACCGAACACCAGCTCCGAGAGCCGCACTGCCTCCTTGACGTTGCCCACCCGCCATGCGGCCAGTGACATCGCGTCCAGATCATCGGTGGACAGCGGCCCGCGAGCGCTCGCCTCGGCATAGGCGTCATAGCTCGAGCGCCAGCGCCGTTCGGCGAATGCCGCGCGTGCGGTGCCGAGCCAATCCGTGGCAAGGGAGGAAGTGGCCATTTCGCCCCTACCGTAACGCCGATCGGCGCAGCTGGGGAGGTATTTTCGCCGTACTCAGTCACGTTCGGTGAGCGCGAAGGATGCGCCCTCGCCGTCGCGCACCTCAGCGCCCGTGCATTCGCCGATCCATCCCGACCCCACGACGACGGTCACGCCGTCGCCGGTGAGCTCTTTGGTGCCGTACCAGATGGTTTTGTGATCAACCGGGCGGCCATCGACGAGCAGAGTCACGCGGTTGAGGAAGACCAACCGCTCGTCGAAGACCACCTGTATCGCCTTGGTGCCATCTTCACCCGACCAGAACCGACGCGTGAAGCCCCAACGCTTGGTCTCGGCACGTCGCGCGCCCAACGTCAGAAACACGATGGCGGCGATCGTGATCAGTGCACTCAACCACCCCGACGCGCCCAGAACGTAGGCAAGCCCGCCGATTCCCAATACCACCGCGGTTGTCACGACACAGAATGTGATGAGCCTGCCCTCGTGCATTGCTTTCATCGGTCATTCATTCCCCGGCTCGGTACACGCCAATCTCGGCCGGCACCGCCACGATCTGGACACGTGTACGGACAACGTTCTCACCCTGTCCCAGCGTCGAGGCGAGGCATTAGGTTATAGGCATGAGTCAGACAGTGCGTGGTGTGATTTCTCGGTCCAAGGGTGCTCCGGTGGAGGTCACCGACATCGTGATCCCCGACCCCGGCCCCGGTGAAGTGGTGGTCAAGATCATCGCCTGCGGGGTCTGCCACACCGACCTCACCTACCGCGACGGCGGCATCAACGACGACTACCCCTTCCTGCTCGGCCACGAAGCCTCCGGCACCGTCGAAGCCATCGGCGACGGAGTGGTCAACGTCGAACCCGGTGATTTCGTCATCCTCAACTGGCGCGCGGTCTGCGGACAATGCCGGGCCTGCAAACGCGGCCGCCCGCACCTGTGTTTCAACACCTTCAACGCCACCCAGAAAATGACCCTCACCGACGGCACCGAACTGTCCCCGGCCCTGGGTATCGGCGCCTTCGTCGAAAAAACCCTGGTCCACGAAGGCCAATGCACCAAAGTCGACCCCCACGCCGACCCCGCCGTCGCCGGCCTGCTCGGCTGCGGGGTGATGGCCGGCATCGGGGCGGCCATCAACACCGGCGCCGTCACCCGCGATGACACCGTGGCCGTCATCGGCTGCGGCGGGGTCGGAGACGCCGCCATCGCCGGCGCCGCCCTGGTCGGCGCCAAAACCATCATCGCCGTCGACCGCGACGACAAGAAACTGGCCTGGGCACGCGAATTCGGGGCCACCCACACCATCAACGCCGCCGAACTGGATGCGGTCGAGACGATTCAGGATCTGACCGGCGGGTTCGGCGCCGACGTCGTCATCGACGCCGTCGGCCGCCCCGAAACCTGGAAACAAGCCTTCTACGCCCGCGACCTGGCCGGCACCGTCGTCCTGGTCGGCGTGCCCACCCCGGACATGCAACTGCAGATGCCGCTGGTCGACTTCTTCTCCCGCGGCGGCGCACTGAAATCCTCCTGGTACGGCGACTGCCTACCCGAGCGCGACTTCCCCACCCTCATCAGCCTCTACCTGCAGGGCCGGCTCCCCTTGGAGAAATTCGTCTCCGAACGCATCAGCCTCGACGACATCGAAGACGCCTTCCACAAAATGCACACCGGCGAAGTCCTGCGCTCGGTGGTGATCCTGTGAGCATTCAGCGGGTGGTCACCTCCGGGAAGTTCGAACTCGACGGCGGGTCCTGGGACGTCGACAACAACATCTGGATCGTCGGCGACGACTCCGATGTCGTCGTCTTCGACGCCGCCCACACCGCACAACCGATCATCGATGCCGTGGCCGGGCGCAACGTTGTGGCCGTGGTCTGCACCCACGGCCACAACGACCACGTCACCGTTGCCCCTGAACTCGCCGCCGCCCTCGACGCCCCCATCCTGTTGCACCCCGCCGACGACGTGCTCTGGCAGATGACCCACCCCGGCAAGGATTTCCGCGCCGTCGATGACGGGCAGACCCTGCAGGCCGGTGCCATCGAGCTGATCGGCCTGCACACTCCCGGCCACTCCCCGGGCTCGGTGTGCTGGTTCGCCCCCGAACTCGGTGCCGTGTTCTCCGGCGACACCCTGTTCCAGGGCGGGCCCGGCGCCACCGGCCGCTCCTTCTCCGACTTCCCGACCATTCTCGACTCCATCAAGAACCGGCTCGGCACCCTGCCCGCCGACACCATCGTCTACACCGGCCACGGCGACACCACCAAAATCGGCGACGAAATAGTGCACTACGACGAATGGGTCGCCCGCGGCCACTGACAAGCGCCGCGAGGAACGAGCAGCGCGAAGAGCTGTGGCCCAACCAGCACGGCCACTGACCCGACGCTGTCCACTTCGCGCAATCACCTTCCGTAACTTTCGCCTCAGCTAACTGTTTAGCGCCCCAATGCGTTGGGTAGCCTGGCATCCATGGGGGTAGGTCGGGCAGGCTCACCACGGTGGCGGTGGTGCGTTTCGCTGCTGGTAGCTACCGCGATGATGTTTGCTGTCTCCTGCGCGCGCGAGCAGCCGCTGCCACTTATACCCGAAGATACCGCAGCAACCGGTACCTACCCCATACCGAAGGTGGGAGTGGACGGAACTTCGCTGACTCTCGACGGGCGGAAGTGGTGGCCGATCGGGATCAACGCCTACCAGCTGGGCACGAATTGGGATGTCAACGCCGGCTGCGGGGCGCAGGTCGACCTCGACCAGTATTTCGGTAGCCTCGCCCCGCATTCCTTGACCCGGATCAACGTCTACTCCAGCTTCGCGGTGAACAAGCGCACCGGCCAGCTCGACTTCTCCGCACTCGATGCCATTTTCGAGTCCGCGCTGCGGCACAATCAGCTCCTCATCGCTGTGCTGACGGGCGGCGAGGGTGGTTGCGAGAACGAGTATTTCAAGGACTACGACTGGTACGCCGGCGGCTGGCAGACCGAGGTGTCGCACGGGCTGCCCATGCCCTTCGCGGACTGGCTCGACCTCGCCGTCGACCGGTGGGGTGACTCACCCGCACTGGCCGGCTGGACGGCGGTCGGGGAACCGGAACCGTCGCACTGCACGGACGAGAACTGCACGTGGCAAACCCGCACCTGTCCCGCCGACTCGGCGGTTGTGCTGCGGGCGTTCTTCGACCAGGTAGGTGAGAGGATTCGTGCCGAGGATCCTGATGCGGTGATCTTCAGCGGGCACACCGGTGGCGGCCAGTGCGGTTCGGTCGGTGAGCAGTACCAGATGGTGGCGGCATCACCGGGTATCGACGTTGTGGAGTATCACTACTACCAAGCCACCGACTACCTCCCCGGAGACGCCCGCGACGGGTTGCAGCGCCGCATCGAGCAGGCCCAGGCGCTCAACAAACCGCTCATCGTCGCCGAGGTCGGTGTCGAGGCAGGCACCTGCAAGTCGCTGAGCCAGCGCGAGCGGGAGATCTCCCTGATCGTCGGCGCGCAACGGGCCCATGGGGCGGCCGGCGTCATGTTCTGGTCCTACGTTCCCGATCCGCGCCTGGATGAGTGCACGCTGGACATCGGTCCGAACGATCCCTTGTTCCGGATGATCGGCGCCGGCGCGGCATAGTCAGCGCCCGTCGAGAAGGCGGCGCTTCTCGGATTTGAACTCTTCCTCGGTCAGGGCGCCCGAATCACGCAGAGCGGCCAGCGTTTTCAGCTGCTGAATACGGATTCCGTCCTCGGTGGGTTCATAGGACACGGGTGCCGACCTCGGTGCGGGCACATCATCGGAGTCATCGGAATCATCAAAGTCGAGATCGGATAAGTCGGGTTCCTCCGACAGCCCGAGGGGTTCGTTTGACCGGGACTTGACCCGCGTCAGCCAGAACAATGCCAGCAGCAGATCGAGGATGCTGACCGCGAACAGGATGCCGAACACCACCGGTAACCAACCGAGCGAGCTGCCGTGCCCGAAGGCCAACCGGGGGCTCAGGAAGGCCGATACATCACCGTCGGTGCTGATGCGGTAGGTGCCGTCGGCCGGAATCTGCGCCACCCAGACCTCAACGCGGGCATCGTTGTTGACAGTGGTGGTGGATCCGATGTCCTCTGTCACCACCGGGTCCGGAACACCGTCGGGTGGGTCGATGCCCATCGACAGGTGCGGTACCGGTAGTCCGCCACCATTGGTACTGCCGATGATCTGCGTGCGAAAACTGATCGTCACCTCGCCCGCGGGCAGTTGCAGCTCTGCCGAACCGGGAATCGGAACCTCACCGTAGGCGTCGAATTCGTCCCAGACGAAGATGTTCAGCAGCAGGGTGACGATGAATCCGACGATGGACACCACCAGGGTGCCGATGGCAGCCGCCAGCACGATTCGCGGGGCAGTTCTCGAGCCGCTCATGGCGGAAGTGTGACACGGGCGGGTCCCGCCGTCGCGGTTATCAACGGCCGCCTCCGCACATCAGGACTACCGTTGATGTGCCCCCTGCACCGACATCGATCGGAGGTGACATGCCCGAGTCCAGCATCGTCGTCCGCCCGGAGCCGATGGGAAGCCCGCGCTACACCGAGTCGTCTCGGCTGCAGGCAGCCGGGTTGTCCGAGGCGGTGGCGCTTTTCGAACAGGCCGCCGGTGTCGTGCCGCTGCCGACTCCGCCGCAGCCCATCGTCATCGCCGATTACGGCGCCGCGACCGGTCACAATTCGCTGGTGCCCATCGCGGCGGCCATCGGAAAGTTACGCGGGCGCACCCGCAGTGAGCACGCCATCCTGGTGGCCCACACCGATATCGCCGAGAACGACTTCACCACGCTGTTCCGGACGTTGTCCGAGGATCCAGACAGTTATCTCGGCAAGGACGCCGCCACCTTCGCTTCGGCAATTGGGCGCTCGTTCTACGGTCAGATCCTGCCGTCGAACAGCGTCACCCTCGGCTGGAGTTCGTGGGCCTGTCAGTGGCTGAGCAGTGTGCCGGGCCCGGTTCCCGACCACATCGTGGTGGCGCACTCCCAGGACAAGGAGGTCAAGGCGGCGTATGCCCGACAGGCCGCCCAGGACTGGCACGAATTCGTGGCTTTCCGCGGCCGGGAGCTCTGTCCCGGCGGTCGGCTGGTAGTGCTCACCATGGCCATCGCCGACGACGGAGACTTCGGCTACGGCGCGGTAGTCGACGCCGTTGTCGCCGCCCTGGATACGTTGCGCGCCGACGGATTCGTCAGCGACGAGGAGGTGCGTCGGGTCACGGTGCCGATGGTCGGCCGCTCCGCCAAGGACTTCCTGGTGCCGTTCGCCCCGAGAGGTCGTTTCGAGGACCTGACGGTCGAGCACGTCGAGGTGTTCGGTGGCGAAGACCGCGTCTGGACTCGGTATCGGGCCGACGGTGACGCCGCCGCATTCGGCGCGCAGTGGGCCTCGTTCGCCCGCGCGTCGGTGCTGCCCACCTTGGCGTCCGGCTTGGACGGCGGCCCCGCCGATCCGCGCCGCGGGCAATTCCTCGACCGGCTGGAGAAAGAGGTGGCGACACGCCTGGCGGCGGCACCCGAGCAGGTGTCCATCCCGCTGGCGGCCGTGGTGCTCACGAAGAGTCGCTGACCGCTCTGGCCAGATTTCGGCGGAAGCTGGCCGGACGGCCACTGCCGCGAGCCGCACTCACGCGACACAGTGAGGACCATGAATGCGCAATTCGTGTTGTACGACGGTTTTGACCTTCTCGATGTCGTAGGCCCGTTCGAGGTACTCAGCGCCGGGAGTGATTCTGCCGGAGGCGATCTCGAGGTCGAACTGGTCTCCGCGGAAGGACCCCGAGCGGTTGTGAGCGGAGTGCGCGGGGTGACGTTGCAGGCCACCGCCGCCCTCGATCCGGACAAGCCCGGCTTCGTCGTGGTTCCCGGCGCAGCCGGACCCATCGAGGGCGATCCCGATGCCGGCGTGCAGACCATTCCGGTGCTCCTGGCCCGCGTCGGCGAGACCGCGCTGATTCCGTTGATGGCTGCGGCGTTTGCCAATCCGGACATCACCGTCGCGACGGTGTGCGGCGGCGCGCTGGCGCTGGCCATGGCGGGGCTGCTGGAAGGCCGCACCGCGGTGACCCACGTGTTGGGCAATGACGTGCTCGACGCCACCGGAGTCACGGTGCCCGCCGCGCGGGTGGTCGACGACGGCGATCTGGTGTCAGCCGGCGGTGTCACCTCGGGATTGGACCTGGGGCTGTATCTGCTTGAGCGACAGTATGGTTCGTCAGTCGCTTTGGCGGTTCAGCAGCTGTTCGAATACGAACGCCGGGGTACGGTGTGGACCAGGGGCGGCCGCACCCCGGTGACGCTGTGACGGCGCCGTTGCGGGGGCGGTGGGACGTCCGGATCAAGACACCGGTCGGTTCGTTGCACGTCGACTATGTGTTCGCCGACGACGGCACGGGCACGGCGACGCACCTGGGTGAGACGGTGCCGTTGATCGATCTCGCCGTCGACGGGCCTCGGGCGACATGGAGCCAGTCGGTCACCCGCCCCATGCGGTTGAATCTGGAGTTCGAGGTGACCGTCGACGGTGACGTGTTGACCGGCCACTCCCGGGCCGGTCGGCTGCCCCGATCGGCCGTGACCGGCCGGCGCCACGCTTGAGCCCGTCAGCCGGTCTGTTGCAGATCGGTACGGCCGAGGCAGGTATCGGCAAGGTCGTCGAGGGACAGGGGAAGCACCCGCGCCAACGCGGCGATGGTGGTGAACGCCGGGGTGGCCAGTCGGCCGGTCTCGATCTTGCGCAGCGTCTCGGGGGAAATGCCCGCCGCCTCAGCCACTTCGGTGAGAGTGCGGTCCGCCCGGGCCTGGCGGATCTGCTTGCCGATCCGCTTGCCGGCGGCCAGTTGTTCTGCGGTCAGCGGGAGACGCACCATGAGCCCAGCCTACCCCGGTGCGGTATGAAAATACCGAATCCTCGCCCGGGCTGGTATTTTCATACCGGTTGCCGAGGGAGGACTCTGATGTTGGAACTGAAGACACCGCGTGAGATCGAGGCCATGGGCGTCACCGGCGCCTTCATCGCCGAGTTGCTCGACGATCTCGCCGGCCGCGCCCACCCGGGGGTGAACCTGCTCGACCTCGAACACCGCGCCCGGACGATGATCGCCGAGCGTGGCGCACAATCGTGCTACTGGGATTACGCACCGTCATTCGGGCGCGGACCATTCCGCAACGTCATCTGCCTCTCCGTCAATGACGCTGTGCTGCATGGTCTTCCGCACGACTATGTACTCGCCGAAGGCGACCTGCTGACCATGGACATCGCCGTGACCATCGACGGGTGGGCCGCCGATTCCGCGCGCAGCATCATCGTCGGCACCCCGCGGGCCGAGGACCAACGCCTCATCGCGGCCACGGAGGAGGCCCTGGCGGCGGGCATCACCGCTGCCCTGCCGGGAAACCGGCTCGGCGACATCTCCGCGGCCATCAATGCCGTGGCAGCGGACTACGGATACCGGGTCAACACCGACTTCGGTGGCCACGGCATCGGCCGCACCATGCACGAGGACCCGCACGTCCCGAACGTCGGACGCCCGCGTCGGGGTCTCGCGTTGCGGCCCGGCCTGACGCTGGCGCTCGAACCGTGGTTCGCGGCCGGTACCGACCAGATCGTCTACGACCCGGACGGGTGGACCATCCGCTCCGCCGACGGATCTCGCACCGCCCACAGTGAACACACCATCGCGATCACCGATGGTGCACCGCTGGTACTCACCTCGCGGAATCCCTGACTCAGGGCTGCGGCAGGAACGTCGGCAGGCCGGGGATGGTGGGGATCGGCGGCACTGTCCAGGCCGGCGCCGGATCTTCCTGCGGCGGATCGGGTTCGGCAACCGGTGGCTCGGGACTCGGCTGCACGGTCTCGGTGACCGTTTCGGGGACCGGAGGCGGAGTCGTCGTGGGTGGCGGAGTCGTTGTCGGAGGAGTCGTTGTCGGAGGAGTTGTTGTCGGAGGAGTTGTTGTCGGCGGAGTCGTTGTCGGAGGCGGAGTCGTCTCGGGAGCAGTCGTTGTGGGCGGCGGGGTTGTGCTCGGCGCCGGCGGCGGCGGGCTGGCCGGTGCGGGCGCCCGGACCACTTGGTTACGGGTGACGGGCGCGGGCACTGCGGTCACCGTGCGGATCGGCGCCGGTGCGGGTTGGACCGCCGGGGCCGGAGGTTCCACTGCCAGCGGTTGCGGGGCCGGTGCAGGCGGGATGGCCGGCGCCAACGTCGGGCTCGGGGTGCTCGCCGGGGTGGTGGTGGTCTCGGAGGTCAGCGCGATACCGATACCACCGACGGCGGCAAGCAGCACGGCGGCGGCCGCGGCCATCAGGAGCGCCGGTCTGCGGTACCACGCCGGCGGCTCGTCGGCGCGTGCAGCGGCCGGATCCTCGATGAACTCGACCTGCGGGCGCGCACCGGTCCACCCGCCGGCGTCGACGGGAACCAGGTCCGGAATGTCCTCGGCCTGCGACCACGCCAACTGGGTATCCGGCACCGCAGCGGCGGCGGCCACGGTGGCTGTCATGGATGCGGGGGCCACGGTCATGACCGTCGCGCTGTCATCGCCGGGCCCGCGCAGCGCCCGCAGGGCCGCGCCCGTCGCAGCAGACAGGGCGGGACGTGGAGAGGTGATCACCGGCACCCGCAGGGTCTCCGAGAGTGCGGTGGTGACGGCCACCATCGCCGCGCCTCCCCCGACGGTCGCGACAGCCGTCAGGTCCGCCGGCCGAATCCCGTTGCGCCGCATCAAGTCATCGAGCGCATCGAGCACACCACTCAGCGGTGCCCGCACCACGTCGTCGAGTTCGGTGCGGGTCAGTCGTACGTCACCACGGTGACCGGGCAGGTCGACGGGCAGCGCGGTCACCGTGGCCGACGACAGCCGTTCCTTGGCGCCGCGGCAGGCCAGGCGCAGCGTGCTCAGCGAACCGATGGCCGAGGTGGAGGCCAGGTCCACGGCACCGGCCTCGGCCAGCCCGCCGATCACCTGAGTCAGCAGGGCCTGATCAACCAGATCGCCGGAGAAGTCGAGATGACGAACTGTTGCGCCGATCGGCCGGTAGCCGGAGGCGGCGTCGACGAGCGTGAGGTTGGTACCGCTTCCGCCGAAGTCGCAGACGGCCACGACGCCGCGCGTGGGTAGTCCGGGGTTGTGCTGCAGAGCGGTGACGGCGGCCGTCACATCGGAGATCACCGGTATCTGGGTGCGCGACCATTCCGGCACCCGGCTCACTTCGCGGCGTAACGCCTCGACGGCCTGCGGGCGCCAGTGCGCGGGATAGGCCACGGCAGCGACCTCGGGGAGCTCACGACGGGACAGATACGCCAGCGCGCGCAAGGCGTCGGCCAGGACACGCCCGCCACGATGGCTGGAACCGTCGGAGGCCAGGATGCCGATCGGATCTCCCACGCGGTCCACGAAATCGCTGAGCACCTGACCGCGCTCGTCGGCGGGGGCCGTCGGGTTCTCCCACGGCGCGCCGACCATCGGCGGGCGCTGCGCGTAGTACGTCAGCACCGGCGTTCTCACCACAGCGGTATCAGAAGTAACAGCGGCCACAGCCGTGGCGCCCACCGACAGTCCGACCGCCTGCAACGTTGCGTCTGCCATCTCATCCCATCTGAGCCAGCGCAGGGCAAGCCCGAAAATCCCTGTACGGGTTTCTCGTCTCCGGGCCGGCAGGCGTTACGTCAGCAAAGGTGGCCGATATCTCAGCGGATCGTGCCAAACCCGGGTATCAGGGGCAGGTCCAGTGGTGTCACCCAGCCTGGCGGGCGGTCGTTGACGGCCGGCACCGCGTTGAGTGCGCGCAGGCCGGTGGCCAGGCATCCGGCGGCAGCCGCGTCCCGGCCGGAGCCGTCGGTGAACCGGAACGCCGTCTCCTGGAAGATGCTGGGTGTGCCCTCGATGTCGACGCGATACACGTCGTCCTCGGTGCCCGAGGGCCACTCCGGGGCGGCGTCATGGCCGATGCGGTTGACGTGCTCGAGCTGGATGCGAGTCTCGCCCCGGTAGACACCGTTGATGGTGAAGCGCACGGCTGCCACGTGCCCCGGCGGGATCACCCCCTTGGCGGTCTTGCGCTCCTCGGGCGTGACCCACTTCTCCCAGGTCGTGGTGATCTCGTCGAGTTCGATGCCGGCGGCGTGGGCCATCATCGGTACCGTCGCACCCCAGGCGAAGATCAACACGTCCGGGTTTTCCAGCAGCGGACGGAACTCCGGTTCCCGGCCGATGCCCATCTCGAACTCGTAGTCGCCTTCGTAGTTGGTGTAGTCCAACAACTCAGAGGCCCGGACCCGGCGCACCTCGGAGCACAGACCCATCAGCGTCATCGGGAACAGATCGTTGGCGAAGCCGGGGTCGATGCCCGTGGTGAAGCACGACGCCCCGCCCTCCTCACAGGCTCGGGTGATCGGTTCGATCCAGTTCGGCGGGTTCAGCGTCATCGCCGGCCAGACCCAGGGCGTCATCGCGGTGGAGCACACGTCGATTCCGGCCCGCAGGAATCGGCCGATCAACCGGATGTTCTCCTCGGCGTGCGCGGCGGTGGGCCCGTAGTGCACCACCGCGTCGGGTGCCAGCGCGATCAGTGCGTCCACATCGTCGGTGGCGGTCACGCCCACCGGTTCATCCAGCCCACAGATCTCGCCGACATCGCGGCCGACCTTGTCAGGGTTGCTGACCCCGACGCCCACCAGATCGAACCCTGGATGGTCGACGATCTCGCCGATCACCATCCGGCCGACGAAACCGGTACCCCACACCACGACCCGTTTGGCAGTGCCCACCGTCTGTGCCCACCTTTCGATCCCCCGGTTGTCGAGACTCACCCTGGCACGCCGCCGACGCTCCCGGACCCGATTTCGCTACTCCACGCGTCGAAAGTCGGCACACACCCGGTTTACCGTCCGGTCTGTGCGAATTCAGCAAAGGACACGGGCAGCCTGATCCGCCAGGTAGCATTCCGCGCAGATCACGGAGTTCTCGGGGGGGTTGCATGGCGAAGTGGCGGGACGGCGGGGCGCTGTCGGTCGCGGGGATGGCAGTTGTCAGTGCGGTCGCGCTGGGGTTGACGCCGGCGGTGTCGGTCGGCGCGCACCTGCTCGCCGATGACGCACCGAACTCCTACCTCGTGCGGGGCACCAAGATCGGCGACCCGGCGGACGCCAAGTACGTCGCGTGGGCCGACAAGGTGCTCACCGCCACGCTGGGCGCACACGACGGCCCGACCAATGTGCCGTATTCCGGCGGGTTCTGGCCGGTGTCCAGCGGTGGGTTCAGCGATCCGACCTACGGCGCCGCCGTCGAAGAAGGCCTCGAGTCGCTCACCGATACCATCGCCGCCGGCGGCGACACCAGCAATCCGGTCATCGTTTTCGGCTACTCCGAAGGCGCGGTGGTGGTCACCGAATACATGCGCGACCACCCCGACGCCGGCAACACCTACGTCCTGGTCGGCAACCCGAACCGACCCAACGGCGGAATCCTGCAGCGGTTCAACGGTTTCTACATTCCCATCTTGGACATCCCGTTCAACGGGGCCACCCCCACCGACGGCGACCCGGTGATCGACATCGCCTACCGCTATGACGGCTGGGCCGACTTCCCGAAGTATCCGCTGAATCTGCTGGCGACCGCGAATGCGTTGGTGGGCATCGCCCTGCTGCACGGCAGAGCCGATCAGAACGTCACTGCGCAGACGCTCGCCGACGCCGAGGTTTCGACGCACGGCAACACCACCTATTACCTGCTCAACACCGAACACATCCCGCTCCTGATCCCGTTCGAGGGTCTGGTCCCCGACCAGCTGCTCGACGCCATCGATCGCCCACTGCGGACCCTGATCGAACTCGGTTATGACAGAAGTGATTACGGCCAGCCCACTCAGGCTGAACTGTTTTCGCCGCTACAACACGCCGACGCCGATGTCGACGAAGTGGCCGATGACGAGGTGACCCCCGCCAGTAGCGAGGACAGCGACGCTGTCGATGCCCCCGAACCGGTGACGAAGCGCCGTACCGCCGCGTCGCACAAACGCAACTCGACGTCCGCCTCGGCCGACCTGGACAGTGACGAAACCTTCTCCAGCGAAAGCAGATCCGGCGACGAAGCGGAGTCGGAGGCCGAAGGCGAATCGGAGGACGGGCCCGGCGAATCGGACGCCCCCGAGCCGCATGACGACGACACCGACGCCGAGACGACGCACGACGCGCAGGACAGCGCCACTGACAGCGATTCCGCGGCCGCCTGAGCGGATCCACCGAATTGCGCTTCCCGGGCCCGGCAACGCAGCCGCGCGCGGGACGACGGATGGCCGAGGACACGTTCTGGGCGTCTGTGCCGGGGCAGGCGGCGCGGCCATCCGGCACCGGAACCCGGAGCCGCAGCGCACGGTGCTGCGGCTGCACCGCGACTGATCCGCTCGTGGGTTTATCCCCATTTGTTTTCGGGCAACCCCTAAGCGCCGGCGTATCCGATCGTGGGGTGAGACCTGATGCGAAAGCCAGCGGTGTCGACCGCTGTCGCCGTGCTATCCGCTCTGCTCATGCTGGTGGCAGGCTGTTCCACCGGGCAGCGGGTAGACCTTGGTGACGGGGCCGGCAATCTGATCGCCGCGATCGCCGGTGAACCCGACCAACTCGATCCTCACAAGACCTCGGCGTACTTCTCGTTCGAAGTCCTCGAGAACATCTACGACACCCTGGTCGAACCCGATGAAAACCTGGAGATGCAGCCCGCACTGGCCGAGTCATGGCAGGTGTCCCCCGATCAGCTCACCTGGACCTTCCGGCTGCGTCCCGGCGTGACATTCCACGACGGCAGCCCGTTCACCGCCGACGACGTGGTGTTCTCGTACCGACGCATCATCGACGAGGAACTCACCAACGTCGACAAGTTCAGCGCCGTCACCGACGTCACCGCGCCGGACCCGCTGACCGTGGTGATCCGCCTGGAACGGCCGACCCCGAACCTGTTGACCAATCTGGGCGGCTTCAAAGGTATGGCCATCGTGTCGCGTGAGAATGTCGAAAGCGGCCAGATCGCAACCAATCCGGTGGGCACCGGGCCGTTCGCGTTCTCGGGCCAGACAAGCGGTGACTCCATCACGTTGCGTGCCAATCCCGACTACTGGGCGGGCCCACCGAAGGTTCCCGGTGTCACGTTCCGCTTCATCTCCGAGCCGTCCACCGCCCTGTCGGCCCTGCAGGCCGGTGAGATCGATTGGACCGATTCGGTTCCGCCACAACGAGTCGCCCAACTCGAGAACGACGACTCACTGCACCTGGCGGTCACCCCGAGCAACGACTACTGGTACCTGGCACTCAACGGCGCCCGCCCGCCCTGGAACGACGTCCGGGTGCGTCAGGCGATCGCCTACGGTATCGACCGCGAGGCCATTGTGCAGGCCACGAGTTACGGCACCGCGGCGCTCAACCAACTGGCGATTCCCGACGGCAACCCGTGGTTCACGCCGTATGACACCTACAGTTATGACCTCGACAAGGCCCGATCCCTGCTCGACGAAGCCGGCGCCCGACCCGAGAATCTGGACATGCTGGTCACCAGCGAATACCCCGAGACCGTCACCGCGGCGCAGATCATCGCGGACAACCTTGCCCCACTGGGTATCACGGTGAACATCCGCACCGTCGACTTCGCCACCTGGCTCGATGAACAGAACACCGGCAACTTCGACATGCTGATGATGGGCTGGCTGGGCAATATCGATCCCGACGACTTCTACTACGCCCAACACCACACCGACGGCACCAGCAACGCGCAGAAGTTCTCCGACCCGGAGGTGGACCGCCTGCTCGACGCCGGCCGCGTGGAGACCAACCGCGATGCCCGCGCCGACGATTACGCCAAGGCCGCCACGCTGATCGCCGACAACGTCAGCTACATCTACCTGTACAACCCGTCGGTCATCCAGGCGTGGACGCCGGAGCTGCAGGGGTATGTCGCGCGACGCGACGGCGCAATCCGGTTCCGCACCGCGGAATTGAACGACGGCGGTGCGGCATGAGCTCACCAATCGTCCGGTTCCTGGCCCGGCGGCTGCTCTACACCCTGGTGGTGCTCTTCGGGGTGCTGGTGCTGGTGTTCGCGCTCGTGCACCTGGTGCCCGGCGACCCGGTGCGCATCGCGCTGGGTACCCGCTACACACCCGAGGCCTACGAAGCACTGCGCTCTGCCAGCGGATTGGACCGCCCGCTGATCGAGCAGTTCTTCGGTTACATCGGCTCGGCGTTGACCGGCGACCTGGGCGTCAGCTTCCGCAACGGCGACCCGGTGACGGTCACCCTGCTGGACCGGCTGCCGGCCACGGTCTCCCTGGCCGTCGCGGGCATTGTGATCGCGCTGGTGATCGCGATTCCGGCCGGTATCTACTCGGCGTTGCACGAGGGCAAGCTGAGTGACGGAATCGTGCGTGTCACAAGCCAGTTCGGTGTCTCGATTCCCGACTTCTGGATGGGCATCCTGCTGATCGCGCTGTTCTCCACGACGCTGGGCTGGCTGCCCACTTCCGGTTACCGGCCGTTACTCAGCGATCCCGTTGGCTGGCTGCAGCACATCATCTTGCCCGCGCTGACGGTCGGTGTGGTGGCGGGTGCCATCATGACCCGCTACATCCGCTCGGCCGTCCTGGAGGTCGCCTCCACCGGCTATGTACGTACCGCCCGGTCCAAGGGCCTGGCACCGCACGTGATCACCGAACGCCATATCGTGCGCAATGCCCTGGTTCCGGTGCTGACCATCACAGGCATCCAGTTGGCAACCATCCTCGGCGGCGTCATCGTCGTCGAGGTGGTGTTCGCGTGGCCCGGTCTGGGTCGGTTGGTGTACAACGCCGTCGCCGCCCGCGACTATCCGGTGATCCAGGGTGCGGTACTGCTGATCGCGGCGCTGTTCCTGTTGATCAATCTGATCGTGGACGCCCTGTACGCCGTCGTCGACCCGAGGATCCGGCTGTCATGAGCACCCCCACCGACGACCAGGCCAGGGTGTCTTCCTGGCGTATCCTGCTGGCCAATCCCGTCACGACCATCAGCGCGGCACTGCTGATCCTGATCGCGTTCATCGCGATCACCGCAACGTGGATCACTCCGTACGGCATCAACGACATCGATGTGCCGAACGCACTGCAATCCCCCAGCGGCGCACATTGGTTCGGCACCGACGAGTTGGGGCGCGATGTGCTCTCCCGCGTCCTCGTCGCCATCCAGGCCTCGATGAAGGTCGCAGTGATCAGCGTGGCGTTCGCAGCGGTGGTCGGGGTGACCGTCGGCCTGGTCGCCGGCTACTGGGGCGGCTGGATCGACGCCGTGTTCATGCGCATCGTCGACGTGATGTTCGCCTTCCCGGTGCTGCTGCTGGCGCTGGCGGTGGTGGCGATCCTGGGCCCGGGCGTGACGACGACCATCCTGGCGATCGGCATCGTCTACACCCCGATCTTCGCGCGGGTGGCCCGGGCCAGCACACTCAGTGTGCGCGTCGAGCCGTATGTCGCGGTGTCCAGGACCATGGGCACCGGACATGCGTACATACTGCGCAGGCACATCCTGCCCAATATCGCCGGCCCGCTGATCGTGCAGACCTCGTTGTCGCTGGCATTCGCGATCCTGTCCGAGGCCGCGCTGTCATTTCTGGGCCTGGGAATCCAGCCACCGCAACCGTCGCTGGGGCGGATGATCTTCGACTCGCAAGGCTTCGTCACCCTGGCCTGGTGGATGGCGGTCTTTCCCGGTGCGGCCATTTTCGTGACGGTGCTGGCGTTCAACCTGTTCGGTGACGGTCTGCGCGACGTGCTCGATCCCAAACAGCGCAGCATGATCGAATCCAGGAGCAAGCGATGACGGCGCCAGTGCTGCAGGTCGAGGGCCTCGAGGTCGGCATCGGTCGGCGAGACATCGTGCGCGGCATCTCCTTCGGGGTACAGCGTGAGCAGACGTTGGGTCTGGTCGGTGAATCCGGGTCGGGTAAGTCGATGACGGTGCTGGCGGCCACCGGACTGCTGGACACTCCGGGCGCCGCTGTGCGGGGCTCCAGTGTCCTGGCCGGTGACGTGCAACTGGTCGGAGCTTCGGACCGCGCGCTCAGGAAGGTGCACGGCGCACGCATCGGCTTCGTGTTCCAGGACCCGGGCACGTCACTCAACCCCTTGCTGACGCTGGAACGTCAGATCACCGAATCCCTCGAAGCACACCGTGATCTCACCCGGCACGCCGCCAAGGACCGGGCACTGGAGCTGTTGGAGGCCGTGGGGCTGCCCGATCCGGCCCGCCGGTTGCACTCCTATCCGCACCAGCTCTCCGGTGGCCAGCGCCAGCGCGTGATGATCGCCATCGCCCTGGCCTGTGACCCCGAACTGCTGATCGCCGACGAACCCACCACCGCGCTGGACGTCACCACCCAGGCCCAGATCATCGAGCTGGTGCGCACACTCCAGCGCGACTTCGGAACTGCGGTGGTGTGGATCAGCCACGATCTCGGTGTCATCGGCCAGGTGGCCGACGAGGTGACGGTGCTGCGCGACGGATCCGCGGTCGAGCAGGCGCCGGTCCTGGACGTCTTCGACCGCCCGCACAGCGACTACACCCGCGAACTACTGGCCGCCCGACCGATGATCGGCGACCAAGGCCCACCGCCGGCTGCCGCGGACGCTCCGGTGCTGCTGCAGGTCGACGGCCTCGATGTGCGCTTCCCCGTACAGACGCCCACCGGAAAGACGGAAGTCCACGCGGTACAACAGGTTTCGTTCTCAATTGCCCGTGGCACCACGCTCGGTCTGGTCGGTGAGTCCGGATCGGGCAAGTCCACCGTCGCGGCCGCTCTCACCGGGCAGATCACCCCCGACGCGGGCACCGCCACGCTGGGAGGTGTGGACCTGTTCGGCGCATCCGGCACACAACAGAAGCAACTGCGCCGCCAGATCAGCCTGGTGTTCCAGGACCCGTTCTCGTCGTTGAATCCGCGGGCCCGCATCGACACCGCGATCGCCGAACCGCTGCTGGTGCACAAGCTGGCGAAAGACAAGCGTGCCCGGGGCGCGCGGGTAGCCGAACTGCTCGAACTCGTCGGCCTGCCCCCGGGGTTCGCGTCTCGGTACCCACATGAGCTCTCCGGCGGTCAGCGTCAACGAGTCAGCATCGCGCGCGCGTTGGCCACGGAACCAGACCTGCTGATCCTCGACGAGTCCACCGCATCTCTGGACGTATCGGTGCAGGCCCGAGTCCTGGATCTACTGGCGCGGCTGCAGTCCGAGCTCGGGCTGACCTACCTGTTCATCGCCCACGACCTCGCGGTGGTGCAACGCATGTGTCATCAGGTGCTGGTGCTGCGTAACGGGGTGGCCGTCGAAAACCGCCCCGCTGCAGAGTTGTTCGCGGACCCCTCCGACGAGTACACCCGTGCGCTGCTCGCCGCGGTGCCCCCGGCGCGGCCGCGGGCCTCGGCCTGAACAAGACGGCGTCCAGCCGGCCGCTGACGTGTGTTGCCGGCGGCCGGCTTTGAGGTCACCCTCGGGTTAGGGATCGTCGGGGGCGAGGATCCGGTCGGGGTGGTGATACACGTTCACGCGGGACTGTCCGCAGTCCAGTTCCGGGGGCGGGATCCATTCGGTGACGCCGTCCTCAGGTCGGTTTCTGGTGGTCCAACCGGTGGTTTCGACCATCCGGTTGTCCGGCCCGCAGGCCAGGGTGAGGTCTTCGATGTTGGTGTCGCCGCCGTCTTTCCAATCGCGGTTGGCGTGGTGGACCTGGCAGCGGTACCCGCAAGCGGTGCACCCAGGCATGGTGCAGCCACCGTGCTGGGCCAACAGCATGATCCGCTGCCCGCGGGAGGCGGTCCGGCGGGCCCGACCCAGGTGCAACGGCACCCCCTTCCCGTCGAACAGGGCGAGGTAATGAAACGCGTGGGAGGCCATCCGGATGACCTCGGGCATCGGGATCAACGTCGCGTCGGCGGTCAGGCCGTGGCCCACCCCTTTCTCCAGGTCGGTCAGATTCGCTTTGACGATGATGGTGACGGGCAGCCCGTTGTGTTGGCCGAGGTCACCGGAGGCCAACAACGCCCGACCCATCGCCAGCAACGCATCATGATTGCGTTGGCCTTGAGTGCGGGCATCGGTGCGAGCTTTTTCGGCGTCGGGTTCCCCGTCGACCTGCGGGGCCTCATCGGCGGGGTTGCACATGCCTGGGGCGGCCAGTTTCGCCTGCGCGGCGTGCAGGGTGGCCGCGCATTCCGGGGTGAGCCTGCCGTGCACCGGCACGTTACCGTCGGCGTCCTGCTTGCCGATGGTGAAGTACCGGCCGGCTTGGCGGTCGACATCGCTGTACTCGCCGTCTTGGTTGAGGAGGTATTTCAACCGGTCGGCGACTTCGGTGAAACCGTCGACATCCAGGGTCGAGGCGTGGCGGGCCAGGTCGGCTTCGGCGGCTTCACGGGCCGAGAAGTCCACCGATGCCGGGAGCTTTTTGAAGAACGTTTTGACCTTCGCCACATGCTCCGGACCGATCAGCCCCTTTTCTTGCGCGGCGGCGATGTTCGGCAACGCCGGCTCCAACGGTTCCCCGGTCAGCGCGGTCCGCGGGCCCAGAAGTGAGGCCGACGTGAGGCGTCGGCCGGCCTCGCCTTCACTGATCCGCAGCCGGGCGGCCAGGACCTTTTTGAAGCTGGTGGAGCCCAACTGTTTCGGCGTGCTTTCAACGGTTAGGCGTTGGTACACCTTGTGATCCAGGGTGGGCTGCATCCAGGCGACGGTTTCGCGGCGCTGCATCAGCTCCAACAACTCCAGCGGAGTGAACGCATCGATCGACAACGAGTTCATCTGCGCGGTCAACACTTCGATCTGCGCCTGGGCAGCCAGCATCGCCTCCTTGTCGGCGATCGCTGAAGTACCCATACCCTGAAGCTAGACCCAGCCACCGACAAGAACGCCCCGTTTGTGACTGCTGATACTGAAGTGGCGCAGCAGTTTTCGTGATTCGCCGAGATGCACGCCAGGGTCGTGAAGTGCGCCTGAAAGCAACCCTCTGCGAGATATCGGCGCCTCGATAGCGCCGATTTGGGCGCAGCCAGATGAACGTCAGCTCTGCACCGTCGGCCGGATCGTGATGTCGCCGATCTCCACGTCGGCCGGCTGGCTGATCGCGAAGGCGATCGCCCGCGCCACCGCATCGGCAGGCAGCCCGTACTCGGCCATGCTGCTACGGATCTGCTCGCGCAGCTCGCTGTCGTCGATCGAGTCGGCCAGTTCGGTCGCCACCACGCCGGGTGAGATGACGGTCGTCCGCACCACCCCATCGGTGTTCTCCTGCCGGAACGCCTCCAGCAGCGTCCGTACCGCATTCTTGGTGGCAGCGTAAACCCCCTGGGTCGGCACGATTTTGAGTCCGGACGTCGACAGTGTGGTCACGAAATGCCCTGCGCCCTGCCGCCGGAACACCGGCAAGGCCGCGGCGAGGCCGTGCAGGACGCCACGGAGGTTGACGTCGATCATGGCGTCCCAGCCGGCGACGTCGCGGTCGGCCACCAGCCCGGTCTTGGCAATACCGGCGTTGCTCACCAGAACGTCGAGCCGGCCATACTCCCGCACCGCCGTGTCCACCATGGCCTGCACATCGGCATAACTCGTCACGTCGGTCACCACACCGTGCGCCCGTCCACCGCGAGCGGTGATCCGCTCGACGACCTCATCGAGCCGCTCCCGGCGCCGCGCTCCCAGCACCACTGCATGCCCGTCAGCGGCCAGGCGTTCGGCCGTTGCGGCGCCGATCCCGGTGCCGGCGCCCGTGATCGCCACAACCTTCGAGTTGTCGCTCATTCCACACTCCCTCAGATAAGTGGATACGTGTCCGTTTACTGATTCCACCGTACCGAACACGTGTCCGTTTAGGCTAGGAGGGTGATGAGCGCACCACGACGCCGCGCCGACGCGGCCGAAAACCGCGACCGCATCCTGGAGGCAGCCCGGGAATTGATAATCGGTTCAGAAGAGCTGCGGCTCAATGCCATCGCCAAGCGAGCCGGCGTCGGGCAGGCCACGATGTACCGTCACTTCCCCACCCGGGAACACCTGTTGTCCGAGGTGTACCGCCACGATGTCGACGAACTGGTGGCCGCCGCGCCCGCACTGCTCACCGAACACGGTGCCCTCGAGGCTCTGCAACGGTGGTTCGACCGCGTGGCCGAGTACGCGCGGGTCAAACGTGGCGTGTTCGCGGCCGTGGAAGTGGCTGTCTGGGAGGATCTTTCGGCGCACAGCCTGGGTCCGATCGGTGATGCGATCACCAGCCTGCTCGACGCCGGCAAGTCCGAAGGGACGCTGCGCGGCGATATCGACGCCCGCGATGTCATTCTCCTGATCGGTTATCTCACCCGCCTCGAGGATGCCGAATGGGACCTCCGCGCACACCACCTGCTGCGCGTGATTCTCGATGGGATGCGTGTGAGAAGGTCTGACGATGACTGACCTCACGGGCAAAGTGGCCCTGGTGACCGGCGCATCCTCCGGACTCGGCGCAGCGGTGGCGCAGTTGTTCGCCGCACGCGGCGCCTCGGTGTTCGGCATCTCCCGCGATGCCGACCGGATGGCGACGGTATTCGCCGACGTCCCCGGCGGCGTCTACGACTCGGTCGACATCGTGTCCCCGGAGGCTTGCGCCGGGGCGGTGCAGCAGTGCGTGGAGAAGTTCGGCCGCCTCGACGCTTTGATCAATGTCGCGGGTTTTCACACCATGCGACACACCCGCGACGTCACCGACGACGAGTGGGCTTACGACCTCGCGGTCAACCTCAACGGCCCGTTCTTCCTGTGCCGCGCCGCGCTCCCGCATCTGCTGGAGACGGGCGGCAGCATCGTCAACGTGTCTTCGATCGCCGGCATCGAAGGTGAGGTGTACTCGGCCGGCTACTGCGCCGCCAAACACGGACTCGTCGGCCTGACCCGCGCACTGGCCATCGAGTTCACCGCCGACCGGTTGCGTGTCAACGCGGTGTGCCCCGGTGGCATGGTGACCCCGCAGGCCACTGAGTTCGCCGCCCCCGAGAACGCCGACTGGAACCTGATCCTGCGCATCGCCTCGCCGCGGGGGTTGATGGACGTCGCCGATGTCGCCAAGACCATCGCATTCCTGGCCAGCGATGACGCCTCCGCAGTACACGGCGCGGTGTACATCGTCGATAACGGGAAAACTGCCGGCTGAGCTGGCACCATCAACGCCGTGGTCAAATCCCTCGAGGCTGACAACCGGTCCATCGCCACCTCGGACAGCACCGCGGTCGCCGGATCGGTCGCCACCGTCGCCAGCACCGCGGTGGCCGGGTCGGCGGCCACCGTCGCCAGCACCGCGGTGGCCGGCTCGGCGGCCACGGTCGCCAGCGCCGGCGTGGTGAGCTCGGCGGCCACGGCGGCCAGCACCGCGGTGGCCGGCTCGATCGCCACTGCGGGCAGCGCCGCGGTGGCCGGAAGCATCGTCATCGCAATGTCTCTCGCCATCGCCGGCAGCATCGCCTGTGTGGCCTGCGCCTTCTGCAAGAAGTGCATCGCCTGCCTGGGCTGCGTGGGTTGTGTCAACTGTGTCGGTTGTATCGGGTGCTACAACTGCTCGGGTCTGCGCTTCGCCGTCGGCAAGCGCGACGTGCACGCCTGAATCTTCTGCCGATCCGCCCCGAGTGCCGCTCGCGGCGCGCACGATAGGAAGTGTCCGCGAAGCGCTGAACGAAGGGAGCGGACATGAAGGCGAAAGTCGGTGACTTCCTCGTCGTCAAGGGAACAACGACCGAACGACACGAGCAGCACGCCGAGATCCTCGAGGTCCGCTCCGAGGACGGGTCTCCCCCGTACGTGGTGCGCTGGTCGTTGGACGGTCACGAGGCGACGGTGTATCCGGGATCGGACGCCATCATCATCACCGCGGACGAGCACGCCCGCACCTCGCACTAGTCCAACGACGTGTGCATCAACATCACGCTGTAGGTCGACCACAACGACAACGTGAAGTACAGGTCTGAACCTTTGGACCACGGGTGGATGTAGGGCGCGTAGATGCCGCCCGGGACTTCGGCGGTGCTGACGATCGTCTTGGCCTGGCTCCAGGGGCCTTCCGGGCGGTCGGCGGTGCGCATCACCACGTTGTTCACGGTGTTGGTGTACAGCATCACGAACTTCTGTAGATGGTCATTCCACGCGACGGACATCTCGCTGCCCGGAGCCCACACCACCTGCAGCGCGAGGTAGGGCGTGTTCCTGATCCAGCCGAACGGTGTGTAGTACTCGTACGCGGAGTTGTCGGCCACCGCGTTCTCCGGAACCCTTGCCAGGAAAGGCATTCCACCGCGGCCGGCACCCGTGCCGTAGTTGTAGACGTACCCGCCGGAGCGCACGTAGGCGGCCATCTGGAAGTTCTGGAAGCCCCAGACGAAGGGGATGCCGGGCACCGTGTTGAACCAGCTGGGCCGGATGCTGGTGCGCGGTACCGTCCAGTTCTCGCCATTGTCGTCCGAGACCGCGACGGCCGAGAAGTTCGTCGACCACTGCCCGGGATTGCCCCACTGGCTCACCGACATGAAGTTCACGTACTGTCTGGTGCCCACCGAAATGCCCGCCGTCGGGATGACAGTCACCTCGGTGGCGGGCAGACCCAGGCTGGCGATGACCTGGCGAGAGAAGTCGGGCCGGTTCTGCGCCACCGGTGAGCCGGCGTAGATGTCGCCATAGCGGGGATCTGGTATTCGCATGCCGTCGGCCAGGTTCCGGTCCGCGCTGCGGTACAGGACGTTCTTGCGCCACTCCTGATCCTGGACACTGCAGTTGCCGAAGGTGTCGCCGAAGGCGATCAGTACCTGCGGATTGGTGGTCGACCCGTTGTCCCACATGATGCCCAGATCGGTTCCCGAAATTCCGAAACGTTTGTAGGAGTCGGTTTCCGGGCCGGTCACCCAGTCCACTCGGGTCGCGGTGGTCACCGCGGGCGCCGCGGCGGCCCGCGCGGCGGTGTTGGGCGCCACCGCGGCATCGGCCTGCGCCGGGCTGAGGTTGTTCGGGTTGGCGACGGCTCCGGGCTTGCGTCCGATGGGCAGATGCAGGACGGGCAGTTTCGGCGCGGCCGACGGTGCCAGTCCGCGGGCCGAGGCGCTCGGAGGCGGCACCGAGCACGGGTCCGCAGCAGCAGGGGTGATGACAGCCATCGGGATCACCAGCGCAGCCACCAGCGAGGACGCAGCGGCCATCGAGATAGGTCGCAGGAACGCCGACATGTCACCTTCCGGGGCGCGAATCACAGGCCGTTGCACGGCCTTCCAACACAGGTCACCTTGTTCTGCCCTGAACGACGCCGACCCCGACAGCGACGCCCTTGTGACAGTAGTGACTGAAGTGACTCATTCGGAGATCCAGCTCCCACTTGAGATGCAAGCGTGACCGTGTCGTGACGAGCCTTGACCTGAACAGTCATTGAGGTCTTAGCGTCGGTTCCATGCCTGTTGACTCGCTCGGACCGTGGGGTTTCGCGATCGAAAAGACCGGGCTGGACACGGCCGCCGTGATCGAGGACCTCGGTTTCACCACGCTGTGGATGGCCGGTGGTCAGCTCGATCGGTTGACCCGGCTGACGGATCTGCTCGCAGCCACCCGGCGGGCGGTCGTCGGGTCGTCGATCATCTCCGCCGACGTCCATCCCGCCGCTGAGGTGATCGAGCTGTACCAGCGCGCCGAGTCGCAGTACCCGGGCCGGTTGTTGGTGGGCCTCGGCGGCCCGCAGCGCCCGGCGACCGTCGCGGCCTTCGAGCAGTACCTCGATCAACTCGACGCCGTGCCCTGCGAACGGCGCATTCTCGCGGCCATCGGTCCGCGGCGGCTGGATGTGGCGCGACGGCGAGCCAGCGGGGCGGTGCCGATCCTGGTGACACCCGCCTACGTCAGGGCCGCCCGGCGCAGTCTCGGCGGCGACAGACTGTTGGCAGTCGGGTTGTTCGCGGTGCTCGACGGCAATCCGGTTACCGCCCGCGAGACGGCGCGTCAACCGTTGCGGTTCCTGCTGGGGCAGGTGCGCGGGTACCGGGATTCGGCCCGGCGCCAGGGGTTCACCGATCGCGAGATCGAGACACTCGGAGACCGGCTCGTCGACGCGCTGACCGCCTGGGGTTCACCGGCCGCAGTGGCCGAACGCGCGGCGGAACTGCGGGCGGCCGGCGCCGATCATGTATCGGTGTCGGTCCTGCACAACGGGGATCAACCGGGTCCTCTGGCCGCCGCCCGCGCACTGGCACCACTGCTTCTCGGGTGAGCACCCCGTAACGATTGCGACATGTTCGCCTGGATTCTGCCCTGATGTCCACCGTTCGGCGCTGACAACACTGTAAGTTTGCTCCGGCAAACAACGGGTCGGGGGGCCTGCGATCCGAGAGGTATGTCTCCAGATGAGTGCGACAAACAACGCAGCCACCTACATCGGCCGCATCGGCGGTCTCGCGGTAGCTCTCGGCGTCGGCGCCGCGATCGCCAGCGGAGCCGGGATCGCGTACGCCGACACCACCTCCGCCTCCTCGGACTCATCGTCGAGCTCGTCGGACTCCTCCGGGAGCACATCATCGGAATCAGGCAAGGACCGGCGCTCCGAGAGATCCACCTACAAGTCCTCCGAGCGCAACACCTCGCGTGAGTCGACCAAGGACACCCCCTCCGACACCAAGAACGCCGACACCAAGAACGCCGACGACGCACCGGACACCAAATCGGACAAGGACGACGACGCCGACCGCGACGCCCCCAAAACCGAAACCAAGGCCACGAGCGCCTCGAAGTCGGGGTACGGAACCAAGCGCGCCGAACGCGACGACACCGACGCTGCGCCGTCCACCTCAGCTCAGCAGACCCCCACCGAGCCGGCCCAGCCCGAGCCGACGGACCCCGTGACCGACACCTCCGTGGACCGCGAATTGTCGGCGCCCATCGCGGTGGGGCCCGCCTCGGCGGCCGCCCCCACCCGGGTCCGCACCAACGCCTACACCCAGGCCCAGGTCGAGGCCGCCGTACGGCCCCGCCTGGTGACGCGTCTGCTCGGCGCCTTCGGTCCGGAGTCCGCGAGTGACAACAGCCCGACCGCCCCGGCGCAGGCGCCGGCCCTGGCGGCGCTGCTGGGCTGGGTGCGCCGGGAGTCCGAGCGCAGCTACACCGCCGCGGGGCAGGCCTCCCCCGCGGCGGCCAACTATGCCGCCGCCGCCGTGGTCGATCCCCTGCCGGGACGGCTGAGTTCGAGCCCGCTCGGTTGGGTGACAGGTGCCGGCGTCAGGTACTTGAACGGGATCCGCGTCAACCCGACTCAGGACACCGCTGCCGAGTTCGGCATCGGCAGTACCGACCTGGGCATCATGTGGGACGGCGGCACCATCAACGGTCAGCGATTCGTGCACGTCGCCTTCGGCGACTCGTTCCGCGGCCCGCACATGCAGGGCGATTGGCTGAGCAACGCTCTTCTGATCAGCTACGACGACGCACTCGGGGACGGCCTCGACCTCGCGCCCACCGGCCGGGTCCTGAGCCAGTTCATCCGCGGTCGGCAGGCTCTGGGCCTCTTCGGGTCCGAGGTGACCGTGATCCCCACCGCGGGCATTCACATCGACGGCAGGCAGTACGTCAACTACATGTCGGTGAAATCGTGGGACACCCCCGGCCGGTGGACCACCAACTTCTCGGCCATCTCGCGGTTCAACGCGAGTGGCAACGTATGGGAACTGGTGCCGTCGACCATCCGCTCGGCGGGCTGGCTGCGCTCCTCGACGCCGTACCGGCCCGGTGACCAGAACTTCCAGCAGATGGCCTACGTGCTGCAGCCCGAAGACCAAGTGGCCGAGGGCGACCCGCGTTACCTGTACGCATTCGGCACCCCCTCCGGGCGCGCTGGATCGGCCTACCTGTCCCGCGTCGCCGAAGGTGACGTCACCGACCTGAGCAAGTATGAGTACTGGGACGGAAACAACTGGGTCGCCGGTAACGCCGCGGTGGCCAAGCCGGTCATCGGCACGGACCGGTCGTCGGGGCTGTTCGGTTTTGTCGTCGACTGGGCCAACGATCCCAACGTGTTCGGCGGCTACCTCGGCGGGCTGTTCGGCGCCAAGACCGGCGGCAACGTCAGTGAGATGTCGGTGCAGTACAACGAGTACCTCGACAAGTACGTGGTGCTCTACGGCGACGGCAACAACAACATCCAGATGCGTGTCGCCGACACCCCGGAAGGCGCGTGGTCGGACCCGGTCCAGTTGGCGAGTTCGGTCCAGTACCCGGGTCTGTACGCTCCCATGATCCACCCGTGGTCGGGCACCGGGCTTCTGGTCGACGACGGGGACGCCGACTACAACAATCTCTACTGGAACATGTCGATCTGGGGCGACTACAACGTGGTGCTGATGAAGACCGACCTGAGCCCCCTGCAGACCGTGCAGGTGTGACAAACCAGCACTAGCGCAACGTGATCGGGTCACCGATCAGGTGCAGGGCGATCGGCGTCAACGGTTTGACGTAGGAAGCCTCGGCATCGACCGTGGTGTTGTCGACATCCCACCGCCGGCAGACCTTCGGGATCCCGATGGGATAGACGGTGATCTCCTCATCGGTGATGTGCATGCGCAGGAAGTTCTTGTAGCCCTCGTAACGGAAGGCTGAGAACGCCTCCGTGGCATGGCAGTTGAGCAGCCAGAACGTGAGGAACAGATACACGCCGAAGGTGAGCGAGCCCAGGATGCCGCCGAGCACCAGCACGATCACCCCGGCGCCCAGCATGTACGCCACACCTCCGCCCAGGTTTCGACAGACCTCGAATGCGATCCACGCGATGAGGCCTTGCACCAGCACGTGCAGCGCGGTGTGTACCGCGCCGATGCCGATCTTGTAGAGCATCCGCGTGCGGTTGCCCAGGTTCTTCGGCGCGTCGAAAAACGCTGCGAGCAGACACCACAGCAGGAACACCACCACGACGCTCGCCGGACTGGTGGTGCGCACGAACAGATCACCCCGTGGCGGCATTGCTTCGCTGGGCAGCGCCGCTGTGTTGGCGATGAACAGCAGCAGGTGCACCAGCGCCGGCAGGATCATGAACTCCGGGTTGAACCTGCCCAGTTGCAGGACCCGCCAGGAAAGCCCCCGGGACGTCCGCTGCTCGGGGTAGACATCCCGCCGGATGAACGTCTCTTTGGCGGCGTTGACAAACGGTGTGGTCGAGGACCGCGGCTGCGGAACGATCACCTCGAGGTCCTCGTCGAGCTTGTGCGTCGCGGACAGGAACGCACCCCCACCGCCGGCGGTCAGCCGCACCCGTTTCCCGCGATCGGCGTCGGCCGCGTCGTACCGGGCGAAATGGTGTTTGTCACCGGAGATCATCAACACGGTGGTCACCTGGTCGGGTACCAGCGCCTTCTCCACCCAGGCGAGGTTGTCGTAGGCGCGCGGGTCTTCAGCGGTGGCGGCCCAGCTCGGTACGGCCGTGCACAGGATGAGCCGATCGCCCGGATTCATCAGCGTCGCCGCGTCCTCGAAGTAGCGGATCTGCGCCACATCCAGATATGCGCCGTTCTGGATGTCGATGCCCCACAACCAGAACGGCCCCGGCAGGTCCACAGCGAAATAGCTGCGCGACTGCTTGAGCTGCCAGCCGCCCAACCAGCCACCTTCCGGCACGTCGTCGTCACCGGGCCGATCGCCTTGGGCGAACACCCGCATGAAACCGGTGAGGCCGTCGTACCAGTCGTGGTTGCCGGGCAGGGCCAGCATCATCGGCAGATCCCGTTCACCGTCGGGATCCGTCCACGGCAATGCGGCCTTGTAGGGCCCGCGGAAGCGGTCCTCGTACTCCCGGATGGTGGCGTAGGGATACACCTGGTCGCCGCCGAGCACCAAGACGTCCGCGCGGGGCAACCGCTGCGGCACCCCCTCGACAGCGATCTCACGCTGGGCCACAGTCCAGGCCACCGAGTAACTGGTGTCGAAGCCGTCGGCGGTGTCGGCCACAAAATCCACCCATACGTCGGTGCCGGTCGCCTTGGCCTGCAACACCCGCGAGCCCAGCGACTGTTGCATTTCCCGTTTGTCGAGGTAGTCGCCGAACACCAGGGACAGCACCACCTTGGCAGCCGTCCGCGCGAGCGTCGACGGGCTGAACCAGCGCACCGGCTCGCGACGGTCGAAGCCCAGATCATCCATGCTCGCCGGCCGGGTGGGCGGTGTGTAGACCCGCTTCTCCGCCGGCGCAGCCGACCCGTTGCGTTGTTCTTCACTTATCGACATGTCCCCTCCCCCATGAGGTTTCGTCACTACATCGATTCCGCCATCGCCATGTGCCACTCGTACCCGCACTCCCGGGCCCGCGCCCGGTAGGACTGCACACAGCGCTGGTAGTCCTGCTGCTCGCCGCGGGCACCGGCCAGTAAAGCGCGCAGCCGCAGCAACGTGACCTCCCGCATCGCCAGGCCGGCGTCCTCCGGTCCGGCGGCCAGCCGGGCAATCGCGGCCTCGGCCTCCAGCAGATCGGTCTCGGTGCCACGTTCCAGCAGCGTCTCCACCAGCACCCGGGTGGTGGGATTGCACCAGCCCACCACCCCGGTCTGGAACAGGTGGTCCACCGCGGCCCGCATGACCGGGATCGCTTCGTCCAGGTCACCGGCGCGGGCGCGCTCCCGCGCGGTGAACACGTCGACCATCGGCAGCTCGGTCAGGGTGTACCGGCCCTGCACACACATCTCGCGCACTTCGGCCAGCACCTCGAGACCACGCACCCGGTCGGCTTCGTCGCGGTGCACCAACGCCAGGCCCAGCGCACATTTCACCAGCGCCAGCCCGAAGTCGTCGCCGGTCTGCTGAACCACCCGCAGGGCCTCGGTGATGTCGTCGACCGCGCCGTCGGTGGGCAGCAGCACACCCGCTGGGATCGAGGGCAGGTACTGGTATCCCACCACGATCGAATGCGACAGCGGGTCACCGGCTTTGCGGGCCATCGCCAGGGCGCGGTCGAAGTCCTCCCGCCATGCCGGGTGCCCCAGACCCCACCGCGCGAAGCCCAGGGCGGCCAGCGTGACAGCCAACGGCGACCCGAGCACCAGGTTGCCCCGGGTGGGATCGCCGTCGGCCAGGTCGATGACGGTCTGGGCCCACCGCACCAGGTCGGACAGTTCATCGGTTTCGCATTTGGTCTGAATGGCTGCGAACGACAGGCCGATGGTCAGCACCGGATCGCCGATCGAATCGATGAGCCCCATGTACTCACTGGCCAGCGCCGAGGCTTCCCGCAACTGCGCGCGGTTGACGTGCTCCATCACCAGCCCGGCCATCGCCATCGCCAAAGACGCTTTGTCTCCGGCGCTCTCGCACAGCGTGCGCAGCTCGTCGAACCGGGCGCCCACGATGCTGACGTGCACCCGCCAGCCGCTCAGGCACAGCAGCGTACGCGGCGCGATCTGCATGGCGGTGCGCGCCGGGTCGTCGGCGGGTAACGCATCGGCCACCTGGCTGGCACCTTGCCAGCTGAGCCTGGCGGCATGGATGTCGCGGTTGATCGACCACGCACCGGCCCGCATGTGTCGCTCGTAGGCGGCGTGCAGGTCACCGGCGGCCTCCAGATGCTCGGCGATCATCGCGGAATTCTTCTCCGCCGCTTCGGGTTCCCGCTCCTCGATGGCCGCGGCGAGTCGGCGGTGCAGCTCCGCGCGATCGGAGAGGAGTTGGGTTTCGTAGGCCACCGCACGGATCAGTGGATGGTGGAAGACGTACTCGTCGCGCGGGGTCAGCTGCACCCGGTCTATCAATTCCGCGGCCAGCAGGTCGTCGATCACCGGGGCGCGGTTGATCCGGCCGAGCAGCTCCGCGTCGAAGCGCAATCCGATCACCGAGGCCGCACTCACCGTGCGTTTGGCGGCCGGGGTCAACCGGTCGATACGGGCGGCGATGGTGGTCTGCAGCGTCGCAGGCACGGTCACCTCGGCGGCGTCTTCGGTCGAGGTGTAGACGCCTCGCGCACCGGTGAGCACCCCCCGTTCCACCAGATCTCGGACGATCTCCTGGGCGAAGAACGGGTTGCCCGCGGCGCGGTCGACGATGGTCTCCTGCAGCCCCGCCACCGACGGTGCCGGCCCCAGCAGATCGGCGATCATCATGGTGATCTCCGAATCATCCAGCGGGGCAAGGGCTATGGTCTGCGCGCCGGGCATCCACATGAGCCGGCCCCGGTACTCGGGCCGGTAGGTGATCAGCACCAGGGACGGTGTCTGCGGCACCACCCGGATGAAGTCGGCGAGCATCGAGTCGCTCACCTCGTCGATCCAGTGGACGTCCTCGATGACGAAGACCGCAGGCCGGGTGCGCTTGAGCTGTGATTGGTTGACCAGCGCGGTCAGGCGCCGTCGCCGCGCGTCGGGATCGATGCGGGGCAACACGGCGCCGGGGGCGGCGATGCCCAGCAGGTCCTCGAACAGCAGCAGGTCCTGCTCGTCGGCGTCGGCGGCCCGGGAACGCAGCAGCAGCCGGGCCGCTTCGTCGTCGAGGTCGTTGAGACCGAAGGCCGAACGCAGCAGTCGGGTCACCAGATGGAAGGGGACGTCGCCGGCGTGGGATTCGCAGAACGCCCAGTACACCGACACACCGCGGTCGGCGGCGAGCACCGCGGCCTCGCGTACCAGCCTGCTCTTGCCGATGCCGGGTGAGCCGACGATGCAGGCAACACTTCCCTGTCCCCCGATGGAGCGGTCGATCAGCCCCTCCATGGCGCCCACCTCCCACTTGCGGCCGACGAACTTCGAGTCGGGCCGGGCGGCGGGATGGCGGGTGGTGTCGACGCGTTCGAGGCGACGGGCCGGAACCGGGTCCCGAGCACCCTTGATGGCCACCAGTTCCACCGGGCCCACGGTGGCCGTGAATTCGACCAGACGCGCGGTGGATTCGCTGATCATCACTGCGCCCGGCGGTGCGACGGACTCCATCCGCTGCGCCATACCGACATGCTGGCCCACCGCGGTGTAGCCAGACGGCAGCGAACCGAAATCGCCGGTGATCACCTGTCCGGAGTTCAGGCCCACCCGCAACCGCAGGTCCACTCCGTCGCTGGCGCGGATCTCCTCGGCCAGCCGGCCTACTTCACGCTGAATCTCCAACGCGGCCAGGCAGGCCCGTAACGCATGGTCTTCCAACGCGACCGGCGCACCGAACAGGGCCATCACGCCGTCGCCGGTGAACTTGTCGACGGTGCCGCCGTAGCGGTGCACCACCGCCCCGGCGCGGCTCACCAGTTCGGTCAGCACTTCGCGCAGTCGCTCGGCGCCCAGTACGGCGGCCAGGTGCATCGAGTGCACGACGTCGGCAAACAGCACCGTCACGTTCTTGTACTCGGCGGCATCGGGCTCGTCGAACACGCTGGCACCACACGCGTCGCAGAAGCGCGCCGCGTGCCGCAACGACGTGCCGCAGGAGCGGCATTCGATGACCTCCGCCATCCGCTGTCCCGCCGTTTCGCTGTCCGGACTGACGACCGGCCCAGAATAGGCTGTTGATCGCCGCGGCCGCTCGGCAATATCCCGGCCCATCACAGACCTGCCACGATGTTGGCGGCGGTGCGCTCTGCGAGCGCGGAGATGGTCATGGCGGGATGGAAGCCGATCGAGGTGGGCACCACGGCACCGTCGGCGACGAACAGACCCGGATAGTGGTGCACTTCGCCTTCTTCCGAGACCACTCCCGTCGCCGGATCAGCCGACATCCGGCACCCTCCCAGCGGATGCACGGTCACGGCTTTGCGGAAGGCGTTCCAGAAGATCATCGGTGCGAACGTGCCGCCGTAGAAGGTGGTCAGGTCGCTCATGGCCTGGCGTTGACGCTCGATGAGCTCGGCGTTTTCCGCGCGGTAGTCCCAGGTGATGTCCAACCGGCCGCCCCGCAGGTGCATCTGACCGTTGGCGTTGTCCCGGCCGATTCCGAACAGGTTGGTCGACCGCCGCCAGTCGAGCTTGCCGGGTGCCAGGTACTTCAGCGGTTTGGACAGCAGGCCGTGGGCGAACATCTGCGGCACCGCCCAGGGCAGCGCCCGCCACAACAACGGCGCGAACGGCCGCAGCACCCGCGCCGAGGGCTGCCCCAGCGTGGCCAGCGCCCGCATCACCGGTTCGTTGAATGTGGGTGCGGCAAGGGTGAATCCGGGTTCCCTGTCGAAGAACCGCATGACGGAGGTGACGTCCGGTCCGAGATTGGGAGACAGGTCGACGTCGGCTCTGTGAATGGAGCCCAGGAAGTCCCCGTTGGCCGAGAAGCCCTGTCCGAGTGCGGGGCTGAGCTGCGGCAGCGTGCCGAACTCATCGCGGCACCGCAGCAGCAGCTCGGTGGTGCCGAGGGTGCCTGCGGCCAGCACCACCCGCTTGGCCACCGTCACCTCCTCTGCCCCGGTGACGACATCACGGTGGGTCACCGCATAACCGGCCGTCTCCGGGCGCACGAGCACCGCTTGCCGTCCCGGCCGCACCACCGCGCCCAGCTGCTGCGCCTGAGCCAGGTAGGTGCTGGCGGCGGTCCGTTTGGCGCCTGTCTGGCAACCGAATTCGCATTCCGCGCAGAACACACACGGCTTCTGTGAACCGGCGGTGGCCGCACCGGATTCGGCGGGCCAGTGCACCGACTCGTCCGGGTCGAACACGTCGAGATGCATCGTGGTGGCGGCTTCGTGGAACCGGACCCGCTTGGGCAGGGCCTGGAAGACGGGCACCGGCGCCACCTCGAGCATGTCGGCCACCCGGTCATAGAACGGTGTCAGGCTGTCGCGTGTGGTGCCGGCCGGCCAGCGCGGGTCGTCGAACACCGTTCGGGCGGGCCGGACGTTGACGTTGGCGTACACCAGCGAGCCGCCCCCCACCCCGGCGGCGACGACGCAGCCCAAGGCGGTGAAGAACCGCAGGTCGTACAGTCCGACGGCTTGTCCGCCGCGCCGCCGCCGCCAGAACAGGGCGTCGATATCGGTGACGTCGCGTGGGAACTCGCCCGGCTCATACCGTCGGCCCCGTTCGAGTACCAGGACGGACTGACCCGCTTTCGCCAGCCGGTATGCGGCAATCGATCCGCCGAAACCCGAGCCCACCACCACCGCGTCCACAGGCGGCGCCGCGGTGTTCATGGCCCCGCCGTCGGCGCCAACCCCTGCAGGAAGTACGGATACACATCGCGGACGGCGTTCTTGCCGAAGATGCAGTCGATGTGTCCGTATTCAGGGATCTCGTGGCGCTGGTAGAGACCGGGTCCATTGACCGCCGACAGGACGCGGACGGTGCGGGCGGTGCTTTCGGGATAAAAACAGGCGTTCCGGGCGCCGTGCACGATGGTCAGCGGGAGAGCCAGCTTGTCCAGGTGCGGTATGTACCGGTCAGAACCATCTGCTGCCACCACCTTCCCCGCGCGCACAATGGTGGCCAGGTGCTTGAGCGCGGACGTGCTTGCCACTCCGAACATCTCGGCCAGGCCGTCCTCGTGGGTCAGGGTGTTCAATTGGCTGTGTTCGTAGAGCAGTGAGTACAGGAACGAAATGCGGTGGCAGACGGCACTTTCGCAGTTCTCATTGTCACCCACGGGCCAGAAGTCCAGCGCGTGGTCGAAGACCCGTTCCCGCCAGGGTTCTCGGTCCTGCGCCCGGGTGGTCATGGTGTCCAGATCGAAGATCTGCAGTAGATCCGGCACGCGCAGAGCCGATTTCAGCTGCGTCATCGAGGGTGCCACCACATGGGTGGCGATCTGCGAGCAGACCGCGGCCCGCACATGCTGCAGCCCGCTCAGCATCGCCATCATGAACGTGGTGGAGCCGAAGCAGTGCGCGAGCACCTGGATATCGGATGCCGTGGTGTGCCGCAGGATCTCCTGCACGGCGGCCGGGTAGTCGTAGACGGCGATGTCGTCACCGGTGTACTGCGTGCCGGAGACCAGCAGATCGATACTCGAACGGTAGTCCAGGAGCCAGACATCGAAACCGTGCCCGCACAGGTATTCCACCAGATTGGTCGAGATGGTGTCGGTGGAGAAGATCCGGCTCGACACTCCCAGGCCGTGGGTCAGCATCACCGGCCCCTTGTCGCCACCCTGGTACCGGGTGAGCAGCAGGTCGGCCTTGTCGGTTGTGGTGAACGGGTATCGAACCGGCGGCGGTGCCACCAGTTTCCGCTTGGTACGGATCGGCTTGGCGGTGTTGATCAGCCGCGACGGCGAGGCCACCCCGCCGTACACGTGGGCCAGCTCAGAGGCGAAGAACCTGCCGAACTTGGCTTTGGCGTCGATTATTTCGCCCATGTCATGTGTTCCGGTGACCCGCATGCTCCGCAGTTGCCGGGCGAAATCCAGGGCGCCGATTTTCAACACACCTCGGCCGACCAGGGGGCCGGTGGTGCTGGTGCCCTTGTACAGGTCGACGTACAGCGTGGTGGTGTCCCGCCACATGTCGAAACCACGGTCGTCACGAATCGTCTTGAATCCCTGCAGGAAGTAGTTCTCCTGGTGGGAATCCACCAGGGTGGCGGTGTAGTTCATGTTGACGGTGCCCACTGTGTCGGGATTGGGCACCAGCAGCTCGAAGGTGCCGGTGAGCACCTGCAACGGATGCTCGGAGATGGCGCGTGCGTTGACCGATCCGATGAGGTCCGCGCGATGTGTGTCACCCCTCCGCAATTCCTCGAGGTCCTCGGCGACGATGGTGAACACGAAGTCGAATGCGCTGTCCTCGTTTTCACCGCGCAGCGCTGCTGCTTGGTAGCTCTCGGCCGGGTCCCCGCCGACACCCAGCCAGCCCGCCATCCGTTCGGTGAACAGGATTCCCGTCGGCGCCTTCCGCACCGGCAGCGCCGGCGTCGGGCTCACGTAATCGATGGTCCACCCGCGGTCCCGGGCGAGCAGTTCTGCGGTGCGCTCCGCGAGGGCCGAGATGGTGAGCAGCGGATTGACTCCCAGTGACGTCGGGATCACCGCCCCGTCGGCGACGTAGAGGCCTTTGTGGACCTCGGTTCCCGTGGCGGCGCGGAAAACCTGACCTTTGTGGTTGACGACGCCGTTGGCGGCCGAGTCGCCCATCGGGCACCCACCGAGGGGATGCACCGTGACAAGACGGTCCCCGAAAGCTTCTGACCACTGCGGGTTGTGGACGTACTGACCGTGCAGGCGCCCGGCGGCGGCGTTGAGCGCCCGGTCGATCTGCCGGAAGATCTCTCTGCCCCCGACGCCCGGCCACCGCACGGTGACACGGTCACCGTCGAGTTCCAGTGCGCCGTCGGCACCGTCATGGGCCATCACCAGGTAGGTCATCGTGTTGTTCAGGGCACCCGAGTACGGGCCATTGATCAGCGACTTCAGTTTCCGTCCCAGCTCCCCGAGTTCGTCGAGAAACCGCGGGTCGGTGTCTTTTCCCACCAGGGCGTCGGCTGCTTCGAAGACTCCGAGCAGATACGGCGCGAGGCCGCCGGGGATGGATCCCTCTTCGATCACCATCCCCTGCTGCACATCACCGCCCTTGCGGAGGTCGATCACAGCGGTGATGCACGGCCCCACGGGGTCGCGCTGGTCGTCGCGGCGGGCTCCCCACCCCATTCCGTTGACCGGCCCGCGGCCGTTGTACGAGAACGCCAGCACGTCACCGTTACCGGTGAACTTCGTGCCCAGGGTGTCCGACACTCCGATTCCCTTGCTGCGCAGCAGGATCTCGGTGGAGCCGAGCGTGCCGGCCGCCAACACCACGGTGTCGGCGGTGATGGTCTCGAACTCGTCGCCCAGGCGTCGACGCCCGGTGTCGAGGAGTTCGTAATGCACCACCCAGCGGCCGTTGTCGTAACTCAGGTGGTGCACATCGACTTTCGTGAACACCTTGGCTCCATTGGCCACCGCGTCGGGCAGATAGTTCATCAGGACGGTGTTCTTGGCCCCGGAGTTGCAGCCCGAAATGCAGTCACCGCACATATTGCAGGCGTGCTGCGCGATCCCGGCCGCATTGGGGCCGTCGGCGAAGGTGACGTTGATGGGTGGCAGGGAGAACTCAGCGGCAGGCAACGCCGCGGCACCGGCTTTCAACGCTTCCAACTTGAGCAGGCCGCGGTGTGCGACCGGCAGCTGCTGCGGCTGCAGCATGGCGCAGGCGCGTTCGTAACCCTTGGCGAGCAGGCCGTCGGCCAGGATCTCCTGGGGCCAGGACTCGAACACCCGCGGATCGGCTTTCAGCGACACGTTCGCGTTGATCAACGACCCGCCGCCGAGCCCGCACCCCACCAATACGTTCATATCGCCGGAGGTGCGGATGTCGAACAATCCGGTCCTGCTGCCGACGCGGCGGTCCCCGATCTGCAGCTGGCCGTTGGCCAATGCGTCGGGCAGTGTGTCGGGGTACTCGCCCGGGTGCAGTTCCCGTCCTCGTTCGAGCACCCACAGGGGCCGGCTGTCCGCTCCGGCGCGCGCCAGCCGGGAGGCGAGGATCGATCCGCCGTACCCGGAGCCGATCACCACCACCGAGGCGTGCCCCGCGAGTTCTGTGATGGGCGAGGAGAGCCGCGGCAACGGCTGGCCGTGGTTGCCTGTTGAATGCGGGCGATTGGACATTTCACCGACCCCCTTGCGGGAAACATGCTCGACGCAGCCACCCTCGCATGGTGCGCATCGACGTATTCGCGTAGTTCGCTACTCGAATCGGCGGGCATGCGGGCAGGCCCGGCGGTGCGCAAGCCTCCCAGCCCAGGTGCCGTCAATCGCCGCATGCGCCGGGTGCCAGGTCGCGGCGGCCACGCCGCCCACATATCGGTTCATTGCCCACCACACTCTCGAGTGCCCCGATAATGGCGTCAGTGTGGCAGACCCGATGTGCCGCGGAACGCCGTTTCAGCAATTCCGCAGGGCGACGAAACCTGCGCGAAATCTCGTGATCGCCGATCACAGCCGGGTCACGACTACCCAAGCGGTTGATAACAACCCCGCCCCACCCGCGTGTGCCCTCCGTCGATGCCTGGCGAACGCGGTTGACTTGCCGACGTGACATGGGTGCAAGCGTTGGATCACCGACTCAGCCGGCTCCGGAAAACGGGCCGGGTCCGTGCGCTGACGGCGTTGGTGGCCGCCGCGCTGCTACCGGCGTTGCTGGTCACCGCCGCGCCGGCACCCACCGCGGCCGCGTTCTCCCGTGCGGGCCTTCCGGTCGAACACCTCGACATCCCGTCCCCGTCGATGGGCCGCAACATCCGCGTGACGTTCCAGGGCGGCGGCCCGCACAGCGTCTATCTGCTCGACGGGTTGCGCGCGCAGGACGACTTCAACGGCTGGGACATCAACACCGCCGCCTTCGAATGGTTCTACGAATCCGGCATTTCCGTGGTGATGCCCGTCGGTGGCCAGTCCAGTTTCTACACCGACTGGTACCAGCCGGCGGCAGGTAAGGCGGGCACCCTGACGTACAAGTGGGAAACGTTCCTGACCCAGGAACTGCCGGCGTGGCTGGCGGCCAACCGGGGCCAGGATCCCAACGGCAATGCCGTCGTCGGGCTGTCCATGTCCGGCGGTGCCGCGCTGACGCTCGCGATCTGGCACCCGCAGCAGTTCATCTTCGCCAGCTCGCTGTCGGGATTCCTCAACCCGTCACAAGGGCTGTGGCCCACCATGATCGGATTCGCCATGGCCGATGCCGGCGGCTACCGGGCGCAGAACATGTGGGGGCCGTCCAGCGATATCGCCTGGCAGCGCAACGACCCGACGGTCAACATCAACCGGCTGGTCGCCAACCGCACCGCGTTGTGGATCTACTGCGGCAGCGGGATGCCGGCCGAGTTGGACACCGGCAACGACTTCGGCACCAACTTCAGCGCGCAGTACCTGGAGAACATCACCGTCGCCTCCAACAAGGACTTCCAGCAGAAGTACCTGGCGGCGGGTGGACGCAACGCGGTGTTCCAGTTCCCCGCCAACGGCACGCACAGCTGGGGGTACTGGGGCGGCCAACTGCAGGCGATGAAGCCGGACATGATCCGCATCCTGAACGCGCCGCCGCCGGCGCTGCCGCCGGTGCCCGTGCTCCCGGCGCCGCTTCCCGGTGGAATTCCCGCTCCGGCCCCCGCGCCGCCGCCGGCGCTGCCTGCCGCCCTGCCGGCGGCGATCACGCTACCGATTCCCGGACGCTGACCTAGAGAATCGGCCGGCCTCCGGTCACGGCGACCCGGGCGCCGGAGATGTAGCTGCCTTCATCGGAGGCCAGCAACACATACACCGGCGCCAGCTCGGCGGGCTGCCCAGCTCGGCCCAGCGGGGTGTTCTCCCCGAACGACGCCACCTTCTCCGGTGGCATGGTGGCCGGGATCAGCGGCGTCCAAATCGGACCGGGAGCAACGCTGTTGACCCGGATTCCCTTGTCGCCCAACAGCTGCGCCAGGCTGGCCGAGAAGTTCGCGATGGCCGCCTTGGTGGCCGCGTACGGCGCCAGCTGGGGCGAAGGCGAGTCGGAGTTCACCGACGAGCTTCCAATCACCGAAGCTCCGGGCGACATGTGCGGCAAGGCAGCCTTGACCAGGTAGAAGTAGGCGCCGATGTTGAGCCGGAACGTGTAATCCCACTCCTCGTCGGTGATCTCGTCGAGCGAATCGTGGCTCATCTGATAGGCCGCGTTGCTCACCAGGATGTCGACACCCCCGAGTTCACTCACCGCGCGCTCCACCACGGCGCGGCAGTGACTGGGATCGGACAGGTCACCGGGCACCAGCACACATTTGCGTCCGGCCTCCTCCACCAGCTTCTTCACCTCGGCGGCATCGTCGTCCTCGTTCAGATACGCAATCAGGACGTCGGCGCCCTCCCGCGCGTAGGCGATGGCCACCGCACGCCCGATCCCGCTGTCGCCGCCGGTGATGACGGCTTTCTTGCCGGTCAGCCGTCCCGATCCGCGGTAGCTTTTCTCCCCGCAGTCGGGTACGGGGTCCATCGCCGACTGCACCCCGGGTACTTCTTGCTGCTGTTCAGGAAATCCCATGACGGAACCTTTCAGTTGTCGGTGACAAGGGCGAGAATCGCTGCGAATGTGCTGAATTCAAGAGGGTTTGACCACGATCTTGACGTGGGGGCTCTCCTGCTGTGCCTGGAAGGCCGTGGGCGCCTCGTCCAGGCAATAGTGTCCGACGTCGACCTTCAGCCGGCCCTGTCCGGCGTGGCCGGCCAGCTCCGCGTACGCCGCCCGCAGCTCCTCGACCGGCAGTGCGTCGTTGTAGTGCCCGATGTGAGTGCGCCCCATCAACGCCTGGAACGGGATGTCCGCGCTCGGCGCGGCACCGCGGCCGACGGTCACCAACGTGGCGGTGGGCGCGGCGTTTTCGAGAGCCGCCAGGAAAGGCCTGCCGTAGACGGTGTCCAGCACGACGTCGTAGCCGCCGTCGGCTTCGGCGCCCAGGGCCTCGGCGTCATCGTCGGAACCGAGCGTCACCAGCGCGTCGGCGCCCAGATCCGACAACCGCTTGAGCGCGTCGCGGTCACGGCCGGCCGCCACCACGCGGCCGGCCCCCAACAGGGCGGCGGCCTGCACCGCGAGGGTGCCGACGACGCCGGTGGCTCCCAACACCAGAACCGACGTATCGGCGCTCACCTGGGCGTGCCGAGTCAGCGGAAGCCAGGCGGCCAGCCCGGCGATACCGATGGTGACGGCCAGCTCATCGCACACCCCGTCTGGCACCGGAAATGTTCTCTCCGGGTTCACCTGGCACCGTTGCGCCCAGGAGCCGAAGGGCTTCGGTGGTGAGTCGAAGTACACGCGCTGCCCGGTGTCGGTGGTCCCGACGCCTTCCTTGCCCACCACTGAAGGCAGCACCGGCTCACCCATGGAGCCAGACGCCAACGCCAGGTCAACGGGGTTGCACCCGGCCAACGTCACGGTGACGATGTCGCGTTCGGGCTCGTCGAATTCCCCGACGACGGGCGGTTCACCGACTTTCTGGAGAATGGCTGCTCGCATGCAGCCACGCCTACCCTCACCGTCGGCACCAAAACAACGGTGAACCAGTGCAAGAAGTCACAAAGGGTTTGAGTCGGCCGCTCCGTGGAACCAGGGTGACCATGACCGAGCATCAGAAGGCCGACCAGGCACGCAAAGGACTCATCGACACGGTCAAAGGCAAGGCGAAAGAAGTCGCCGGGGCCGTGACCGGCAATGACTCGCTGACCGCAGAGGGCCAGCTGGAACAGGTTCAAGCCAAGCAGCGCAAGGAGGCCAACGCCGTCGAGGCGGTGGCCGACGCCGAAGCCGCCGAGGCCCAGGCCGAAGCGGTGGCAGCCACCACGGAAGCTGCGGCCCAGCGGCGGGAGGTGCAGGCCGAGACAGCCGCAGTGGAGAACGCGGCGCGAGCCGAGCAGGCCGCGCGGAAACAGGCGGCCGAGCAGGCCGTCGAACGTGACGTGGCCGTCGCGAAAACCCAAGCTGACCTCGACGCTCAACGTGAGGCACAGCTGGCCAAGGCCGAGGAACGCGCCGAACTCAGTGACGCGGCCGAGGATGTCATCGACGCGGCGGAAGAGCACGAGGACAAGACCCTCGACGCCGAGTCCGACCGCGCCGCCGCGGAGAGCCTGCGCCAGCAAGCCGCCAAACTGCCCGAACCCGGCCAGTCCTGAACCTCGAGACCCCCTAGGAGTAATCGATGAAAATCACCGACGTTCCCCTCGCCGTGCTACGGCTGCAGTACCAGATAGCCCGCTTCCCTCTTCAGCTGATCGAGCAGCAGGTCGCTGCCCGCGTCGATGCGGAAGCACCGGGCCGGCTGTTCTACGAACGTTCACTGGGCACCCTCGACACGACTGTCGGCAACCTGCTCAAAGACGACGCTTTGGTCGAACGGGGCGCGGCGCTGATCGAGCGCAGCGAAACCCTCGGTGAAGCGGCCCGACTCGACGCCCGGGCCGCCGAAAAGAAGCAGGAAGCCGACCAGACGCTGAAGCGTAAGCGCGACAAGGCGATTCAGGACCAGCAGGAAGCCCGCGAAGCGCGCGAGCAGGAAGTGGCCGAGGCCAAGGCCGCCGCGGCCGAGCGCAAGCGCAACGCCGACCAAACTGCGGCGAAAGCCAAGGCGAATGCCAAGAAGCAGGCTGACGCCGTGGCGCAGAAGCGCGTCCAGGCCGCCGAGCAAAGCCGGCGCTCGCAACAGGACGCGATTCGAGCCGCCGAGAAGGCCGTCGTCGACGACGCGCAGGAAAAGCGGCAGGAAGCCCAGGACAAGCAGGTGGCTGCCGAGGCCATCCGCGACCAGGCAGACCGGGTGGAAGAACTGGCCGACGCCGAGAAGCAAAGCCGGCAGACCACCACCTGAGACCCGCCGGCTCGCCCGTTTCATCGCGAGCGAGCCGGCTGACCCGGCACGTTCCGGCAAAGACGCATCCACGGTCCGCGCGCCGACCGTCGACCCTTTATGGTCGAACGGTGAATCGCCTCGATCGCTTCTTCGAGATCTCAGCGCGTGGGTCCTCCATCGGCACCGAACTGCGAGGCGGGGTCGTCACGTTCATCGCGATGGCGTACATCATCGTGTTGAACCCGATCATCTTGTCCGGCACACCCGACGTCGAGGGCACCTCACTGGGATTCACCCAGGTGTCCGCGGTGACGTCACTGGCGGCCGGGCTGATGACGATCGTCTTCGGTGTGGTGGCCCGCCTGCCGTTCGCCTTCGCGGCCGGCTTGGGCATCAACTCGTTCCTGGCCAGTTCGATCGTCGGTGACCTGACCTGGCCCGAAGCCATGGGACTGGTGGTGATCAACGGGCTGATCATCGTGCTGCTCGCGGTCACCGGCCTGCGCCGCTTGATCTTCGACGCCGTGCCCATGCCGCTGAAGTTGGCGATCACCGCCGGTATCGGCCTGTTCATCTTGTTCATCGGATTGGTCGACGCCGGCTTCGTGGGCGCCACCGGATTCCCCTCCCCGCCGCTGGGTCTCGGCGACGACGGCTCGGGCTCCATCATGACCATCCCCACGGTGATCTTCGTCTTCACCCTGTTGGTGACGGGCATCCTGGTGGCGCGCAGAGTGCGCGGCGGCATCCTGATCGGGTTGATCACCGGCACCGTGGTGGCCGTCATCGTCGAAGCGATCTGGCATCTGGGCCCGGGCACCGAGAATCCGGGCGGGTGGGGCCTGTCGGTGCCCACCCTGTCCGGCTCACCGTTTGCGGTGCCGGATCTCTCGCTGGTCGGCGACTTCAGCGTGGACAGCTTCGGCCGCATCGGCATCCTGGCGGCCATCATGTTGGTGTTCACGCTGGTCTTCACCAACTTCTTCGACGCCATGGGCACATTCACCGGGTTGTCGAAGCAGGCCGGGCTGGCCGACGAGCACGGCAACTTCCCGCGGCTGCAGTCGGCGCTGGTGGTCGAAGGTGCCGGCGCGGTGGTCGGTGGTGCGGTCTCGGCGTCGTCGAACACCGTGTTCATCGAGTCCGGTGCCGGTATCGGTGAAGGCGCCCGTACCGGCCTGGCCAGCCTGGTCACCGGCGTATTGTTCCTGGCCGCAATGTTTTTGACACCACTGGCGGCCATCGTGCCCACCGAGGTGGCCGCGTCGGCGCTGGTGATCGTGGGCGCCATGATGGCCGCGAACCTGCGCGAGATCGACTACTCGGATTTCTCGGTCGCACTGCCCGTCGTGTTGACCGTGACCGTGATGCCGCTGAGCTACTCGATCGCCAACGGTATCGGCGTCGGGTTCATCTCCTGGGTGGTGCTGCGCAGTGCCTCCGGCAAAGCCCGTGAGATCAGCCCGCTGCTGTGGATCGTGGCGGCCGGCTTCCTGCTGTACTTCGCCCGCGGCTGGATCGACACGCTGGTCGGCGTCTAGCTGCTCTGGGGCGCGAGGGCCGGGCTGTGTTCACCAGATCCTGACGTAGTCCACCAGCATCTGCGCCGGATAGATGCCGGCGCTGGGATCCCCGCCACCGGAACCGCTGACCGCGAGATTGAGCACCGGGAACATCTGGAAACCCGGGTCGTTGAATCGCCAGTTCGCCAAGGACCCGGCAGGCAGGTCGAAGTACGGCGGCGCCCCGGGCACCGGGTCCTTCCAGAACCGGATCCCCGCGACATCCCACTGGCACCGCCACACATGCCATTCGGGATCGATGACGATCGGGTAATTGGCCGCCGTGGTGCCGTCCAGCCTGGTGTGCACGGTCGACCCCGGAGCCCAGCCACCATTGCCGAACCACTCCATGACGTCGATCTCGCCGCCCTGACCGGGCAGATCGTTGAGCATCCACCACGCGGGCCACGCGCCCGGGGTGAGGCATTCGAGCTTCACCCGCGCTTCCCAGGTGTGCCCGATACCGATCCACGTCCGGCCCTGGATCTTCGCACCGAAGTACCGGTCGCCTTCCCGGGTGGCGCGGATGACGAGGTTGCCGAAGCCGTCCAGGAACAGGTTCTGCCGGTCGTCGCGGTACTGCCCCATGTTCTCCGGCCGGTCCCAATGGGCAGGGTTGCGAATCGTTTCCCGGGCCGGCACCACCAGCCACCTGTTGTAGTCCGGGGCAGCGCCGGGTGGTCCGTCGAACTCGTCGGCGAACACCGGCGGAGGTAGTAGCTCGGCTCCCGGCAACGGCGGTTCCGCGCCGGCCTTCTGCAGCCCAGCCCCTCCCGCCAGCAATCCCAGGCCCGTCAACGTCAGCATGCTGCGGCGATTCACAGACGCAATATAAGGGGCGCGTCATCTGTCCGGAGGGCAACGTCCACATCGCCGAAGCCGCCGAATCACCGCCGTCGGGCCGGAGAGCTCACTACAGTCCGGTCATCACCGGAACACGTCGATGGAGACGTCAATGAGGTCGAGCACCTACGCCAGACACGTCGGCCGCATCGGCGGACTGGCCGTCGCCCTGGGTATCGGCATCGCACTCGGCAGTACCGCCGGCATCGCACTCGCCGATGACACGGCCACCGCATCCGGGTCCGCAGCCTCCGAGCGCGAACCTGACCGCCAGGCCAGAACCGAACGCAAGAAAGACGACACCGAACCCGACCGAAAGTCGTTGACACGGCGCACCTCAGAGAAGCGTGACACCGACAAGCCCACCCACCGGGACCGGATGACCGCGGTGCGGTTGTCGCGCGACGACGACGCCGACGCCGACACCGAACCGGCCGCTCCCCCACCCACCACCGGGCTGACCACCCTGCTGGGCGCGGCCCGCCGAGACAGCTTGGAGGTCCCCGCCGGGTCCAGCACACTGGCCACAGAGGACCAGCTGGCCGCCGAGCGCCGTGCCGAACAGATCGCCGAAACCCCAGTGGTCGGGCTGGCCAAGGTGGTGTTGAAGGTGGCGTGGTTGTTCTCGGCGCATCACAATTACGCGCTGGTGGGTGGGCCGGACACGGAGAACCTGGCCCGGCTCGATCAGGCCGTCGACGAGTACGCCATGCAGGCGGCGATGGAAGTCCAGATGCTCAACCCGACGAAACCGGTTCTGCTGCAACAGGTCATGCCGCCACACACCTGGGGAGGCGGCGAGGTCGAGGGCACCCGCATCTGGTACGACAACCCCGACACCATCTACCGGTTCACGCCCGCCAACGCCGCGTCGGAGTACGTCATCAGCGGGCAGTTCGCCCCGGGTCAGCGCCCGGCCGACACCAACTTCAGTGTGCTGACCGGTCTCAACGGCCAGACCGCGACCAACCTCAACGGCAACGACCTTGAGGTGGACTCCGACGGTCGCTTCACCATCACCGTCAGCGCGGCGCCGCCGTCGGATCCCGGCGCCGACCATCTGCAGTTGTCCCCCGAATCCACGCTGATCACCACCAGGAACACGTTGTCGGACTGGACCGCCCAGGCGCCGATGTCGGTGGCGATCCGGCGGGTCGACGGGCCGCCGGACAGCCTCTTCGCTCAGCTCGGCGGATTCCTGATCCCCGGACTCGGCGCGGCCGTCACCCGGAACCCGGCGCTGGTGTCGCTGGTCTCGCAGGTTGCGCCGTTCCCCGAACCGCCACTGGCGGTGCAAGCCACCGAGGCGGCGCTGCTGATGCTGCTCCTGGGCATCACCAAACAGGACGAATACATCAAGGTGGCCACCACTGATTCGACCACAGGTCAACTGCGCCAACCGAATACATTGTCCGCCCCGGCCCACAACGCGCAATTCCTGTCCACCCAGCTGCAGAGCGCAGGCTACTTCCAGCTCGACGACGACGAAGCGCTGGTACTCACCGTCGACCCGGGCAGCGCCTCGTACTTCGTTGTTCCGGTCACCGACGTCTGGACCATCACCGGCAACTACTGGGATCAGCAGACCAGCCTCAACAATGCCCAGGCGATCCCCGACACCGACGGCAGCTACACCGTCGTCGTCGCGAAAAACGATCCGGGCGTGGCCAACTGGGTGTCCACCGGGGGCCTCAATCAGGGCACCCTGTCCATCCGATTCCAGGGCGTGGACCCGAATTCGCCGGACCAGCCCACCGTTTCGGTGACCAGGATGCCGCTGGACCAGGCACCATCCTCTGTGCAACCCGATCAGCTCGTCTACAGCCGTCAGGACCAGCTCGCCGCGCGCCAGGCCGGGTACGCCAACAGATACGGAGTGCCGCAGTGACATACGAACTGGCCACCCTGGTGACAGGCCGCGCCTTCCTCGAGGCGCCGCGCTGGCATGACGGCGCACTGTTCGTCTCGGACATGTTCGCCGACGAAGTGTTACGGATTTCGGAGTCCGGCGAGGTCAGCACCGTCACCGACCTCGAACAGCCGTCCGGCCTGGGCTGGCTGCCCGACGGATCGCTGCTGATCTCGTCGATGCTGCAGCGGCGGGTGCTGCGCCACCAGGACGGCCGTCTGACCGCGCACGCCGACGTCAGCGCGTTGGCACCCCAGGAGATCAACGACATGGTGGTCGACTCGCGTGGGCACACCTTCCTGGGTCAGTTCGGCTTCGATCCCCGCGCCGGAGAGGCACCGGTGGCGGCCCCGCTGATCCGCATCGACCCGGACGGCTCGACCGAGGTGGCCGCCGAGGGCATGCAGTTCGCCAACGGCATGGCGATCACCGCCGACGGATCCACCTTGCTGGTGGCCGAGAGCGTCGGTCAGTGCATCACCGCCTTCACCCTCGCCTCCGACGGATCCCTGACCGACCGCCGGGTCTGGGCCGCCGTCGACGGATTTCCGGACGGCATCACCGTCGACCGCGACAACGGGGTGTGGTTCGCCAGCCCGGTAGCCGACCGGTTCATCCGCGTCCTCGAAGGCGGCGAGGTGACCGACACCATCGAGACCCCCGGCCGGCATGCCATCGCCTGCGCCCTCGGCGGCCGCGACGGCGACACCCTGTTCCTGCTGACCTCGACCACGCTGGGCGACGGCGGACAGGCACAGACGACCATGGGGGCCGCCGTGCACACCACCCGGGTGCCGGTACCCGCTTAGCCTTGTACCGCCTTGGCCACCGCGATGCAGGTGGTCAGCCAGTCGTGGTCGACGGGACCGGGATCGGTCAGCTCCCACACGGCGTTGTGCACCATTCGCACCACCACCCAGGCGCGGGCACGGTCCTCGGCCAGCCCGGCGGCGTCGACCACCGCGTAGAACCGGCGCCGCACGCCGTCGCGGACATCACCGGCCAGTTCGTCCCAGCGGTTCCACAGCAGCGGCGCCACCTCGTAGTGCGGGTCGCCGTTGAGCGGTTTGGGATCGGTGACCAACCACGGCTCGCGGTCAGCGGCGAGCACGTTGTCGTAGTGCAGGTCGGTGTGGATCAGTGTGCCCACCGTGTCGGGGTCGGTCACCAGGTCGCGGCTCCAGGACTGGGCCTGCTCGACGAGCCGGCGCGGAATGGGAGCACTGCGCGGCAACGCGTCGAGGCCGGCGGTGTGGCGCGTGATGACGTTGGCCAGGGTGTCCAGCTGAGGAAGGGCGGGTACGTGGATCCGGCGGTACAGGTCGGCGACGATCTCGCAGGCCTCGACGTCCCACAGCGGGGTGAGGTCCCGGGTGTGCAGACGTTCCAGCAGCAGGGTCCGCCGGTGCGGGTCGGCACCCAGCAACCGGACGGCGCCGTCACCACCCCAGCGCCGCAGGGCCAGGTGTTCGTGTTGTGACTCGTCGTCGGGAAAGGCGATTTTCAGCACAGCCGGGCCGGCGTCGCCGATCACGGGCAGCACCATCGACGCATGCCCGTGCATCGGTGCGCCGTCGGGGGTCAGGGTCCAGTCGGCGAGCTGACGCTGGATGAGTTTCGGCAGTTCATCGACCCAGCTCTGCCACTGCGGGCCGCGGGTCGCCATCGCCTGCACGGCCGTGGGCAGTTCGATCACCGGTCGCTCACAGACACCACTGTGCCAGCCCGTCGGTGTTCACCTACGTGACGCCGGCAGTGCATCTGATGTAACACGGAGGTGTCAGACTGACCCGTCCTCATTCAGGTATCAGGAGCAGGTAGTGACAGACACCGCCCATACGCCGTCCGCAGGTGCCGCCGACGGCGCGGCTTTTCCTCTGGCGTCCCGGCACGAGCATTCCCGTACCGGGATGTCGGCCGACGCGCTGCGGCGCGCCATCTCGGACCACTTGATGTACTCCATCGGCCGCCCGGCCGCCGCGGTGACGCCGGCGCACTACTACAAAGCGCTGTCGCTGGCGGTGCGCGACCGGATGCAGCAACGCTGGATGGCCACCACCCAGGACTGGCTCGACCTGTCGAACAAGGTGACCTGCTACCTGTCGGCGGAGTTCCTGATGGGTCCCCAGCTCGGCAACAACCTGCTCAACCTGGGCCTGGAAGCCGAGGCCCGCGCCGCGCTGGCCGAGCTGGGCCAGGACCTCGACGAGGTCATCGACTGCGAGGAGGAGCCGGGTCTGGGCAACGGTGGCCTCGGCCGGCTGGCCGCCTGCTATCTGGACTCGATGGCCACGCTGGAGCGCCCGTCGATCGGTTACGGGATCCGGTATGAGTTCGGCATCTTCGATCAAGAGATCCACGACGGCTGGCAGGCCGAGAAGACCGACAACTGGCTGGTCAGCGGTAACCCATGGGAGATCGACAAGCCGGATGCCAGCTATTTCGTCTGCTGGGGCGGCAAGACCGAGCAGTACACCGACATCGCCGGCAATCTGCGGGTGCGCTGGATCCCGCGCCGGGTGCTGCAGGGCGTCTCCTACGACACCCCCATCCAGGGCTACGGCGTCAACACGTGCAACACCCTGACGCTGTGGAGCGCGCGGTCGGTCACGCAGTTCGCGCTCGAGGCATTCAACACCGGCGACTTCTACAAGGCCGTCGAGGACGAGGTGCTCTCCGAGAAGGTCTCGAAGGTGCTCTATCCGAACGACGAGCCCGAGGCCGGCAAGCGTCTGCGGTTGCAGCAGCAGTACTTCTTCGTCACCTGCTCGCTGCAGGACATCATCCGCATCCACACCGAACGGGTGGGCCTGCCGCTGTCGGCGTTGCCGGACAAGTGGGCAATCCAGCTCAACGACACCCATCCGTCGATCGCCGTCGCCGAGTTGATGCGCCTGCTCATCGACGAGCACCACATGAGCTGGGATGAGGCCTGGGAGATCACGGTCGCCACCTTCGGCTACACCAACCACACACTGCTGCCCGAGGCGCTGGAGACGTGGTCGCTGGGATTGTTCGGTGACTGCCTGCCGCGCCACCTCGAACTGATCTACGAGATCAACGACCGGTTCCTCGACGAGGTGCGCGCCAGGTTCCCCGGCGACGACGACCGGGTGCGCCGGATGTCACTGATCGGCGAGGACGGCGGCAAGACGGTACGGATGGCCCACCTGGCCACGGTGGGCAGCCACGCCGTCAACGGTGTCGCAGCGCTGCACTCGGAGCTGCTGAAGGAAAGCGTGCTCAAGGACTTCTACGAAATGTGGCCGGAGCGGTTCGGCAACGTCACCAACGGCGTGACGCCGCGTCGCTTCCTGGCCCTGTCCAATCCCGGCTTGCGCCAGCTGCTCGACCAGACCATCGGTGCGGGCTGGCTCACCGATCTGTACAAGTTACGTGAGCTCGAGGCCCACGTCGACGATCCCGCATTCCGGGAGCGTTGGCGAGAAGTCAAGCGTGCCAACAAGTCCCGTCTTGCCGAGTACGTGCACACGGCAACCGGTATCGAGCTGGACCCGACGTGGATGTTCGACATCCAGGTCAAGCGCATCCACGAGTACAAGCGTCAGCACCTCAACGCGTTGCACATCATCACGCAGTATCTGCGGCTCAAGACCATCCCCGGCTACACGATGCCGCCGCGCGCATTCATCTTCGGCGGCAAGGCCGCCCCGGGGTATTTCCTGGCCAAGCGGATCATCAAGCTGATCACCGCCATCGGTGACGTGGTCAACGCCGACCCCGAGGTGAACCGCTTCATGAAGGTGGTGTTCCTGCCGAACTTCAACGTGCAGAACGCTCATCTCATCTACCCCGCGGCCAACCTGTCCGAGCAGATCTCGACTGCCGGCAAGGAGGCCTCCGGCACCGGCAACATGAAGTTCATGATCAACGGCGCCCTCACCATCGGCACCCTCGACGGGGCCAACGTCGAGATCCGCGAGGAAGCCGGGGCGGAGAACTTCTTCCTGTTCGGGCTGACCGAGGACGAGGTGCAGGCCGTCAAGGCCACCGGGTACCGGCCGCTGGACTACGTGGAGCGGGATCCGGAGTTGGCGGCCGTGCTCGAACTCATCCGCGAGGGCGCTTTCACCCACGGCGACCCGCAGATCCTTGCACCGCTGCTGGATTCGCTGATCCACCACGACCCGTTCCTGGTGTTGGCCGACTACCGCGCGTATGTCGACTGCCAGGATCGGGTCAGCGCCGCGTGGCTCGACGGCGACACCTGGGCGCGGATGTCGATCCTGAACTCGGCGCGCAGCGGCAAGTTCTCGTCGGACCGGGCGATCGCCGAATACTGCGATGAGATCTGGAACGTCGGCCCCATGACCGTGGAGATCTGAGGGCCGCGCCCCGGCGTAGGCCTGAGCAACCGGATCCTAGACGGCCACCGCGTACCCACGACTGACCGCGACGCCGGCGAGCAGCTCCCGTAGCTGCCGCCGGCCGCGGTGCAGCCGGGACATCACGGTACCCAGCGGGGTGTTCATGATCTCGGCGATCTCCTTGTAGGGGAAGCCCTCGACGTCGGCGTAATACACCGCCATCCGGAACTCCTCCGGCAACGCCTGGAGGGCGTCGCTGATCTCGGTGTCGGGCACCTTCTCCAGCGCCTCCACCTCGGCCGACCGCAGCAGCGTCGACGCCGGCGCCGAACTCGATCCCAGCCATTCGGTGAAGTCGTCGCAGGCGTATTCGCTCGGCCTGCGCTGCCTCTTGCGGTAACCGTTGATGTAGGTGTTGGTCAGGATCCGGTACAGCCAGGCCCGCAGATTGGTGCCCACCTGGAATGTCTGGAAACCGGTGTACGCCTTGAGCATGGTGTCCTGCACCAGGTCTTCGGCGTCACCGGGGTTGCGGGTCATCCGCAGCGCCCCGCCGTAGAGCTGATCCAGCAGCGGCAGCGCATCGCGTTCGAAACGCGCGGCCAATTCGATGTCGGTGCCGTGCCGGTCGAGTGTGGCCTCGAGTTGGTGTGTCACGCTGGCTCCCGTCTCCGCGACTAGCTGATGTGTCCATCCTCTGGTGTTGCGCAGCCGGAATCTGCGGTGCTGACCCGACAACTTCCCGGGGGTTTTCCCTACTGGTTACAGCACGGTCCGAATCGGTGCGGGGACGGCGGCGATCTCGGCGAGCACCTCGAGGTTGTGTCGGACATCGCGGCTCTCCCGCGCCGCGATCATGGCGATGGCGACGCGGACCACTCCGGTGAGACTGGGCGGGTCGTAGACCAGACGTCCTTGTCCGGCGATCTTGCGGTCGCGGGCAAAGATGGTCACCGGTCGTGCGAAAGCCGGTTCGGCGGTGAGCAATTCCGCGAATCGCCACGCACTGTCGCGCAGCTGGCGGACGCCGGCGTTGATGGCGAAGATCTCGTGCTCCATGAGGACGGCCGCGATATCGGCCAGCGCGGGGGAAAGTTCATGGACATCGGCGAGTAACCCGTTGATCTGGCTGGCCAGCACCGCGTTGATCGTGTTGAAGTCCTCATGCAGGTCTGCCGTGGGCTCCGACAGCTGGTGGGCGACGATCCCCAGATCCAGACCGATGTGCGCATTCACACCGGCGAGCATGTGCTGCACCAGGATCGGGTCGTCGCGGCCCGCTGCGTCGAAGGTGACCTGCCATGACCGGGTGGGGCGACTGTGGTCGCGTGGATGGAACAGTCCGTTGAGGGCGTCGAAGTACCGGGTCGCGAAGGCAACGTCGAACCGTTCCATGCGTGGGCCGTCGTGGAAGGCGCCGTTGTCGATCGCCTGGCCCACTGCCACCGTGATGCGCTTGTAGAGCGCCGCGAAGTAACCCAGCTGACTCGACGCTCTCAGTGACCAGTCGAGGACGTCATCGAGCACCTCGACCACGTCGGCGATCGTGGTGACTTCAGGTATCGGCAGAGGTACTGCGATACCTCCGGCGACAGACTTCTCCGGCATCGCGCCCCCCGACAATCGACTGGACCGATCGTCGCATCGCGGCGCGCGCGGAACGCAGGTAGCGGACTACCTCATTCGCCGGGCTCGGCTTCTCAGCCGCCTCGTACCTCGCCGGCATCGGCGCCTTCGGGGCCGTCTGCTCGGCTTCTCAGCCGCCTCGTACCTCGCCGGCATCGGCGCCTTCGGCTAACTTCGTCGCTGCGAAGTCCGCCGCCTGCACCACCATGCCGTCGGAGATGTAGCGACCGTGAGCACCGATGTCGCCGCCCTCGGAGCACACGAAGTCGTTCGGCACACACAGTTCGATGGTCTTGGGCTGGTACAGCGGGCCGACGCTCACCGACGGCTGCTTGATCATGTTCATGAACCGGTCCGACGGGGTGCCCAGCAGCGCCACCGCGGCCACGTGGTCGGCGACATCAGCGGGCATGGGCTGGGGAACCTCGGACAGTGACACACCGTCGGGCACGATCTCGTTGGTCACGAAACCCATCACCGCAGCGCCCTGCGAGAAGCCGCCGAGCACCATCTGGGTGTCGGGGCAGTTCTGCGCGATCTCCTGGACATGTGTGCTGGCGTCGATGACGCCTTGCACGCCTGTCGGGAAGTCCGGACTGGCGGGATAGTCGACGGGATACACCCCCACCGACTTGTCGCCGACGCGAGCGCGCAGATCGTCGACGAAGGCCTGCCCCATGGCACCCAGGCCCGGGGGCTCGGTGGTGCCGCGTGCGAAGACCACCTGGACATCGGGGCAGCCCGGGGGCAGCGCAGCAGCCACCGGCACCGGGGCCGGGGCCGGAGCTGGGGCTGGGGCTTCGGGGGCGGGAACCGGCGCGGGCGCAGGGGCGGCCTGCGGGGCGGGCACGGGAACCGGTACCACCTCAGGAGCGGGACCGGGTGCCGGCCCGAGCGGAACGGGTACCGGTACAGGTACCGGAGCGGGAGCCGGGGCCGGGGCGGGTTCAGCGGCCGCGGACGGGATCCCCAGCGGGACGAACGCCAACGAAGCCGACGTCAACAACGCGACGCTGCACACACGTGTTAGATGACCTGACAATCCCATACATCGATGGTGACACAAGTACTCCCGAGACGCCGATCCACGGTCGGGTGTCGCGGCCTTACCGTTGGCAACAATCCGGTGGGTCGCCGCCATGGCAAACGGTCACCGTGATGTCATCGACGCGCATACCTCCCCCATTCCCACCCTTTCGGCGGTGCACCGCCGGGCAGCAGCACGGCGACACCCGATTCCTGCACCGAGACGAATATTCGGCTCTAGCAACGATTTACCCCGCTGCGCGTGCCCTCGACAGCTCGCCGCACCGGAAATTGACGTTTTCGTAGGGGCCGCAGGGGTAACCCTCAGTGCGGACGAGGAGGTCAAGTCATGCCTAGTTGGGGTTGGATTCTTATCGCGGCACTGATCGTCATCGTGGCGGTCGCCGCCGTCTTCGCCGCCCGCAAATCGCGCAACAGCAAGCAAAGCGACAGATTGAAGCAGCATTACGGCCCCGAGTATGACCGGGCCGTCCAACAGACGGGTGATCCGCGCGCGGCCGAAGCCGAGCTCGTCGCCCGCGAACGCAAGCGCAAGAAACTCGACATCGTGGCCCTGTCGCCCCAGGCACAGGCGATGTACGTCGAGCAATGGCGCTTGGTGCAGACCAGTTTCGTGGACAACCCGGCGAGTGCGCTCAAAGACGCCGACCTACTGGTCAATCAGGTGATGCGCGAACGCGGTTATCCGATCGATGATTTCGAGCAACGCGCGGCGGACATCTCGGTCGACCACCCCGGTGTGGTCGAGGATTACCGCGCCGCGCACGGCATCTTCCTGTCGCAGCAACGAGGCCAGATCGGCACCGAAACGCAGCGCGAGGCCTTTGTCCACTACCGCGCGCTGTTCGAGAAGTTGTTGGGATCCGAACACGGCACGCCTAAGGAGGCACGAGCATGACCGCACCACGTCAGTACACCGATCCGATCGACCCGAATACCGGAACCGCTGACCAACAGGGTTACGCAGCACAGGAATTCAACGCCGGCCAGGTCGACCCCGCCGGTGAGCGCCAGGTTGATCCCGCCACCGAGCGCCACGGCGACCCGACCGCGGATCGCCAGTACGACCCCAACGCGGGTCGGCAGGTCGATCCGTCGGCTCAGCAGCGCACATCCACACCTGCGGCCGCACAGTCATCGGTCTCCGATACCCCGATGAGTGACTCGCTGTTCGGCGAAAACGACCTGTCCGAGTTGCGGTCCCGCTGGAACGACGTGCAGGCGGAGTTCGTCGACGACCCGCGCGCCTGCGTGCAGAAAGCCGACAGCCTGGTGTCCTCGGCGGTGGAGCAACTCACCGCCAGCTTCAGCCAGACCCGGTCCCGGCTGGAAGATCAGTGGTCTCGCGGTGAGGAGGCCTCCACCGAGGACCTTCGTATCGCCTTGAAGCACTACCGCGACTTCTTCGATCGCATCCTCGCGGTGTAGTCGCCACAATTCAAAAGCACTCAGGCACACATCCCGATCGGGTGTGTGCCTGAGTGCTGCCGGGGTCCGTTCAGCGGACGTTGACGTAGACGGTGGTGGTGTTCACGGGGCCGGAGTTGCGGTCGGATTGAGCGCCGTAACCGCCTTCGTTGCCGGCGTTGGTGTCCGTCGTGGTGAAGGTGGGGCCCCGGCCGACGGAGACGACGTTGGCTTCGGCCAGTGGGCTCTGCGACAGCCGGTTGACGACCACCTTGTAACCCTGGTCCTCGAGGCTCGCGATGGTGTCCTGCGCGTTGCCGGCCCCCGTGGGGGCGGCGAACGCGGGGGCGGCCAAGCCGAGGACACCGGCGGTCAGCGCGGTGGCGGTGAGGGTGGCGAATCCGAACTTCTTCATGATCGTGGCTCTCTCTGTGAGTACTGATTTGCGAATCGTGGCTCGCAGAGAGGGTCTGTGGGTCGCGGTTCGTGCTGTTCTGATCGCTACAACCGCCCACGTCAGGGCTTCATTTCCGCTGGCAGGGATTGACCGGCGGGTGGCAGGAAGTAGTCGTTCGGACCGCGCTGAGCGACTAGCTTTCCGTGGCCAGCCACCATTGAGTCCGGCTGCGCGCCACCACGGCCCCGCGGTGGATCACCACCCGGTCGGCCGGCGCGTTGGCGATCACGTCGGGCACACTGCTGCCCCACACCGCCAGCAACTCGGCCCGCGCCCCCACCCGCGGTCCCGCCTCCGGCAACCCCAGGACCGTGCGGGCGCCGTCGGTGACCATGTGCAGGGCGACATCGGGGTGTACGTGCCCGGCGATCACGCTCAGCATGGCCGTTTCCAGTGCGTCGCTGCGGCCCAAGGGGTTGAACGGGTCGCGCACATTGTCGGCGCCGGCCGCCACCGGGATACCCGCGCGGCGCAGTGCCGCGATGGCGGTGATGCCGCGCGGTGTGGCCGAGTGGCTGTCTCGCCCTTGAAGGTAGAGGTTGGTGATCGGATTGGCGATGACCCCGATGCCTGCGTCGGCGATCTGGGGCAGCAGCCGGTCGAGTTCGTCTGGCGCCATGGTGCCCAGCCGCGTGCAGTGGCTGGCGGTCCGGACGCGGCCGGCGGGCCAGGCGCCGGCGCGCTTGGCGTAGTCGGCGATCGTGTGGTGGTCACCGAAGAGGAACTCGTCGGTGTGCAGGTCGGTACCCACGCCGCGGTCTTCGGCCACCCCGAGCAGCCGGTCCAGTTCGCCGGTGGGGTCCGGGGCGTTGTGTGGTGACCCGCCCACCAGATCGGCCCCGGCGTCCAGTGCGGCGTGCAGCAATTCGGCTCCCGAGTAGGCCTTGATCAGGGCGACGATCTCGATGCTCATCAGCCCGGCCAGTTCTCGGCGCACGGCATCGACGGCCCGGATACCGCGCAGTGGGTCCTCGCCCATCAGGATGTCGACGTGGGTGCGTACGGCGGTGGTGCCGTTGCGCAGCAGCGCCAACGCGGCCTGGCGTGCCCGCCGCCGGAACGAGTCCTCGTCGAAACGCAGCGAGCCCTCCTTCCACGTGGCGATGGCGTCTGACAAGTCGCCCAGCTGGGGTTTCAGGGCATCCCAGGACAACGCCTTGTCCAGGTGCGCGTGCGGTTCGGCCGCTGCGGTGAACAGGAGATACCCACGAAGATCCAGCCCGCCGCGTTCTGCCGGATCCGCGGGTGCGACGGACGTGACGACGGCATCGGCGCCGTCGCGCTCGATGCGGACGTCCACCACCGAGCCGTCGGACAGCGTGGCGCCGCGCAGCAGCGAAACAGGTTGCGCCTCAATCGGTGTCATGACTCAGCTTCGCCGCGTCCGCACGTACAGCCCCGCCACGTGGGCGCAGGCCGCCGAGCGGGCTCCGTTCGCGTCGCCGGCTTCGATGGCAGCCACGATGCGTTCGTGCTCGCCGACGGCCAGGCGCCGATTCAGTTCGCATGCCCACATGTCCGACCGGTACAGATGCGCCTGTCCGTCGAGGCGGGCCAGCGCATCCGACAGCGGCCGGTTGCGGGCGGTGTCACGAATCAGGGTGTGGAAGTCCAGATCCAGCTTCGCGTCACGATGCCGGTCCGGTGCCTCGTCCAGCAGTTCACGCTGCACCTGCACCATCTTGCGCAGCTGCTCGACGGTGGCGCGGGTGGCGATCAGCGTGGCGGTGTGCGCCGCCAGCCCGTCGAGCACTTCCCGGACCTCGAAGACCGCCTTCACCGCGTCGTCATCCAGAAGGGTCACCCGCGCACCGGCATTGCGGGTATGCGTGGCCAGCCCCTCGTAGATGAGTTGCTGCACCGCTTCGCGGACCGGGGTTCGGCTGACGTTGAGCCGGGCGGCCAGTGCGGGTACGGACAGGGGGCTGCCGGGCAGCAGCTCGCCGGTGAAGATCATCTCCTGCAGCGAGCGGTGCACCGACTCGGTGAGCAGAGCACCATCCGAGGCCGTCATGTTCGAGCGTTCTCCTTACTTCGCCGCTGCCGATACCCGTGCCGCTTCCCGCAGCACCGCCTGCGGTGCCACCCCGGCACGCAGCCCCGCCACCTTCATCGCGATGTTCTCGGCCACCGTAATCGGTTCATACCCCGTCTCCCCGTCGGCGAGAGTGCCCGGCAGCGCCTCGAGCACTGCGTCGTAGTTGCCGTCGAAGAAGAACGCCGCCGACCGGCGGCGCTGGATGCGTCCGTCGTACACGGGCGGGTCGACCCGGTGCACGGTGGACATCCAACGGTCGTTGGTCCAGCGGGCCATCGCGTCACCGAGATTGATCAGCAGTGCTCCGTCGGCGGGCTGCACATCGTGCCACACCCCGGCGCGGTCGAGCACCTGCAGACCCGGCACCTGGTCGGCCCACAGGATGGTCAGGATGCCGAAATCGGTGTGCGCGCCCATGCCCTGCAGCTCCCCCGCGACCGCGGTGTCCCCTTCGGGCAGGGCGAAGTTGTTCATCTTCAGCACCTCGATCGAATGGTCGATCATCGAGTCGAAGTAGCCCGCCGGGAGGTTCAGTGCATCGGTGAACGCCACCATCAGGATGCGGGCCAGGCGCTGCGCCTCGGCGAAGTACGTTTCGATCCGCGGCCGGAAGCCCGGTGCAGCCTCGGGCCAATTGTTGTGGGCATAGCTGTTTTCGGGCAGATGCAGGGCAGGGAACCGCCCAGCGAACTCGGCGGCCTCGGTGCCGACGGTGAACGCCTCGTAGTAGTCGTTCATCAGGTTGGTCGTGACACCCAGGCTCATGCTCAGCGACTCGCTCTTGGGTGGCGAATAGCCGCGGTTGGCCGACGGGTCGCGGCGGTAGCCGTTCTTCACGGACAGCGGCAGGCCGAAGAACTCGTCGAGAGCGTCGGCCAACCCGGCCAGCGCGCCGGTGTCGATCCCGTGGCCGACGATCTGGATGAAACCGACCTCCCGGCAGGCCTTGTCCAGCGCGGCGGCCACCTGCGCGCAGTCGGGATCCGAGGCCGCGTCGCCACCGGCGACGTAACGGCTCACGTCGAGCACGGGGACGTGGAAAGCAGTGTCTTCGGTCACGTGGTTGTCTCCGTTCACAGTTGTTGTCCCGACTCATGCCAGCGACCGACTGCCAGCCGCGTCACCCAGCCCATGGCCGCAAAAACCAGCACCCCGAACAACGAGGCCAGCACGATCGCGGCGATCAGGTCTTCGGACTGCAGCCTGCCTCGGTAGACGTCGAGCAGTGTCCCGATCCCGGGCTGGCCCTTGGCGAAGAACATGTCGCCGATGATCGCGCCCACCACCACCAGACCTGCTGCGGTGCGCACACCGGTCAGGATCGCCGGAAGGGCCGCGCGCAGTTCGAGTTTGATCAACCGGTCCCACCGCGAGGCCCCGGAGATGGTGAACAGCTCGTGCATACCGCGGTCCACCGACCGGATGCCGAAGTGTGTGTTGGTGATGATCGGGAACACCGCGATCAAGACGCACACCAGCGTGCGCGCGGCCATACCGTAGCCCAGCCACAAACCGATGAGCGGAACGATCGCGAGGATGGGAATCACCTGGATCACCACCGCGTACGGGTAGATGATCTTCTCGAGCCAACGCGCCTGGCACATCAGCACACCGGTGGCTACGCCGGCGACCACGGCGACCAGGAACCCGACCAGGGTCACCTGCGCGGTGACCGAGAGCGCGGCCAGCATCGGCTGCAGGTGCTCCCAGTCCATCAGCGAGTTACGCAGTACGTCGACGGGCGGGGGCAGCATGAATCGCCGATGGGGTTCGAGCACCAGGTAACTGACGGCCGACCAGACCGCCAGGCCGGCCGCCAGGGACAGCACCGGGTATCCGACCGCTGATCTGAACCGTATGCCGCGCTTGGGTTCTCCCGCTTCAGCAGCCTGCGGGGAATTGCGGGCGAACAATCGAACGGGCCGCTCCAGAACCGTCATGCCGTCCTCCCGTGCAGTAACGCCGTCACATCAGCCACATAGTCGGTGAACCGCGCCTGGAAACGCAGCTCTTCTGAACGGGGGTAAGGGAAGTCGACGTCGATGACGCCGGCGATCCGGCCGGGACGCGCCGTCATGACCACCACCCGGCTGGCCAGATAGACAGCCTCGGAGACCGAATGGGTGACGAACATCGCCGTGAATCCCCGCTCGGCGTAGAGACGCTGCAGTTCGACCTGCATGTCGAGCCGGGTCATCTCATCGAGCGCCCCGAACGGCTCGTCGAGCAGCAGGATTTCCGGCGACAACGTGAGCGCGCGCGCGAGCGACACCCGCATCTTCATGCCGCCCGAGAGTGTCTTGGGTAGGTGATCGGCGAACTGCTCCAGGCCCACCGCGGAAATCGACTCCGCGGCACGACGTTTCGTTTCCACCCGGTTGCCCCGGCTGAGTTCGGCGCACAGTTCGACGTTGGCCCGCACCGACCGCCAGGGCAGCAGGGTGGGCTCCTGGAAGATGAAGCCGACCGACGAGGTGTCCACACGGACCTGCCCCGAGCTGGGTGACTCCAGCCCCGCCGCCATCCGGAGCAAGGTCGATTTCCCGCACCCGGAGGGACCGACGACGGCAACGAATTCACCGGCGTGCAGGGTCAGGTCGGCGTGCTCGACGGCTGTGGTGCCGGTGTCGAATCGTTTTGTCACGTCCGTGAACTCGATCTGAGCTCGGGCGTCGGCGAGTAACGACGAACTCGTGGACGGGGCCGTATCCACTGGCGCTCCTGACGACTTGGGTTACATGCAGTAGTTGAGCACTTGGCTGCGACCAAGCCTTGATTACATGTATTACAGCGATGTTTCCCATCGTGAACCCTGAGTAAGTAAATCGGGGTCAACCCCAGGAAACTGCGACCATCCGAGCGATATACGACATCATTTACACCGTTGCAACAGTCACCGTGGTTGCATGTAATCGCGGATTCCGTTGGCCCGTGGCCGGGATCGTTTCCACCCCACCTTACCGAGGAGCAGTCATGTCCCCATCGATTCTGCGGAAGGTAGCGGCCGTCAGCTGCGCCGCTGCCACCCTGTCCGCCTGTGCCTACAGCAGTGAGCAGGCCCCCGAGGAGACCACCATCGATGCGGCCGCCGACGCCCAGTCACTGGCTGGGGTCTGCCCCGCCAACGTGGGCATCCAGCTGCAGTGGCAGCCGCAGTCGGACATGGGTGCGGTGTTCGGGATGCTCGGCCCCGGCTACCAGGTGAACACCGACGAGAAGTCGGTGACCGGGCCGCTGGTGGCCGGCGGCCTGGACACCGGCGTCGACCTGACCCTCAAAGCCGGCGGACCCGCGATCGGGTTCCAGTCGGTCCCGTCGCAGCTCTATGTCGACGACTCGCTGGTCATGGGCATCGTGCACGGCGACCAGTTGATCGCCGCGGCCGCCGACCAGCCCGTCATCGGTGTGACCCCGCTGCTCAAATACAGCCCGGCCATCCTGATGTGGGATCCGGCCAGCCACCCCGACTGGCAGACCGTCGCCGACATCGGCAAGACCGACGCCACGGTGGTGGTGTCCAAGGACCAGATCTACCCGCAGTGGATGGTCGGCAAGGGCATGCTCGCGCAGTCGCAGATCGACACCAGCTACGACGGCGCACCCGCCCGCTTCGTCGGCGACCCGACCATCGTCCAGCAGGGCTTCGCGAACTCCGAGCCCTACACCTACGAGCACGACACCCCGGCCTGGAACAAGCCGGTGGGCTGGGGCCTGATCAAAGACGTGGGTTACGACATCTACGCCTCCAACATGTCGGTCCGGGCCGACAAGCTCGAAGAACTCGCACCCTGCCTGGGGAAACTGGTGCCGATCATCCAGCAGGCCGGGGTCGACTACGCCGCCTCGCCAGAGCCCGTCAACAAGGTGATCGTCGACGTCATCTCCCAGGACGACACCTACTCGCCGTACTCCGAAGGCGAAGCCGCGTTCAGCGCGGACCTGCTGGTCGAGAAGGGTCTGCTGGCCGCGGAGGACAACGGTTCGTTCGGCGTTTACGACCCCGCGCGCACCAACCGCAATGTCGAAGACCTGCGGGCCGTGCTGGCGGCCACCGGCAACGTCGTCCCGGCGGACATGACCGGAGAGACCCTGTTCATCAACCGGTTCAGCGATCCGTCGATCGCCACCAACTGAGTAAGGACACATGAGCATGACAGAGATGACCGAACTGCAGCGCGAGCGTGCCATGGGCGCGCTCGGCACCGAGAGCGACCGCGAGGTACGGCGAATCTCGTTGGCCGGTCTCGAGAGCCGGCGCGCCCAGATCGCCGACGAAATATGGAGCGCGGCAACCGATATCGGCTTCTTCCAGGTTGTCGATCACGGTATCGATCTCGCCGAGGTGCGGGCGGCGTTCACCATGGCCGAGAAGTTCTTCGCCCTCCCCGAGGAGGTCAAGGCGCGCCGGCCCAAACGGTTCAACTCCGGCTGGGAACAGCTCACCCAGATCCGGCCCTCGGTCGGGGTGCCGGACCAGAAGGAGTCGTACCAGGTCACCCTGTCGAATATGGACGGGTTGTGGCCGGCAGAGGAGGAACTGGCCGGATTCCGTTCCACCATCCTCGATTTCGAACACAGATGCTGGGCGCTGGCCATGGAGCTGTTGTCGCTGTTCGCCGACAAACTGGGCTTCGACCGTGACTTCTTCACCCGGGCCCACGACCCGGCCTCGCCCACCTACCAGAGCACGCTGCGGCTGTTGCACTACTTCGCGCTGCCCGCCGATGGAGACCTCACCGGGGTGTGGCGGGCCGGTGCGCACACCGACTTCGACTGCCTGACCTTGCTTTTCCAGCGGGACGGGCAGGGGGGCTTGCAGGTGTGTCCCGGCAAGGAGCGCGATGCCCAGCAATGGACGTCGGTACACCCCTCCGAAGACGCGATCACCTGCAATATCGGTGACATGTTGATGCGGTGGAGCGATGACCTGCTGCCGTCGAATTTCCATCGCGTCAAGAGCCCCGGGCCAGCCGATCATCGTGGAGCGCGGTACAGCATCGCGTTCTTCGCCCAGGCCAACAGCGAGGTCGCCATCGCCGGCCCCAGCGGCAAGTATCCCCAGATCAGCGCGAAAGACTATCTGCAGCAGCGTATCAACGCGAATTTCGCTCGCTAGCGTCCCACCACTGCACCACCCGCATCGCGTGGAAGGTCAGCCATTTCGAGGGTTCACCCTCGGGTGCGTCGACCTCGAACCACACCCGGCCGGCATGGGGCCTGGCTTGTAGCCAGGTCCCATCCGGCTGCCGGGCGTCGCGGATCATGGTGATCGCGTCTGCGAGCCGCGGATCCGGGCGGTCAGCCGCACGGAAGTAGTCGGCGGCGTTGAGCACGCTGTAGCACCAGCGGAACGGATAGGTGAACCGGTCCACCCACGGCCCCACCTGCTCCCCCGTCGACAGCCGGCGGAACAGCCTGCGGGTCAACAGGTACTCCTCGCCGGCGTGACGCACCTGCGGAACCGCCCCGTACGCCAGCAGGCCCTTGAGCGAATTCAGCGTGGAATGAAACGACGAGCGCGTCGAGCCGTCCACCCACTCGCAGTTCCAGCCGCCGTCAGGCAGTTGGTGCTCGACGAACCAGTCCGCGATGCCGGCGACGTCGGCGCCGAGCCAGGCGCCGTTGGCCAGTGTCCAGGCGTTGATACAGCAGTCCACCTCACCGCCCCAGTACGGCAGATCGTCGTACTCCCACCGGCAGGTGGCGGCCAGACGCTCGGCGGTATCGCCCAGCACCGCGGCGTCGAGCCCCCACTCCCGCAGCGCATTCAGTGACCACGTGGTGGCCGTCCAGGGCTGGCCTACCTCAGACTCGTCGAATCCCGCGGGGAAGAAGGCGCCGCCGGCCCATTGCCCGTCGGGGTCCTGCAACGCCAGCAGCCGGGCGCCGAACCCTTCCGTGGCGACGCGCGCCCGGGTGGCCTCCCAGACCTCGGGCGGTTCGTGCAGCAGGTCGCGCTCGACCTGCCAGCGCAGCGCCGGGTCGGAGTCGAGCAGCCACTCGGTGAGCACTCCCCGACTGTAATCGGGCAGGATTGCGGTCAGCATGACCGACACCGACGGCGCACCGCCGGCCGACCAGCCGACCGACCGCAGACGCCACCTCCTGCGCCTTGCGGTGTTCGCTGCCTTCCTGCTGGGCATGTTCTACCTGATCGCGGTGGCCCGGGTCATCGACATCGATGCGGTACGCGCATTCATCGGATCGGCCGGCCCGGCCGCGCCGCTGGTCTACGTGGTGGTCTCGGCGGCCCTGGGTGCCATCTTCGTGCCCGGCCCGCTGCTGGCGGCCGCCAGCGGCCTGCTGTTCGGCCCCGTGGTCGGAACCTTCGCGACGCTGGGTGCCACCGTGGGCACCGCCACCATCACCAGCCTGCTCGGGCGGCGCGCAGGGAGGGAAAGCGCGCGCGGTCTGCTGGGCGCCGAACGTGCCGACCGGCTCGATGCCCAGATCCAACGCCGCGGCCTGTGGGCGGTGGTCGGGCAGCGGTTCGTCCCCGGCATCTCGGATGCGCTGGCGTCCTATGTGTTCGGCGCGTTCGGAGTTCCGTTGTGGCAGATGGCGGTCGGGGCGTTCATCGGGTCGGCGCCCCGCGCCTTCGTCTACACCGCACTCGGCGCGTCGATCGGTGATCTGTCGGCGCCCCTGGCCTACAGCGCGATCGCGGTGTGGTGCGTGACCGCGGTGATCGGCGCCTTCGCCGCGCACCGCGGCTACCGCAGCTGGCGCTCCCACCACACCGCCCAAACCGACACACGGGCCCAAAAGTCCGAGTGACTTTCGGAATTTCGTCGATCTCGGGTCAGCGGGATTGCGGTGGACTGCTCGCCGGATGGTCGATGAGATGCTGCAGGAAATCCCTGACGTGCGCGCCGGGTGCGGGTTCGGAAAGGTGACACACCGCCACCGTCCGGCGCGCCAAGGGGTCCTGCAGTGACACCCGCGCCACGTCTCCGAGCGCTTCCGGCGTGGGTGGTGTGATGGCGATGCCGACATTGGCCGCAGCCAGCGCGACCGCCATGGCCATGTCGTCGGTCTCCAGAATCACGTTGGGTTGCACGCCCGCAGCTTCGAACAGCCGGTCGGCGACGGTGCGTGCGTCGTACCCGCGCTCGGAGAGGATGAAGCTCTCGTCGGCCAGGTCGGCCAGGTCGATCTGCGAACGGTTCGCCCAGCGGCTTCCGGCGGCGACCACCACTTCGATGCGCTGTTCGAACAACTCGATGGCCGTGATGTCGGGGTGCGTCGACGGCGGTGCCACCAGAGCCAGATCGATGGCGCGGTCGCGCACCATCTGCTCGAGCTGCGTGCCGCTGGCTTGACGGAACGAAAACTGCACGGCCGGGAACTTTTTCACGTAGTCCCCGACAACGGTGGGCACATAGTGGGAACCCAACGAGCGCAGCAGTCCGATCCGGACCACGGGATTCGAGCTGGCGAGCACCGCCTCGCGCAGCCCCGTACCGACATGCTGCAGAGCTATCTGCGCGTGTTGGGCCAGGAACATCCCGGCGGGGGTCAGTTCGATGCTGCGGCCCTTCGGCACCGCCAGTTCGATGCGCAGTTCGTGTTCGACGCGCCGGATCGCCCGGCTCAAGGTCGACGGTGTCATACCGAGCGCCGCCGCGGCCGCGGTGAAACTCCCCCGCTCGACGATCATGGCCAGGTACGCGAGATTCGGGCACAGGCTGAGGGTCTGACGGACATACGTCGACTGATGCATATTCGCACCATACTCGTGCAAAACTTGCGATTGACGCACTGTTCACCCGTTGCTTGACTGATGGTCACGTGAGACGCAGCACCTCACGACTCCCCGCTACACCCGGCGGGACCGGGGCGCCAACGTCATCGATGACGCGCGCTCATCACCGAAAACCGTAACGGAGGCTTGCTTTGCCCGCTCAACACGCGCTCTCCGGGGTCCGCGTTCTCGAAGTCGGAAACTACATCGCCGGTCCCTACTGCGGGACCCTGCTCGCCGACCTCGGCGCCCATGTCCTCAAAGTGGAGGATCCCGATGCCGGCGACGTGGTGCGCACCTATGGGGCGATGTTCGATGCGGCGAAGGACAGTGCCGCTTTCCTGACCTTGAACCGTAACAAGGATTCGATAGCGGTCGACCTCAAGTCGCCGGAAGGCAAGAAGATCTTCCTCGAACTGGTCGCCGACGCCGATGTGGTGATCGAGAATCTCCGTCCCGGATCGATGCTGCGATTGGGTCTCGACTACGCGGCGCTCAGCACCACCAACCCCGCCCTGATCTACCTGTCGGCCTCGGGGTGGGGTCAGGACGGGCCACTGTCGGCCGACGCCGGTCTCGACATCATGGCGCAGGCCCGCTCCGGCCTCATGAGCATCACGGGGATACCCGGCGGGGACCCCCTCAAGGTTGGGGTTCCGCTGTGCGACATCGGTTGTGCGCTCTACGGCACCATCGCCGTCCTGGCTGCACTGAACCACCGCCACCGCACCGGCGAGGGCCAGGCCATCGACGTCTCGCTGTTCGAGGCCGGAATGTCTTATGCCATCTGGGAGTTCGCGAAATTCACCGCCACCGGCGAGATCCCGCGCGCCCAAGGCGCGGTGCATCAGTCGGCGGCACCGTACCAGGCTCTGCAGGCGTCTGACGGATGGTTCACCATCGGCGCCGCAACACCCAAGACGTGGCTTTCGTTCTGTGACGGGATGAACCTGCCCCACCTCGTCGACGACCCCCGATTCCGCACCAACGCCGACCGCCTGCGCAACCGGGGTGATCTGATCGCCATCATCGAGGCCGAGACCGTCAAACAGACACGCCAGCACTGGGTTTCCCTATTGCGCCAGGCAGGCGTCCCCGTTGCACCCATCAACGACTACGAGCAGGCGTTCAACGACGATCAGCTGCTACAGCGTGACTTCTACTGGTCCGCGATGTCCGGCGACGGGCAGGTGGTCCGCCAGATGGGATCACCCATCCGGCTGTCCAAGACGCCGACGGTGCGCAAGAAGGCCGGGCCCATGCTCGGTGACAGCACCGCGGCCGTCCTGACCGAGTTGGGCTACACCGAAGACTCGATCAACGAGTTGGCCTCGCACCACATCATCGCCGTGGCCGACGTCCCCGCGCTGTCGGGACGCGCACGGTGACAGCGGCGGGCGTGGCTGATGCCTTGGTGACCCACCGTGTGGGTCCGGTCCTGCGAATCACTTTCAATCGGCCCGCCCGGCTGAATGCCGCGACCCGGGAGATGGAGCGGGCACTGCTGCGCGCCTGCGCCATGGTCAACGACACTCCGGAGATCCGGGTCGTCACGCTGCAGGGCGCCACCGGCCGTAAACCGGCGTTCATGGCCGGTAACGACATCGCGGAATTCAAGGACCTCACCACCGGCCACGATGTCCGCCACACCGAAGATGCCGCCGAGGAGACGCTGACGGCGATCGAGAACCTGCGGGTGCCGGTGGTCGCCTGCATCGACGGCGCGGTGATCGGCCAGGGCGCCCTCCTGGCGGCCTGCAGCGACATCGTGGTGGCCGGCCCGGATGTACGCTTCGGATTCCCGATCGCCCGCACCGTGGGCAACTGTCTGTCCACCACCAACCTCGTCCGGTTGGCCGACCTCCTGGGCGCACCACTGACCCGGGCGATGATCATGCGAGCAACGTTGCTCACCACCGATGACCTGGTGCGAGCGGGAGCAGTGGTCGCCACCTCTGCGACCTCAGATGGGCTCAGCGACCTGGGTCTGCGCATCGCCGAGGAGATGGCGGAGCTTGCGCCACTGACACTGTCCTACACCAAGCGCTCCATGTTGTACCGGCGTAGCGCGGTCACCGACAACAGTCAGTTGGTGATCGACAGCTACCTGTCTCGAGACTCCCGCGAAGCGGTGTCCGCATTCCTGGAGAAGCGGGCACCCCAGTGGGAGGGCCGTTAGCACCACCCGCACAACGTCCCCCATCCCTGTTCGCTGGAGTATCCGAAATGACAGCTACCCAGATCACCGCCCTGTGCATCCTGCTCGTGGTTTTCGCCGTCGGCAGTGTCAGACACGTCCACGTCGGCGCGATCGCCCTCGCCGGCGCCTTGGGCGTCGGCCTGACCCTCGGCGCCGAATCGGTCTCCGAGATCATGCGCGGCTGGCCGGTGGACCTCATGTTGATCCTGCTCGGCATGACCTACCTGCTCGCCGTCGCGCGCGCCAACGGCACGCTGGACCGTTTGGTGGACAACACGGTTCGTCGTATCGGGTCCCGAAAGGCGTTGCTGCCGTGGTTCATGTTCGTCCTGGCCCTGGTCATCGCCGCCATGGGCAACCCTCTGGCCGCGATGGTGGTCATCCCCGTCGCAATGGTGCTGGCGGAACAGGACGGCCGTGACCCCGTGATCATGGCCTTGGGCGCCATCAACGGCTCCCTGGCCGGGTGCTTTGCGCCCACCAGCCTCTACGGCATCCTGACGGTCAGCATCGGCGAGCAGGGTGGGGTCGACCTCAACCCCTACCTGCAGTTCGGTGTCACGCTGGCCATCCTGGTCGGTCTACAGGTCGTGGCACAGATCCTGTTCCGGCAGCACAGCGGCCCCGGCGGGGCCGGTTCGTCGTCGGCACTCCCCGATCCGGACGGAGGAACCGGCCTCGGCGCCCCGGAGACCGCGGTGGCGGTGTCGGCCCGGACCACCACGGCGGTGCGTACTGCGACCACCCCTGCACAACGAGCGACCATGGCGGCGTTCATCGTGCTGCTCTGTCTTGTGGTCGGCATGCCGTTGTTCGGGTTCGCCATCAACATCGGCGTGATCGCCCTGGCACTCGCCATCACGGTGTCACTGATGTTTCCCGACGACGGCAAGGCAGCGCTGGAGGACATCGACTGGTCGACCATTCTGTTGGTGGGCGGGATCGTCACCTACGTCGCAGTGCTGCAGCGCATGGGCGCCATGGAGAGTCTGGGCGAGCTCGCCAGCAGCATTCCATGGCCGCTAGCCGCCGTCTTCACCCTCTGTTTCGTGGGTGCGTTGATCTCGGCCTTCGCATCTACCACCGCCCTGCTCCCCGTGGTGATCCCGTTGGCGCTGCCGCTCGTGGCTCAGGGCAGCATTTCCGGCGCCGGTGTGATCAGCGCCCTGGCGGTGTCGGCAACCATCGTCGACTCGATGCCGTTCTCCACGTCCGGAGCTCTTGCGGTGGCAACCAGCAGTGACGACGCCCGCCCGCGGGTAACCCGGGTGCTGCTCAGATGGGGTCTGACGATGACCGTTGTCGGGCCACTGATCACCGTCGCGCTGTTCGTCCTCCCCAGTTACCTGTGAGCTGCACTGTGAGCGAACGTTTTTCGATCCCGCTGCGCTGGCGCGACCTCGACCATCTCGGCCATGTGTACCACGCGACCATCCTCACGATGCTGGACGAGGCGAGAACCCGATGGTTGTCCAGTCTCGGTGTGGGTGAACCGGACTCGTACGTGCTCGCGAGAATCGAATTGGACTACCGGCGCCCGTTACAGAGACAGGACGACGCCCTGGCGGTGCACTTCACCGCCGTGCGCGTGGGAACCAGCAGCGTGACGATCTCGGAGCAGGCTTTCGCAGCGGCGAGCAGTGCCCTCGTCACGGAATCCACGTCCACGATCGTGATGTGGGACATCCAGGCGGCGGCCAAGCGCCCGATCTCCCCCACGGAACGCCGCGCACTGACAGGAGACAACACATGACCTACATCGTCACCGGCGGGGCGTCGGGGATCGGCGCCGCCATCGTGCGCCGACTCCAGCACGCCGGACACCAGGTGGTGTGCGCCGACGTGAATGCTGATGCAGCGCACAGCTTCTCGGCACAGTTGGGTGCTGGCTCCGGTCGGCCGGCGGTCCGCGGCTTCGCACTGGACGTCACCTCCGCCGACAGCTGGGCGACCCTGGTCGCGGCGACCGGCGAGTGGGGTCCACTGCGGGGACTGGTCAACAACGCGGGCATCACCCGCGACAAGTCCATGTTGTCGATGCCCGAGGAGCACTTCGACCAGGTGCTGGACGTCCACGTGAAGGGGTCCTGGTTGGGTAGTCGCGCGTGCATTCCCGAACTCCGCAAGACCCCCGGCGCGAGCATCGTCAACGTGTCGTCCTCCGGTCGCCACGGCGTGTTTGGCCAGTCCAACTACTCGCCGGCCAAGGCTGCGATCGTCGGGCTCACCAAGACGGTCGCGATCGAACAGGCGAAATACGGAATTCGTTGCAACGCAGTGGCTCCCGGAGCCATCCGCACACCGATGACCGCGGCGGTACCGCAGACGGTGCTCGAGACGTGGGAAGAGCTGACGTTGGCAGGCCGGATCGGCGAGCCCGACGAAGTCGCCGCGGTGGTCGAGTTCCTGCTCTCGGATGCGGCCTCCTACGTCAACGCCACCGTGGTTGAGGTCAACGGCGGGGAGACCCACCTGTGACCGTCTACCTGGACGACATCCGGCTCGGTGCGGAATACCTTTCCGAGATCCGTACCGTCGAACGTGCGGACATCGACCGGTTCGCCGAACTTTCCGGTGACTTCAACCCACTGCATGTCGACGAGCAATGGGTCCGGACCAACACCGACTACCAGCGCTGCATCGCCCACGGGATGCTGATGCTGTCGATCACCAGTGGCCTGAAGTGCCCGGGTATGGACGACTGGCAGATCGAGGCCTATCTGGCGGTCGAGCGCCGCATGCAAGCGCCCGCCTACCCGGGTGACTCTGTCCAGGCTCGTTTCGTGGTGGCCGAGGTCCGACGGTCGAGATCCCGGCCGGCGTCGGGGATCGTCACGGTAGACGTGACCTTGAGCAACCAGAACCAGGAGACGCTGCAATCGGGAACCGACCGGTTCATGGTCGGCGTCCGCCCTTAGATCTCGAGGAGACCCATATGCCCGAAGCCGTGATCGTATCGGCAGCCCGGTCCCCCATCGGCAGAGCGGTGAAAGGCTCGTTGGCGGCCATGCGCCCGGATGACCTGGCCGCCCAGATGGTGCAGGCCGCGCTCGACGCGGTGCCCGAAGTCGATCCCGCGACCGTGGAGGACATCCTCCTCGGCTGCGGCCAGCCCGGCGGCGAACAGGGGTTCAATCTCGGCCGTAACGTCGCCATCCAGCTGGGATACGACCACATTCCAGGAACGACGATCACCCGGTACTGCGCCTCGTCACTGCAGACCATCCGGATGGCGTTCCATGCCATCAAGTCGGGCGAGGGCGAGACCTTCGTGGCGGCGGGGGTCGAGACCATCTCGCGATTCGACAAGGGCGAATCCGATTCCCTGCCAGGCACTCAGAACCCGCTGTACGACGCGGCCCAGCAGCGCACGGAACTCCTTGCACGCGGTGAGGGCGTCTGGCGCGATCCGCGCGAGGACGGTCTGCTCCCCGACGCGTACATCTCCATGGGCCAGACGGCGGAGAACGTCGCGCAGCTGACCGGGATTTCGCGGCAGGAGCAGGATCTCTGGGCGGTCCGGAGCCAGAATCGTGCCGAGTCGGCCATCGCCTCAGGGCATTTCGAGCGGGAGATCACCGCAGTCACACTGCCTGACGGCACGGTTGTCTGCACCGATGACGGTCCGCGCCCGGGCACCACCATGGAGAAGATCAGCCAGCTGAAGCCGGTTTTCCGGCCGGCCGGAACCGTGACGGCCGGCAATGCGTGCCCGCTCAACGACGGTGCGGCCGCGTTGGTGATCATGTCGCAGCAGCGGGCCCGCGACCTCGGTCTGCAGCCACTGGCGCGCATCGTGGCCACCTCGGTCACAGGGCTGTCACCAGAGATCATGGGTCTCGGGCCGATCGAGTCGACGCGCCGTGTCCTGGCGATGACGGGTATGTCCGCTTCCGATATCGACCTGTTCGAGATCAACGAGGCATTCGCGGTCCAGGTGATCGCCTCGGTGCGTGCGCTGGGACTCGACGAGGAGAAGGTCAACGTGTCGGGCGGGGCCATCGCGCTGGGCCATCCGTTCGGCATGACCGGTGCGCGGATCGCCACGTCGCTGCTGAACAACCTCACCGCCCACGACGGCCACTTCGGGCTGGAGACGATGTGTGTCGGTGGTGGCCAGGGGATGGCGATGATCCTGGAGCGTCTGGCCTAGGGTCGCCTCAGTCGAAGTACTCCCGCTCCGCGGAGTGCACCGCGGCCTGCACCGCCATCGCGAGCTCGTCGAGGCGGCCGGGGTTATCGGGTAACTGCAACACCGACACCCGCAACAACCCGCCGGGCGGGGTCACGAACGACGTGGACCCGGCCGCCACCACCAGACCCTGGCGGGCCAGGTTCACCAACGCCGACGTCTCGTCCGGCACCCGGACCCAGATCACGAATCCTTCGGCGCTGGCCGTCGCGGTCAGCCCGGCCCGCGCGAAGGCCTCCAGCGCGGATTGGCGTCGCCTGCGGTAGGTGATCCGGGTGCGGTACATCGCTGCCGCGGTCTCCTCGTCGTCGATCAGCGCCGCCAGCGCGTTCTGCAGGATCCGGCTGTTGGAGGCCATCCCGAAGCTGCGCAACCGGATGGTGCGCTCCACCAGCTCGGCGCTGCCGCCCAGCACCGCGGTCCGCAGATCGATGCCGAATGCCTTGCAGTAACTACGGACTCGCAACACCTGGGCCGGCAGATGACCACCCAGGGTCGCGGGCTCGTGTTCGGTCAGCGGGCCGGCACTGTCGTCCTCGACGATCCAGGTCCGCGGCGCGCGGTCGGCGATCAGCGCGGCCAGATCCGCCGCCCGGGCCTCGGTGAGCGCGCCGTGGACGGCGTAGGCGCCGCTGGGTTGCAGCACCAGGGCGGTGACGCCCGAGGCCAGTGCGGCGGTGACGGAGGCGACGGTCGGGCCTTCCTCGTCGGCGCGCACGCCGACGGGTTCGATACCGAGTCCACGCAGGATGTCCAGGTAGCCGGGGCTGACGGGCTCCTCCACGGCCACCCGGCCCCCCGCGGCGGCCGCGGCCGTCGCGAGCACCACCGCTTCGGTGCCGCCGCCCACGCAGTTCCACGCCTGCGGTTCGAACGGCCAGCTGGCCGCCACGCTGCGTAACAGCCGCGGGGAGATGTAGGCCCGTTCGGCGGCGTGAAGATCCGGGGTGGCCAGCGCCTCCACCAGCGCCGCGGCCAGGTCTGGCTGCAGCGCGGGATCCGGTGTCACCGTGGACATCTCGATCTCCGACCAGTCGAGCGCCCGGGCCGGAGTGCGCAGATCCGCCACCACGGTCCCACCGCGGCGGCGGGTCTGCAGCCTGCCGGTGTCACGGACCCCGCTCCAGGCAGACATCACGGTGCCGGGACTCACCCCGGCGGCGCGGGCGAAGTCGCGGATGGTGGGCAGCTGCGCCCCGGGCGTCAGCTCACCGGCATCGATCAACGCAGTCAGGCCGCGGCCGAGTGCCTTGGCGGTACTCCCCGGCAGGCGCTGCGCCAGCCACTCGGCATCCACTTGCACACCCGGCATCGATGCCGGGGCGCCGGCCCATCTGACCCCCGTCATTGCGGCAGGCCCAATCGGCTACGCAGGTCCCGCGTTGCCGGCGGCTCCCACAACCCCCGCGCCTGCAGCAGCGGCAGCACAGTGTCGGCGAATTCGGCGATCCCCGACCCGTAGTTGATCATGAATCCGTCGGCCGCCCCGGCGACGAACCACCGCTCCAGTTCGTCGGCCACCGCGGCGGGGGTGGCCGTCATGGCGAAGTGACCGTGCTCCAGCGCCACCCGTTCCAACACGTCCCGCAGGGTGACACCCGGCTCCGAGGCCCAGCGCAGGTAGATCTGCGCGCGGCTGCGGCGCCGGTGCGACGCCTGCAGTTCCTCGGCAGACGGCAGATGCGTCACCGGGATGGGCTCGTCCAACGGCAGCTCGGTGAATCGGAATCCAGGTGACTCGCGCACCACGGCGCGGCGCGCCTTGTCCAGCACATCCGGGGTCACCCGCGCACCGCGGGCCTTGCGCGCCGCCGCGACGTCGGCACCCAGAAACGCGCGAAACCCGGGGAACACCAACACCTCTCCCGGCCCGCGCCCCTCGTCGGCGGCCGCCTTCCGCAGGCGGGTGCCGAAGGCGAGCGCATGCTCGAAATCCGGCGCGGCGACGAACACCACGTCGGCGTTGCGCGCGGCGAAAGCCACTCCCTCGTCGGAGGCACCTGCTTGCACCAGCACCGGCCGCGAGGCCAACCCCGGCACATCCAGCGGGCCCCGCACGGAGAAGAACCGCCCGGAGTGGTCAACCGGCGTCACCTGGGCGGTGTCGACGTACACCCCGGCGGCTTTGTCGTCGACGATCGCCTCCGCGGGGAAGCTCGACCACAACGCGCGGGTGACGTCCAGGAACTCCTGCGCCCGGGCGTAGCGTGTCGCGGGGTCCGGCAGCGTCTCCGCGCCGAAGTTGGCCTCACCGGTGAACGATGTCACGACGTTCCACGCCACCCGGTCACCGGACAGCCGCTGCAGCGATGCGAGGGTGCGGGCCAGGTTGTAGGGCTCGTGGAAACTCGTCGAGGCGGTGGCGATGAACCCGATGTCACGGGTGCGCGCCGCCAGGGCCGCGGTCAGTGACAGCGGGTCGAACGGCAGACGCGGCGTCTGGTGCCGCACCGGGTCGAAGCCGAGGAAATCGGCGTAGAACAGCGCACCGAAACCGGCGGCTTCGGCCCAGCGGGCGTAGGCGACGTGCTGCTCGAGGTCACTGATGTCGGACGGGTCGACGTCGGCGTCGCGCCAGCGTGCGATGGGCCCGAACGCGTGCTCGCCGGAGACGACGAAACGCAGCGTCCGGTCGGTGCTCACGCGAGCGCCCCGGACCCTAGGCGGTGCGGCGCCAGTCCGTAGTGCTGACGCAAGGTGGTGCCCTGATAGTCGGTGTGGAACACACCGCGGGCCTGCAGCAGCGGCACCACGTGGTCGACGAAATCGATCAGCACACTCGGCGAGCTGGCCATGTGCAGGTTGAACCCGTCGGCGGCTTCGGCGAGGTACCAGTCGGTGATGGTGTCGGCCACCTGCTCGGGGGTACCGATCACCGAGACGTGCTGAGTTCCGTTGCGGCGCAACCGGAAGACCTCACGCAACGTGAGGTTGTCGCGCGCGGCCCGGTCCAGCAGTCCGTCGAGCTCGCTGGCCGCGGTGCGGCTGATCTCGGCCTTGGCCAGCAGATCGAACGGAAGCTGGCGGTCGATGTGCAACGCGTCCGCCGGGATCCCGAGCTGGCGGGCGAAGAACGACACCCGGGTGGCGTCCGGGGTGGCCTCATCCAGTTCGCGCTGCCGGGCCCGGGCGTTCTCTTCGGTGTCACCGATGACGACGAAGAAACCGGGCAGCACCTTCATGGTGTCCGGATCACGACCTGCCTCGGCCGCCCTGTTGCGCAACAGATTCCGGTACGTCACGCCGTCACCCAGTTCGGTCTGGTGGGTGTAGACCGCATCGGCGGTGCGAGCGGCCAGCGCGATGCCGTGTTCGGAGGCGCCCGCCTGCACCAGCAGCGGGCGGCCCTGCGGCGACGGCGGCACCAGCGGCTCGCCGGCCACCTGGATCCGTTCCCCGGCGAACGCCGCGGGGCGCAGCGCCCCGGGACGCAGGTAGTCGCCGGTGGCCCGGTCACCGGCAATCGGATCCGGCTCCCACGCTTCCCACAGCGCCACCACCGCGTCGACGAACTCATTGGCCCGGGCGTACCGGTCCGCTTTCGCCAGAGCATTCGGCGCCGAGAAGTTGCGCGCCGCTTTGTCTCCCGCGGTCACGACGTAGTTCCACGCCGCCCGGCCGTCGCTCACCAGGTCCAGCGACGACACCTGGCGGGCCAGGTTGTACGGGTCGTTGTAGGACGTCGAGGCGGTGCCGATCAGGCCGATCCGGCTCGTCGCCCCGGCGACCGCGGTCAACGCGATGAACGGGGTCAGTGCCCGCCACGGGTGGTGCCAGTAGGCGCCGTCGAAGGCCGGGGTGTCGGCCAGGAACACCGCCTGCAGTTTGCCGCGCTCGGCGATCTGCGCGAGTTCCACGTAGTGGTGATGCGTGACGAACCAGGACGGGTCATGGCTGTCGAGTCGCCACGAGCCTTTGGCGGTCCCACCGGGCAGCAGGTTCAGGTTGAGGATCAGACCCTCGTCAGGCTGACGCGGCATGCGCGACCTCCCGCAACGGCTCCAAGACCTCGGAGACGGTCAACGACAGGCTGGCTTTCCATTGCGCCAAGGTCAGTTTCGCTGGCGCGACCTGCAACAGCACTTCGTCCACCAGGTCCAGCTCCGGGTCGTTGCGCAGCGCGGTGCGCACCAGGTCCGGGTCGCCGTACCAGGCATCGCCGTTACCGTTCTTGCGGTGCAGTTCGATGGCCCGCTCCCCCGCCAGGGCACGTGCCTGCGCGGTGGTCTCGGCGGTGATCACGGTGCGCGAGGCAGCGATGCGTTGCTGCGGGTCGGCGTGCTCGCGGAATCCGTCGATCGCTTCGCTGTGCCGGCGCAGATTGCCCTCGTAGTCCAGCGCTTTCGACGACCTCAACAACAGGTTGTCGCCGATGGCCCCGATCTCGGCGGCGTGGGTCGGGTCACTGGCCACCCGCCACAACCGCTGCCGCAGCTCTCCCGCCGGCGGGTAGAGCCGGCGGCCGCCGCCGAGGTCGTCGCCGTCGAGCACCCGCCGGAGGGTGGCCACCTTGTCGGAGTACACCTGCAGCCGGTTGTCCCAGTCCACCCCGAACGGTCCGAACGCCCAATCCTCCAGTCCCGAACCGAGTCCCAGCTGCAACCGCCCACCCGAGAGCGCATCGGCGATCACCGCGTCCTCGGCCACCCGGATCGGGTTCTCCAGGGTGATGACGACGACGCCCGCGCCGAGCCGGATCCGGCTCGTGCGCTGGCTCGCCGCCGCCAGGAACACCAGCGGCGAGGCGATGGTGCCCTTGTCGGAACGGAAGTGGTGCGAGGTGATCCACGCTGTCGAGAGTCCGAGCTCCTCGGCATGGACTATGAGGTCGAGCCCGTCATGGTACTGGCGTACCGGGTCGGCCTCGGTGTCGTTGAGGCGAAAGAAGATCCCGAAATCCGGCACCTTGCTCACAACTCAGGACTTCCAGGTGTCGTAGGCCCAGAAGTTCGTCATCCCGCGCGGCGGGTCCAGCCACCGCTCGATCTCGTGCACCGCACTGGATGCCGCCGCGTTGTAACGCTCGGTGTACAGCGGCAGCGTCGTCACCTGATCGATCAGCGCGTACTGCGCGACGTTGTTGTACGCGGCCTTGCGTGCGTCGTCATCGAGCGCGGTCCGGCCATCCGCCAGCCAGCCGTCGACCTGCGGGTCCTCCAGCTTCGGGCCGTTGATGGCGCCGCCGGTCTCGTAGATCTTCTCCAGCACCACGCCGATGTCGACACCACCGACCGCGCGAGGGAAGGCCTCGTAGGTGTTGGTCTCGCGCACCACGTCGACGGTGCCTTCGTCACGGAACTGCAGGTCGACGTCGATACCGGCGTTGGTGCGCGCCTCGGCCTGGTAGGCCTCGAGCACCGTCGACAGCGGCGGTTTGGGCTCGGTGGCGATCAGCCGGATGGTCAGGCGCTGACCCTCCGCGTTGGTGCGGTATCCCTCGCTGTCCCGGGGACCGGTCCAGCCGGCCTCGTCGAGCAGCTTGTTGGCTTCTTCGACGTTGCCGCCGTAGGCGTTTTCGAACTGCGGATCGTAGAACGGGCTCTGCGGGCCGACGATGCTCCAGGCACGATCGGAGCTGCCCTGCAGCACCGTGTCGATGATCGGGTTGAGGTCAACGGCCTCGCGCAGTGCGCGTCGGACGCGGACATCCTTGGTGTTGTCACCGGTGACGTTGAAGTACAGCGAGTAGGGCGAGACGTTCGACGGCTTCCACTCGAACTGGAATCCCTCCACACCGTCGAAGGTCGCGATATCGGCCGGCGCCACCTGAGCGATGCCGTCGACCTCACCCGAGGTCAGCAGGCCGGCCCGCACATTGGGCTCGGGCACGATCTTGACCACCAGCTCGTCGAGGTAGGCCGGACCCTCGTGTTTGGCCAGTGCCGAGGGCCAGTTGTAGTCCTCGTTGCGCTTGAACCGCAGCTCGGACCCTTCCACCACCTCGTCGAGGATGAACGGGCCGGTGCCGGCGATGCCGACGCCACCGGCGGCCGCGTCGGGGTTCTCCAGCGACTTCGGCGAGATCTGGCCGCCCTGCAGCGATGCCAGGGTGTTCAGCCAGTTCGCGGTGGGCTCGGAAAGCACTGTGCGCACGGTGTATTCGTCGACGACTTCGGTGGCGGCCAGCGTTTGGAACGTGCTGGATTTCACCGACGGCGCGTACTCCTCGTCGTTGATGATCTTGTCGAAGTTCGCCTTGACCGCCGCGGCGTTGAACGGCTCGCCGTCGCTGAACTTCACGCCCTGCTTGAGCTTGAAGGTGTAGGTCAAGCCGTCCTCGGAGCGCTCCCAGCTCTCGGCCAGCCACGGGTGGATCGACTCGTCGTAGTCGATGGCGACCAGGCTGTCGTAGACGTTGCGCATCACCTGCACCTCCGAGCAGCAGCCGCGCACCTGCGGGTTCATCCCCTCTTCGGGGTAATCGGCCTGCGCCACGGTCAGGACGCCGCCGCGCACGGGTTCGCCGCTGCTTTCGCCGCCGCCGGAGTCGCTGCCGCAGGCGGTCAAAGCCAGCATCGCCGCGCCGGCCAGCGCCGCCAGCCGCACGGCCAGCGATCGTCTTCTTGTCACTTCTTCGGTCCTTTCTTGGGATTTCGGCGCGCTGGTAACCGCTGAGCGGTTACCAGCGCGCCGAAATCGCTGGGTTGGGCTAGAGCGTGGGTACTGCTTGTAGAAGCGTCTGGGTGTACTCGTCGCGGGGGTTGTCGAACACCTCGTCGGCGGTGCCCTCTTCGACCACCCGGCCGCGGTGCATCACCAGCACCCGGTCGGCGACGTGGTGCACCACCCCGATGTCGTGGGAGATGAACAGCAGAGCGGTGTTTCGGTCGGCGCGGATCTCCAGCAGCAGATCCAGGATCTGCGCCTGAATGGACACATCGAGCGCGGACACCGCTTCGTCGCACACCAGCAGTTCCGGATCCGAACCCAGCGCCCGGGCGATCGACACCCGTTGGCGCTGGCCACCCGACAGCGAGCGTGGATGCCGGTCGACGACGGCGGCGGGCAGGTGCACCAGGTCCAGCAGTTCCCGGATGCGGCTGTCACGTTCGGTCTTGCCGCGGTGCCCCAGAGCCACTGTCTCGGCGATGATCTCACGCACTGTATAGCGCGGATCGAAGGAGCCGACGGAATCCTGCGCCACCAATTGAACGGCACCGAGTCGCGGGGGTTGGTGACCGCGCTTACCGGTCCAGCGGCGGCCGTCGATCTCGACATGGCCCGCGTCGGGTGGCAGCAGTCCGGTCACGATGCGTGCCACCGTCGACTTGCCCGAACCGGACTCCCCGACCAGGCCCACGATTTCGCCGCGGTGGATCGAGAATGTCACATCCGCGGCGGCGGTGAACTGCTGGCGTCGGCCCTGCCGGTAGAACTTGCCCACCTGGCTGACATCGGCCACCACCTCGGAACCGGGCGAAAAGTCCGGCAGCGCAGGGGCTTCCAGATCGCTGAGCCGGCGCCCCCGGGTGTCTTTACCCGGCACCGCCGCCACCAGCTTGCGGGTGTAGTCATGGGTGGGCTGGTGGATCACCTCGGCCACCGAGCCGTGTTCGACCACCCGGCCGTTGTGCATCACCACCACGTCGTCGGCCACCCTCGACACCACCGCCAGGTCGTGACTGATCAGCAGCACACCGCGGCCGTCGTCGGCCAGGGTGCGCAGCAGTGCCAGGATCCGCGCCTGCACGGTGACGTCCAGCGCCGTGGTGGGCTCGTCGGCCACCAGCACGTCGGGCCGCCCCGCCAGCGCCGAGGCGATCAGCGCGCGCTGGCGCAATCCGCCGGAGAGTTGATGCGGATAGTTGCGCCGGCGATACGACGGCTCCGGGATGCCCACCGAGTCCAGCAGTTCTTCGACCGCGGCGACCCGCTGCTTACGGGGTAGCCGCAGCGCCTCGGCGACTTCGGCCTGCACGGTGCGCAGCGGGTCCAGTGAAGTCAGCGCGTCCTGGAGGACGAATCCGATCTGTGCGCCGCGGACCTTGCGCCAGTCCTTCTCGCCGTAGCCGCGGGTGTCGGTGCCCAGGATGTCGAATGTGGTTGCCGTGACCTGGCTTCCGGCACCGGCCAGGCCGACGAGGGTGCGCGCGGTAACGGATTTGCCGGAGCCGGACTCGCCGACGATGGCCAGGATGCGGCCGCGGCGGATGGTGAGGTCGACATCGCTGACCACCGGTAATGCGGTGCCGTCGTCGGCGCGCACACTGTCGAAGGACACGGTGAGGCCCTTGATGTCCACCAGGACGTCGCCGGTGTGGCCTTCCGGGGGCGCTGCGACGTCGGAGGCGAGGGTCATGCCGTGGCCCTCCTCTCGAAGCGACGCTGCAGGTTGCGGCCCACGATGGACACGCTGATCACGGTGACGGTGATGAACAGGCCCGGGAAGAAGCCCACCCACCAGGCGATCCGCAGATCTTGGCGGGCATCGGAGAGCATCGCTCCCCATTCCGGTAGCGGCGGGGTGGGACCGAAGCCCAGGAAGCTCAGCCCGGCTGCGCCGATGATCGCTGTCCCCACCCCCAGCGTCGCGAGCACTGGGACGGTGCCCAGCGCATTGGGCAGCACGTGGCGCACGGTGCGGGTGACCGCGGACGCGATGGCCAGCCGCGACTGCGCCACGTAGTCGGATTCGCGGACCCGCAGGGTTTCGGCCCGCACCACGCGGCCGTAGCGTGGCGCCGACGCAATGGCGATGGCCGCGATGACATTTCCGGTGCCCGGCCCGGTGAGGGTGATCAGCATCAGCGCGAACAGCAGATCGGGGAACGCGCCCACGGCGTCGAAGATCCGTGAGATGGCTTCGTCCACGCGGCGGTGTGCCACGCCGGCGATCAGCCCGAACAGCACACCGAGCACCACACCGAGCGCGGTGGAGGCCACCCCGATCAGGATGGAGTACCGCGCGCCGTGCACCACCCGAGACCACACATCGCGGCCCAGGTGGTCGGTGCCGAAGATGTGCTCGAAACTGGGGGCGGCCAGTGCGTTGGCCATGTCGCTGGCCAACGGGTCGCGGCTGGTGTAGAGGCCGGGGAACACCACGGCCACCACCAGCAGCACCAGGATCGCCGCGGCCACCAGCACCCCGGTGTTGCGGAAGCTGGTCAGCCCCGAGGACAGGGAACGGCCCGGGAAGGCGAGAGTTGTTGCCATGTCAGCGCACCCGCAATCTGGGGTCGATCCACAGGTAGAGGATGTCGACGATGGTGTTGACGGCCACGTACAGCGCGACGGCCAGCAGGGTGATGCCCAGCACCGTGGGAACGTCCTGTCGGGTCACCGCGACGACCGTGGCCTGTCCGATACCGGGCCGGCCGAACACCTGCTCGACGATCACGGTGCCGGTGAGCATGCCTCCCACCGACCAGCCCGCCAGGGTGGCCGCCGGGATGAGGGCGTGCCGCAGCCCGTGCCGCAGTTTCAGCTGCCAGGGCGAGATACCGCGCGCCAAAGCGGTGACGGCGTAGGGCTGTTCGAGTGATTTCTCGATGCCTTCGCGCAGCACCTGGGACAGCACCGCGGCCAGTGGCAGTCCGAGAGTGAGGCTGGGCAGGATGAGGTTCTCCAGCGTGCTGCCACCGACCACGGGCAGCAACCCCAGCTGGAAGGACAGCACGGTGATGAACACGATGCCCAGCCAGAACGTGGGGATGGACGCGAAGGTGAGCTCCCCGAGATAGGTGATCCGGGTGGCGATTCCGCGCCGGCCCGCGGTCACCACGGACACCACCAGCGCGACGGTGACGGCGATCAGGGTGGCGGCGGTGGTCAGCTGCGCGCTGGCCACCAGCCGGTGGCTGAACAGGATGTCGGCCACCGGTTGGCGTTGCACGTAGGACATTCCGAAGTCGCCCTGCACCAGCCGGGTGAGGAAGTCGAAGTACTGGACCGGCAGCGACTTGTCCAGCCCCCACTGCGCTTCGATGGCGGCGCGCAGTTCCGGGGTGTCGAATTCGCCCATCAGCAGGGTCACCGGGTCCCCCGGGGAGAAGTGCACCGCCAGGAAGGCCGCCGAGGCGGCCAGCCACAACACCACCACCGCGGCGACGATCTTCTCGCCGATGTAGCGTGCCTGGAAGGCGACGCCGGCCCATCGGCCGTCATGCCGGTTCGCCGAGGGGCGCCCGGGTTTCGGGGGCCCTACGACGTCAGCGCCGCTGGCGGGCAGGTCGCTCTTCGAGGACTCGAGGATCGTCATGGTGAAATGCGTACGGCGATCAGCCGAACGCGGCCTCCCCTACTTTATGCCGAGGTGCCGACGGCGCCACATAGTCTTCGAACCCGTCACCCGGGCGCTCCAACCCGAGGGTGTCGCGCAGTGTGGTGCCCGGGTACTCGGTGCGGAAGATGCCCTTGCGCTGCAGCAGTGGCACCACATGGTCGACGAACGCCGTGGCGACGTCGGGCAGTTGCGCGCTCATGATGTTGAAGCCGTCGGAGGCGCCGGCGTTGACCCAGGTTTCGATCTGGTCGGCCACCTGCTCGGGCGATCCGATGGCCGTCACATGGGTCAGGCCGCCGCCCTGGCGAGCCAGGATCTGCTTGACGGTGTACTTCTCGCGCCGCGCGGTGTTGATCAGCGCGGCGAAATGCCCACCCTGCGCGCCCAGTTCGCCGTCGGCGGGAACCAGGTCCCATGGAAGTTCCTTGTCCAGTTCCAACGCGTCCACCGGCACGCCGATCTGCAGCGCCAGCGCGTTGATGGCGAACTTTTCGGTGTGCAGCTCGCGCAGCTCGATCTCGCGTTCCCGCGCCTCGGCTTCGGTGGGGGCCACCAACGTGATCAGACCCGGCAGCACCCGGATGGTCTCGGGGTCACGTCCCCAGCCCTTGGCCTGCTCTCGCACCGTGTTGCGGAACGCGATCGCGCTCTCGATGGTGGACTGCACGGTGTAGACGGCATCGGCAAAACGTGAGGCCAGCCCGATCCCGTCGGGTGAGGACCCGGCCTGCACCAGCACCGGATGTCCCTGCGGTGAGCGCGGCAGCGGCAACGGACCCGCGGTGTTGACGTACTCACCGGTGAAATCCACTGCCCGGATGCGGCTTTCCTCCACGTAGGTGCCGGTCTCCCGGTCGGCCACCCAGGCGTCGTCGGCCCAGCCGTCCCACAGTGCGCGCACGGCGGCCACGAATTCGTGGGCCCGCTTGTATCTCTCGTCGTGATCGAGGCCGTGCTCGCGACCGAAGTTGCGGGCGACGTCGTCACCGTTGGTGGCGACGATGTTCCAGGCCGCGCGGCCGCCGGAGATGTGATCCAGCGTGGAGATGCGCCGGGCCAGGTTGTAGGCCGAGTTGTACGAGCTCGAACCGGTGGCCACCAGCCCGATGTGGCTGGTGTGCTGGGCGATCGCGGCGAACGCCAGGGTGGGGTCCAGCCCACGGAAGGGCCGGTATTCACCGCGGTAGCGCCACACCGGGGTGTCGGCCAGGAACACGGCGTCGAACTTGCCGCGCTCGGCGATCTTGGCGACCTCGATGTAGTGCTCGAGACTGCTGTACTGGTGGGCGTCTCCGGTGCCGGCCCGCCAGGCCCCGGGGAACACCCCACCGGGAATCAGGTTGAGGTTGAGGGTGATCGACTTACGAGTCATGAAAAGACCTATCTCGCTGTTATTTCTCGATGGGGAAGCCGACGATGCTGCCCCACTCGGTCCAGGAGCCGTCGTAGACGCGGACGTTGTCGTAGCCGAGCACCTCGCTGAGCGCGATCCACCCCAGGGTGGAGCGGTGTGACAGGCGGCAGTAGTTGATGATCAGGCGGGGGTCGCCGTCAACGGTGCCCGAGACCAGTCGTTCCAGTTCGTCTTTCGGTTTGAGCCGGCCGTGCTCGTCGAGCAGTTCCCGGAAGAACAGCGGTTTCGCACCCGGGATGCGGCCATGCCGCTCCGCCCCGTGGTCGATCGGAGCGGTTGGGCCGCTGACCCTTTCGCCGGCGTACTCCTGCGGGGTGCGGTAGTCCAGCAGAACCACCTCATCGTCGTCGAGCAGGGCGCGCACGTCGTCGCGACCGATCCGCAACCGCTCCTGCTCGGGGGTGGGCACCGGCACGGCCAGCGGCGCGGTGGCCGGCTGCCGCTCGACACTGCGCTGCTCGCTCGTGGGCGCACCCGCCGCTTTCCACGCTTCGATTCCCCCGTCGAGGTAGGCGATATCGGTGTATCCGCGCACCCGCAGGGTCCACAGCACATAGGCCGCGAACTGGGTGGGCTCCCCGGCGAGCACGATCCGGGACCCCTCGCCCGCACCGAGTTCGAACAGACGCTGCGACAACAGTTCGCCGCTCGCCAGCTCCCGCTCCAGCGGATGCCAGGCCAGGTCCTTCCAGAACACCGCCTGCGCACCGGGTATCAGCGCCCGCTCGGGCCGGGTGGCGTACACCTCGATGACCGCCAGGTGCGGATTCTGCAAATCCTCGACGATCTCTTCGACGGAGACAACCCCGCGCGTGATCAACGGCATTCAACAATCCTTTTGTTACAAGCCATGTTTGATACATAACTGGTGTTACAAAGAACATTATTGGCGCCGACGACACGTGTCTAGATTTATTCACACGTGAGTTTATTAGTCAGCGATGCGCTCGAGAGCTGCTAATTTCGGGCGGTGACATGATGTTTCATCGTCACGCGAGCGGTCACGGACGACTTCGCATCACCCGAATTTTTTGTCGTGGCAGGTTTGGCCGATTGTGTTACGACACATTGTTCGTGGCACATTCTGTGACACCTGCGAGGTTTGAGGAGAACATATGGGCGAGGCAGCCCGGCGGTCCAACCTGGTCAGCCCAGCAACGTTGCGGCAGGAGTTGACCCAGGGCGCCGACGTGGTGGTACTCGATGCCCGCCAGTCCGGCGATGCCGCCGACCCGCAGGCCTACGCGGACGGCCACATCCCCGGCGCCGTCTTCGTCGACCTGGACGCCGACCTGGCCGGGGCGAGCACCGGCAGCAACGGCAAGCGGCCCCTTCCCGGTGCCGAGGAGTTCCAGAAAACGGTGCGTCGCTGGGGAATCGAGAAGACCACCCCGGTGGTCGTCTACGGGGCCACCAGGTCTCCCGCCCCGGCACGCGCGTGGTGGCTGTTGCGCTGGGCGGGCGTGCAGTCGGTGCGACTGCTCGACGGGGGCCTCGACGGCTGGACACACCACGGCGGTGAGTTGCAGACCGGCGACCCCGCACTGCGCCCGGAGTCCGATTTTGTGATCGAGCCAGGTGGGCTGCCGGTGGTGTTGGTCGACGAGGTGCCGGCGTTCGCGGACCGCGGCGTCCTGCTCGACGCGCGCCCTGCCGCCAAGTTCTCCAACCCACAGGATCCGTCGGCCGGGCACATTCCGGGAGCGCGGAGCGCTCCGGCGGCCGGATCCTTCGACAGCGCAGGCTTTTTCCTTCCCGAGGACGAACTGAGACAACAGTTCAGCCGTCTGGGTGTCGGCGTGGACAGTGAACCCGCCGCCTATTGCGGCACCGGCGTCTCGGCGGCCCTTGAAGTGTTCGTCCTCACCCTGCTCGACATCCGCGCGCGCCTGTATGTGGGCTCGGCCTCGGAGTGGACAGCTGATCCCGCCCGCGTGCTAGAGCAGTGAGTGCCCCGGCACGCACCTTCTTGCTGGATCTGACCCCGTTCCGGCGCAGCCGCGCCTTCGGGCGCCTGTGGTTCGGCACCACACTGGGCAGCATCGGCCAGGAGATGACGGTGGTCACCGTCGCGCTGCAGGTGTACGCCCTCACGTCGTCGACGTTCGCGGTGTCGCTCATCGCCGGTATCGCCCTGGGCCCCATCGTGATCATGGGTCTGTACGGCGGCACGCTGGCTGACCGCTTCGATCGCCGGTGGGTGGCGATGATCGCCTCGGTCATCTCGTGGGTGGCCATCATCGTGCTGACCGTGCACGCCTGGCTCGACGGCACCTCGCTGTGGCTGCTGTACGCCGCCGCCACGGTCAATTCGGTGGCCAACACCGTCGGCGGGATCACCCGTCGCGCCATCATTCCCCGGCTGCTGCCGCGTGAGCTGCTGCCGGCGGCCGGGGCGCTCAACGGCATCAACATGGGCCTGATGGCCACGGTGGGCCCGCTGCTCGGTGCCGCCGCAGTCGGCATCGGCGGCTTCCAGGCCGCCTACCTGGTGGACACCGTGCTGCACACCGCGGCCTTCCTGGGGGTGTGGACGTTGCCGGCGCTGCGGCCGCTGGCCGAGGCGCGAGGCATCGGTGCGTTACGGGCCGTGCGCGACGGCTTGGCATATCTGCGGCGAGCCAACAACATTCGTTTCGCGCTGACCGTGGACCTGGTGGCCATGGCACTGGCCCAGCCACGTGTGCTGTATCCGGCTCTCGGTGCCGTCACCCTTGGCGGCGGTGTCACCACCGTCGGAGTGCTCTCGGCCGCGTTCGCCGCCGGGGCGATGCTCAGCGCGCTGTTCTCCGGGTGGACGGGATCGGTGCGGCGCCAAGGATTCGCGATCCTGGTGGTCTCCTACATCTACGCAGCGTCCATCGCCGCCGCCGGTGTGGTGCTGCTGCTGGCACTGCTGTGGCCCGTCGACGGCACGCATATCGTGGCGATCGTGGCGCTGGCAGCGGTGCTGGCCGTCGCGGGGGCCGCCGACGGCGTGTCGGCGATCTTCCGCGGGGCGATCCTGCAGGCGGCGGTGCCCGACGAACTGCGCGGCCGGGTGCAGAGCATCTTCTCCATCATCGTCACCGGCGGTCCACGCGTCGGCGATGTGGTGACCGGCGCGGTGGCCAGCATGCTCGTGGTCTGGAGCCCGCTGGTCGCCGGCGGTCTGGCGATGCTGCTCGTCATCTGGCTGTTGGCCCGCCGCGTCCCGACGTTCGCGCACTACGACCGCGACCACCCCGAACCCTGATCGCACCCGCCCAAACCGACACACGGGCCCGAAAGTGCGAGCAGAATACGGCAAAACGTCGATCTCGGCGGTCACTGATGTTTGCCGAAGTGCTCTATCTCGTCGATGATGTCGTCATCTTCATTGGTGCCGTTGGATTGGCGCTAATGCTCCGCGGCTGGGCAATATCTCTGGAGATGCGGCAGATTCGCCCGACACGACTGCATCCGAACTTCGGTCATCCCAGCTCGGGTGCAGTTCCCGAGGTTGTTGGCGAGAAAAGCTTAAAGATCCAAGTAGCAGGTTGGTAGCTCGAGATCGGTCACGGCATCTCGGGCTGGATGGCCACCCGAGCGCCCAGGGTGCGGCCCTTACCCCAGCCCAACGCGGCGCGGTACGAGCCCAACAGCCCGGTTTCGATGACGTGATCGAGATCGCGGAACGGCGAGTCTTCGGGGGCCGGCTCCAGGATCGGCGCCACGAACAGCGCGTCGGTCGGGCAGTACGCCTCACATTGGAAGCAGGTCTGGCAGCTGTCATGGCGGGCGATCACGGGCACGCCGTCAGCGCCGCGGTCGAACACGCGGGTGGGGCACACATCGATGCACTTGTCGCAGGCGATGCACCGATCACCGGAGACGATCTCGATCACGCCGCCCGGCCTTCCGAAAGCCATTCGGGCTCAGGACGACTCCACAGTTCGTCCAACCCGCCGGTGATCAGCCGGTGCTGCTGGCCCGGGTCCAGTTCGGTGTAGTCGAAGCGCCGGTGCATGCCGCGGCTCTCGGTGCGCTGCAGCGCAGCGTGATACATCCAGCGGGCATGGGCCAGCATGGCGGCGGCTTCCCGCGCCCGGAACTGCTCTTCACCGGTGGCCGGTTCACCGCGCCGAGCCCAGACCTCGTGCAGCACGCGCAGCGCGGGCTCGAGACGCGACGCATGTCGCAGGTAATTGATCTCGTACGGCAGCACCTGACGGCGGACCTCGGCCACCACGTCCCGGTAGCCGACAGCACCCGGCTCACCCACCGCACGCAGCCGGGCCGACGGCCGTCCCCGCGACGCCGCGAACGCGGCCGCACCTTCCCCGGCCCAGCCGCCCGAGCACGCCGCCCAGGACGCATTGTGCGCACCGCCGCCGGTCCAGGCGCCGGCGATCAGTTCCCTGGTCGCGGTGTCACCGGCGGCATACAGACCGGGAACATCTGTGGCGCAGTCGTTTCCAGCAATCCGCACTCCCCCGGTGCCGCGGATGGTGCCTTCGGTCACCAGCGTGATCTCGAAGTGCTCGGTGAACGGGTTGATGCCCAACCGGTCGAACGAGAGGAAGAAGTTCGGTTGCGCCAACCGCATCTGCGCCTGCACGGCCGGAGACGCCTTGTCGATGCAGGCCAGCACGGGCTCCTGGAGCATCACCGTCGCCATCAGCGTACGGTCCTTGGAGCGCGGCACGTCGAACACCGAACCGTCGGCGCGGTAGAACGTCGCCCAGTTGTAGAAGGCGTTCTTGGTGACCGCAGTGCCTTTCGGCGCAATCGCGTAGGCGTTGGAGAACTCCATCCCAGACAGCACCGCGCCGGCTTCGACCGCCATCAGCGCCCCGTCGCCGGTATCGACGTCACAGCCCAGGGTCTTGGACTGGAACGCGCATCCACCGGTGGCGAGCACCACCGCCGCCGCCTCGATACGCACGGTGCGCCCGGATGCGCGTTGCACCGCCAGCGCGCCGGAGACCACTCCCGCGTCGTCCAGCAGCAGTCGCAACGCGGGGGTGTGATCGAGGATGCGCACGCCCAGGCGCTGCACCCGTAACCGTTGCCTGCGCATGTATTCCGGGCCCTGGAGGTCGTCGACGATCACACGACCCTTGTCGTCGACCGGAAAGGGGTAACGCTGCACGCGGGCGAGTTCGTCCATCCGCGAATAGGTTTCGTCGAGAACACGCTGCATCCAGCCGCGCTCGGTCAACCCGGCGCCCACCTTCTCGCGGCTGGCTATCGCGGACTCCCGCTGATCGGGTTCGACGTACCACAGTCCGGTGCCCGCGGAGGCGGTGGCTCCACTGGAACCGGTGTAGCCCTTGTCGGCGAGGACGACGTCAACGCCGGCTTCGGCGGCTCTGATCGCCGCCCACGTCCCGGCCGGACCGCCGCCGATCACCAGAACGTCCGTCGAGAGGTGCTCGGCATCTGGTGTGGTCATAGCGGCGCCAGCTTGCCCGCGGACGGCCCCGAACACCATCGATGCAATCGTCGAGATTCTTAATACCGATCGGTTCCTGCCAGCTGTCGTTCAATCTCTGCCAACGGAAATCTTTGCCTTGACCTGCGGGTTGTAGCAGTCAGACCGGAACGAGAAACCCCTCCCGCCCCGATCCGAACACCACAACGATCCAGAGAGAAGCAGAGAAATGACCAAGTTCGGATTCGCCACCGCCATCGCCACCGCCGCCACCGCCGGCGTGCTGAGCCTTTTCGGAGCTGTGGCCCCTGCGATGGCCGCCCCCACCGGTGCCGGCAACGCCCAGGACACCATCTCGAGCCTGCAGGACCAGGGCTACAAGGTCATCGTCAACCGGCTCTCCACAGCGCCGCTGGCAGAGGCCAACGTCGTCTCCGTCGGCCAGGGCCCCACGTTCAGCCACAGCAACCCCAACAACAGCAACGAGGGCGGCTACGGCCCCAACGCCGACAACACCTACGCTCCGCAGAACACGAAGACCGTTTACGTCAACGTCCGCTGACGCAGACCCACGGAAAGCGCCCTACGGGGCGCTTTTTCGCATTGAGACAGAGTTCCGCAGCAGAATCGGTGTGAGGCGGATCTCGTTCGTAGGTCTTGAAACCTTCCCCCATCTACTTAGGCTTGGCTTACCTAATAGAAGGGAAGGCGTATGCGGAAGATCCGTGTGGCGGTCATCGGCGCGGGCCCGGCCGGCATCTATGCCGCCGACATCCTCACCAAGGAGTACGAGGCGGCCAGAGTCGACATCTTCGACCGGCTGCCGGCTCCCTACGGACTGGTGCGCTACGGGGTCGCACCCGACCATCCCCGCATCAAGGAGATCATCAAAGCCCTGCGCCGGGTGCTGTCCCGCGACGAGATCCGCTTCATCGGCAACGTCCACTACGGCAGCGACCTCAAGCTCTCCGACCTGCGCCGGCACTACGACGCGGTGATCTTCTCCACCGGCGCCCGCGCCGACCGGGCCCTCGACATCCCCGGCATCGACCTGCCGGGCAGCTACGGCGCCGCGGACTTCGTCTCCTGGTATGACGGGCATCCCGACGTGCCACGGGACTGGCCCCTGGACGCCAAGCAGGTCGCGGTGCTGGGAGCCGGCAACGTCGCCCTCGACATCGCCCGCGTGCTGGCGAAACCGGCCGACGAGCAGCTCACCACCGAGATCCCCGACAACGTATATCAGGGCCTGAAGCTCAACCAGGCCACCGACATCCACGTCTTCGCCCGGCGCGGCCCCGCGCAGATCAAGTTCACGCCCATGGAGTTCCGCGAGCTGTCGCACTCCCCCAGCGTCGACGTCATCGTGCACCCCGAGGGCTTCGAGATCGACGAGGCCAGTCAGCAGGCCATCAACACCAGCAAGTCGACCCGCCTGGTGGTCGACACCATGCTCAAGTACATGGAGAAGGAGCCGACGGGCGCCCCGCACCGCATCCATCTGCACCTGTGCCAGGCGCCGGTGGCGATCCTGGGCACCGACCGGGTCGAGGGCCTGCGTACCGAGCGCACCGAACTCATCGGCGACGGCACCGTCCGCGGCACCGGCGAGTACGTCGACTGGCCGGTGGACGCGGTGTACCGCGCGGTCGGCTACCTGTCGTCGCACCTGGCCGATCTGCCGTTTGACCATTTCGAGGGTGTGGTGCCCAACTCCGCCGGCCGGGTGCTCGAGATGGACGGCGTGGAGATGAACGCCACGTACGTGACGGGCTGGATCAAGCGGGGTCCCATCGGCTTGATCGGGCACACCAAATCCGATGCGGCCGAAACGATCTCGAGCCTGCTGGCCGACCTGCCCGGCCTCCGCCCACCGGAGATCTCCCAGCCGGATGCGATCCTGGATCACCTCGAGAGCAACGGCGTCGACTACACCACCTGGCAGGAGTGGGAACGCCTGGATGCCCACGAGATGTCGCTGGGTGAATCGAGCGGGCGTGAGCGCGTCAAGGTGGTGCCCCGCGAGGACATGGTGCGCGCCGGCAGGGTGGCGTGAACGGCGCAGTAGTCTCGCCCCATGTCCTTCTCACTTGAACTCAGTGATGACGTGATCGCGGTGCGTGACTGGGTGCACGAATTCGCCGCCGAAGTCGTGCGCCCGGCCGCCGCGGAATGGGATGAACGTGAGGAGACGCCGTGGCCCGTCATCCAGGAGGCCGCCAAGATCGGGTTGTACTCCCCCGACCTGTTCGCCCAGCAGGCCGTCGAGGAGTCCGGCCTGGGCATGCTGACGGTGTTCGAGGAGTTGTTCTGGGGTGACGCCGGGATCGCGCTGTCGATCCTGGGCACCGGGCTGGCGGCTGCGGCGCTGGCCGGCAACGGCACCCCGGAGCAGCTCGGGCAGTGGTTGCAGCCGATGTTCGGCACCCCCGAAGAGCCCAAGCTCGGCGCGTTCTGCTCGTCGGAACCCGACGCCGGCTCCGATGTGGGCGCCATCCGCACCCGCGCGCGTTTCGAGCAGGCCAGCAATGAGTGGGTGCTCAACGGCACCAAGACGTGGGCCACCAACGGTGGGATCGCCAACGTCCACATCGTGGTGGCCTCGGTGTACCCGGAGCTCGGGTCGCGCGGCCAGGCGACGTTCATCATCCCGCCCGACACCCCCGGCCTGAGCCAGGGACAGAAGTTCAAGAAGCACGGCATCCGCGCCTCGCACACCGCCGAGGTGGTGCTCGACAACGTGCGCCTGTCCGAGGACCTGATCCTGGGCGGGCGGGAGAAGTTCGAGCAGCGCATCGCCCGGGTGAAGTCCGGTGCCTCCGCCGGCGGGCAGGCCGCGATGAAGACCTTTGAACGCACCCGGCCCACGGTGGGCGCCATGGCCATCGGCGTCGCGCGCGCCGCCTACGAGTACGCGCTCGAATACGCCTGCCAGCGTGAGCAATTCGGTCGCAAGATCGGCGAGTTCCAGGCCGTCGCGTTCAAGCTGGCCGATATGAAGAGCCGTATCGACGCCGCCCGACTGCTGGTGTGGCGGGCCGGCTGGATGGCGCGCAACAACGTCGCCTTCGATGCAGCCGAGGGGTCGATGGCCAAGCTGGTGGCCAGCGAGACCGCGGTGTACGTCACCGATGAGGCCATCCAGATCCTCGGCGGCAACGGCTACACCCGCGACTATCCGGTGGAACGCATGCACCGTGACGCCAAGATCTTCACCATCTTCGAGGGCACCAGCGAGATCCAGCGCGTGGTGATCTCGCGGGCGCTGACGGGCCTGGCCATCCGCTAGATGCCGTACCGCAGTTTGACGCTGCGGTAGCGGCATTGCAGTTGGGCCGCCCGGTCGGCCGCAGACACCCGCGCGGTGTCCGGCGGCAGCACGTCGTCGAGGTCGCACCGTGCCACCAGCCGGGTGCGGAACGTCGCGGCATGACTGCTCATCAGGTTGCGGTAGGTCAGATTGCCGTCTGAGAAGCCTTGCGTGTCAAGCCAGTTGTGTACGCCCGGGTCGTCGTGCGCCATCACCAGACGAACCACGCCGTCGCTGTCCGCGTATGTCCGCGCCGGGGTGTAGCTGACCGCCCGGTGCAGGTAGTCGAGGCTGCCCCCGAACACTCCACCCATGCCGAAAATCCAGAACCCGTCGTGGTTGTCCATCTCCACCACCAGCGCCTCGTCAGGTTCCACGTGCCACACCAGATGGGCGGCCATCCGCCCGCGGTGTGCGTTCGCTTCGGTGCGCCCGGTCGGGAACCGGTTCAGGCACTCCGGGTCGACGACGCCGTTCGAGTAGCGCCAGGAGTGCTCCGGCCAGTCCCGCATCGCGCCGGTGAGGAAATCACCGGCCCACGCCATCGCATCGATCATCCGCTGCGGGGAGGGCGGCGCGGGCGGGCGGTCCATCCCGACCCGCTCGATGCTCAGCCGGGTCGGGGTCTCGCCCCACGCATCAAAAGCTTCGCGGATGAACACCTTCCGCGACGACGCCGTGGTGGGGAGCCAGTTCTCGCTGCGCCGCGCGCCGCCGATGTACAGCTCGAAGCGGCCGTCGGCATCGGTCACCAGTTGATGTCCGAAGATGTTGCATTCCGGGATGTCACCGAAGGGTTCGTGCAGCGACGGCCAGTCGGTGCCCGGGATGGTCTCCGGCCGGGCGCCCTGCACGGTGATGTTGAGCCAACGCGCAGTGCCCCGGATGCCGCTGATCCGGTAGGTGTGACGGCCGTCGATCCAGGCTTGCCGGTAGGTGAAGTCGGCGACGTCGCCGCCGAGCTTGCGGGTGGGCGTGACGAACGGGTGGATCTGCGGGTACGCCGGGTCCTTGGTCTCCAGGGCCAGATCGAAGGCCTGTCCGAGGTTCTGCACCAGGAATCGCATGGCGTCGGCGCGCGGCAGCGGACCGGCCGGGTTGGCGTCTTTGAACACCGCGTCGCCGGCTTGCTCGAGCTGCCGACAGAAGGCCGACCATGCATCGCGTAGCGGCTGGTCGGCAGTGCCGTCACCGAATGCCATCAGACGCCGAGCCTTTCGAGCACCCTGCTGACCGCGGCCAAGCCGCGCGTGGTGGCGTGGGCGGCGCCCTCAGCCTCGATTCGTGGACCCACCAGTTCCAGGTCGAACACACCGTCGTACCCAGCGGCGAGCACGTCCCCGAGGAGCCGTTCGAGCGGGATCCCGCCGTCTCCGGGGACAGCCCGGCACGGGGCACAGCGATCACCGAGCACGTAATCGCTGACCTGCACCAGCCCGGTCATCGGTGCGGCACGGGTGAACAATGCCGGCAGTCCCGCTTCCACCCAGCAGGCGTGCAGGTCGATGCAGACGCCGATACCGGCCATCTCGGCCAATCTGATGGTGTCGGCGAGGGTATGGGTGAAGTGGATATCGGCGTTGAACGCCGACGCGTTCTCCACCAGCAGTGTGATTCCGCGTTCCTGTGCGGCGGTGCGGCACGGTGCCACCAGCTCGGTGAAGCGGGCCGCGGCCTCTTCCCAACTGAGGGCGCCACGGCCGCCGGTGATCAGGTAGACGGCAGTGGCGCCCATACCGGCGGCGAGTTCGATTGCCGCGCAGAGCTCTTGCGTCGCAGCGTCGCCGGCGCTCCCGAGATCCCTGGCGAACGGGTGGTTGAGGGTGTGCACCCGGGCGCCCGTCATGAGGGGGCCGGCGAGAAGGGACGTCACCAGCGTCATGGGTACATCCAGGGTGTGACAGTGCTCGACGAACGCGTCCGGGGTGTCACCGGCGAACGCGACCTGGTGCAGGCTCAGCCGGGGATGCATGTCACCGTTGTTCGATCTCGACGCCGAACCGTTCCCTGAACGGCCGGAATTCCTCATGCAGCGCGTCGAGGTCCTCACCGATATCGGTCAGTACCGCGGTCGAGTAGTGGAATTTGCCGTGCCGGTCGCCCTTGTTCTCGGCGAGGTACCGGCGCATGGCCTGCTCGGCGGACGTAGTGAGCTCCCGACCGGAGAACGCGTAGAAACCGCGGACCGTGGCGATGGGGTCAGCGATGAAGTCCCCGTACCGCACATGGTGGATGCGGGGGTCATCGGTCAGCGGATTCGACATCGTGTTGGCGATACTGGCCCGCGTCATCTCCAGGTGCAGCTTGGCCTCGGCCTTCAGGTCGATGTCCCCCACCATGCCCGCGGCGATGTCGGCCATCATCATGGTGCGTGAGGCGGCCACCTGCACCGGATCCCGGTGCAACCACACCAGGGTGGCGTCGGGGTAGGTGGCGAAGAACGCCGCGAGCCGGAACCCGTGGAAACCCTTCAGCACCCAGTACTTCGGCGGCCGCGCGTGCTGGAACTGCTGCAACATGGCCTTGTGCAGGCGGTACTGCGCCGCCGGATCCGTCGGTAGGCCCATGGTGAGGCTCTGCATGGGCACCCGCCACCACGCCGTCGGCGTCATGACGCGGAAGTCGAAGGCCCAGGTCCGCTCGTCCTCCGGCAACCCGTCTCCGAGCATGTCGTTGTACGGATGCGAATGAAGCCACCGGGGCAGCGTGGTGTTGATCTCCCGCCAGTCCGCGTCGGCGCGGTCGCGACGGGGATCGTCGTCGGGCGCCAGGCCCGGCGGCGGTGACGGATACATCACCTCCCAGAACCGCAATGCTCGGGCGTCGGGGTCCACCGACATCAGCGCATGCATCAGCGTTGTGCCCGAACGAGGTTCACCCGTCACGAACATCGGCGCCTCGATGACCTCCTCGCCCACCGGATGGCGCCGCCGGTCTTCGAGGAACTCCAGCCGCGAGGTCAACAGCCAGTGGCACACGCCGGCCGCCCGTCTTCTACCGTCAGGGCCCATCGCCAGTCCGTTGAGATGGTCGACGGCCAGCCCGAACCGGGCCGGTAGCGTGTCGTCGCCCCAGTCGCTGAGCCCGGTCGCACGCTGCGCCTCGGCCAGTAGGTCCGCCGCGATCAGGGTTTCGGGCCACCGGGTCGATCGTGATGTGAGTAGGCGTCTCACCTCGTCTTCGGTCTCAACGACTTTGGCTGCCGAGCGGGCGCCGTATTGCAGCCCGGCCATGCCGCCGTAATCCATCAGCTTGAACACGCGCATACCGGCGTCGGCGAATTCGGTGACCCGGCGCGCAACGTCGGTGGGTGAGCCGCACGGAAAGACATCACGGATGGCTTGCGTGTCCACCTCGGCGCAGAAGTCGAGGATTCGCTCGCGCGAGAGTGCCACGGGGTCGAAATCCTGGATGCCGCGCCAGCGCTCCCCCATCGGGTGGCGATATCCGAATCGGCGCAGGTCTTCCGCGGTGAGCATCAGGATGATGGACTTGACCAGAGGTGCTTCCAGCATGGCGGCCACTTCCGCGTCGTCGCCGATCAGGCAGATCTGGGTCAACGCGGGCACGATGGCGGACGGGTCCCGGCCCGCTCGCTGCGCGGATGCGCGCACGACAGCCAGTTTGGCGGCGTAGTCCTCCGGAGTGTAGGCGCCCATGGGCCACCACCCATCGGCGTGCCGCCCGGCGATGTCGAGCATCCGGGGCCCGGCGGCGCCGATCCAGATCGGCGGTACCACGCCACCGAAGGGTTCGGTGTCCAGCCGGGCGTGGTCCAGCCGGTAGAACTCGCCGCGGAAGTCCACCGGACCTTCGCCGTGCCACAGCGCCTTGATGACGCGGAGGGATTCCTCGAATCTGCTGACGGGCCGGGCGAAGTCGAAGCCGTAGGGCACGGTGTTCTCGAGCTCACCCGAACCGAGACCGAGAATGAACCGGCCGCGCGAGAGGTGGCCCAACGTCAGCGCGGTCTGGGCGAGCGTCGCGGGGTGGCGGCGCACGGTGTCCACCACACACGACGCCAGTGGGGTGCGGGTGGTCAGGACAGCCGCGGCCGCCGCGACAGCCAGCCCGTCGAGATGGCGGTGCGGTGACGGGGACACGGTGGCCAGATCGGTGAACTCCGGGGTCCAGATCGAATCCGGCCAGAAGCTGACCATGTGGTCCGGCATCCAGATGGAGTGGTAGCGACCGGAGTCGTACTGCCCGAGCGCGTCGAGGCCCAGCGGAAGCGTGGTTCGCAGGAAAGCGGCGGGCTGCACCAGGTCCATGTTGTGCACTCGCTCAGCATAAGGAGGATCGGGTAGCCACACACCCGGATCGCCGACAACACTGCGACTAACCCTGCGACAAAAGGCCCCACCCACCAGGATGGAGCCATGGAGCACGTCACCTTCATCCCCACCGTTGACCAGTTGGCCTATACCTTCGGCGGTGCGCAACCGGTGTTGCGCATCAAACCGGGGACCGTGCTGACGTTGTGGACCGAGGACGCCTACGGCGGACGGATCACCAGCCGGGATGACGTCGCCAGCGTGGCGTTGGACACCGAGGACCTCAACCCCCAGACCGGCCCGTTCTACATCGAGGGCGCCGAACCCGGCGACACCCTGGCGGTGCACCTGGTGGATCTGACGCCGGCCCGCACCTGGGGCGCTTCGACGTTGATCCCGTTCTTCGGCGGGCTGACCAGCGTCCCGGCCAGTCCCACACTGCAGCCGGCGCTGCCGGAACGCACCTGGATCTACGAATACGATTCGGCCACAGATTCTCTCGCGTTCGCAGCACAGGCCAGCGATTTCAACATCACCCTGCCGGCCAACCCCATGCTCGGCACTGTCGGCGTGGCACCGGGGCGCCGTGAAGTGCGCAGCTCGCTGGTCCCCGACTCCTTCGGCGGCAACATGGACACCCCGGAGATGGCGGCGGGCGCCACCTGCTACCTCGGAGTCAACGTGCCCGGCGCGCTGTTCTCCCTCGGCGACGGGCACTACCGACAGGGCGAGGGCGAGTCATGCGGCACCGCGGTCGAAGGCGCCATGCACGTCACTGCCATCGTCGAACTGATCAAGGGCGCCGGCCCGGCCTGGCCGCGGTTGGAGACCGACACCCATCTGATGTGCATCGGTTCGGGACGACCCCTGGAAGAGGCGTGGCGGGCCGGCCAGGTGGAAATGATCACGTGGCTGGGCGAGCTCTACGGCTTGGATCGGCTCGACGCCTACCAACTCCTGACGCAGATCTCGCAGGTGCCGATCGCCAACGTGGTCGACACCAACTACAGCGCCGTCACCAAAATCGACAAGCGACTGCTGCCGCCCGCCCCGGCGTACGGCGGCATCCACGCTGAACTTCGTTCGGCCGCAGCAGCACTGGGCAGCATCAACTACTGAAGAAGGGCATCATGGATCTCGGATTGGCGGGTAAGCGTTTCCTGGTCACCGGCGGCACCCGCGGCATCGGCCGCGCGATCGTCGAAGGACTTCTGGCAGAAGGCGCCGCGGTGGCTTACTGCGCACGCACGGTGGACAAGAGTCTGGAAGTACCGTCGGCGCTGGGTACCGCGGTGGATGTCGGTGACACCGAGGCACTTTCGTCATGGGTCACTGCGAGCGCGGAGGCACTCGGCGGTATCGACGGTGTGGTGGCCAACGTCAGCGCGCTGGCGATCCCGGAGAACCCGGAGAACTGGCGCGCCAGCTTCGAGGTCGACCTGATGGGCACCGTCGGCCTGGTGGATGCGGCGCTGCCGTACCTGCTGGAGTCCGGCGCCGGGTCCATCGTCACCATCTCCAGCGTGTCGGGCCGCGAGATCGATTTCGCGGCCGGGCCCTACGGCACCTTCAAAGCCGCCATCATCCACTACACGCAGGGGTTGGCCTACCAACTGGCCGGCAAAGGGGTGCGTGCGAACACGGTCAGCCCCGGCAACACCTACTTCCCGGGCGGGGTGTGGCCCTCGATCGAGGAGAACAACCCCGAATTGTTCGCCACCGCACTGGGACTCAACCCGACCGGCCGGATGGCCACCCCGCAGGAAGTCGCCAACGGCGTGGTGTTCCTGTCCAGCCCGGCGGCCAGTTTCATCACCGGCACCAATCTGTTGGTCGACGGCGCCTTGACCCGGGGTGTGCAGCTCTAGAAACGCGAAAAGGGGGCGCCCCGGCTGGGACGCCCCCTTGACTCGGGCTTCAGATCAGCGGACGTCGACGTAGACGGTCGTCGTGCTGACGGGGCCGAACTGTTTGTCGTCGTCATTGTTGGCGCCGCTCACGGTGTGGGTGAAGGTCGCGCCCTTCCCCACGGAGACCACGTTGGCCTCCTCCAGTGAACGCTCGGACAGACGGTTGACCACGACGTGGTAACCCTGCGCTTCGAGCGAGGAGATGGTGGCCTGCGCGTTGGTGGTGGCGCTAGGCGCGGCCAGGGCCGGGGCGGCAAGGCCGACGAATCCGGCGGTCGCGGCGGTGGCGGCAAGGGTGGCGATTCCGAACTTGTTCATTTGTATCGTGCTTCTCTCTGTTTACTCACATCGTCGATCGGCCGGCGCTCTCGCCATCCCGGTCAATGGAGTTAACCCGCCGTTAACCAATTTAATTCCGCGAGAGCAAAATTCACGCGTGACGCGCGCCACATCACGGGTGGATCGGCAGCTGCAGCCCCGGCACCGTCGCGAACAGCGTCAACCACACGCCGTACACGGCGAACACCACCAGCGCACCGGCCACCGAAACCCGCAGCGACGACCCCGCCACCGGGTCGAGCCAACGAGCGAACGCCCGCGTGGCGAACGGCATCAGGGCATACGTCATCGCGGCGACGCACACCACCTGGGTCAGCCAGGTCGACAGCCACGGGTGTGCGCCGAGTTGCACCCAGAGCGGTGCGATGAACCGGGTCACAGTCATCGCGGTGGGATAGAGCACCAGCACGATCAACATCGCCGTCCGCCATTTCGGCGTGACCCGCGGGCGTCCGTCCTGCACGCGCAGGATCGAACCGAACGGCGCGTCGACGGTGAAGTCCTTTGTCAGGTGTGCCCGCAGATGCGGCACGCGCTGCGCCCGTTCGTCGGAGGCCAGCCATGTCGACAGCTGGTCATCGGTGTGAAAGCTCAGGATCGACATCCACTGGTTGCGGCCCGGTAACGGTGGCAACAGGATCAGGAAGTCGAACCCGGGCAGGCTCGCGGTGGCCGCGGCGATCTCCTGCTCGGCGGCCATGAACTCGCCGGTCCGGCCGGGGATCACATCGTGGCGGAACACCGCGGTGCCCGGCGGCAGGCGGTATGCGTCACCCACCAGCAGCACCGACGATTTGCCAAGCACACCTTGATCATTCGCGTCACTGAATGCCGTCTCATGCGCCGCCGAGTCCAGCCACGCGTTCAGATGTTCGGTGGTGTCGAAGGTGATGGCCGCAGCGCTGGCCAGATTGCCGCCGCGGCGGGCCAGCCGGATCGCTTCGAAACCCGGAAACGCCGATGCCGCCTCCTGCACCCGCTCGAGCCAGGATTGCACCCGCTCCGCCGGGGCGGGATGGAGCAGCACGACACCGGTGGCGGACAGGTCAGTGGACATCGCTCATTCATAGACCACCAACCGGGCTCACCCGGTCAGCGGCCGCCCAGCGTGGCATCGCCCAGTAGGACGGTCAGCATCAGATGCCGGATGATCGCCCGGGCCGAGCCCGTGTCGTCACGCTGCAGCACCCGCCCGACGTCGACCGTCAGCGCAAAACCCGCCTGGACGGCGAAACGTGCTTCGTCGGGGGCGAATTCAGGCCTGGCCGCGGCGACCTGGCTGGACCAGGCCTCCACGGTGGCGCGCTGCATGTTGTGGATCACCACCCGGTCCTCGGCGGGCACGCTGGCGCGCTCGGCGTAGTAGACGTAGGCCAGTTCCGGGTTGGCGATCGAGCGCCGCACATAGGTGTCCACCAGGCCGGCGACGGCTTCTCGCGGGTCGGCGGCGGTGGCCAGGACGTCGGCGACGTCGCCGGACACCCGGTCCGCGCCCCGGCGGAACACCGCCGCCAGAATCGCCCCCTTGCTCGGGAAGAAGCGATAGATACTCGGCGCCGACATGTCCACCGCAGCGGCGATGTCATCGACGCCGGTCTCCCGGTAGCCGCGTTCGTTGAACAGCAGCAGGGCGGCATGCAAAATCTGCTCGTACTCCCCTGCGGCGGCCCCGACGGTGCGGCGCCGGGGTGCGCCGGCCGGCGGCGGCGGTGTGGGCAGGTGGGTGTCACGGAGGTCGCGGGCGATGCGCGCCAGCGTCGCGTGGATCCGGTCGGTGGCCAGCCTCGCATGGTGGTCGGTGATGCTGCCGACGGCGCTGAGCACCGCCGCCGCCAGGATGGTCCGGTGCCGGCCCGTCAGTTCGGGGCGCAGCACCGACAGCGGCCGTTGCAGTCGCCGGTTGACCAGTCTCAGCTGTGCGTCGAGCACGTCCTGGTCGACGCGCTCCAGGTAGCGGTGTTCCCAGCGGTACAGACCGCCGCTGTTGCGGTTCTTGACGGCCGAGTCGGTCAGCGTCGTGACGGCGCGCTCCCAGTTCGCCTCGGCGTCGGCGGATTCGTCGTCCAGAAAGGTGGTGACCTCGAGGAGTTGTTCGCCCATCCCCAGGACCGCCGCCCGGAACAGGTCGTACTTGCCCGCGTAATGCCGGTACAGCGACGCCGCCGTCACGCCCACCCGGCCGGCGATGTCCTCCATGCTGACGCCGTGATACCCCAGCTCGCTGAACGCTTCGGCCGAGGTCCGGGCGATCTGCGCCTTGCGATCTTTGGGTCGCCTGCGCCGCTCCGGGGTCACAGGGGTTGCGCTGGACATCGGTTCACCTTATCGCCGGTTGCGAAACATGCTGGCCCGCAGGAACTGTCGGGGTCAGTGCGTGCGACCTTCGCGACATGGGGCATCGTGGTTCGAAGACCTCACAGGCGTGCGCGGAGCTGACGTCGGCGACATCCTGCGCGGTGCACACCAAAAAGGCACCCCACTCGGGGTGCCTTCTTCGGTGGACTGCTCTAGCGGACGTTGACGTAGACAGTCTTGGTGTTCTGCGGGGCGAACTGGTTGTCGGCGTTGGGGCCGTAGCCGCCTTCGTTACCGTTGTTGGGGTTGGTGTGGCTGAAGGTGGCGCCTTCACCGACAGAGACGACGCTGGCTTCGCTCAGCGGGGCGTTGGACAGCCGGTTGACAATCACCTTGTACCCCTGGTCCTGCAGTGAGGAGATGGTGTCCTGGGCGTTGCCGGCGCCGGTGGGGGCGGCCAGCGCGGGCGCGGCCAGCCCCAAGAACGCGGCGGTGGCGGCGGTGGCAATGGCGGTGGCAAATCCAAACTTGGTCATGATGGTTCTTCTCTCTTGATTCGTTGGGGTTCGAATCGTGGGTCCCAGAGAGGGTCTGTGGCTCGCGGTTCGTGGTGCTCTGATGGTGTAAACCAGCAGATCAGCGGTTTAATTCCACTGGCAGAAATTGACCGTTCACTGGCAGGAAGTGCGCGGCGGCCGCCGCGGCGGGCTACCGCGCGCGACGTTGACCAGCAACGGTGACGATGAGTTCCGCGCCACAGACGGGTCTACCCATCAAGAAGGAAAGGAGACGAGATGGGTGCACTCGAAGGCAAGGTCGCATTGATCACCGGCGGTGCCCGCGGGCAGGGCCGGGCGCACGCACTCACGCTTGCGCGGGAGGGCGCCGATATCGTGCTGTGCGATCTGGCCGCGCCCGTCGCCGAGGTGGATTACGACCTCCCCACCCCAGCTGATCTCGCGCAGACCGAGCAGGCCGTCACAGCGCTGGGCCGTCGCTGTCTGGCCGTCGTCGCCGACGTCCGTGACCTCGACGCGCTGGTCGACCTCGCGAACCGGGCGGTCGACCAGTTCGGCCATCTCGACATCGCCATCGCGAATGCGGGTATCGCCAGCAGCGCACCCGTTGCCGAGATGTCCGCGCGGCGCTGGCAGACGATGATCGACGTCAACCTCACCGGTGTCTTCAACACCTTCCGGGCGGTGCTGCCTCACATGATCGAACGGCAGGCGGGCGCTCTGGTGGCCACGTCGTCGATCGTCGCCAACACCGGGGCCCGCAACTCCGGGCACTATGCCGCCGCCAAGGCCGGGGTGGTCGCGCTGGTGAAGTCGGTCGCCTGGGAGGTAGCCGACCACGGCATCACGGTCAACGCGGTGCTGCCCGCTGGTGTCAGCACGCCGATGATCCACAACCCGGGGACCTACCGGATGATCCGCCCCGATCTGGACCACCCGAGCCGCGCGGATGTCGAGGAGATGTTCGCCAAGGGCAGGCCGCGGCCCGGACTGCTGGAACCCGAGGACGTCGCCAACGCCGTGCTGTACCTCGTGTCCGCGCACGGGCGGGTCATGACGGGCGAGTCGATGGTGCTCGCCAACGGACTGGAGTGAATTCCCGACTGGCGCCGGGGTTTTCGGGACTGGATCGTTCGATGGGCCGCACAGGAGGATCGGCTGCGGGTGAACGTCATCCGCTCACTGGAACCGCATCAACCCGCGCTGCGCGTATGCTCGGGAGATCGGGACCACCCAGGCCCCCAATCAAGGGGTCGGCGATGTCAGACAAATCTCCCCGCTCGAGCATGTCCAAGAAGTCGGGAAAGTCCTTGAAGGAAAAGCGCGCCGACAAGCGGGACAAGAATGCCCCGACCTCCGGCATCGAGATCATCTCCAACAACCGCAAGCGCTGACCGCCCATCGACAAAAGAGGCGCCTCCGCGGAGGCGCCTCTTCGACCGATCTCGGCTTACTTCACGTTGACGTAGACGGTCCGCGTGGTCACCGGGCCGTACAGCTTGTCGTCGTCGCTGTTGGCGCCGGACACACTGTGGGTGAAGGCCGGGCCCTCGCCGACGGAGACGACGGTGGCTTCACTCAGCGGAGCGGTGGACTGGCGGTTGACCACCACCTTGTAACCCTGGTCCTGCAGCGAGGAGATGGTGTCCTGCGCATTGCCTGCACCGGTGGGGGCAGCCAGTGCCGGGGCGGCCAGTCCGAGGGCGCCTGCGGTCAATGCGGTGGCGGCGATGGTGGCAAATCCGAGCTTCTTCATGATCCTGCTTCTCTCGTTGATTCGTTGTGGTCGCATCGTGGCTCGTGTGAGTCGCGGGTCAATCGGTTCAGTGAGGGGTTCTGTCCGATCTGATGGTTGAAACCCGCAGTTCAACCGGTTGATTTCCGTTGGCAGGAATTGAACGGTGGTTGGCAGTATTTAGTCTGTACAACACGTCACGGCGCCTGCGGTTGCTGCTCATGCGCCTAGTTATTCCCGCTTCGGCGCTTACAGGGCAAAGCCATACCGGCGCCCCCGGACACCGCCGCCCTGGCGTTTCCAACGTCGCTGAAGAGTCGCGCAGAGCCGGGCACCGGCGACCCCGCGTACCCGGCTACCAGTGGGGCTGCTGGGCCTCGAGTGACGCCAGTAACGCCTGTTCCGAGCCCAGCGCCAACACACCGAGACTTGTCCCCAACACGCCGCCCCAGCGGAGCATCGCCGCCGCGAAGTCGCCTATCTTGGACGGTTCCATGACCGCTCAGGACGCCCGGAGGTGCACACAGGTGGACGTCAACGCTGAGCTGTCGGCTGTCGACCTGCTCGACCTCAACCGCGACATCCAGAGCTCGCCCACCGTCCGCCTGCTCGCCACCAACAACCTCGGCATCTACGCCACACTGATGGACCGCCACCTCAGCAGCGGCGTGGTTCCGGAAACCGAGCTCGTCGTCGCCTTGGAACAGGACCTCAACAGTCTTCAGGAATCGGACGGTCAGTCCGGGCTGAGCCTCATCAAGTCCTGGGCCAGCCAGGGTTGGTTGCATCGCATTGCCGACACCCGATCCGGTCACGAGCGCAATCTCTGCTACCTCACCCAGGAAGCACGCCGCGCGCTGGACTTCCTTCGCGGCATGCGCCGGCAGGACACCATCGCCACCGGCGGGTCCATCAACGGCATCGCCGCGCGGCTCAAGCAGGTGGCGCTGCGGGTGGGCAACGATCCCGCACGGGTGCGCAAGAGCATCGAGGCCGAGATCGACGCCCTGCGCCAGGAGCTCGACGCCCTGGAACGGGGCCTCGACAGCGACCGCCCGGAACCCGACCTCACCGACTCCTACGACGAGGCCCGCGCCATCGCCCTGCAGATGGAGCGGCTGATCACCGATATCGGCCAGTACGGCACGATGATCGAACAGGCCACCGCCGCACTCGATGAACCGATCGACAGCAATGTCGCATACCGGGACCGGCAGCGGCGCATGTACGCCGACTACCAGCAAGCCTGGGACTCGCAGGGCCGCGACTCACACCGGGCGTTCCTGCGGATGATCAACGATCCCGACCAGCGCGCCGAGTTCGAAGCCGACGTCGCCGCGGTCGCCGAGGCACTCCCGGCGCTGGACCCGCAGCTGCGCAAGGTCATGGCCGGCTTCTTCGAACTCGTCGGACATCAGATCGACGAGGTGGAACGCATCCAGCAGCGCTGCGCGCAGCGCGTCAAACGGTTCACCGCCTACGGCACCCTCGAGCAGAGCCGGGGCGTCGCCCGTCAGCTCAACGAGGCGATCGGCGCCGCCCGCAATCTGCTCAAGTCCTCGTTGACGGACTCGCGGCTCGACATCGAACTCCCGCTCGCCCGGCACGCCATCAGTTCCGTTGGCGCACTGAGCTTCCGGATCGGCGACCTGTCGAATCCCAAACCCGCGCAAGCCGCCGAGGGCGAGGTCGACCTGGCCAGCTTCGCCGCACTGACCACCCAGGTCGACGCGCCGGCGATGTCGGAGATGATCAACGCCGCCATCGCGTCGGGACCGCTGTCGCTGCCCGATGCGGTCGAGATGCTGGATTCGGCTTACCTCGGACACGTCATCGTGCTCTGGTCGTGGGCGCTCAAACAAGCGGACACCAACACCACAGCATCGACTCACCCCGTTGAGAAAGTGCGCTTCCAATCCCTCGACGGCCGCGACCGCGAGATGGAAGTCCCCCGCCTGATGTTCACCGAACCGATCTCCAGCCTGCAGGGAGCCGCCCAGTGACCGAGCAGTCCACTCCCGACTACGAGGGGTTTTCCGCCCTCCCCCACGTCGACCAGAACACCCGCACCCCCCACCAGAAACGGCCCCGGTTCGAAGGTGACGTCAGCGAACTGCCGGACCGGGCATGCTGGGCGCTGCAACAGCTTCTGACCCGCCGGTACATCAGCGCCGAAGCCGACCGCGACCTCTACAGCTGGGTGGTGGAGTACCGCAGAGATCTCACGGTGCGGTTGTCCGAACTGGATCTGCTGCTGCGCCTGGTGCAAGGTGCCGGTGGAGACGACGGAGTCGCGTTCGTCGAGCAGGCCCGTTACGAATCCGCCAAGGGCGCCAAGCTCTTGCGCCGCGAACCGCTGGGCACCTACGACTCCATCCTGGCGCTGCACCTGGCCCAGATGATGCGCGCCTCCGGCGACAGCAGCGTGCTGATCAGCCGTGATGAAGTGCACGGGCTGTTCTCCGGGGTGCTCAACGACGTCGACCGCGACACCGTGACCTTCACCGCCCGCATCGACGCCGCCATAGCGCGCCTGACCGGGCTGGAGATCCTGCGGCGCAGCCGCGACGACGAGGACAGCTACACCGTCAGCCCCGTCATCACGGCCATCATGACGGCCTCGGTGATCACCGAATTGCAGCAGCAGTTCGAACTGCTGCTGGGTGGCGGCACCCCCCAAACAGAGGAAGTAGCGCTGGATGCCTGAGCAGTTCCATCTGTCCCGCCTGCAGGTCATCAACTGGGGTGTGTTCGACGGGTATCACTCCATCCCGTTCAGCGCGGGCGGCGCGCTGATCGCCGGTGCCTCGGGCAGCGGCAAATCCTCACTGCTGGACGCGATCTCGCTGGGCTTCCTGCCGTTCAACCGCCGTAACTTCAACGCCTCGGGCGACAACTCCGCCGCCGGCTCCAGCGCGGGCCGGCGCACCGTCGACAAGTACGTCCGGGGCGCCTGGGGTCAGCGCAGCGACGGCGGCACCAGCAAGGTGATGTACCTGCGCGGCGACGGCACCGCCTGGTCGGCCATCGCCGTCACGTACTCCAGCAACACCGGCCGCACGGTCACCGGCCTGGTGCTCAAGTGGCTCACCGGCGAGTCGCGCTCGGATTCGTCGAGCCGGTTCGTGCTCGCCGACGACGACCGCGACATCGAAGATGTCTGTAACCGCTGGGCCTCAGGCAGATTCGACACCGGCGTCTTCAAGGACGACAACTGGCGGTTCTCCACCAAAGTGGAGTCGCAGTACCTGGCCCAGCTGTACGCCACCATCGGCATCCGCGCCTCCGACGCGGCCCAGCAGCTGCTCGGCAAGGCCAAGTCACTGAAAAGCGTTGGCGGGCTCGAGCAGTTCGTCCGTGAGTTCATGCTCGACGAACCGGAGAGCCTGTCCCGGCTGCCCGAGGCACTCAAGCAGATCGACCCGCTGGTCGAAGCACGTGAACTGCTGGCCGTCGCGCAGCGCAAACGCAAGATCCTCGGCGATATCGAGAAGATCCAGCAGCGCTACGCCTCGGAGTCCTCCGATCTGGGCATCATCGACCTCGTCGACCAGCCGATGGTGCGCGCCTACACCGATCACGTCCGGCTGGCCCAGTGCCCCGCGCAGATCGAGTCGCTGGACAACACCATCGACCAGCTCGGCAACGAGTACGAAGATGTCACGCGCTCACTCAATCTGGCCAAGGCCGAGGCAGATTCGCTCAACGCCCAGATCAGCGGATCCAGCGCCAGTATCGGGCCGCTGCAGTCGCAGGTGGCCGCGGCCGAGGCGCAGGCCGAGGAGGTCTCACGCCGCCGTGCGGCCTACGAAGCGCTGGTCACCGCCCAGAATCTCGACATCCCCGACAGCGCAGACGAGTTCTGGAATCTGCGCGAAGAGCTCACCACGCAGGCCACGGAACTGCTGGCCAAACTCGACCGCGGCCGTGAAGCATCCACCGACGCCGAGTACACGCAGAAGGTCGCGCGGATGGCGCGCGATGACGCCGCCAAGGAGCTCAAGCGGGTGGAGCACGTCGGCTCCGCACTACCCGAGTCGGCGACCACCATGCGTGAACACATCTGCGCCGCAGTCGGAATCGATCCCGGCGAGCTTCCCTACATCGCCGAGCTGATGGATCTGCGCCCCGAGCACAGCCGCTGGCGCGTCGCGGTGGAGAAGGTGTTGCGCGGCGTCGGGCTGCGTCTGCTGGTACCCGACTCGCATTATGCCGCCGTGCTGCGCTTCGTCAACGAGACGAACATGCGGGGCCGATTGCAACTGCACCATGTGCGCGCCAGCCTGGTCGGCAAGGCACCGGTGGACGCCGAGCCGAACACGTTGGCCGGCAAGCTGTTCGTGGTCGATCCGACGCACCCGTGCGCCGCCGAGGCCGCCGACGTGGTGGCCGCCGCCGGCGACCACGTGTGCGTCGACACCCCGGATGTGTTCTCCCGCTTCCGCCGTGCGGTCACCGACACCGGTCTGTACAAGGACTCCGACCGCCTGGCGATCAAGGATGACCGGCGCCCGCTCAAGCAGGCCGAGTACATCTACCAGGGTGACGTGCGCGCCAAGATCGACGCGCTGACCGTCGACCTCGCTGCCGCGGAGGACGCGTATCAGCAGGCCCGGCGTGCTGCTGATGACATCGCCGCTCAGCGTCAGCGCATGCGTGACCGCGCCGCGGCGTGCAAGGCCATCTGCGAGCAGTTCCCGCAGTGGAACCACATCGACACCGAGACCGCCGACAAACACGCGGACCGGTTGCGTGAGCAGTTCGAGATCCTGCTGGCCGACCATCCCGATATCGAGGCGCTGTCGGCCCGCGCAGAGGAATGCTGGTCGGAGATCCAGACGTTGATGACGCGCCGGGGTGCCATCCAGACCCGTCGCGACGATCTCGACGGTAGGCGGACCCGGTTGTTGGAGCTGTCCGAGCGCCTGGCGCCCGCGTTCGTGTCGGAACCGTTGACCGAACTGCTGCACCGGTACGCCAATGATGTGCCGGTGCCGCTGGAGCTGCTCAATCCCGAGCCGCACCGCGAGGCGGTGTTCAACACCATCCGGCGTGAACGGGAGCAGCTGCGCGAGAGCCGCAGGCGTTCCTACGATGAACTCGCCCGCATCCTGAACACATTCGACACCGCGTTCCCCGACGCGATTCCCAATGACAGCGATGTGTTCGATGAGCGGGTGCACGATTACGTGGCGTTGTGCCGGCACATCGACGAGCGGGAGCTGCCCGAGGCGTACGAACTGATGATGCGTCTGGTCACCGAGCAGGCACCGGATGCGATCCTGACTCTGCACCGGGTGGCCGAGCAGGAGGCCCGCCGGATCAGCGATCAGATCGCGCGGGTCAACACCGGTTTGGGGTCGGTCGAATTCAATCGCGGCACCCGGTTGACGCTGCGCGCCACCCCACGCACCCTGACGGCGGTGTCCGAGCTGACCGAGATCGTCCGCGCCATCTCCCGCCGGATCGCCGAGGTCGGATTGGGTGACAAGCAGGCGATTCTGGACCAGTACGCCGATATCCTGCGGTTGCGCAACCGGTTGGCCTCGACGGCGCCCGAGGACAGGGTGTGGACCCGTGACGCGCTCGATGTGCGTAACCGGTTCACCTTCGACTGCGCCGAATGGGATGTGCGCAGCGAAGAATTGATCCGCACGCACAGCAACGCGGGTGACAACTCCGGCGGTGAGCAGGAGAAGCTGATGGCGTTCTGCCTGGCGGGCGCCTTGAGCTTCAACCTCGCGGCGCCGGGAGACGCCAGAGAAGACGATGCCAACAAACCGGTTTTCGCCCAACTCATGCTCGACGAGGCGTTCTCGAAGTCCGACCCGCAGTTCGCCCAGCAGGCCCTGCAGGCGTTCCGGAAGTTCGGTTTCCAGTTGGTCATCGTCGCCACGGTGCAGAACGCCACCACCATCCAGCCCTACATCGACAGTGTGGTGATGGTGTCGAAGAAGGAGGCCACCGGTCGCAATGCGCGGCCCGTCGCCACCGTGGCCACCAAGACCATCTCCGACTTCACCGCCCTGCGGCAGGAGATGAGCACGGCGAAGGTGCCGGCCACGGTGTGACTGTCAGACGGTGACCACTTGGACCACCAGGGTGTCGACGTCGCCCACCGGGGCCACCGGTACCGGCTCGGCGCACAGCAGATCGCCGCGGGTCAGCACCCCTTCACCGCTGAGGTCGATGTGGCAGCCGAGCGAAAGGCAATGCGTCGGCGGCACTTCCGGTGCCTCCATCGCGAAGTGATGGCGGTGGCCGGGCATCACCACGGTGTCCGGGAAACTGCTGACCGCGATCACCGGAGACACCCCGTCGACCAGTGACGTGTCGCGCACATCGATCACCATCATCGCGGTAGCGCACGGCGCACACAGTGGCATGATGACGGTGCCCCGAAGCCAGCGCATTGGCATATGACCACTTTCGCGCATTCCCGTGACAACGGCTCGGGTACGGCACTACTCGTCTCGTGAATCGCTGACGTGCGCCCCCGGCAGGATCGCCGGGGCCGATTCACCCTGTTGAATTCACCAAGCGCCGTACGGTCACTCCTTGACGTAGGGCCCCAGCAGGCTGGCCCAGGCGTAACTCATGCGATCGAACTCATCTGCGCACCGGCCGGCCCGTTCTTCGGGCAACAGATCGTTCTCCACCAGGTCGCTGTTCATGTCGGGGTCAGCGCCGTACGCCCAGCACAGCAGGTTGTACATGCGGGTCTGGTCGAGCGAGTGCTCATCGGCGAATGCCGATTCGTCCAGTTCGCCGTAGGCGGAGAAGGCTTCGAAGAACCGGGCGTTGTCGCGCAGGATCGACACCGATTCGGGATCGAGCTGATCGTCGTCACCGGGCATCAACAGCATGAAGGCCGAGAGCTGATCGGCCACATCCTCTTCCCGGCCGGTGGTCGGCAGGTCATAGATGTCGATGACCATGTGCCCCATCTCGTGGAAGAAGGTCGCGTAGGTGGCATTCACCGCGGAGTCGAGCGCGTCGGTATCGGAGTCACCGGCGTCCAGGAACATGCTCTCGGCGAAGTCGACATACTCGTAGCACATGGTCATCTTCTGCTCCGACGGGCTCCACCAGGCATTGGGTTCGTCGCACTGCTGGCCCACCAGCGGGATGTCGTAGGGCAGCTTCAACAGCTCGCTGGCACCGGCGGCCATGTCCTCGAGCATCTTGCCGTCTTGGTAGATCTGGCGGCCGCGGATCGCCTCGGGTGTCGTCGCATCCTCGTAGGTGGCGATCATCTCGCCCTGGTCAGCGAATTCCTCCGCAGCTGCGGCGTTTTCGGTGGTCGCGGTGGCCGACTCCGATTCACCCGACGGTGCGGCCGCGTCGTCGGAGGCGCCGCACCCCGCCATCAACATCGCCACCGCAAACAGTGGAACCAAACCAGCACGCACCACGATGATCCTTCCTCCGGCAGAAAGAACCTCTGCATGAGTCCATGTATTGACGCCCTGGAAGATACTGCAGCAAACACCAAACCGCCACTGCTGGGCACGCGTGTCGGTCAGACAGCCCCGACGACGAAGCGCGCATCCACCGCGGCTGACACCTCGATGTCCTCCGGTACGAACTCCACTTCGGCGCCACCACCGGCTCGCAGGGCCGCCGCGCGGGCGAACGGAGCGCCGCCGCCGGTGTCCGGACGCAGGTGCGCGCCCAGCATGCCGGCATCAGCGATGGCAACGGGGCGCACGGCACCGAGGCCGAGGGCGTCGGAATACTGCTGAGCCCTGTCGGCGGCATCCAGCACGGCGCGGCGACGCGCCTCCCGGCGCAGCTCGTCGCGGCGCACTTCGGTCAGCGCCCACTCCACGCTGGACACTCGGAAGCCCTCGGCGCCGGCGATGTGTTGGCCGACCCAGCGCGACAATTCGAGAAAGTCGCGGAACTTCACGTCCACGGTGACGCTGGCGCGGTGCACCAGCGGCAGCTGCTTACCGTCACTGTTCCACGGCCGGGTCGACGAGGTGCGTAGCTGTCCGGCTGACCACCATGTGACGGGCCCGTCGAGCAGCCCGGCCACCGAATCGCGCACCGTCTCGAGGTCACGTGCCACCCGCTCGTAGACCGGTTGCATCTGCGGGCCCTCATAGGAGATGGTCGCGTGCACCGTCCCGCGCTCGGGTGGCTGGAACGCCGAGAAGCTGCCCCGCACGGTGATGTCAGTCGCCATGACGGCAACGGTATCCGGCCCGGGTTCAGACAGCCTGCGGGATGGGCGATTTTGCCTGCGGACGGCTGGTGTCCACCTCGACGCCGCCGAAAACGAGCTGATGTGTCATCGGCTTGCGCAGGAACACCGTGGGGAAGATCGCGCCGGGATCACTGGCCGCATCCAGGCGGCTGATTTGCTCGTCGTCGAGGACGATGTGCAGTGCGTCGAGATTCTGTTCGGCCTGGGTGAAGGTGCGGGCACCGATGACCGGTGACACCACACCGGGCTTGTGCAGCACCCAGGCCAGCGCCACTTGCGCTGGGGTGACGCCGATCTCGTGCGCGACGGTACCCACCACGTCGGCGATGTCGAGTGCGCGCTGGGTCATGTTTCCGCTGGCCGCGATGACGCCGGTGCGGCTACCGGCGGCCGGAGGCGAGCCCTGCTGGTCCAGGTCGGCCCGGCCGTACTTACCGGTGAGCACTCCCCCACCCAGCGGCGACCAGGGCATGACACCGAGGCCCAGTTCGATACCCATCGGGATCAACTCGTGCTCGACCGAGCGTTGCACCAGGCTGTACTCGATCTGCAACGCCACCAGCGGCTCCCAGCCGCGCAGCAGCGCCAGCGTCTGCATCTGGGCGATGCGCCAGGCCGGGGTGTCCGAGACACCCACGTACACCACTTTGCCGCTGCGAACCAGGTCATCGAGGCCGCGCATCACTTCCTCCGGCGAGGTGGTGAAGTCCCAGGCGTGTACATACAGCAGGTCGATACGGTCGGTGTCGAGCTGACGCAGGCTGGTCTCGACCGAGCGGATCATGTTGAGCCGGTGATTGCCTCCCGCGTTGGGGTCACCGGCCCGCCGCGACATGGTGTACTTCGTCGACAGAACCAACCGGTCCCGGTGCGGCGCAATCAGTTTCCCGACCAGTCGCTCGGACTCGCCGTCGGTGTAGTTGACGGCCGTGTCGATCAGGTTCCCGCCCCGCTCGACGTAGACGTCGAAGATCCGGCGGGATTCGTCGCCGTCGGCGCCCCAGCCCCACCCCGTTCCGAATGTCATCGTGCCGAGCGACAGCGGGAAGATCCGCAATCCCGAGCGGCCGACGAGGCGATATGCAGACATGGTGTCCCCCTCGGATGTCAGGACGCCAGGGCTTCGGAAGCCACCAGCGGGCCGCGAAGATAACCACGGTCACGGGCGACCTCAGCCAGCAGCTCCCGGAGTTGACGCCGGCCGCGGTGCAGCCGCGACATCACCGTGCCGACCGGTGTGCCCATGATCTGGGCGATCTCCCGGTAGGTGAATCCCTCCACGTCGGCGTAGTACACCGCCATCCGGAAGTCCCCCGGCAGCGCCTGCAGAGCTGCGGCAATCTCGTTGTCGGGCAGGGCCTCCAGCGCTTCGACTTCAGCAGAACGCAGGCCGGTGGACGAATGATCGGCCTCCGAAGCCAGCTGCCAGTCGGTGATCTCGTCGGTCGCATACTCCGCCGGCCGCACTCGCTTCTTGCGGTAGCCGCTGATGTAGGTGTTGGTCATGATCCGGTACAGCCATGCCAGCAGGTGGGTGCCTTCGCGGAAGCGGTGGAACCCGACCAGAGCGTTGATCATGGTCTCCTGCAACAGATCCTCGGCGTCGGCATGGCTGCGGGTCATGCGCAGCGCACCTCCGTAGAGTTGGTCCACCAACGGAACCGCGTCGCGCTCGAAACGCGCTTTCAGCGCGGTGTCACTGTTGAGGGAGGTCACCGGGGCCAGCCGGCGATCCTTCGAGTCGAGATGGTGCGTCATCGTTGCTCCTCTGCCCGGCTTCTCACGGTCGCTGTTGGAGACAATGTTCGTCCGATCAGGGGACACTGGTCTGCATTGCTATCCCCAATCCCGACTACCGGGTAGCAGGTACGCCGTGGCCGCAGCCGCCGATTGGCCATTACGCATCATTCCCTATCGGTGCCGCCTCAGGGAGCGATAGGGTATGTTCACTCTCGTGTACTCCCCCGACGAGGTAGCCGAGTTACTCGGCCTGCACGTGCGCACCGTCCGCGGCTATGTGCGCGACGGACGGCTGCCTGCGGTCCGAATCGGCAAGCAGTACCGCATCTCTGAACAGGACCTGCGCGCCTTCACCGGGGACACCGAGCCTGAACCCGCGCCCCGGGTGGAGGTCACCACCATCGTGCAGATCAGCGACATCGGCCGGGCACTGATGGACCGGGTGTCCACCCTTGTGGTGGCATCGGCCAACAGCGATCCCGCGGGTCGCCGGCACCTGACTGTGCACACCGCCTACGACGAATCCCAGCGCAGCCTGAAGGTGATCATCGTGGGCCACCCCGACGACGCCGCCGGCATCCTCGCAATGATCAGCGCCCTGGTTTCAGAGGGAGCGCCGTGAGTTTCGATGCCCACACTCTGCGCGACGCACTCCGCACCGACCTCATGTCTGCCATGAAGAGCCGTGACACCGATGCCGTTGCGGCGCTGCGCACCGCGATCGCCGCCATCGACAACGCCGAAAGTGTCGATACCACAGGCCTCACCGACACCGAGGTTCCACGACGGGTGCTCACGGCCACCGACGTGCGTGACATCCTGGCCGGGCATGTGCGGGACTACCTGGCCGACGCCGACGGTTACGACGCCGTGGCTCAACGGGCTGCGGCGCAACAACTGCGCCGACAGGCCGACGTGGTTGGTCGTTACCTGCACGAGGACGCAACATAATTCTTCCCCATGGCAATTGTTGCGGCGGTGATCGTGATCATCACGCTCGTGGTGATGACGATGGGTACCGTGCCGGCGGTGCTGGCGTTGTTGTGTGCGCTGGTGACGGCCGGGCTGGTGGGCATCGCCACGCCCGCCGAGCTTTTCGCGGGTCTGAGCAACGGCGGCGTCATCACCATCGCGGCCATGCTGGTGATCGCCAAGGGCGTCCTCTATACCGGCGTGGTGTCCCGGGTGATGTACCGGCTGCTCAACGGGGTGTCGACATCGACGCAGGCGCTGGCCCGGCTGATCCCGCCGGTGGGCTTCGTTTCGGCCCTGATCAACACCACCCCCATCGTGGCCATGCTGATCCCGGCCGCCAAGGAGCTCGAGCAGCAGTCCGGTGTACCGGCACGCAGTGTGCTGCTGCCCATCGCACATGCCACCACACTGGCCGGTTCGGCAACGCTCATCGGCACCAGCTCCAACCTGCTCATTGCCGGCCTGGCCGCACCCGCCGGGGTGGAGTTGTCCATGTTCTCCTGGGTGCCGATCGCGGTGCCGGTGGCAATCGTGGGGTGGCTGGTGCTGTTGGTCACCGCTCCGATCATGTTGCGGGGACGCTCGGCAGATTCCGAGCGGGAGTTGTCTTGGCGCGCTGAGATTCCGGTGTCGGGGCGGGCCAACCTGATCGGCAACACCGCAGCCAGGATGGGCGTTCACACCACACCCGATTTCGAGCTCATCGAGATCCAACGTTGGGGCGCGCACGTCGACCACGATCAACCCATCGAAGACGGTGATGTCCTCGTCTACCGCGCCACCGAGGCCGGTGTGCGGATGCTGTGGGGCAGTCCGCGCTTCGGCCAGTCCCGCCAGGACCTGTTCGCGGTGTCCATCGCCACCGAGGAGCAGGCCACCATCCGGGAACTCGAAGAGCATGACGACATCCAGGTGATTGCCGCCCAGACCACCGAGCTGCTGCGTGACACCCCCGCCCACGCCGGCGAGATGTGCCTGGTGACAACACGATCCAGCGATGTCCTGGCCGACCACCCGCTGGTGGGGCTCTGGCAGAAGGTGGCGGGAAAGGCCCCTCAGACCAGCAAGACCTGGACTGCGCTGGCCATCCTGCTGGCCGTCATCGGCGCGGCGGCACTCGAACTGGCGCCCATCGAGTTGATCGCTGCCACCGGCGCGGTGCTGATGGTGGTGACGCAGGTGCTGACGCCGCGTTCCGCGGTGCGTGCCCTCAACTGGAACATCCTGGCGATCATCGCCGGTTCCATCGGGCTGGGCACCATCGTGGTGGAGAGCGGTCTCGGCGACCATATCGCCGCCGCCGTCCTGCACCTGTCCAGTGGCAGCACCGCGCTGGTGGTGTTGGTGATCGCGCTCGGCACCACGCTGCTGACCAACATCGTGACCAATGCCGCGGCCGCCGCGATCCTGACGCCGGTGGCGCTGACGGTGGCCGCGTCCGCGGGGCTGGACCCGGTGCTGTTGTTGACGTTGATCGGCACGTGCATCTCGTTCACGTTCCTCAATCCGTTCAGCCACCAGTCGAACCTGATGGTGATGAAGCCCGGCGGCTACAGCACCGCGACGTTCTTCCGGTTCGGGGTGCCGCTCACATTGGTGTCGTTGCTGACGGTGTTCGGAGTCGGCTGGGCGCTGCTGGGATAGCGCCTCAACATCTTCCCCGCTGAATGCCCCACCTGTCAGCGGGCGGTTCAGGTGGTGGCATCGGCGGCCTCCGTTTTGAATCGGTGCCGGATCAGGACCCACAGCGTGGGGCCGTCGCTGACCACGTCCACCGCATCGGTGAACCCCGAGAGCGCGTCGGCGCCGGTGCCGTGACACACCACGCTGACGGTCACCTCGTCGGGCTCGGCGGTCACCACCAGCCGCACGGAGGTCATGTCCTGCTCCAGGACCACCGCCAGCGGTGTCGTCAGCGCAGCGATGGCGCCGGCACCGAGATCAGGCAGATCGCCGGCAACCTCCACCACCACGTCGACGTTGCGTGCTTCGGCGTTGTCGATCAGTGGCCGCAAATTCTGCATCAACGGGTTGTCGAAAGCGGCCGCCTGATCGAAAAGTGCCCGTAATCGGCGTGATTCGGCGCGGGCCCGTCGCTGCAGCCGCTCGTCCACCTCCCCGGTCGCACTGAGTTGCCGCAGCAACGGCACCACGTTGTCGACCAGTTTGGCGTACCGACGTTGATACTCGGCGCGTAGCGCCTGGGCCACCCGTTCACGGCGCCGAAGACGTTGATGCGCCTGGGTTTCAGCGTGCGCGTCCAGCGCCGCCTCCCGCATCAGGCCGTTGAACACCAGGGCGAACAGCTGCACCGCCAGGATGCTCGCTGTCCCCAACCCCACGTTCACCAACGCCTCGGCATCGGGGCTGCGCGCCAGTTGCACCGCGGCGCCGACCGTCCAGTAGAAGACCAGGATGGACGCACCGGCGCGAGTGGGAAGCGCCAGCGCGGTGGGCAGCACGCACCAGCCGATGGCGTTCTGCACCCAGTGAGCCTGCCCGCCAATGCCGTTGACGTCGACGATCAATGATTGCAGCACCACGACGATCAGTAGTGTCACGGTAGCCGGCCACAACATCACCCACCGCTTCCAGAGCAGCCCGGGCAGCGCGGCCAGCGCAGCGGCGGCCGCGGCCAGAAACAGGCAGATCTCGAGGCTCGGGTGTGCCGAGTGCTCCAGCACGTAAGGCGCCGATGCGACGAGGTTGGCGATCGCGTATGCCGTCAGCGCCAATCCGTAGCGCAAGCGCACCCGGTCGATGAGCCGATCCGGATCGGCGGGCTCTGCGGCCGCAGCGGCGGTCTGCTCGGTGGACCACGACAGCCGGGTGACGGTGCCCGCTCCCGGGGTGGAGGAAATGGCGGCGCTGCCGCCGGCGCGTTTCATCCGTCCGACAATCGAATCGGCGATGCCGTGTCCGGTGCGTGGCTGGTGCACATCGAAGCCGATTCCGTTGTCGCGGAGGGTCACCAGGTCGGGGTCGACGGTGATGGTGAGGGCGGTCGCCCGGGCATGCCGGTCGACGTTGTTCATCGCCTCACGAGCGGCGGATACCACTGCGGTGGCGAGGTCGCCGCGCAGCCAGACCTCGGGTGTGCCCTCGATGACCACCGGGGTGTCCAGATGCTGGGCGGCCTGATGCAGCGCAGACACCAGCTCGAGGCGCTGGGGCGGTGGCACCCAGGGTCCGTCACGCAGCAGCTCCAGATCCCGGTTCGCCTGTGCGGCAAGTCGAGCCGGCGGCATCGCCGCACCCTGGCCCACCATCAACAGCGTGGAGGCGGCGGTGTCGTGCAGCAGGGCCAGTTGTTCTCGTTCGGCTTCCCGAACCGCCTCGGTGACTTGCTGGTTGAGTTCGGCGCTCTGTCGTTCGGCGCGAACCCGGTCCACTTCCACGGCGACGCGCAGCAGCATCGCCCTGATCAGCGCCGCCGTGACCCATTGCAGCGCAAAGTAATACAGCGCGGTGATGTCACCGAGGTGGTTCCATCCGGCCACCGTGGCCCCACCGTAGGCGTAGATGGTCGCGATCGCCATCGACATCGGCAGACTGGCCCTTGCCGGCACCGACACCGAGAAGCTCACGACTGCGGTCCCGGCGATGGCCTGCGGAGCGGTGTTGTATGAGTGGAACAGCGGATCCTGCAGCAGGTACGGCATCGCGGCGCACAGCGCCAACACGAACAGCAGGTCGATGCCGGTGCACAGCGGGTGGTGCGATCGCGTCGCCAACCGGTACCCCGACCAAAGGCCGAGCGCGATCAGCAGCGCTTGCGCCGGTCGCTGCGCCACCGACTGCGGGTCGAGCAGGGCGATGACCACGACCAGCAGGTTCACCGTGTGGCGCATGAGCAGGCCCACCGTCGCCGCCCGCCGCATCAGCTGTCGCTGGGACACGTCGTCGGCAGATGCCGTCGTCGGGCTCCCGGCCGCGCTGCGGGCCCGACGAACCATCGCTCGCACCCAAGCCCCCCGACCCACACGGCGACCATAACCGACAATTGGCGTCAATTTGCTGTAGCGGCCCCAGCCCGCGATTGGGGGTGCGTAGCGCATGAGTGAACACGCGTCCATTTGTCTCACCACAATCGGCCGGCGACCGAGGCCCTCTGCTTGAACGCCCGTTAGAACCACTGCAGAATTTGAATTCAATTCACACCGACGCGCATCTGAGTGACCCCCCTGCAACTGCGGGGACGAGCATGCAACCCCATGGGGCCGGAGTCACGGGACCTTCGATGTGAACGAATCCGCGGTGATGTGAACCACGAGTCGGAAGATCCTTATGTGGGTAATGGGAGTAGTAGTCGCGGCTTGGCGACCATGCGATTAAATTAGTTCCGCTTGGTCAAAGTAGTTTGCGGAATCCGCAGCGGGGTTGGGGGTCCAGTACATGCACGACGAGGGGGCTGCCCGCCCTGTCACAGTCGCGATCATCGATGATCACGACGTCGTCCACGCCGGGGTCGAGGCGTGGTGCGCCAGGGCCGAACCGCCGATCGAGCTCGTCGGCAACTTTCTGCACCCCAACGAGTTCCTGGCCCGTTTTCCCGACATCCCGAATCAGGTCGACGTCGTTCTGCTCGACCTGCAAATCGACGGCAACCGGCCCGACTTCGCCACGCTGCGCAAGCTCTGCGAGTCAGGTCAGCGCGTCATCATCTATTCGCACCTGACGGCCGACGAGATCATCCTCACCAGCCTCGAACTGGGTGCCGTCACCTACCTGGTGAAGTCCGAGGGCCGGCTGCACCTCATCGAGGCCATCCACGCGGCCGGTTCCGGCACCCCGTACACCGGCCCGCGGATGGCGAAGGCCCTGGTCAACGACCGTACCTCCGGCCGGATCAAACTCTCCGAGCGCGAGAAGGAAGTGCTGCGGGCATGGTTCCAGACCGAGAGCAAGGAGTTGGTGGGCAAGCGGCTCTACATCGCCCCCACCACGGTCCGCACGCATCTGCAGCGTGCGCGGGCCAAGTACGCGGCGGTGGGCCGACCCGCGCCCACGAAATCGGCCCTGCTGGCTCGGGCCGTCGAGGACGGCATCCTCAGCCTCAACGAACTGTGACGCCCGAACGTGTCATACGAACGTCCCAATTTGCGCCGTGACCTTTGCCTTTGCCCATGACGGCCTCTAGTCTCGGGACTGCACCGCACAGCTGCGCGGTGACAGTTTCAGGCGCACATTCACCCGGACCGGGATGTGCGCCTGGTGTCCGCTGAACGCGGACAGGCTGAGGCGGCGCGTTCGTCGGAGCAAGGGGGAGCCGACGGGCGCGTCGCTTTGGTTCGCTGCCCTTAACACAGTCTCGGCTCGCCGCGGGCTAATTCGCCGACAGTCATCCGAACGTATGACACGACCTATCGCAGCGTCGGCTGTCGCACTCAATGTCCTTGTCGCCCAATCGGATGATCTTCTCCCGACACGCCACTGCACGCCGATTCAGACCTCCACAACACCGCCTCGTGATGTATACCTTCTGCGATAGCAAACTTTCGTACGCGTCAATGCGTGCGCGACATCAGGGTGGGACTCATGGCGGGTGTGCATCACGCGGGTAAAGGCAGCAACGGCTCGGCACGGCGGAAGCGCGGTGCACACCGGGCCAAACCGCGGCGCCAGCCGTATGCCTGGCTTGGCGCCAGCGCGGTCGCTGTGGGTGTGGGCATGGCGCTGGCCAACGGCACCGCCGTCGCGCATGCCGACGACACCGATTCGGGAAGCAGCACCGCCTCGGCAACATCGGAATCGTCCTCGGACGCCGGCTCGCCCCCGGCAGGCGACGCGAGTACCACCCCGGGTAGCGACACCCGCGACGCGGATTCCTCCGGCGCTGAGAATGATTCCGGGAACGCCACCGCAGAGGACGCCGAGTCCGAGGACGAGGGTGTCGACGAGGTCGAGACCGAGGACGAGGACGAGGTGGCCGAGATAGTGGTCGACGAGGTTGACGTCGACGACAGCCAGGACGAGACCCTGCGGGTCTCCACGACCTCAGGGCGCGACGACGAAGCGCCGGCCACTGAGGTGAGGGTCGACGAGCAGGTCACCGAGCCCGGGGAAGAAGAAACCGCCGGGGTCATCACCACCCTTGTCGAGGACAGCCCGACCGCCGAGGCGGCCACCATCGACCCGGAACTTGTCCAGCCGCTGGCGGCCACCACCTCTGTCGTCAATACCGATGCCACTGCCCGGACCACCGTCGACACCACCGCCGCAGAGGCTCCGGCACCGATCACGGTCAACAGCATCGTGACCGATGCCCTCACGTGGATCGGCCTGGGCCCGCTGGCGGCCAATCTACCCATTCCGGCATTGCCGGTCCCCTCCTTCGTCGAAGCGCTGTGGTTGGCAGTCCGCCAGAACATGTACACCTGGAACAACCAGCGGCCCGTCGCGACCACCACCATCTCCGGCCGGGACCCGGTTACCGGCGTCATCACCGGCAGAATCAATGCCGTTGACTACGAGGGTGATCCGATCACCTACATCGTCAGCACCGACGCCGCGCACGGCACCGTGGTCGTCGACGCTGAAGGCAACTTCACCTACACCCCCCACCCCGCGTATGCACTGACCGGCGGCACCGACAGCTTCGTCGTGACCGTTGATGACCGTATCGGCAATCCCCCGCACACCTACGGAATCCTTGGTGCCCTCGGCATTCTCGGTCCCACCACCACCGCCCTGAGCCTGGTGCTGGTGCCTGTACTGCCGGGCAACCGCTCTCCCAGGCCCGGCACGCCGCCGTTCAGCTACACCGTCAATACCACCACCGGTGAGGTGACCGGCACTCTCAACGTGACTGATCCTGACGGCGATGATCTGGATTTTGCTGCCGCCACCGTCATCGACCCGGCCAAGGGAACACTGGTCATCGATCAAGAGACCGGCACCTGGAAATTCACCCCGACGCCAGCAGCTCGGTTGGAAGCCTGGGCCTCACCGGGGGTGGACAACCTCAGCTTCACCATAAGCGTGAGCGACGGTGAAGCACCGGCGGTCTTGGTGGAGGTCATCGCTCCGATCCGCCCAGCCGTCCACTACTGGGTAGAACGCCTCGACGGAAGCGAGCAGCAGTCGTGGGGCAACCAGGGCTTGGCAGTTGGCGGCGACGGCCGCATCTACTTCACCACCTACATCGTCGACGATCGGGCTGGAGAGCTGGTTGTCCTCAACGCCGACGGAACATATTCCAAGACAATTGATTTGAGCACTGCTGTACCGTACGAGTACTTCACTGCCTACGACGTGGCGATCGGACCAGACGGTCGTGTGTTCGTCAGCGGCGAGGCAGGTGCCACGCTGGATGAGCTGAACACCGAGACCGGTCATGGAGTGATCGTCGTGATCGAACCAGACGACTATTCGGTGTCCCTGTTCGTGGCAACGGAAGCTCCCGCCAGCGCGTTGGCCGTGAACGGGGACGGCCGGGTCTTCGTCGCCAACTGGAACAGCGACGCGGTGACGGTCTACAACCCGGACGGCACAGTCGCGGAGGTGATCGAGACCGGGTCGCTCTCGGCAGGTGACGACTCGGGAATCGCCGGTCTGGCTTTGGGCCGAGATGGATTGCTCTACCTCACGAAACCGCAGTTCGGCGTCGTCAAGATCGTGCGTGCCGATGGCACGACCGCCAACATCTTGGAAGTCGACGGCGAGCCCTGGGCAATCGCCGTTGGCGACAATGGTGCAATCTTTGTCACCGACTTTTCTGACAGCCGCGTGGTGGAGCTCGATCGTGACGGCCGGGTCGTCCAGGCGGTGACGCTGGGTTACAACGCAAGCCCGTCCGACGTGACCATTGCCGCAAACGGCAACATCTACGTCCCGTACGTGACTCCCACTGGAGGCGCGATCGCGATTGTCTCGCCTCGGCCGATCGAACAGACAGAGCCGTCACTGTCCGGTGATCCCATCTCTGGACAACCCGTCGTCGGTGGGATTGTTGTGGGAACTGACGTCATCTACAAATCGACAACGCGTTACGACGAGACCGGGAATTCCGCGACCACGACGATCACGGTGATCAATCGCGACGGGTCAATACGATCCGTGAACGCGCCGGGAGAACCCGTCGGTGCACTTGTCCTCGTCGGCGACGCGGCCTACCAAACCCTGCAACTCACAGACCCCTCCACCGGCGAGCAGCAGACCGGCGTACTGGTCGTGACGCCCTCCGGCGGCCAAACATTCACCGGGTTCCTATCGGGTCGATCGGCCGGGCCGATCGTCGTTGGTTCGGGCAACGCTGCATTTCAGATCGTCTACGCGAGGGATGCGGCGACGGGTGAGTACACCACAACAGTCGTGGCGATCACGGCCGCCGGCGGTGTCACCCGGCACACCATCGCCGGATACCCCGGTTCGCCAGCATTCGGCACGCCGCACGGGCCGGTGAAGGGCGCAGATGGAACCCTGTACCTGACAACCACCGGCACGCTGGACGGCGGCGCCGACCCCGTGGTCACCGTGTCGATTCTGACCGCTGATGGCCTGACATCGCACGCCACCCCGGGGTTGGCCGGCGGCCCTGTTGTGATCGGGAATGACGGCACGGTGTATCAGACGATCGTCGACGTCACGCTCGACCCTGATAGCGGGGATGCGACGTTCACGGCCGTCGTCGCCGTTCTCACCGAGACCGGACTACAGGCACTACCGAATTCCCTTTCTGGTCTGCCCGTGGGCGGTCCGGTCGTAGCTGCCGATGGGACCGTCTACCAGACAGTCGTTGACCTGGGTGACGGCACGGCTGCGCCGACCACGACGGTCGCCGTGGTCGATGAGTCGGGTTTGACCGTGGTGGTCGAGAACATCTCGGGCACACCGACCGACGCCAATGGGTCGTTCATCCCTTTGGTCGCCGGGCCAGATGGCCTCGTCTACCTCACCACGTACGGCGAGTTCCGCGGCGGCGACGGACAACTCGTCACCCTGGTGGCCGCACTGTCATCGACTGGGCTGCTCTACGGCACCGGTGCGGTGGGACAGCCGATCGGCACTGCGGTCGCCGGAGATGGAGTTGCCTTCCAGACTGCGTACAACGCCGACAACGACACCACCTACATTGTCGTTGTTTCTGCGGCAGGCAACGCCGTACACGAAATCGACGGATATCCCGGCAGCCCGCAGGGCGGTGCGTGGGAGCCGAGCTCGTTGGTACCAGGACCCGATGGAACTGTCTACCAAGTAATCACTTCGCAGAATCCGCTCACCGGCGACTACCAAACAGTCGTGGCTGTTGTCACCGCCGACGGCATCAGCACTCCTGCGATCGCCGGTTCACCTGGCGGCGCGGTGGCCATTGGCCCCGATGGCAAAGCCTACGTGAGCGTCGGCTCGTTCGACTCTGTTGCTCAGACGGCTTCCACCCAGGTATTCGTTGTCGATTCCAACGGGTTTTATCAATACGGTGGCCAGATCTCTGGAAACCCTTTCGGTGCAGTTGTTTTCGGCCCAGACGGCGCTGTCCATCAGACGGTCATCAATACCGAAAGCAACGGCTCAACCACTACCGCACTGCATCTAGTCCAGGGCGCAGAGACGAACCACGTTGAGGGACTCGTTGTCTCTGCGCGCACGGCGGCCCGTACCATCTCACTGGCCGCGGCCACGTCTAGGACCACTCGCACCGTCAACGACGCCTATTTGCAGCCTTTCTTCGCCGCTGATCCGACCGGCCGATTCACATACACGGCCACCATCGCGTCGATGCGGGGAATGACGTTCGACTTCCCGGTCTTGAGTGACCAGGAACTTGCCGCCCTGGTCGCCAGCTCCGGATACACATCTCGAGGATTCTCGCGAGACGCGCAGGGCCGGCTCATCTACAAGAACAACTACTCTCAAGACGTGCTCGTGGTCTACGGCTCCAATCCCAACAGGCCTGCGGAAGGCGCGGTCTTGGTGCGGCCGGGAGCCACGGTCGCCTTGCCCGCCGGCGCCGAGGGACGAGCAGCCAGTGCGATGCTGCCCGGGAACCCGAACTGGGATTCCCTCGCATACCGCGGTGTGTCAGCGGTACCGACCACCCCGCCGAAAACCGGCGCAGTAGTCACTCGCGTGACACCGGTTCATTCGATGAAGACAACTGATCTTCTTTCTCGGATACCCGGGACACACGACACCGTCAGCTACGAGGTGATCAAGAAGTCGAATGGCGAGAAACGGGTCGTTGTCTACATCTCAGGCATGACCGGCGACCTGCTGAAGGACCCCAATTCATTCACGGAGATGCTCGGGTTACGCAACTTCGGACAGATTCCCTCCGCGGTGAACCACGCGATCAACGCCGCAGTGCAAGTCCACAATCCCGCCGAGATCATGATCGTCGGGTACAGCAAAGGCGGGATGATAGCGCAGAATTACGCAGAAAGCGGAGCCCACAAGAACAAGGTCACCGTCATCGTCACCTACGCTTCGCCCGTCTTCAAGAAGACAAATTCTCGCTACCAGGCCATTCACATCAACGACCCCATGGACGGCACCGCCAATAATGGTTTCATCAAGGATGATTCGGCGTTCAGGGACAACGTGGCCAATGGTCGTGTCTATTTGACTCCAGACACCCACTACGCGGGAAACAAACACGACAGGGCGAACTATGAAACAGCTACCAAGAACTTTGAATGGGATCCGAAATGGCAGACCGTGAAGAACAAGATCAAGTCATTCGAGGGTGAGCTGTACATCGGGATGACCACCCGGAGCTTCTGATTTCGCAGTGCAAACGCCATCGCGCAGGTTGCCGAACTTCCATCCGTCAAGCCCGCCGCAGCACCAGCAATTCTCCGGTGACCTTCCCGTCCTCGAGTAGGCCACCGATGAGCTTGCTCTGACGTTCGGCCAGCTGCCAGGCGCGCTCGCCGTGATGCCGTGCCTCGAGTTCCTTTGTCACGGTGTCGATCTTGTCCTGCCACTCGTCCGGGATGGCAGGCAGATCGGCGGTGCTGAGCCAGTGCGTGGTGCGCAGCCCGCTGCGGTCGATCAGCTCGGTCAGCGAGTCCCGGGTCGGGAAGTTGTTTCCCTCGGGCTGACCGGAGGGGTTCGGGGTCTGCGCCATGAACACGAGCAACCCGATGCGCCCGGGCGGACGCACCACCCGGCGCAGCTCGGTCAGGAACGTCAGCTGATCGTCCACCGTGCACATCACCCCCAAAGACCATGCCGCATCGAAGATCTCGTCCTCGAACGGTACGTCTGTCGCGCTGGCCTGCACCACCGGATACCCGAACAGAGCGCGCGCTGCCCGGCACGCACCTTCCTCCGGCTCGAGCAGCGTCGGGCGTACCGAGCGCTGTTGCACCGCATAAGCAGCCGGCCCGCCGACACCGGCACCGCTGTCGAGCAGGCTCTCCCCCGGGGCCAGCTCGAGACGCTCGATCAGCCAGTCCAACGCGGCGGGGCTGCCGCTGCCCCGGCAGCCCGCGGGAATGTGAAAGGACGGCCCGAGATCGCGTGCCACCTCGGCCGTCCACTCGGCGACGGTGCTGAACTCCGCCTCCATCGCCTCACTCATGCGAACTCCGCCCTGATCCGACGACCGACCTCGGCTTTGATCTGCGCACCAACACGGGTGCCGGCGCCCGATGCTGAGCCTGAGAGGTTCACCCCTTCGATTCCCTCGATCGCCAACAGCGCCCGCGCCTCGGCGACGGCCGCCTCGATACCGGCTTCCACGGAATCCTGCGCATCGACCACCCGGGCAACTACCTCCTGATCGAGTTCGAGCCCGGGAAGCCCTTGGAGCACCGCCGCCGACACCGGGTCGGTGAACACGGCGACCGCGGCCAGCACCGGTATCGAAAGCCCCCACGCCCGAGCCTGTTTCATGAACACCTCCACCTGAGCGGGGTACGGCACGTGGTTCAGCACCGCCATGCGCGCCCCTGCGGCCTGCTTCTGCACCAACCGCGCCGGGCGGCCCTGCACCGGCGGGGCGGTCAGCGTCTCGGGCGCTGCCGCTGTCATCCCCAGCGATGCGGCCAACGACAGCAGCCGGGGCCCGTCGAGGTCGAAGGTCTGGGTGACGTCCGGGCGTACGTCATAGCCACGCCCATCGCCGGTCACGCAGAACACCGTCTGCACACCGAGTTGCTTCAAACCCCGCAGCTCCTGCTCGAGGACGATGCGGTTGCGGTCGCGACACGACAACGTGATCCACGGGGTGACGCCGCTGTCGCGAAGCATCCGCCCGGCAAGGGTGGGCGGAAAGTCTGGGCGGTTCTGGTGCTCGCCCACCAGCACGGCGTCACAGGACAGAGCCAGCACCTCGGCGGTGGCCGCCAAGTCGGCGGGGTCGAACGGAACGCAGCTGAAGTCGGTGAGTACCAGCGGCGCGGCCGTCGGAGCGGCGGCGGCCACCGGCCCGGACCACGGCACGATGTCGGGGAATGCGCACGGTCCGGGACGCATCTCGCAGGAACCGTCGGGGCGTACGCCACCACACGGCCCGAACTCCATCCGCTTCGGGCAGTCCACCCCCACTGCCCTCCCCTTTCCGCGGTGCCGGCGATACAGGGGTCTACCCACTGTGTTGGTGGGTAACCGCAAGAGGCGGCGGCACGACCCGGAGACGGGCCCTCAGACTCCCCAACCAACCGGTCGGCTAGCCTGTATTCAACATCGGTCTAAGATCGCCCCAACACCGAGCACGGAGGCAGCACATGCAGCTGGCGTTGACCCCGGAGGAAGCCGCCTTCCGCGACGAGCTTCGCACCATCTACACCACCAAATTCCCCGAGGACATGCGGGAACGCACCCGCCTCGGCGGACACCTGAGCAAAGACGACATCGTGGACAGCCACAAGATCCTGCACGAACACGGCATCGCCGTGCCGAACTGGCCGGTCGAGTGGGGCGGCAAGGACTGGACCCCCACGCAGCACCAGATCTGGCTCGATGAGATGCAGCTGGCCAGTGTCCCGGAGCCGTTGACGTTCAACGCCAAGATGGTCGGCCCGGTGATCGCCGAGTTCGGCAGCCAGGAGATCAAGGAACGCTTCCTGCCGCCGACGGCCGCCCTCGACATCTTCTGGTGCCAGGGCTTCTCCGAGCCCGAGGCCGGGTCCGACCTCGCTTCGCTGCGCACCACCGCGATCCGCGACGGCGACACCTATGTGGTCAACGGACAGAAGACCTGGACCACACTCGGCCAGTACGCCGACTGGATCTTCTGTCTGGTCCGCACCAACCCCCAGGCGCCCAAGCGCCAGGCCGGCATCTCGTTCCTGCTGATCGACCTCGACACCCCGGGCATCACCATGCGCCCGATCAAGCTCATCGACGGCAGCTTCGAAGTCAACGAGGTGTTCTTCGAGGATGTCCGGGTGCCCGCCGATCAGCTCGTCGGTGAAGAGAACCAGGGCTGGACGTATGCGAAGTTCCTGCTGGGCAACGAGCGCACCGGCATCGCCCGCATCGGCGCCACCAAGGTGGCTCTGGGTGAGGTGAAGAAACGTGCGTCCGCCACCGGCCTCGTCGAAGACCCGCTGTTCGCCGCCCGCCTCGCCGAGGTCGAAAACGACCTGTTGGCACTCGAACTCACCCAGATGCGGGTGGCGTCGAGCTCGAAGGACGGACAGCCCAACCCGGCATCGTCGGTGCTGAAGCTGCGCGGCAGCCAGCTGCAGCAGGCCACCACGGAGCTGATGGTGGAGGTGGCGGGGCCGGACGCGCTGCCGTTCGAGGCCGCGGCCATCGCGTCACCGGAGTGGGCGCAGGCCAGCGCGCCGCACTACCTGAACTATCGCAAGACGTCGATCTACGGCGGCAGCAACGAGGTGCAGCGCACCATCATCGCTTCGACCATCCTCGGACTGTGAGATAGGGCCTCAAGACAATGGACTTTCAACTCAGCGACGAGCAGGAATTGCTGCGTGACACCACCCGCGACCTGCTGGCCCACAGCTATGACGCCGAGCGCCGCAACAAGGTGATCGACACCGATCTGGGCTGGAGCCGCGAGGTGTGGGGCCAGCTGGCCGACACCGGCATCCTCGGTCTGGGCTTCGACCCCGACGAGTCCGGTCAGATCGAGATCATGTTGGTGCTCACCGAGGTGGGTCGCCGGCTGGCGCCCGAGCCGGTGCTGCACGCCGCGCTGGGGCCGGGCGCGGTGATCGCCGAGGTCGGCAGCGACGAGCACAAGCAGCTGCTGGACGAGGTGGCCGAGGGCCGGTTGTTGTTGGCGTTCGCGCATTTCGAGCCCGGTATGCGCGGGTCGACGCCGACGGTCGCGACGACGGCCGAGCGTGACGGTGACGCGTGGGTGTTGACCGGCCGCAAGAATCCGGTGCTGGCTGGTGACACCGCCGACAAGTTGGTGGTCACCGCCGCACTGCCGGACGGCGGCACCGGGCTGTTCCTGGTCAACGGTGACAACGTGACCAAGCAGGGCTATCGGACCTTCGACGGTCAGCGCGGCGCGCAGATCGACCTGGAGCGCTCCCCCGCCGTGGCGCTGGGCTCCCCCGAGGATGCGACGGCGGCCGTCGAGCGCGCGCTCATCCGCATCCAATCGGCGTTGTGCGCCGAGGCCCTGGGCGCGATGGAAGAGTCGCTGCGGCTGACGTCGGATTACCTGAAGAGTCGCAAACAGTTCGGCGTCACGCTCAACACGTTCCAGACGTTGACGCAGCGCGCCGCCGATATGTATGTCTCGCTGGAGCTGGCCCGCAGCATGAATCTTTATGCCGCGATGTCCATCGCCGACGGCGTGCTGTCGCCGACCATCGCCGCCCGCGCCAAGCTGCAGATCGCCCGCTCCGGCCGGCACATCAGCCAGGAAGCCATCCAGCTGCACGGCGGTATCGGGGTGACGGCGGAGTACCCGGTGGCGCACTACGCGGCCCGGCTCACCGCCATCAACCACACCCTCGGGTCGGCGGAAGATCAGCTCCATGTGCTGACCAAGCAGATCGGCGAGTACGAGATCGCATCGCTTTAGGGTTCTGTCGCTGGCGAGTCGCACAGACGCGGGCAACTGCGGACTTGGTCCCGCCGCGCCACCCTGCGGTCGTCACAACCTCGGAGCGATCTAGCGGATCCACGGCCCCCACGTGAGCCTCGCGGCAACACAATTCTCGGCTGGGCGAGGGATGGCTTCATCACAAGGTGAACTCGTCGAACTTCACCGCTCCGGCGGCGGTGTTGGCCATGTCGACATACCAGCTGGTGATGGTGCCGGTGCCCGTGTGCAGCGCCTGGAACACGATGAGGTTGTTGTCGGCGATGTAGGGCTCCGGCACCCCGTCGGCGTTGAGCCGCGATGCGATGCTGGGCACTACCGGCGCCAGCCCACCCGAATTACCCTGCGCCAGATAGTTGTCGGGATTCCAGGGTGGCGGTGGGATGGGGCGGCTCGCCCCTGAGACGGGTAGGAACGCGCCGTAGCTGTTGCCGGTGTTCGACGCCTCGAGGTAGTTGACGCCGGCCGGTGAGACGAAGCGGTTCCACAGATGATTGTGGCCGTTGAGCACCAGATCGGTGCCGGCGCTCTCCAGCAGTGGAGTGATGTCCCGCAGCAGGATGTCCTCCGCGGCCGGGTAGTCGTAGCGGATCCCGATGAGTTCGCCGTTGCCGTCGCGTTCCTCGATGCGCTGCGGGTGCGCGAAGGCCGGGGTGGCGTTCTCACCCAGGCTCTGGGGGCCTTCGTGCAGCATCACCACGGTGTACTTGGCGTTGCGGAACTCCGGGGAATTCAGCTCGCTCTGCAGCCAGTCGTACTGTGGTGAGCCGACGCTGAGGTCCTCGAAGATGAACTCGCCGTGGCCTTGTGCCAACGGGTCGTCGAGACCGTCGCGCGATTCCTGGTACCGCGTGGTCGATGTGCGGGCGGCCGGGTCGGCATCGGCTTTGTCGGAGCGCCAGATTCGCGTCGCGAACAGGGTGACGAGCCGGATGTCGCCCACGGTGGTGGCGTAGTAGCGCCCCGTGCCGGGCAGCGAGAAGATCTCCTCATAGGTGGTGGTGTTGAACCCATCTGGGGCCACCGCACGCGGTACCGGGTTGTAGAAGGAATCGGTCAGCGAGGTGTGCCCGTCGCGGCGGCCCTGCACTTCGTGGTTGCCGATCGCCGGGAAAATCGGTGCGTTCTGCAGGATCTGGCCGCCGCGGTACACCACGCCGTCGCTGGCTTCACGGCCGCCGCGACCCTGCATGCCCGGGAAGAATGCCGAGCCACGCTGATCGTCGAACCACTCCGAGGCGCGGTCGGGCACATTGATCAGATCGCCGGGCATGAACACCGCATCGATCGGGCCCAGCTGCTCGGTGATGGTGCGCGCCGCCCACTCCAGATTGGCCGGGGTGTTGACCATCAACTGGTGATCCGAGGTCAGCATGATCACCGCCGCCTCCCCCGGCGCCAACGGCCCACGCACCTTGAATGTTCCGGATACCGCCAGCGCGCCCCCGCGGGTGCTCACCACGCGGTAGGGCTCCCGGATACCGGTCGGCACGGTCACGACGGCGTGGTGGCGATACACGTCGCGCGCCCTGATACCCGTCAACGGTTTACGGTCAGCGGGCAGCTCGGACTGGGCGTCCTCGGCCACCTGCGACAACTTCGCCGTCACCGCGGGCAGCACCCGCACCCCCTCGGCGCTCCCCCGCGCGAGCAGGTCCGGCAGCTCGCCGTCGGACAGCGCCGCCACGCCCTCTCCCACCAGAACGTAATGGGCGTCGCCGCGGAACTCGGTGAACCAGGCGATCTCGGTGGAGTCGGGATGCGGGCGCTGCTGGAACGGATCGGTCAGCAGCGCCAGCGGCTCCTCGGCACGTGAAGGCGTGACGCCGAAGGCGGCGGTCAGCACGGCGACCCAGACGACGATCAGCGAGCAGCGCATGGCCCCACTCTCTGACACGGGCATGGACGGAGTCCAGCCGATGGGTGAACGGCGTTACTCGGCCCAACCGTTGCCTCGGATGATCTCGACGAAATCCGCGCGGACGAAGCCGGGGTCGAAGTGCGCCGGGACATCGGCGTTGACGGTACCGAATGTGCTTGCCGGACGGTGCTTTACCCCCTCGGTGAAGGCGTGCAGGATGCGTCGTTTGAAGTCCGGACGAGGGTGGGCCGCCGTCACGGCATCGAGTTCGTGCTGCGACAGGGCTTCGCGGCCGATGCACGTACCGGTTGCGGTTCGCCTCGTTGGACGGCATCGTCGGCTTGACCGCCAGCTGTCGGCCGACGACAAAGGGCCGCGAACTCGGGCGCACGCTCTACCGCTAAGGGACACTGACGCCATGAAAGCGTGGCGGGTACGCACACCGGGGCCCATCAACACCCGGCCCTTGGAGTGGGTGACCAGCGAGGTGCCGGAACCCGGGGACGGTGAGGTCCTCATCAGGGTGCTCGCCTGCGGGGTGTGCCGTACCGACTTGCATGTCACCGAAGGTGATCTGCCCGTGCACCGGCCCCACGTCACTCCCGGACATGAAGTGGTCGGCGAAGTGGTGGCCCTCGGCCCGAACGTCACCGGGGTCGACGTCGGTGATCGTGTCGGCGTCGCGTGGCTGCGGCATACCTGCGGGCAGTGCCGATACTGTGTGCGCGGCGACGAGAACCTGTGTCCGGAATCGCGCTACACCGGGTGGGACGCCGACGGCGGCTACGCCGAATTCGTCTCGGCGCCAGCGGCGTACGTGCACGCACTGCCCACCGGATACTCCGACACCGAGCTCGCTCCGCTGCTGTGCGCGGGGATCATCGGCTACCGCTCACTGCTGCGGGCCGACCTGCCGGCGGGCGGGCGACTGGGCATCTACGGGTTCGGCGGCAGCGCGCACATCACGGCGCAGGTCGCGGTGGCCCAGGGCGCCGAGGTGCATGTGATGACCCGCGGCCGGCACGCGCAGGAACTGGCCACCGCACTGGGCGCGGTGTCGGTGCAGGGCGCCTACGATCGAGCGCCGGTGCCACTGGATGCGGCCATCCTTTTCGCACCGGTCGGTGACCTGGTGCCCGTCGCACTCGAAGCCCTGGACCGCGGCGGCACCCTTGCTGTCGCCGGCATCCACCTCAGCGACATCCCTGTTCTGAACTATCAGCGCCACTTGTTCCAGGAGCGGCAGGTGCGCTCGGTCACGTCGAACACCCGCGCCGACGCGCGTGCCTTCCTGGACTTCGCCGGGCGGCATCACATCGAGATCACCCATCCGCACTACCGTCTGGATCGTGCGGATATCGCGCTGCAGGACCTGAGCGCCGGCCGGTTGGCGGGGGCCGCGGTACTGGTGCCCTGAGTTTCGGGACCAAAGGCACCTGTACGACGCCGTTGCCGCGCTTACCCTGAAGGTGTTCGATCCCATCGGCGGAAGGGACAGAAAATGTCTGCTTCAGAGCGAATGTGGGAAACGCACCGCGGTGTTCTGGTCGCAGCGGACGGATCGCCGCCGTCGACCGCGGCGATCGGGTGGGCCGCCCGCGAAGCGGCGTTGCACAGCGCGCCACTGAAATTGGTACACGTGGTTTCACCGCAGGTGATGATGGCGTGGTCGGAGCCGCTGGCAATGCCCGGGTTCTCCGAATGGCAGACCACCCGCGGCCGCGAGATCCTGCAGAACGCCGAGCAGGTGGCCCGCGATGCGGGCGCCGTCGACATCGACGCCGAAATGGTCACCGGCCCTGTCGTTTCCACGCTCATCGACCTGACCAAGGACGCGTCGATGCTTGTGGTCGGCTGCCGCGGCCTGGGTGCTTTCGGGCGCACGTTGCTGGGGTCGGTGAGTTCGGCGCTGGTGCATCATTCGCATTGCCCGGTGACGGTCATCCATGGCGAGGAGCACCGGACGGGCGCCCCGGTGGTGGTCGGTGTCGACGGTTCACCCGTTTCCGACCGGGCCGTGGCGATGGCGTTCGACGAAGCCTCGCGCCGTGGCGTCGACCTGATCGCCGTCCACGCCTGGAGCGACGCCGGAGTGCTCGACTTCCCCGGGTTCGACTTCGCGCCGCTGCATCAAGCCGAATGTGAGGTGTTGGCCGAGCGGCTGGCCGGGTGGCAGGAACGCTATCCCGATGTGCCGGTGGAACGGGTGGTGGTCTTCGACCGCCCAGCCCCGCAATTGCTGTTGCAGGCCGAACGCGCGCAGTTGGTGGTGGTCGGTAGCCACGGCCGTGGTGGGTTCGCCGGCATGCTGTTGGGTTCGGTGAGTTCGGCGGTGGTCAACGGCGCGAAGGTGCCGGTGCTGGTGGCGCGACAGTCCTAGGTGCTAGAAACGGGAGTCATGGGAACCGGAATCGTTGTAGGCGTTGATGGCTCGCCGTGCTCCACCGCCGCGCTGCGGTGGGCGGTGGCCGAGGCAGTGCTGCGGCAGGCGCCGCTGGCGTTGGTCTGCGCGGCGGTTCCGGGCCCGGTGGCCACGTGGTCGTCCGCCGGTGTGCTGCCGGCGGCGATCCTCGAGTGGCAGCGCGAAGACAGCGAGAAGATCCTGCGCGACGCGCAGAAGCTGGCCGCCGAACTCATCGGCGATGCGGTACCGATCACCACGGAGGTGGTGCTCGAAGGACCGGCGCCGGCGTTGATCGAACAGTCCCGGGACGCCGAACTGGTGGTGGTCGGCAGCAATGGCCGTGGCGCGATAGCCCGGGCGGTGTTGGGTTCGGTGAGCATGGCGCTGTTGCACCGATCGCATTGTCCGGTGGCGGTCATCCACGAGGAGTACGCGGCTGCGGACGGCCCGGTGCTGCTGGGCTTCGACGGGTCGTCCTCGTCGGAGCAGGTGACATCGGTGGCGTTCGAGGAAGCGGCCCGCCGCGGGGTGGAACTTGTTGTGCTGCATGCCTGGTGGTCGCCGGGCGCCTACGAGCTGCCGGGGCTCGACTGGGAGGCGACGCAGCCCCAGATCGATCTGGAGCTGGCCGCACAGTTGGCGCCCTTCGAGGAACGCCACCCCGAGGTCGTTGTGCGGCGGGTGGTGGTGCGTGATCAGCCGGCCCGGGAGTTGCTGGCGCACTCGGAGTCCGCGCAGCTGATCGTCGTCGGTAACCACGGCCGCGGCGCGGTGGTCGGTGCACTGCTGGGCTCGGTCAGCGGCGCGGTGGTGCAGGCGGCGCAGCGGCCGGTGATCGTGGTGCGGAAGTAGTTCGCCCGGCGCAGGAGTCACAGCTGCCCCAACTGTTCCACGGCGCAACCATGGCTGCGATTGCCCGCGTCTGTGCGACATTCGTGCGACACCACGCATTCAATTCAACTCGAAAAACGCAGTCGCCCAACGGGAAAGCATTGCCCTCGCCATGCCGACGGAGGAGCATGAATTGCGGCGGCAGCGCCGTCGGGACGCTGCCCGGTTCTCACAGGAGGCGGACATGTTCACCCGCACAACCGCAACCACAGCAGACCCCTCACGTCTCGAGGCCGGCATCAGCCACGTCCGTGAAGTCATCATGCCGGCGCTGGCCCAGTACGACGGCTACGTCGGGCTCTCGATGCTGGCCGACCGGTCCAGCGGACGTTGCATCGTGACGTCTGCCTGGGAGTCCGAAGAGGCCATGCGCGCCACCACCGACGCCGTACAGAGCCTCCGCGATCAGGCCATCGAGATGCTCGGCGGCGACCGTCCCCAGCTCGATCACTGGGAGATCGAAGTGCTGCACCGCGAGCACGATATCGCCGCGGGGGCCTGCGCCCGCGTGACGTGGGTCCGCGTCGACCCCGCACAGATCGACGCCGGCATTCAGATGTTCAAATCCTCGGCCCTGCCCGCGCTCGAAGAACTCGACGGACTGTGCAGCGTCAGCGTCATGGTGGACCGGGAATCCGGTCGAGGCGTGTCCTCGGTGGTCTACGACAGCACCGACGCCATCGAACGGAATCGGGAGAGGATCGAGCAGATCAAGTCCGAGACCACACGCAACGCCGGCGCCGACATCATCGACGAGCACGACTTCGAGGTGTGCATCGCCCAGCTGCGGGTGCCCGAATTGGTCTGAAAACTAGTAGACGGTGTAACCGCCGTCGATGACAACCACCGAGCCCGTCATGAAGGCCGAGGCGTCGGAGGCCATGTACACCACGGTCGGCGCGATCTCCTCCGGCAGGGCGTAACGCTTCATCGGTGCGTCCTCGATCCAGTGCTGGCGGAACTCCGGCCGGTCCACCGGCGCCATCTCGGTCTTGACGTAACCGGGTGCCAGTGCGTTGACCCGGATGTTGTAGGGCGCCCATTCGGCGGCCAGCGACTTCGTCAGCTGGTGCACCGCGGCTTTCGACGCGTTGTAGGAGGCCTGGAACTGCGGGCGGTTGACGATGATCGAGCTGATGGACCCGATGTTGAGGATGTTGCCGCCGCCGTGATCCTTCATGTAGGCACCGGCCCGCTGGCTGAGCCGCCACAGTGACCGGGTGTTCACGTCGAACACCAGATCCCAGTCCTCATCGGAGATTTCAAGGGCGGCCTGGTGGATGGCCAGGCCCGCGTTGTTGAGCAGCAGGTCCAGCCCACCCAGTCGTTCGACGGCACCGTCGATGGCGGCGGTGGGCCCGTCGGTGGCGGTCACGTCCACCTCGAAGGCCTGCACCCGCAGGCCTTCGTCGGCCAGTTCGGCGAGGGCGGCGGCGTTGCGGTCGACGTCGCGGGAGACGAACACGACGTCGGCGCCCGCCTCGGCCAGGCCCCGCACGAAGGCGAAGCCGAGGCCACGGTTGCCACCGGTCACCAGGGCGCGCTTCCCGGCCAGCGAGAAGGCATCAAGAACAGTCACTATTCCTCCGTTGTATTGCGGACGGCTCAGTCGCCGCCGCGGAACCTTCGGGTGGTCAACCCGTTGAGCAGGGCGGCCAGGATCAGGACGACGCCCAGGGCGAGCAGCTGGAACTGCGTTCCCGTGTTGCCCTCGAAGTACAAGATGATGCCCGCGTTGAGCCACACGATCAGCAGCGTGGCCAGCAGTACACCGGCGATACGTCCGATGCCGCCGGTGATCGCGACACCGCCCAGCACGGCGATGGTGATCGCCGGCAGTGCCAGCCCGTTGCCCGCCGTGCCCGCATCGGGGCGGGCCGAGGCGAACTGGGCGGTGATGTAAACCGCCACCAGCCCGGACAGCACCCCCGAAGTGACGTAGGCGCGCATTCGGGTGGCTGCGACGTCGACGCCGGCCCAGCGCGCCGCCACGTCGTTGGTGCCGACGGCGTAAAGCCGCCGCCCGTAGGTGCCGCGGCCCAGCGCCAGCCACAGCACCAGCAGCACCGGGATCAGGAAGGTGAACACCCCCAGCGGCACGTCGGGGATGTAGGCACCGATGACCGGGACTTCGACCGAGCTGGTCAGCGAGTACAGGTCCTGGATCTGCGGGCTGTTGATCGGCTTCTGGTCGTTGATCACCATCGCGATGGACTTGTAGCCGTAGTAGGTGGCCAGCGTGGCGATCAATGCGGGAAAGCCGATGTAGGCCACCAGGAATCCGTTGATGGCGCCCAGCAGCGCGCCGACGGCCACGGCCAGCAGCACCGCGGGCAGCAGCGGCCAGCCCCACTGGCCGTAGGCGAAGCCGAAGATCATGCCGACCAGCGACACCATGGCGCCCACCGACAGGTCGATACCGCCGCGGCCGGACACGATGACGACCAGCTGCGCGAAGGCCAGCATCGCCAAGGGCACGGCGTCGATCAGTACCGCCGACATGTAGTCGAAGTCGTAGTCGCCGGACAGGTATCCGGCGGTGCTCAGGTACATCAGCCATCCGACGACGATCACGATGAGGATGCCCAGCAGCACGATCCGCTGCGTCAGGACGGCCTCGAGGATCCGGTCGGCGGTGCTGCGCCGGTCCGGCTTCGGAGCGGCGGGCGGCGCTGCGGTATCGGCGGTCACAGGTCCCTCCTGGCACGTCGGCGGAGCAGATCGGTTCCGACGGCGACGATGATGAAGATGCCGACGAACAGGTCGGACAATTGCGAGGGCCAACCGAGCTGTGTGACACCGGATTTGACGGTCTGCACCAGCAGCGCGCCGAGCAGGGTGCCCAGCACCGAGCCGCGTCCACCCATGATCGACGTGCCACCGATCACCACCGCGGCGATCACCGCCAGTTCCTGGCCCGAGCCCACCGACTGGTCCAGATTGGAGGTGCCCTTCGCCAGGGTGAAGATGGACGCCAGCCCGATCAGCAGCCCGGTGACGACGTAGGCGATCAGGATGCGGCGCTGCACGCGGATGCCGGCCAGGCGCGCCGCCACCGGATCACCACCGACGGCGAAGAAGTGCCGCCCGCCGGGGGTGTGCCGCAAGTACCACCAGGCGATAGCGGCCAGGATCACCGTGATTGCGAAACTGTTGGGCACCCCCAGCGTCCGGCCTTCGATACCGCGGCCGAACCACGCCAGCGTGTTGGGCATCCCGGCGACCGGGGTGGAACCGAAAATCTGCAGCCCCAAGAAGAGAAAGAGGTTCGCGGTGCCGAAGGTGATGATGATGGCGTGCACCCGCCCGTAGGCGATGAGGGCGCCGTTGACCAGGCCGAGCACCGCTCCGGTGCCGAGCGCCACCGCCAGACACCCCCACACGGGCAGGCCCTGGTCGCGCATCAGTTTGGCGGTGATCACCGAGCACACCATGATGGCGCCGCCGACGGAGACGTCGATGCCGCCGGTGATGATGATGAACGTCATGCCGATGCCGATCAGCGCGACGGGCGCCACCTCGACCAGCAGCGGGATGATCGAGCCCGCACTGAGGAACGCGGGCGTCGCGAACGCCAGCGCGATCCACAGCACGACCAGGACGGCGATCAGCGCGATCTCGGCCGGCGTCACCGGCGAGGGCAGCACCCGGCCGCGTGTCTTGATCGGGGCCGCGGTGGGCGCGGCGTTGGGGTCCAGCGTGGTGCTCATGCCGTCGCCGATCCTTCCCGGTCCCCCGCCGCGGCGGCCAGCACGTCGGCCTGCCGGGCGTCGGGACCGAACTCCGCGGTGATGGTGCCGGCCCGCACCACCAGTAGCCGGTCGGCGATCCGCAGTGCTTCCTGGAGATCAGAGGTGACGACCAGGACGGCGGTGCCGTTGTCGGCGAGATCGGCGATGATGCGGTGGATCTCCTCTTTGGCTCCGATGTCGACACCCTGGGTGGGTTCGCCCAGCAGCAGCAGTTTGGGCCGCTCGACGAGCTGGCGGGCCAGCATCACCTTCTGTGCATTGCCGCCGGAAAGAGTTCCGACGGCTTGATTTTCGTCGGAAGCGCGGACGGCGAGGCGCTTCATCAGGTCCTTGACCACGCTGCGTTCGCGACGCCGGTCGACGAAGGCCCGTCCGAACGAAAGCCGTTGGAGGTGGCCGATCGAGACGTTGAACGCGATGGACTGGAACGAGAACATGCCCTCGGTCTTGCGATTGGCGGGCAGCAGCGCGATCCCGGCCTTTGCAGCTTCTCGCGGTGAGCGCGGAGCCACGGAGCGGCCCTCGACCACGATCTCGCCGCCGCTGGTTTTCGCCAGTCCGTGGATGCACTCGGCGATCTCGGCGACACCGGAGCCGACCAAACCGTAGAGGCCGAGGATCTCCCCGGAGCGCAGTTCCAGGCTGACGTCCTGGAAGGACCCCGCGCGCGCCAGGGACTTCAGTTCGAGGACGGGTTCACCCTTGGGCTTGGTTCGGTGCCCGGTCTGCTCCGAAAGCGCCTCTCCCACCATCAGTTCAGCGATGCGCCGCACGGTCATGTCCGCGATGGGATAGGTGCCGATGGTGGCGCCGTCACGCATGACGGTGACCTGATCAGCGATCTTGACCACCTCGTCGAGGCGGTGCGAGATGTAGATGATGGCCACGCCGTCGGCGGCCAGGCGACGGATGATGCCGAACAGGACTTCGATTTCGGCGTCGGTCAGGATGGCCGACGGCTCATCGAGGATCAGGACTCCGGCATCGCCTGCCAGCGCCTTGGCGATCGACACCTGCTGCTGGGTGGCCACCGACAGGCTGCCGACGGTGGCCGTCGCGAGTTTGGCGGGCAGGTCCAGGGATTCGAGCAGGGTGACCACTTGGTCGTTCTGCGCGGCCCAGTCGACGCGTCCGCGGGTGACGATCTCGCGACCCATGAAGATGTTCTCGGCGACGGTGAGCTCACTGAACAGCTGCGGCTCCTGGTACACCGTGGCGATGCCGAGGTTGATGGCGTCGACGGTGGAGGTGATGGACACCGGTTCACCGTTGTAGGTCACCGCACCCGCGTCGGGTGCGGTGGCACCGGAGATGATCTTGATGAGTGTGGATTTCCCGGCGCCGTTCTCCCCCACCAGCGCGTGCACCTGCCCGGGCTGGAGCTCGAAGTCGGCGTGCCTGATGGCCTTGACCGCGCCGTAGCTCTTGACCACCCCGGTGAGGGTCAGTCGAGGCTGCTGCGCCATGAACTCTCCAAAGGTTGAGATCAATTGGGCGACGCGCGTTTCCGCGCGCCGCCCAACCGAAGTGGATCAGTAGTCGAAGTCGCCGACGTTCTCGGTGGTGATCAGCAGGGGTTCACCGAGGACCAGGGTCTTGGTGGCCTCGTCCCATTTCACACCGGTGATGTCGTCGCTGACCTTGTTCTCAGGCTGGAACGGGGTGCCGCTGGCCACCTGCTGGCCGGCCCACACGGTCAGGTAGCCGAGGTTCTCGACGTTCCACAGGATCGAGCCCGAGGAGGACCCGTCTTCCAGGTACGGCGCCATCGACTTCGGGGTGCCGACGCCGACGGTGAAGACCTGACCGATCTTGCCGGCGTCCTTGACCGCCTGCGCCACGCCGACGGCCGAGGTGGTGCACTGCCCGAGCAGGCCCTTGAGGTCGGGGTGGGCGCTCATCAGGTCGGTGGACATCTGGGTGCCCCGGGCCTGATCCTCACCGGAGTACACCACGTCGACCAGCTCGGCCTCCGGGTACTTCTCCTGCACGTAGGCCCGCTCGACCTCGATCCACGAGTTCAGATTCTCGGCGGTCTCACCGCAGGACACGATGGCCCACTTGCCTTTTCCGCCCATCGCCTGCATCAGCGTCTCGGCCGTCTTGGTGCCGATGCCTTCGGCGGTGGCCTGATTGACGAACGCCTCACGCACCGAGTTGGGCGCGTCGGTGTCGGCGGTCATCACGTTGATGCCGGCGTCCTGGGCCTCCTTCATCAACGGCGCCATGGAATCAGGATCATTGGGCGCTACCACCAGCACGTCGACGTTCTGCTGGATGAACGACCGGACGATCTGCGCCTGGGCGGCGGCGTCGGCCGAGGTCGGGCCCTGGTACAGCCATTCGATATTGCCGAGGTCGGCCGCCGCCTTCTTGGCACCGGAGTCCATGGCCTCGAAGTAGGGCGAACCCTGCAGCTTCGGTACGAAGGCGACCTTGATCGCTTCGCCGGACGCCCCTTCACCCTGTTCGGCGCTGGCGCCGCCGGTGGTTGCCGGAGCGGCCTCTTCGTTCTTCTTGGTACATCCGCCGGTGATCATCGCCATGGTCAACGCCACGCTGATGACTCCGACAACACGTTGGGAAATCGCCATCGATTCATCCTTCGGCCCGGGCTGAGAATCACGCGCCCACGCCGCGTCGACGTGGACTACATGCACCTCGCCCGAGACCTACCCGGGCAGGCGAACACTCGCCGCACGCGTTTCATATATCGAACTCGGCGTCGAGTGATGAAACACACAGTAAGCACCCCGTCGTGAGCTTGTCAATAACTCCTCGCCGTGTGGGCAGTCGAAAGTTGCAGTTGTCGAAGGCAACAAATCCACTACGCTTCCTCGAATGGCGGTGGCACACGAGTCGTCGGCGCGCGGCGGACGCGTCCCCGCCTTGACGCGTGCGGCTGCCGTCCTCCAATCCGTCAGTGACGCGGGCCGGCCGATGTCGCTTGCCGAGTTGACCGACGCCACCGGCTTCCCCAAGAGCAGCGTGATGGGGATCTGTCACGCGCTGGCCGACGAACTGCTGCTCTCCCGCGGTGTCGACGGCACGTACGCCCTGGGCTCGCGTGTCTTCGAGCTGGCCTCGAGTGCACGGGCGCAGAGCTGGCCGATCCATGACATCGGCTTCAGCTACCCGGTGGACGAGAGCTTCTTCCTCGCCGAAATCGGGGCGCTGCACACCGAAGCCAACCGGCTCGGCGCGCGCCTGCACGTGGAGAAGGCCAAGGAGGACAGGGCGAATCAATCCCGGCAGATCCTCGAATTCGTCGATGCCGGTTTGGATCTCATCCTCATCGAGCCGGTGGCCTCCGAGGGTCTCGAGGGCGCGTGCGCCCGCGCCCGGGCTGCCCGCATCCCGGTGGTGGCCATCGGCTCGGCGGTCAGCGGCGCCGATGCGGTGGTCGCGACCGACAACACCAAGGCCGGTTTCCTCGCTGGCTCCGCGTTGGCGAGTGCGTTGGGCGGGCGCGGACGCGTCGCTGTGGTGGGCGGCATCCCCATCACGGCCAACTCAGACCGTATCGCGGGCTTCCTGGCCGCCATCTCCCCGCACCCCGACCTGGAGGTGGCCGCAACAAGTTACGGCGAATTGGATTCCGGCTCAGGGCAACACGCCGCCGAAGAGATCCTGACGGCCCATGCCGGGATCGACGGTTTCTTCGCCGCCAACGACCAGATCGCCATCGGCATCTCACAAGTGCTGCGGGGTCGCCGACTTCATGTGCCGATCGTCGGCGTCGACGGCGCGCGCAACGCCGTGGAGGAGATCCGCGCCGGCGGGCCGATCATCGCCACCGCGACACAGGATCCTCCCGCCCTGGTGCGGGCCGCGGTGGACATCGGCATCGCGCTGCACAGCGGTGCGCGCGTCGCCCGGCCCTCCCGCGCCATCACACCGCGGTTGATCGATGTGCACAACGCCGCGGAGTACGAACCATGGGGATAGACGGACCACGCACCCCCGCTGTGCACCGCGGTGTCCGTGTCCTCGATGCCGTCTCGGCGGGGACTGCCCGCACGCCCGCGGCGCTGATCGCGATGCTCGGGCTGCCGAAGAGTTCGGTCTCCGATCTGCTCGGCACACTCGAGGACGTCGGCTTCCTCGCCCGCGGAGCCGACGGTCTGCACGCCGGTGGGCGCTGGTCTTCGCTGTCCGATCCTGACGCGGTGGCCCACAGTCTGTTCCGGGCCTGCGCGACACCGGATCTCGACGGGCACACCATCTCGCTGGTGCGGCTGTTCGGCAACCAGGTGGTGTTCGTCGACGTGCATCTGGGCAGGTTGCCGCTGCCACTGACGCCGCGCCCCGGCCAACGGGTGGGAGCGGCCGCGTGTGCGGGAGCCGCCGCCATCTTGTCGTCGATGTCGGCGGACGAAGCTCTGGAGGCGGTTTCGACCGCGGCCGCGCACCTGGGTCTGGCCGACGACGACGTGGCGCGCTGCCTGCAGCTACGACCCTCACGGAAACGCAAAGTCTACGAGTTGACGTCGCCACCGCTGGGACGCCAACTGGCCTGTTCGGTGGCCGGCACCCGGTACGCACTCGTGCTGCACGTACCCGACCGGTGGCCCGAACCGACGACGCGCAAGGCGGCGCGGGCCCTGCACGCGGCTGCCAATGACTACTAGTCGAGCGCGGTGACGATGCGAATGTCTCGCTCCACGGCGTCGCCCAGCACGGTGCACGCGCGCTGATACTCGTCGCTGTGGTAGGTGTCCAGAGCAGCCTCATGGCTGGGGAACTCGATGAGCACCACACGCACGGCAGAATCGGGGTACAGGGACGTGAATTCGCTGCTGCGAGCCAGGAATCGGCCGCCTGCCGCGGTGATGGCCGGCCCGGCGATCCGGGCGTACTGCGCGTGCCTGCTGAGATCGGAGATCGAGTGGTAGATCGCAATCCAGTAAGCCATGGCCATGATCGAAGACGGTAACGGCTCAACACCCCAACCCGCTGTGGCATTTGTGCCCAGATTCCCGAGCATTCGACGTGCACAAACACCTGTTGTCCGGCGTCTTGTGGATACTCGTCGTGTAGTCAACGCCCGCGGACGTCATGCTCGAGTTTCAGCCCGAGGCAAACCTCTCCAAGCCCGCCTCCAGCAGAGGCTGCACCGCCGTGGCAGCCTTCTCGAAACCGGCTCCGTGCGCGGCCCCGGCGCGGTACCGATGGTCGATGCCGGCTGCGATGACCGCCAGCTTGAAGTACCCCAGTGCCATGTGGGCATCCCACTGCCGCAAGGGTCGCCCACTCGAGCTCTCGTAGGCGGCGGCGAGGTCATCGGCTCCGGGCAACTCGGGACTGGTCCAGGCGCTGGACAAACCGAGCACCAGATCCAGCGCCGGATGTCGGTACACACACATCATCGCCACGTCGGCGATGGGATCACCGATGGTGGACAGCTCCCAGTCGACGATGGCGTTGATGCGGACGGCGCAACTGCCTTCGCCGAATCCGATCAGAGTGTTGTCGATCCGGTAGTCGCCGTGCACGATGCCGGTGAGCTCTTGCTTGAAATCGTTGCTCGCCAAGCGGTTCGACAGTTCCTCGGCCAACGGGGTGAGGTCCGGATCGCCGACGTGGGTCCATTGTCGTGTCCAGCGCCTGATCTGCCGCTGGGCGTATCCGGCGGGCCGCCCGAAGTCGGCGAGTCCGACGGCGGTGTGGTCAACCGAGTGCAAGGCCGCCAGTGCGTCGAGCAGAGCACCAACCACCTCGGAAACCGTGTCGCCGTCCAGCTTGTCGATATCTGTGCGGGATTGCACCGAGACCCCTGGTGTAAATCGGCTGAGCAGGAAAGGCACCCCGAGAACGGACTCGTCCTCGCAAAGCAGGACCGGGTGCGCAACCGGTACGTCGGTACCCACGAGCGCGCGTGTGACGGCGAACTCGCGTGCGACGTCGTGTGCGGACGGAGTACGGCCCTGTCGCGGCGGTGTGCGCAGCACCCAGCTCGAGTATCCGTCGTCGAGGCGATACGTCAGGTTGGACCGGCCTCCGGTCAGCGGCGTTGCCGACAACGGTCCGGCCGGCGATTCACCGGCCTGGTGCATCCGGGCCGCAACAGCGTTCAGGTCCCCAGACGTCAGAGTGTGTCCGGCTGTCATCGCGGGGTCTCGGCGATCATCCGAATGGCACGCTTGGCAAGCGACCAGCGATGTACCTCAGAGGGACCGTCGTAGATACGGAACGGCCTGATCTCGCGGGCGATGCGCGCCACCGGCAGCTCGGTGGAGACCCCGAGCCCGCCGCACATTTGCATAGCGCGGTCGACCACGCGGTGCAGCGCTTCAGCAGCGAACGTCTTGGCGATCGAGGTGCTGGCCGAGGCTCGCTGCCCAGCGTCGAGTTCCCGGCAGGCCACCAGCAGCAGCGCGCGGGTGGCCGCCAGGTCGATCTCGTTGTCGGCGATCATCTGCTGGATCATCCCCTGATCAGCGAGCCGCGCACCGAAGGCGTTGCGTCCTGTCACGTGACGGACTGACACTTCGTGTGCGCGTCGGGCCGCACCGGTCCACCGCATCACATGTGTCATCCGCGCCGGCCCCAACCGCACCTGGGCGTACCGGAATCCCTCGTCGACCCCGCCGAGCACCTCCGCATCGGGCACGAACGCATCGGTGAACACGATTTCGCAGTGACCACCGATCATCGACTTGTCGACGGTGCCCAGGTGCCGCACGACGCGGAGCCCCTCAGTGGTCGCAGGCATCAGGAACATCGTCGCCCCGCCTGACTCTCCCGGCTCTCCGCTGGTCCTGGCCATGGTGATGAAAAACCCGGCACCATCGGCTCCGGTGATGAACCACTTGCGGCCGTTGATGATCCAGCCCCCGTCGACCTTTGTGGCACGGGTATTCAGAGCCGTGGGATCACTGCCGGCACCAGGTGCGGGCTCGGTCATGGCGAAGGCCGAGCGCACCTCGCCGCGGGCCAGCGGCTGCAGGTACTGCGCTCGCTGCGCCTCGGTGGCCACCGCGTCCAGCAGGTGGATGTTGCCTTCATCCGGCGCGGCGATGCCGGTGGCCATGGGACCGAACAGCGCGTAGCCCGCCTCCTCGAAGACCGCAGCACGCGCCACCATTCCGAGGCCGAGGCCACCGCAGTCAACCGGTGCTTGCGGTGCGAATACTCCAGCGGCACGGGCTGATTCCTGCAGCCGGACGCGAAGCGCGTCGCCTCCGGCGGCCTCGATGTCACCGTCGTACTCGTCTTCGACAGGTAGCACTTCGGTGTCGACGAACGCGCGGGTGCGTGTGAGCAGCTCGTCCAAGGTCATCACTCGCCCTCCTCTACTTGACTCGGAAGATCGGGTGACCATAGATCGTGCGATCGGCTCGTCTCCTAACACTGCAGTTCAAGACCGTATCTGTCGTTCAGTTAATCTGAACACGTGATTTCTGAGGGTGACCGTGCCGCTGAGAGAATTCGCTTCTTGCGCACCGAGCGGGGGTGGTCCATGCGGGCGCTGGCGCAGCGGCTCGGAGTCAGTGCGGCCACGGTGTGCGCGGTGGAAAACGGAACCACCGGGCTCTCACTGACGCGGCTGCAGCAATACGCCGATATTTTCGGCATGACAACGGTTGACCTACTGCAAACCAAGTCGATCCCGACCACCGATCGCCCCAGTGCCGCCGTCTCCAGCACAGATTGGCGAACCTTCACCCCATTGGACCTCGACGCGGTCACCGCCGCGGCAATCGCGACCTTCGTCGAGACGGGCTATCACGGGTCCACCATGCGCGCCGTCGCCCACCGCGCGGGGATGAGTCTGGCCGGCGTCTACCACTATTACCCCAGCAAGCAGCTGATGCTCGTCACCATTCTCGACCTGACGATGGACGAGGTCGAATGGCGAACCAGCGCAGCAACCGATGACGGGAACGACCCCTTGACCCGCCTTCGGCTCCAGGTCGAGGCACTGGCCCTGTTCCACACGTTGCGCGCCGATCTGGCCTTCATCGGTTCCAGTGAGATGCGCAGCCTCGAGGAGCCGGAGCGATCGCGAATATCATTACGTCGCAGCCGTGTTCAACATCTCATCGACGGCCAGATCCGCGCCGCGGTCGCCGAGGGGTCGGCGCACTGCGCGAGGCCCCTGGAGACCGCCCGCGCCGTCGTGACCATGTGCACCTCGCTGCCCCAGTGGTTTGACACCTCGGGGCCCACCTCAGCAGCTGATATTGCCCAGGAGTACTCCACGCTGGCATTGCGCATGATCGGGGTGGCCCCCGACCGAAACCCTCTGGGCAGCCGGCGTTGACGCCATGGCGCGCCGTTGCCGACGGCCCCTTGGCACGCGAGGCTGAGATGTCCTGGTAGACACTGCGTCATGCAGATCGAAGGCAGCGTTGTCGTCATCACCGGCGCAGGCGCGGGGATCGGTCGTGCGCTTGCCGCGGCGTTCGCCGCTGCCGGGGCTTCAGTGGTCGCCGGAGACATCGACGCGCAGGCGGCGGCACGGACCGCGGCGGATATCGGTGATCGAGCGGTCGGCGCGGGCGCCGACGCAGTATCGGCCGACGGTATCGGGGCTCTGCTAGACCTTGCCAGGTCGACATTTGGCCCGGTCGACATCTTCGTCGCCAATGCCGGAATCATCGGCGCACCCGGGCTGGGTGGCGATGACGATTGGGACCAGGTGTTGGACGTCAATCTGCGCGCACACATTCGGGCCGCCGATGCACTTCTGCCGGAGTGGACATCCCGGGGCAGCGGTCATTTCGTGTCGGTGGCTTCGGCTGCCGGGCTGCTGACCCAGATCGGCGCGGCGGGCTACGCGGTGTCCAAGCATGCGGCAGTCGGCTTCGCCGAGTGGCTCGCGATCACCCACGGCGACAACGGCATCCGTGTGACGGTGGTCTGCCCGATGGGTGTGGCCACACCGCTGCTCAGTGCCATCACCGAGTCCGAGGACCCCACCGCCCAAGTGGCGGCCAACTCGATCACCACCGCAGGTGCGGTGCTCTCGGCAGAGGATGTCGCAGCCGCCGTCCTCGACGGGGTGCGCAATGACACGTTCATGGTGCTGCCGCACCCGGAGGTATTGGACATGTACCGGGGCAAGGGAACCGATTACGACCGCTGGATCAGCGGGATGCGGCGTTACGGGCGGGCCCTGCACGGGAACGCTCGAAACTCCGCTCGATGACGCAGGGCGTCTGCCCAGGGCTTGGGCGCAGATAGCTGACCATCGGGCGCTGAGACCAGAGCGCGGTCGCTGTTAACAGGTATTAACATTTCGGGAACCGGCGCGACTTGAGGCTGGGTTGGAATATTGCGCGTGCGCAGAGCGGCAGAAAACCAGAAACCGCTGTTGGACAACCAGAGAACCTGGTCGCCACACGGACGCTCAGCTAGCACGTGACCATACTGTTGACAACATCACACTCGGGTCTTACGTTAATGCGCAGTCACACTCCAACGCGGATCAGCTGTAGCAGCCGATCGGTCGACGCCCGGTCAGCGCTCCTGCTGGCATGCCGTGGCGTGGCAGCGCGCATTGCCTCGTATGCCATGAGTCACGGTTCGGGCGACAACGAGCGGCCAACCAGACCCAACGAAGGATCCGTGAGCACAGGAGGCCAAGGACACAGACACCTGAAGCGGCCGACCGACTTCGTCGTGACGAATCCGCCTGTTGGTATCGCACCGGGATCGGCCCGGACCGCAGGATCGACAATCCCTCAACAGTTCAGAGGAACCACCATTTCCCAGGTCGTCTCGACAGCCCAGACCTGGCCAATCCGACCGTGATTGAGAAAGGAGCAGCACTATGTCACTGCGCAATTCCCATGACTCGCGTGTTACATCCGCTGACCAGCGCGCACGCGCAGGCGCAATTCTGGCTGCAGTAATCGGATGCGTTGCCGCGTTCAAGGGCCTCAACGAGTCGGTGACACCACCGGCACTGCCGATCTTGCAGGAACAATTCCAAGTCCCCGGGTCGACGATCTCCTGGGTGATCACAGGCGTGCTGTTGACGGGGACCATCGCGGCGCCCATAGTGAGCCGACTCGGCGAAGTCTGGGACAAGCGCCGGGCGCTTCTCGGAGTGCTGGCGATCGTGTCGATCGGGACGCTGATGTCCGCCCTGTCAGTGTCCATCGAGATGCTCATCGTCGGCCAACTGTTGCAGGGCGTCGGCCTGAGTACGGTACCGCTGGCTATCGGGATCATCCGGGACACTCAGAACGAAGTTCGGACAAAGTCCGCGAACGGCATTCTGGTCGGTGCGATCTTCGGCAGCACGGCAGCCGGGACCATGATTGCCGGGCCGATCGCCGACCACCTCTCCTACCGATGGCTGTTCTGGGTTCCGTTCATCGCGCTCACCGCGTGCATGGTCGCGGTGTGGTTCTTCGTTCCGCGTTCGCTGAGATCCGATGGGCCGCGACCAGGCATCGATGCCGTCGGCAGCGTCCTGCTGGCGCTCGGTCTGGCATGCATACTCCTGGCACTGACCTTCGCCCCCAGCTGGGGCTGGCTGTCACCGAAACTGCTGCTGCTCTTCGCCGCTGGACTGGCAGCGTTCGCACTCTTCGCCCGGACCGAACTCACCGTCGTCGATCCGCTGATCGATCTGCGGCTCATGCGCAGCTTCACCGTGGTCGCCGCAACGGGCCTGATGTTCCTGGCCGGCTACTGCATCAACGCGTTTCTGATCAGTGTGCCCATCCAGATACAGCTTCCCGCGTCCACCGGCTACGGCTTGGGCGAAACGGCAACCGTCACCTCCGTCATCCTGGTCTCCGCGATGATGATCGGGTTGTCCGCCCCCTTGATCTCCGTACTCGACCGGAGACTCGGCTCTCGCGTCGCGTCAGCACTGGCCCCCATCTCGATCCTGGGCGGCGCTGCTCTGATGCTCGCGGCCGGGCACCGGGGCAGCATCGTGATCATCGTCGTCGTCTCCCTGCTGATCAACTTCGGCATCTCGGTGTCGATGACCCAATCGCTGAACCTGGTGGTCAGCGGCGTCCCTGCGGACAAGGTGACCGAGTTCAACGGCCTCAATTTCGCCATCCAGGCGGTTGCGGGGACGGTGGGCGCCCAGGTGTCCGGCGCTGTCTTGACTGTCGACGGAGCTGCTGTGGGCACGCCTCCACCGTGGAGCGGGTTTGCGATTGCGTGGGGGCTTTCCGGTGTGATCGCCGTTGTTGTTCTGGGGCTCGTTTTGGCGGTCCGCTCTCCGAAACCCTCCCCCCTGTAACGGCTGTTGTCTATCAGCCCCGGATGAATCCGGGGCTGATAGACAATTTCAGGTGATGGTCAAACCACCGTCCACCGCGAGCGTCTGCCCGGTGACGAAAGCGCCCGCAGCCGAGGCCAACCAGACGGCGGTCGCGGCCAGCTCGACTGGCTCGCCGGTTCGGCCGAGAATCACCCGCGGCATCTGCGCATCGAGGTAGCCCGGCTTGTAGGAGTCGGTCATCTCCGATCGAAAGAAGCCCGGAGCCAATGCGTTGACGCGGATTCCCTTACGAGATCCCCACTGCTGGGCAAGATCTCGGGTCAATCCGATCACTCCCGCCTTCGAGGACGCGTACGCCGCCTGAGGAAGGCCCGCAGTGGTGATGCCGAGGACACTGGCGATGTTGATCACCGAGGAACCGGCTTGCATGACGCGACCGCAGGCTTGCGCCATCCAGTAGGACCCGTGCAGATTGACGTCGAGCACGCGGCGGAACTCGTCAGGGGTCTCCTTCATGGCGGGCACCGCGGTGCCCACGCCGGCGTTGTTGATCAGTACATCGACCTTGCCGAACTCGGCAACGGTCGCGTCCACCAGCGCCTGACAGGAAGCCGGGTCGGCGACGTCGGTACACACCGGTAAAGCCCTTCTCCCGACCGCGGATACCAATTCCGCAGTGTCCGATAGCTTTTCGATACGACGCGCACCAAGTGCGACGTCGGCGCCGGCTTCAGCGAAGGCCTGCGCGAACGCTACCCCGAGGCCGGAGGACGCACCGGTGACGATGACGGCTTTGCCGTCGAGTCTGAACAGGTCGAGAACGCTCACGGTGGCTCCTCTTGGTTGTCCGGTTTGGTGCACTCGTTGCCCCATTCGGCTCACAGCGGGTCGAGTGCGCGCAGATGTCGGCGACAAGCATAACCACTTCATGGCCGAAATCCCCCGTTGCACTGCAACTTCGATCACTGCGCGGATCAGGATGGATTCGGCCTGCCGTCAGCTAGCCCGATGAGTTCGATCGCTGGGACGTGAGCGCCTGAATCGCCGCAGTTGTCATCGTCGCGACGATCTCTTCCTGGTCCAGACCTTTGTTGAGGGTGGCCACCGAGTTCAGCATCGAGAACACCGCCTGCGTCAGCAGTCGCACCTGCGGCTCAGAGAGATCCGGCCGAAGCCGAAGAACCATCGAAACCCATTCCTGCGCATACATGTTCATCTCCCGCCGAATCCGCCGGCGATCGGATTCGGGAAGGGCATGCTCGTTCTTCAGGAATATCAGCGTCCTCGGCGGATCGGCCACCACGGATCTGACATGGAAATCGACCATCGCCTCGAGCGCGGCGCGTGGGTCGGGTTCTACGTCGGCGGCACCCTGGGCGAACCTGTGAAGCTCCTGCAGGCCCTCCTCGACCACCGCGATGAGCAGCGCCTGCTTGCTCTGGAAATGGCGGTACAGCCCCGGTCCGGAGATCCCCGCCGCGGTGGCAACCATACCGACCGTGACCAAGTCATAGGGATGGTGCAGGAACAGGTCGGCGGCGGCATCGAGAAGCAGCTTCCGTCGCGAGCCACGAGACTGCGGTTCACCGACCTGCATGGGCGCAGCCTTCCCTTTCGTGGACGCTGCCGACGATGCCATAGGTGCTCACCCTACCCGGGTATCACATTCACACTGCCACAACGACGATACCGCGTCGCAGAGGGAGGCACGGACGACTTGTTGCTGGTGAACGGCCATTTTCTCGCCGGCCGCGCAGTAATGCCGGTAACCGGCACCCGGGAGATCATTAACATCCGAACCAAGCCGCGGCAGCGTGACGGAGACGCGGAGCGCATACCCAAATGTGTTTTTTACCAGCGCTATTGGGATCCTCTTCGCGCCACGTCTTGACAGCCTCTGTGACTAGTCTTACGTTAATACTCATTCACATCGTGAAGGAGATGACGAAGACCGTGAGATTCATATTCATGAGCGAGGGCGAGACAGCCCCTGGCGCCTCGTACGAGCACCGTTACCGCGAACTGATCGACGAAGTGTTGCTGGCCGAGGAGGTGGGATTCGATGCGTTCGGCACCTCGGAACAGCACCTGGCCATCGGCACCGCCACCACCTCGGCACCTGAGGTTCTGTACCCGTATCTGATGGCACTGACCAGCAGAATCCGGTTCGTCCACCTGGTCACTTTGCTTCCGACGCGGATCAACCATGCCATCCGTGTCGCCGAGCGGCTCGCCACCCAGGACCTGCTGTCTCACGGTCGGGTGGAGCTGGGCGTCGGGCGGGGCAACACCACGCTTGCCTTGCGCGCGTTCGAGGTCTCGCCTGCCGAGAACAAGTCGCAGCAGCTCGAAGGCATCGAAGTGATCCGCCGCGCACTGCACGATGACGTCTTCTCCTTCGTCGGTGAACACTACAAGATCCCGCCCCGCAGCCTTGTGCCCAGAAGCATCCAAACGCCCTATCCCCCAATCCACATGGCGACCGGAAGTCCCGAATCTGTCCGAGCTGCAGCCGAACTGGGCGTCGGGGCGATCGTAGGTGGCTTCTACCTGGGCTTCGATTTCGTCGAGAACATGATCCGCCTCTACGACGAGGCGCTGGCTTCGGCGACGCACACCTATCCGCTGCAGGCCGAACGGCTCGTGGCGATCGGCGGAGGCATGCACTGCGCGGAAACCCGAGAGGAAGCCCGCACCTGGGCGCGCGGCCTGAAAGAAACGGTCGGCTTGTCCACTGACGCCTATGAACGGCTGTCGAAGCTCTCCAGCGATTACCAGTACATGGGCGCGGTGAAGCATCTGGACTTCAGCGACGAACAGTACATGTTCGAAGATTCGTCCGGCTTCATCGTCGGCGATCCCGATGACTGCATCGCCCAGGTCCAGCGTTTCGCCGATCTCGGTGTCGACTCTCTGGTCATGCGCATCGACGGCCTGCCGCACAAAGAGCTGATGAAGTCGATCGAGCTCTTCGGCAAGTACGTGATCCCCAAGTTCAAGAATCCGCGTGGCGTAGCGCGTACCCCGGAAGCCATCCTGGCCGACATCCGCGCTGCCCGTCCTGCCCATTACGCCGAACGAGAGGCATTCGAGGAGAAGATGAATCAGAAGCAGCCAGCAATCAGTGGCGTCGGCACGGGTGCGGGTGAGGCCTGATGAGCACCCTCAACGGCGATGACATCTTCTCGCGTTATCCCAAAGAGTTCCTGATCGAGCGCAAACCCAACGGGGTTCTGTTGATCACCCTCAACAGGCCTGAGCACCTCAACGCGCTGACCATGCCGATGTTCGAGATGATGGGTGACCTGCTGATCGACGCCGACCGCGACCCGCAGACGCGAGTGCTGGTGGTCACCGGCGCCGGTCGCGGGTTCTGCACGGGTATGGATGTCGCACAACCCGATCCATCGCTGGAGGATGCGATCGTGCTCATGGAGACCGAACGCCGGCGCATCATGGCCACGTTGAGCATGGACAAGCCGGTCATCTCGGCGATCAACGGTCCCGCCGTCGGCTGGGGTCTGTCACTGGGGTTGTTGGCCGACATCAGCATCGCCGCCGAGGACGCTGTTCTCATGGACGGGCACACCCGCGTCGGCGTGGTCGCCGGCGACCACTCGTCGTTGATCTGGCCGCTGCTCGTCGGCATGGCCAAAGCCAAGTACTACCAGCTCACCTCCGCCCGGCTGACCGGAATCGAAGCCGAACGCATCGGGCTGGTCAGTCTCGTGGAGCCCAAAGACAAGGTGCTCGAGCGCGCCCTGTCGATCGCCGATGACCTGGCGATGGGTTCGCAGCGGGCCATCCAGTGGACCAAGCGGTCATTGAACACCGGTTGGCTCACCAATGCCCTTCCGCAACAGGAGCTCTCCGCCGCATTGGAGACTCTGAACTTCGCGGGCGCCGACTATCTCGAGGCACGACAGGCGTTCCGGGAGAAGCGCCCAACGCGTTTTCCCTCCGCTCACGGCAATCAACCTGCACCGGCCCCGGAACCAGCCAACCAAGCATGACCGAGTTGTCCCTGTCTCGGATCCCGGGGGCGACATGGGCTGACCACGGCGGTGTCGTGGTCCTCACCATGGATCGGCCGCCCGCGAATGCGTTGGACCGCGCCCTCATTGTTGGCCTGGGCACGTTCTTCACCGAACTGGCAGCCCACGATGCACCTGCACCGGTGGTCCTCACCGGTGCAGGTGAACGGTTCTTCACCGCCGGCGGAGACATCAAGGAGTTGGAGGGCACCGGGCCCGCGGAGATCGAGGCGCGAATGCGTGACTTTCACGCGCTCCTCGTCGCCATGGATCAGTTCCCTCGGCCACTCATCGCGGCGGTCAACGGGCACTGTGTCGGGGGCGGAATGGAATTGGCGCTTTTTGCCGATGCTGTCCTGGCGACCCCGCACGCCAAGTTCGGCTTTCCGGAGATCAACCACGGCCTTCTACCGGCGGACAAGGGTCTGCAGCGGGCTGTACGCATCCTCGGTGCCCGCGCCGTGCGATCCATGGTGTTGTCGGGCAACTTGTTCTCCGCCGAAGAGGCCCTCGGTATCGGGTTGGTGGAACGCCTCGAGGATCCCGCCACACTGCTTGATTCGGCCATCGAGACAGCCCGCAGCGCCGCCGCAAAGGCACCGGTCCTTTACCGGGCACTGAAACGAAGCATCAACGATCCCGACGGCGGGCGAGATGAGCATTCATTGGCCAACACGATCAGCGCCGCGAAAGCCTACTTCGAAGATCCCGTCGCCGCGGGACTGCGCGCCGGCTGGAATCGGGACAAAGTCTCGGCCCGCCCCTCACTGACACATGGTTAACAGAATCAATCTCGCCGAGGACGAAGGCAGACGATGGTGGTAATGAAGGCGTCCAGCACGGGCACGACCAGTGACGGCAGCGCCGGCACTATTCCTGTCCTGCAGAGTATCCAGAACTTCGAGGCGTCGCCGCGAACGTTCAGTCAGATGTTGGTCGATCGGGCTGCGCGTGAACCCGACGCAGTCGCGTTCGCCTCCTTCCAGGACGGCATCGCCCGTCCGACGACGTGGGGCGAATACCTCCACGAAGTCCAGCAGGTCGCGATCGGACTTCACGAGTTCGGTGTCGGGGCGGGTGATCGAGTCGCAATCATGTCCTCGACCCGTCGCGAATGGGTCGTCGCCGCTCTGGCGATCCACAGCCTCGACGCGATCCTCGTCGGCGTGTACCCGACCAGTTCAGCGCCCGAGCTGGCACGAGTGCTCGAGATCAGCGAGGCGACAGCCATCTTCGTGGAGACCGACTCAGATCTACGCAAGCTCGCCGCGATTGCTTCGAACACGCCTCACCTTCGGATAGCGGTCGGCATCGACACCGTGCCGACCGAGCTCCCGGAATCCGTACGGGCCGCGGATTGGCGGTCTTTGCAGAAGTCGGGGCGCGCTCGCGCGGCCGCCGAGCCGGATCTGTTCGGCACTCTCGCCGAACGGGGCGAGGTTGACCATCCCGCGGTCCTGTTCTGGACGTCGGGGTCCACCGGAGATCCCAAAGGGGTGGTACACACCCATCGCACGCTGCAGTACTCGGTGCTCGGGTTCGCGATGGCCTACCCGGAGATCGGACGCGTGCCCCATGATTCCGTTGCGTTCCTGGGACTCTCACATGTTGCTCCAGCGCTGGTGAACGTGTTCGTGCCGATCATGACGAAGTTGGTCGTGACCTTCTGCACCATGGAACAGCGGCTGCCCGCACTCAAGAACGTCCGCCCCACCGCTATCGTGTGGCCACCGCGCATGTACGAGAAGTTGGCCGGCGAGCTCCTCGAGGAGCTGGCGATATCCGGGCCGCTGTTTCGAGCGCGGTACGCGGTGGCCATGACGATTGCCCGCGCCGTCTGGGCTCGACGACGGAGCGGAGAACGGCTTCCGCGGTATCTGGATGCGCTCTATCGACTCGGCCTGCGAACGGTCTTCCTGCCGCTACGGGCTACGTGCGGGATGCAACGAATCGATGTCAGCTGGACCTCATCGGGGGCGATGACGCCCGAGCTTGCGGCGCTGTGGCAGATGTGGGGTGTGGACTTGCGCGAGATGTACGGCACGACGGAAACTTGCGGTCCCGTTCTGGTGCAATGGGGCCGAACCTCGTTCCCTGCCGGCACCGTCGGCAGATCTCTGCCCGATCCTCGGTGGTCCGTCCGGATCAGCAAGGAAGGCGAGTTCCAGGTGAAGGGTCCTTGTCTTTTCACCGGTTACTGGCGTGACCCCGCAGCCACCGAAACTGCCCTGGATGACGGCTGGTACGGCAGTGGCGACCTCGTCGAAATCGCACCCGACGGAGACGTCACCATCATCGGCCGCATCAAGGACGTTCTGAAGACGAGCGGCGGGAAATCTGTCAGCCCGCAGCCCATCGAGGTGCGACTGAAGGCAAGCCCACTGGTGGACGAGGCGATCGTGGTGGGTGAGGGCCGCAAGTATCTGACGGCCTTGTTGAGTGTGAGCGAGGAAGCGAAGGCGATGCCTGCGCAGGAGCGGCATGCGGCTCTCGACGCCTGGATCGCGGAGGTCAACTCGGAACTGGCTCGACCCCTGCAGCTGAAGAACTTTCGGATCCTACCGCGCGCTCTGTCGGCTGACTTGGGCGAGCTCACGCTCAAAGCGACCATCAGACGCGGCAACATCCTCGCCTCGTTCGCCGACCTCATCGATGAGATGTATGAAGGTCACGAACAAGATCAGATCTCGGGTCACGCTCGCCTGTCCCGGCACGGCCATGGGTGACTCAGATTCGGCGGACGAGGTGCGGATCGAGCGGATGACCAGCGACGAGGTGGCGGCCGCAGTCGCGGGTGGTTCACGCACGGCGATCCTGCCGCTGGGGGCCGTCGAACAGCACGGCCCTCACCTGCCGCTGTCGATGGACGCCGACCATGCCGACGAACTCGCCGTTCGCCTTGCCCGTGCACTCGGGGATGCGCTGGTACTACCGACGGTCCGAGTCGGATACTCCCCTCATCACCTCGGTTTCCCGGGCACCCTGTCACTGCGACCGTCGACTCTGGAAGCCGTGTGCGAGGATTACGGAGCTCACCTGGCGGAGTCGGGCTTCGACACGCTCGTCCTGTTCTCCGCGCACATCGGGAACTACCCGGTGATGCGTGACTTCGAGGCACGCCTGGCCGCCAGATTGGCACCGCTGACGGTGATCGTCTTCCCCAGCAGCGAAGCGATCCTGGGAGCATGGCGTGACGCCGCTGAGGCATCCGGCCTCGGCGCTAACGTCGGCGGACATGCGGATATCGCGGAGACGTCGGTCATGCTCGTGTTGCATCCCGAGCGGGTGCGCTCCGACAGGCTGGAACCGGGCTATTCAGTCGACACCGATGACGCCTTTCTCGCCCGGGTGTTTGTTGAAGGCCTCAAGGTGTTCTCGCCCAACGGGATTCTCGGTAACCCCCTCGGAGCGAATACCGCTATCGGCACAACGTGCCTCGACTCGGTCACCGGGCTGATCGTCGACTACGTCCGAAGCCGGGGCGCCTAGGTTCGTCCCCGACGCCAGGACGGTTTCCTCAGCACACCAACCTGCGTTCACTCCCAAGAAGAGGAAAGATGAAAACCCTCAGCCAGGTCAGCTCCGGTGACCTCACCCACGACATGTCACGACTGCGCAGGCTCTACGGCCGCTACCCGACTGGCGTAGCCGCGATTTGCGCGTTACGCGATGGACAACCGGTGGGCATCGTCGCCACGTCATTCACCCCGGTGTCGATGGACCCCGCGCTGGTGTCGATCTGCGTGCAACACACATCGACAACGTGGCCCCAGCTGTCCCGAGACGGAAATCTCGGGATCTCCGTACTCGCCGAAGGGCACGCCGAGTTGTCTCGACAGCTCGCGGCCAAGAACGGCGATCGCTTCGCCGGGCTCACATGGTTTGCCAGCGACTCGTCGGGAGTTTTTCTCGCGGACGCAGCAGCATGGCTCGACTGCAGGATAAGTTCATCGATCACGGCAGGTGATCACGAGGTCGTCCTGCTGGAAGTCATCAGCGCCGCCGAAGACGACACCGTCTCGCCACTGATCTTCCACGACAGCCGTTTCCGAACCATGCTCGCTGATGACCACCACAAGTGACCGGAGTGTTCGCGGTCGCAGCAGCGCCGCCGACATGACCGAGCACAATCTGGCATGGAAGATCGCCGAAGTCGCCGCCGACCCCGTTGCGATTCCGGCCGAGACCCACGCCATGGTGATCAATCGCATCATCGACAACGCCGCCATATCGGCCGCTTCGGTGGGTCGGCACCTTGTGGCGGTCGCACGCGCTCAGGCCCGCGCACATCGAAACACGCCGGGAGCCGCACTTTTCGGGATCGAAGGAAGCTTCTCACCTGAGTGGGCGGCCTTCGCCAATGGTGTGGCCGTTCACGATCTCGAGTTCCACGACGCCTTCTTCGCCGGCCACCACGCACATCCCGGTGGCAACATCCCCGCCCTGGTGGCCGTAGCCCAACAAACCGGACTTCGTGGTACCGATCTGATTCGCGGCATTGCCACCGCGTATGAAGTGCAGATCAGCCTGGCCAGGGGAATGGCTGTGCACAACACCACAATCGATCACGGCGCGCATCTGGGTCCATCCCTGGCCGCAGGTCTGGGCACCATGCTGCAGTTGCCCCCCGAAACCATCTATGCCGCCATCGGTCACGCCGCGCACCTGACCGCCGTCCCCCGCCGGTCTTCTGGCCCGTCGCACTCCGGCTGGCAGTTCCACACATCCGCCTACACCGGCAAACTGGCGATCGAAGCTGTCGACCGCGCGATGCGTGGTGATGTTTCGCCAACCCCGATAGGCGAAGCTGAGAACGGCGTGGATGATCGGCTACACACCGGTTTCCAGCATATCGACAACGTGGTCCTACCCGATGTAGGTGAACCCAAGCGGGCCATCGTGGACAGCTACCCCAGAGAGCATTCCGCCGGCTACTTCGGCCAGGCTCCGATCGACCTGGCTCTCCGGATGCGGGAACGGATCAGCCACGTCAGCGAGATCGAGTCCATTGTCCTGCACACCAGTCACCACACCCATGTTCTGATGGGCACCGGCTCGGGCGATCCCCAGAAGTTCAACCCAGACGCACCGCGAAACGCCCTGAGCAACTCCGTCATGTACCTGTTCGCTGTCGCACTGCAGGACGGCGCCTGGCATCATGAACGGTCTTATGCGCCAGAACGTGCGCACCGCCCCGACACCATCGAGCTGTGGCACAAGATTTCCACGGCCGAAGGCTCCGGCCACCAATCGGCTGATCCCGCTGAGGCGGCCTTCGGCATCCGGGCTGAAATCACCATGCGCAGCGGCGAAGTGATCGATGATGAGCTTGCCCTGGCGGATGCACACCCGGAGGGTGCCCATCCGTTCGGGCGTAAGGACTACGTGGCGAAGTTCACCGAGCTCGCCGACGGGGTGATCGACCGGCGTGAGCAACAGCGATTCCTGGACGTCGTGACGTGTCTGAGCGACCTCAAGCGAGGTGCGCTGGGCATGCTGAACCCACTGGTGGACAAGCGAATCCTGGACGAAGCACCCACCACTTACGGGATCTACCGGTAGCGAGCAGATCGCAGCGTGGCGCTGGGTCAACTGACCCCGCGGCACGTCAGCGTCAGCGTCAGCGGCTGCGGCGCCGGCTGGGCTTGGCGTAACGCGCCTCCCGGGCAATCGCTTCGAGATCGTCCGCGTGATACATCTCGTCGACGAGGTCGCCGAACGCTGCGAGGATGGCCGCCCGCCGGATGGTGCCTTTGGCGGTGAGTTCGCCGGCCGCGATCGACAACTCTCGCGGTAGCACACGGTACTTCTTCAACTGATAGGGCCGCGCAAACTCGGCGTTGACCTCGCTGAGCCAAGCGGTCACTGCGTCGTCGCGTTGCCCTGCCGTCAGCTCTCCAGCGTCTCGGCTCAGACTCAGCAGTACTGACAGATACTTTCGTCCGTCGCCCACCACGATCGCCTCGTCGATGAGAGGACTGGCCTTGAGGCGCAACTCGATCGGCTGCGGGTTCACCATCTTGCCCCCGCTGGTCTTGAGGACATCTTTCAACCGGCCGATGATCTTCACCTCGCCGTCGGGGGCCAGCTCGACCAGATCGCCGGTGCAGTACCAGCCGTCCGACATGGCCGCCGAGGATGCCTCGGGGTTCTCCCAGTACCCCACGAACAGAGAGGGGCTGCGCAGCTGCAGCTCGCCTTGTTCGGAAACTCTCAGAGCCCAACGGGGATCCGGCAGGCACTTGCCGATGGTGCCCGGTTCAGGAAACGACCGATCCCATTGTGCCAGAACCGAACCGCACGTTTCAGTGGTGCCGAAGAGCTCGCGGAGGTCAAGACCCCACATGTGCCACAGAGCGGCCACGTCTGGGGTCATGCTTCCCGATGCCGTCCAGGTCACCTGGATGCGATCCATGCCCACCTTGGCCAACAGCGGCACGAACACGACCTTGCGGCTGAGCGCGCTCGCTGCCGCGAGGTACCAGGGCACAACACGGCCCTGCCAGCGCCGAGCACTGACCGCGCGTGCAACGCCCATCGCCGCGCGGTAGCCCAGCTGGAACACCGTCCCCGACTCCGACAGCGCCTCCAGCGCCTCAGCGGCGAGCTTTTCGTGCATTCGCGGTGGCCACAGCACCGCCGTCGGCCGTACACCGATCAGAGCGTCGAGGCGTTCGTCGATGCTGCAGTGGGTGATGACCAGTCGGGTCATGATGGGCGTGTAGACAGCGATGAGAGCCGGTGCCACGTGCGACAACCCGAGGAAGCCCACGAGATCGTGACGGGTGCGTCCCAGGTCGGGATAGGACATGGCGAAGCCGAGCACTGAGTACTGGATCGTCCGGTGGGTGTGCGTGACACCTTTGGGCGCACCCGTTGATCCCGAGGTGTAGAACAGGCCTGCGGGTTGATCGATGTCACCCGCGTCGACCAGGCCTTCGAAGAGCGTGGGATCCGCGGCAGCCTGCTGTCGGCCATTGGCCCGCAGTTCCTCCCACGTCTCTGCTGTGGCGTCTCCCGCCAGGCCGGACGGGCGTACGTCGAGCCCGATGGCCGCCCGCAGATGCGGAAGCTCAGGGGTCAGAGCCGCCAGTTTCTCCGCATCGTCGGCCGTTTCGACGATCATCGCCGTGGCCCTGCTGTTCGCCAGGACGTGCCGGACCTCCGAGAGGGAGCTGGTCTGGTGCACACCCACCGGAATGCCCCCGACGCTGAGGATTGCCTGCGCCGCGACCACCCACTCGTATCGGGTTCCGGACAGAATTGCCACGCGGTCACCCGGTGTGATGCCCCGCCGGTGCAAGCCCAGCGCCACCTCACGTACTTCGTCGAGATAGTCGCGCCAGGTGGTTTGACGAATCACACCGGCCGACCAGCTCTGAAATGCGACGGTGTCCGGCTCCGATCTGGCACGTTCGCACAGCATCTGCGGAAAAGTCCGATCGACGGCCTCGAAACCGGTCAAGGATGACAGCACCGGCCCCCCGTCACTGATCTCAGCACCCGACGGCATCGCCGCGGCATCATTACCCATCAGTCCAGTTCCTCAGTAGAGTTGTCCAGTTCACCGCCGGAGAACCGCACAGTCATCTGTCATTATCCGCCGGCTTTCTCACGGCCCGAGGGGCGTTCGCCTCACTGCGAATCTCCGTCCGCTGGCCCCGGAATGCCGGTCGCACTGCGGAGGCATTCCGAACTTCGGGATCATGGACTCGGTCACGACGGGCTCGCCGGCAATCGGCGGACTGCGGGCGTAAAAAAACCTGCAATGTGAACATTGATTAACCTAGAGTGGCTGGATGCGCTTTGTCAATCGTCAATCCGGAGCAATAGCTGGTGCTGGCCTGGAACGGTATAACAGCTGTTCAGGCGTAAGCGGGTGGCAACGGCCGCCAGCGGGGTTCCCCTCTTCCCACGATGGATCTCGAGCGGCGCCTTTAACGCTGATTACCCTGCTCTCCGACATGTTGATCTCATGGGCGATGCCGACCCGCACCGTCTCTTCCGGCACCTGCAGTGGATATCGTGATCGTCATGACTGAAGACCGACCCCGAGTCAAGGCGCCTCGCGCGAACGGCTCTCGGCGAGAGTTGCTGCTGAAGGTGGCGGCGGATCTGTTCATCGAGCACCCCTACGACTCGGTCACAGTAGAAATGCTGTGCGCCAAGGCAGGTATCTCTGCTCCCGGTCTCTATCGCCACTTCCAGAACAAACAGGCACTGCTCATCGCCGTCGTGGAGGACCCGATCGGGTCACTCCACGAGTTCGCTCGAAAGGCCGCCGAAGCAGATACCGACCCGCACGCGACGCTGATGGCCATGGTGGACTTCCACATTCGGAGCGTCTTGGAGGGGCCGCCGACTCCGCTCATCTTCCTCAAGAACGAGCACTCCTTTCCCGAGACCGACCGACGTCGCATTCGCCGGTCCATGAATCTCTATGCCGAGGAATGGATTTCGGTGGTGACGAGGCTTCGCCCGGACTTGTCCGATCCAGCGGTACGCCTCCTGACCCAGACGGTCTTCTCGATGCTGAATGCCGCTGCGACACTGCACAAGGGCCTCGACCACGAAACGATCGTCACCACGATGTCCACCGCGGCTTACAACGCGCTGACGGCGTCCACCCAGCCGCCAACGTAGTCCAGGCTATATCGGAAGCGAAACGAAGTACGGCTGGCTCACGGCCGCTGCTCCAGCCGTACACGGACCGCGGTCAGGTAGCGGGCCGCATCGGCACCGTCGACGAGTCGATGGTCGTATGTCAGCGACAGATACGCCATGGTCCGGGTGCGGATCAGCAGTGCACCGTCGCTGTCCCGCTCGGGTACCAGACGTTCGGTGGCAGCACCGATCCCGAGAATTGCAGACTGGGGCTGGTTGATGATGGGAGTGTCGAACAGCGCGCCGCGGCTGCCGGTGTTGGTAATCGTGAACGTGCCACCGCTCATGTCGTCGGGCCGTATCGAACCGTCACGCACGGCCGCGGCTGCGGCCGCAATGGCTGCGCCCGTCTCGACGACGTTCTTGTCCTGAGCATCGCGGATCACCGGCACCATCAGCCCCTTGGGGCTGTCCACCGCCACTCCCAGGTGCACCGAACCGTGGTAGGTCACCTCAGAACAGTCGGCGTTGACCGTTGCGTTGATGATGGGATGCTCGGCCAGCGCGTCCACCGCAGCCACCACAATGAACGGCAGGTACGACAGCCGGGAGCCGGTGTGTTCGAAGAACTCCTGTTTCATCATTGCGCGACGGGCGGCGATCATGGTCAGGTCCGCTTCGACGACAGTGGTCAATTGGGCCGCGGTTTGCAGTGATTCGACCATTCGGCGCGCGATCGTCCGGCGAATCCGCGGCAGTTTCTCCACCCGGTCACCCTCACCGCCGGTGTCTGTCTGCGCTGTCGGCGTCGGGCACGCAGGGGTGGTGATCGCCGTGTCCACAGCGGCCGGCGCCGACGAGGATTCGGATTCGGGAAGAGGTGGTGCCGGCGCCTCCGGACTGGGGCTCGCCGGTGCGGCGACCCCGAGCCTCGCGACGACGGCGCCCACCGCCACCACGGCGTCCTCGGGTTCGATGACCTCGACCAGGACACCGGCGGCCGGAGCCGGGATCTCGGTGTCCACCTTGTCGGTGGAGACTTCGAATAGTGGTTCGTCGAACTCCACGGAATCACCCACCGCCTTGAGCCAGCGCGTGATCGTCGCCTCGGTGACGGCCTCGCCCAGGCTGGGCAGTGGCACGGCGATTGCGTTTTCTGCCGCAGTCATGTCAGACCTTTCCCACGAGATCGAGTGCTGCACCGACAATGCTGTCGGTGTCGATGCCGTGATAGCGATACACGTCTTCCAGGGAGCCGACCTGACCGAACCGACTCACCCCCAACTGAGTTCCCGGTACACCGTTGATGGCCGGAAGGAACGCCAAGGTGTGCGGGTGACCGTCGAGGACGCTGAGCAGCGGTGCAGCGCGGCCGGCCGGGAAGAGCTGATCCAGAATCCAGGTAGGCCCGTCGCCACGTCCCTGTCGGGCCCGCAGCGCCTCGAACAAGAGTCCCGGACTGCTGACGCAGACGACATCGGCGTCGACGCCGTACTGCGTCAGGCGCTCGGCGGCGGCCAGCGTCTCGGTCATCACCGCGCCCATCCCGACCAGCGTCAACCCGGGGCTGGCGGCCCTGCGCAGCACGTAACCCCCGGCCAGGACGTGGCGGCGGCGCCGCTCCCGTCCGGCGGAGTCGACGGGCACGGCGGCCAGCAACTGGTCCACCGGCCGCGTGGACAACCGGATGTAGGCCGATGTGCCGTCGGGACGGCCGAGGCGTCCGATACACGACAGCAGTGTCCATTCGACATCGATGGCGAAGGCCGGCTCGTAACTGACACAGCCGGGCTGCTCGAAACCGATGGAAGGCGTCTTGATCGACTGGTGGGCACCGCCTTCAGCGGCCAACGTGACGCCGGACGGGGTGCCGACCAGAATCGATTGTCCGCCGGCATAGATCCCGTACGACCACGGTTCCAGCGCACGCTCGACGAACGGGTCATACATCACGCCGATGGGTAGCAACGGCTGTCCCCATCGGCTCCACGTCGCGCCGAGCTCGCCCATGAGCCCGACGAGATTGGTTTCCGCGATGCCGAGTTCCATGTGTTGTCCGGTCGGCTTCTCCCGCCAGTGCATGATGGTCTCGGGGTCGTCGTCGAACCAGTTGCGCCGCTCGCTCGGTGACCAGACGCCGACCTTGTTCAGCCAACCGGCCAGGTTCGTCGTCGAGCTGACATCGGGGCTGACGGTCACCACCCGTTTGGCTGCTTCCGGAGCTTGGCGGCTCAGATCGAGCAGCGCGCGACCGAGCGCGGCCTGAGTGGTCGCCGTACCCGACGGGGTGCGCCCCAGATCTCCCGGTATGGGCGGTGGGCTCATCAGCTGCACCGGTTCGCGTTTGAGGCGCTGCGCCGTCTGCGTGCAGAGCTGGCCGGCGGCGGTGCCCGGGTCGAATCGTGGCCAGGGATCGTCGACGTCGATCCCCAGCTCCGTGGCCAGCTGCTCGTACTGCTCCGTCGTGAGCAACGAGGAGTGATTCTGTGGATGCCCCTGAGTGGGCAGCCCACGCCCCTTGATGGTGTACGCGATGATGGCCGTCGGGCGGGTGTCGTCGATCTGCGCGTACGCCGCACGTAGCGCTGAAAGATCGTGGCCGCCGAGATTGCGTATCGCCTGGAGTAGTTCTGCATCATCCAGCTCGGCCACCAGCGCCGCGATCACCGGCGCGTCAGGGCCCGAACCCGGCAGTCGTTGGCGGAGTTCTTCTGCCGCGCAACGCAAGAGGCGTTGGTACTCGGGATTGGTCATATCGAGGATCCGAGTGCGCAGGGCGGCACCACCCGGACGGGTGAACAGCGATTCCAGCAAGGAGCCGAACTTCACCGTGATCACCTGCCAACCCGCTGCGGTGAACATGGCTTCCAATCGTCCGGCGGCGATGTTCGGCACCACCCGGTCCAGCGACTGCCGATTCAGGTCGATGATCCAGACGATTTCGCCAAGGTCTGCCACCGCAGGGTCGAGGATCGCCTCCCAGACCGCGCCTTCATCCAGTTCGGCATCGCCAACCAGCGAATACTGCCGCCCCGTGCCGACGGCGCTGATCTGGGTGTCGACATAACGGCGCGCGATCGCACCCCAGATCGGCGCGGTGGCACCGATTCCCACCGATCCGGTTGAGTAGTCGACCGGATCCGGGTCTTTGGTACGGCTCGGATAGGACTGCAGTCCGCCGAACTCACGAAGGCGGGGCAGATACGACGCATCGAGTTCACCGATGAGGTAGTTGATGCCGTGCAAGACCGGTGAGGCGTGCGGTTTGACCGAAACCCGGTCGCCAGGCTGCAACTGATCGAACCACAGGGAGGTCATGATCGACACCATGGAAGCACTGGACGCTTGGTGGCCGCCAACCTTCAAGCCACTGGTGTTGGGGCGAATTCGGTTGGCATGGTGAATGATCGCCGTGGACAACCACAACACCCGCTGCTCGATCTCGTGCAGCGCAATGTGGGGAGTGTCGACATGGTGGGCAGTGCTGTGCACTGCGGCGTTGCCGGGCATTGGGCATCCTTGTCAGTGAGCGTCGTGTGTGACAGGAACAGCTGCACTGGACTCAGATCATGAGTCTGCGACCGCGTTGTGGCGAGGGTTCCCTGGGTGAGGGCGCCCCGACGGCGTGGTGGAGTGTTGCCACCCGAGGTACCGGTCCGCATGTGCAAAAGACCACCGTCAGTGGACCACCAGCCCCCTCTGTGCGCAAGAGGCGGCCCTTCTGAGATGCAATCTGCTCACCATCGGTTGCGCGAAGCTCATCGGGCTGGGCATTGTGACCAACAGACCGCGCGTCGACGCGATCGATGCCAGGATCATCAAGGCGCTCAGCGTTACCCGCTCGCTGCTCTCGTCGTGAACCCGGGTGACTCAGCGCAAGCTCCCCCAGATCGCCGACACCCTCGAGAAAAATCCCGAAGTGATCGAAGTCCACGGGCTGGGGTGCTCGACGGCCTCATTCCCCGCACCGGGAGTTGGGCGATTTGCCCACCGGGTGCGCCGGATGCGCAGTTGCACTGGGCAGAATGCGCGATGTCGGGGACACCCATTGTGCGACAGGTTCACAACGGTGTTGACTGAGTGGCACTCCTCCCCCGATACGGGCTCATGCCATCAGAGGACAACGAGGAGTCGAAGAAGTTCACTGCGCCTGCACTTTCGGTAGCCGGTCCCAAGAGAATTCGACCCCGAGGAGGGACGCCGCGATGAACGCCAATGGGCACTCAGCGCAACGAGCGTCGATGAGTTACGAACCGTTGACGCCCACCGCATACCTCGATCGCGCGGCCAGCTGTCATGGGGACCGTCTGGCGGTGGTGGACGGTGAGCAGAGGTGGACCTACGAACAACTGCACCAACGGTCGGCGAAGCTGGCCGGTGGGCTGGCGCAGCTGTCGTCGGGACGGCCGGTCGCCGTACTGGCACCCAACTCGCATGTTCTGCTGGAGTCGCATTTCGGTGTGCCCTGGTCCGGTTCACCCCTGATCGCCCTCAACACCCGCCTCTCGGCACCCGAGATTGCCTACATGTTGGGTCATTCAGAGGCGTCCGTGCTGATCTACGATCCTGTCTTCGCGGACGTCGTCGAGCAGGTGCGGGCGCAGATGAGCGCTCCGCCGATCCTGGTGCAGGCTGACGACGATCCACACGGTGACTACGAGCAGATGTTGTCGGCGGCCTCCCCGCTGCGCCGCACGCCCACCGACGAGCTGGCCCTGTTGTCAGTGAACTACACCTCGGGGACAACGGGAAAACCCAAGGGAGTGATGTACTCTCACCGAGGCGCCTACCTTCAAGCGTTGGCGATGGTCGGGCATACCGGTCTGTCCCCATCGGCGGTCTACCTCTGGACCCTTCCGATGTTCCACTGCAACGGGTGGTGTTTCCCTTGGGCAGTCACAGCAGCGGCCGCGACACATGTGTGCTTGCGCAAGGTCGACCCCTCGGAAATCTGGCGACTGATCCGACAGCAGGGGGTGACCCACCTCAACGGCGCCCCGACGGTGCTGTCCATGCTCGCCCACGCGCCCGAGGCCGACACCATCGAGGGCACACCCGTTCGGATAGCGACCGGCGGTGCGCCGCCCTCGCCGGCGATCCTGCGCCGGATGTCGGCACTCGGATTCGACGTCACGCATCTGTACGGGCTGACCGAAACCTACGGACCGGCGGCCATCTGCGATTGGCGCCCGGAGTGGGACGAACTCGATCTGGAAGCGCGCGCAAAGATCAAAGCGCGTCAGGGCGTGGCGAACATGATCTCCTGCGAAATTCGTGTGCTCGCCGACGACGGCACCGACGTGCCCTCTGACGGCGTGAGCACCGGCGAGATCGCGCTGCGCGGGAACAACGTGATGCTCGGATATCTGCATGACCCGGCAGCCACCGAAGCGTCGGCCCCCGACGGCTGGTTCAGAACCGGCGACCTGGGCGTGCGCCATCCCGACGGATACATCGAACTGCGCGATCGCAGTAAAGACGTCATCATTTCCGGCGGAGAGAACATCGCCTCGGTGGAGGTCGAGCAAGCGATCATGGAGCACCCTGCCGTCCTGGAAGTTGCGGTGATCGCGGTACCGGACGCCCAGTGGGGCGAAGTACCGGCCGCCCACGTCGCACTCAAACCTGGCTGTGAAGCGACCGCCGAGGACATCATCGATCACGTCCGAGCCACCATCGCGCGGTTCAAGGCACCCAAGCACGTGATATTCGGTGAGCTACCAAAAACCTCCACCGGGAAAACACAGAAGTACCTGCTCCGCGAACGCGCCTGGCAAGGTCAGGACAAGCGCGTCCAGTGAACTTCGCAACGATCCGGCCCTCACGACCGGTTGCCGTTCGCAGGCATGACAATTCGTCGGCAGGCCCGAGGCCGGACCGTCCGACCGAGACTGGGACGTCACCGTCACGACGCGCAGTGCCGCGACAGAAGGTACCTCACCATGGTCACAACGACTGAGCACCAGATTGCGTGGGACCTCGCCGATGCTCTGAACCCGCATCTGACCGTCGAGGAGCGCGCCCTGGTGTACATGAACCTGGGCAGCGCGCACCACTCGGCAGCAATTCACCGCCTTCTTCACGTCGCTGTGCGTGGCCAGGTTGCACTTGCGCCCTCGATACTCGACCGACTGCACCTGTGGTGCCGCATCTCCCGGCGCGAGGACGAGTATGCGCCGGTGCTCTCGCGACTACGGCAGGGGCCATCGACCTCGTCGCCGGAGCCCCTCCGACCCGGTAGCCTCAGTCGCGATATGCGCTGATGAGTCCCTAGAGCCGCAACGCGTCGGCGATCAAGGCCGCCTGCGCGATCACCGCGTCCTGCCACGGCTGCAGGAGGTGCGCGGGCGAGGCATCGAAACTCTGGCCGAACGGGTCGGTCACTCCAGTCTCGTGCCCGGTCAACGCTTCCAGCACCGCCAGCCCGCAGAACGGCACGTGCACCGGCGAATAGCCGCCTTCGTGGGAGAAGACGATCTTGCCGCCGCACACGTCCTCGGCCAGTGCGACCAGAAGCGCGGCCATGTCCTTGAAGCCACCCGAGGTGACGGTCATGCAGCCGAGCGGGTCGACGGGGCTGGGGTCGAATCCGCTGGAGACGAAGATGATGTCGGGCCGGAACGCCGTCACGGCCGGGACGGCGACTCGTTCGATCGTCGCCAGGTAGGCGCCGTTGCCGGAGCCGGCCGGCAGGGGGACGTTGATGTTGGTGCCGACGCCGGTGTCGGTGACGGCTCCGGTGTCCTGCGGGAACAGCCGGTCCTGGTGCAGAGAGATGGTCAGGACATCGGGGTCGTCCCAGTAGATGGATTCGGCGCCGTTGCCGTGGTGGACGTCGTAGTCGACGATCGCGACGCGCTGCACGCCGAGGTGCGCACGCACGTATTCGATTGCGACACAGACGTTGCTGAAGATACAGAAGCCCATACCGGTGTCGCGGCGGGCGTGGTGGCCGGGTGGGCGCACCAACGCGTAGGCATTGTCTGCGGCGCCGGTGAGGACGGCCTCCGCGGCGGCGATGGTGCCTCCGGCCGCCAGGCGGGCGATGTCGTAGGACCCGGGCCCGAACGGGGTGAAGCCGTCTCCCCCGTCGCCGCCACGGTCAGCGCTCTCGCGTTCGATGCGGTCGATGTAGTCGGCGTCGTGCACCCGCAGCAGATCCTCACGTGATGCCATACGCGGTTTGACCCGGACCAGTTCGTCGATCATCCCCGAGACCTCGACCAGCCCGGCCATCCGGGATTTCGACTCGGCGCTCTCGAAGGTCATGTGCGGCTGGTTGAAGCCGCCGGCCGGGAAGATGCCGACGTGGGTGCCGGTGTCATGCCAGGCGTAGCGTTCATGCCAGATGTAGCCGGTGCGTCGTTGAGAAGTCACTGGACACCCACCTTGTCGGAAGCCTGCAGGGAATCGAAAAGCTCATCGACGCGCCGCTTTTCGTCGGCGCTCGACGGCATGGCGTACGACACGGCGATGTAGACGACGAAGTTGACGGCCAGGGCGGCCACCCCGGAGGTCATGCCGCCGAGCACCGGAATGGCGATCGGGTACATCACCTGCAGCACACAGGCCGTGCCGAAGCCGAGGACCATCGCTGCGGCTGCGGCAGCGGCATTGCCGCGGCGCCAGAAGATCCCGAGGAACACCGTCGGCGCCAACTGCACGATGCCCTGATACGACACCTGCGCCAGCGCCACCATGCCCGCCGACAGCGCGTCCGTCGTCGCCACCGCGACCGCACCGGCCAGCAGCGTCAACACTCCGACGGAGACCTTGCCCCAGCGGGGATCCTCGACGCGGGTACCGCGGGCCACGCCCACCACGTCGTTGGCGATCTGCGCCCCCAGGGCTTGCAGGTTCGCCCCGACATTGCCCATGGTCGCCGCGAGCACGCACACCCCGGCCAGCGTCAAGATGATTGGCCCGCCGATCGAGGCCGTCAGGAACCACACTTCGTCGGGGGCGTCGGCCACGCCGGGATACGTCGAGGCAGCCATGGCCAACAGGCACAGCGAGGAACCGAAGATCAGCAACAGCGGTGAGGCCATCACCGCGGCGCGTTTGATGGTGTGGGTGCTGTTGGAGGCGAACAGCCGCACGAAGATGTCCGGCCAGCACCACCCGCCGAGTGCGCCCGTGGCGATCAGCGAGAAGAGATACAGCGGGCCGTCGACGCTGCCGGGCCCGGGCAGGGTGAAGAACGCGGGGTCGACCTCGCCGAAGCCGTGGCCGTTGGTCAGCAGCCAGGTGAGCAGGCCGAGGATCAGCACGGTGCCGAACAGGTAGGCGACGATGCCCTGCACGAAGTCGCTGATGACCAGGCCGCGGGCACCCAGGCGCACCGTCCACCATTGCCGCGCCACCAGGACGCCGATGCCGATGAACGCCGCCCCCGCCGCCGGCACCGCGCCGAAGGACAGATATTCGAACACCAGGGTCAGCGACTGCATGCCGAGCACTATCCAGGGGAACGAGGCGATGACACCGATGATGGCGGCGATCACCCGCACCGCGGTGGAGCCGTAGCGCAGGCCCAGCAGGTCGGCCTGGGTGCGCAGGTCGAAACGGCGGCCCCATTCGTGCACCGGCTTGGCCAGCAGGAACATCAGCACTACGGCCAGAATCGAGTACGCCACGAAGTAGAAGCCGATGGCGCCCGCGCTGGCGGCGTAGCCGGCGAAAGCGATGAAAATCGTGCCGGGCAACCAGGTGTTGACAAACGCCATGGCCGAGAACATGGGGCCGAAAGACCGCCCGGCCGTGGCATATTCGCTGAAGTCGGCGCTGCCTTTGGTGCGTTGCAGGACAACCAATAGCACGATGAGGAAGACCGCGACGCCGCCGTAGCCGATGAGGATCTCCATGTCAGTCCTCCCCGGCTGAACTGTCGGCGCGGTACATGATCAGCAGCGAAATCACGCCGATCAACCCGGTGATGAGGAAGAACCACACCCCGTTCTGGCCGAGGTACCACGTCAGCGGCGGGAACAGCAGGATCACGAAGTTCAGGACGGCAAGGGCGACCACGATGGTCGCGTTTCTGCGTTTCGCGGGGCGTGGGGCCTCGGTGGGCATCAGCGTCTCCATTCATGCCGGAACGTTCCGGCACAGTTGAGACTCGTGCCACACCCGGGGGCTTGTCAAGGGGTGAGCGGCAATTTACGAGCTGGTTACGATGGCCGCATGGCAGCGCGACGGGTGACGATCGTGGAGATCGCCCAGCATGTCGGGCTGTCGAAGACGACGGTCTCCGACGCGTTGCACGGCGGCGGCCGGGTGTCACCGGCCACCGCGGCGAGGGTGGCCGCCGCCGCCCGCGAGCTCGGCTACGTGACCAACCGTGCCGCCCGCCAGTTGCGCGGTCGCAGCGTCGGCGCGTTCGGGATCTACATCCCGCCGATCGCGAGGAACTTCAACTTCTACATGGAGTTCGCGTTCGGCGCGGCGCACGGGTCGGCCGAGCACGACGCCGATCTGACACTGTTCGCCCGTGATGCCGATGTGGGGCCGCGGCACTTTCAGGTCGACGGCGTGCTGGCGGTCGATCCCCTGCCGGGCGATCCGATGCTCGAGCGTCTTGTCGACGCCGGCATCCCGATGGTGACGGCCGGTCGGCCACCGGAGGCATTGGCCGATGCGGTGTCGGCGGTGATCGAAGCCCCGCACAGCGACCTGGCCCGCCTCGTTCTCGACCACTTACGCCAAAGTGGCTACCGCAGGCCGGCTTTCGTTGGATCGGATCGGCAGTTCTACTCGTCCTGGGCCGACGATGTGAGGCAGAGCTATCTGGACTGGTGCGCAGCGCATTCGGTGGAGCCGTCCGCCTTCGACTGCCCGCTGGGTGCGACGTTGGAGGAGCTGGGTGCGGCGGTGCGGTCAGCCGTCGCTCCCTCGGACGTCGACGCCCTGGTCTGCGCGCCGCAGAGCTTCGCAGGGCGGTCCATCGGCATCCTGCAGTCGCTGGGCAGGCACGTCGGCCCCGAGTTCGGTCTGGCCTCGTTGAGTAGTGATCCCACAACGGAATTGGGGAATCAGCGGATCACGGCGGTGGATCTCGCGCCGTGGACCTTCGGGCGGGAAGCGGTCAACCTGCTGGCTGCGGTGACCGCCGGTGAGTCGCGGCCCTACCTCAACCGGTTCGAGAAGGTCAGCATCCGGAAAGCCGGTGAACAGACCGGGGAGTCTTGGGAGTCGTTGTCGGCGTGACAACTGAGGGCGAAGCGCATCCGCTTTGGAACCATGGGTGCGAGTGCCCGCGTCTGTGCGACTTTTTCGCGACAACCATAAATCTGGGCGTGATTTCACCCCGGTGCGTGACTAGTCGTCACGTTCACTGCCATCCCAGTCCTTGTTGAACCCGTTCAGGTGGGGGTGGTACATCTCGTCGCCGGTGTGCTGCGTGAACTCGACCTTGAGCCAGGTTCGGCTCAAGTCGAGTGTTTCGACCAGGAGGTCGATGAGTTGTTGTGCCAGTGATGCTCTGGTCTCGACTGGACGTCCGCGACGGATATCGCACATGACCAGAGCAGACGGTGTGGGCTCACCATCTTCATGGCACCGCCACACGCTCCCCTCGCCCAGGTCATGAATCGACACGGTCAGCAGATCCGCGTTGACCTGCATCGTGGTGGCGTAAATGGCCCCGACATTGCGGGCCAAATCGCGCTTGACGTCTGGGGCGACCTCGAGGGGCAGATCAATCTGGATGGAGGGCATCGCTATCTTCCTTTCGGGTCTGCGGAGGCGCTTTCGATCAAGGATGCAGTGGCGAACAGGGTCGCCTCATTGCCACGACTGGCGATCAGCTGCACGCCGAAGGGCAGGCCTTCGATGGCCCCTCCCGGAATGCTGACCGCGGGGCTGCCCGTCAGATTCCACGGGCTGGTGAGTGACAGCAACGCGGCGCGGGTATCGACGTGCGCCCCGCCGATCTCTGTTGTTGTCTGATGCAGTAGCGGCGCGGTGATGGGGGTGGTGGGAAGTGCCAGCACGCCGAACTCATCGAGGGCGAGTTCGACCGCCGTCCGGAAACGTTCCCGTGCTCGCTGCGCGTCCGCATACGCGCTGCCGGACACGTTCTGGCCCACTCGGAGGCGGGCGACCACTCCGGGGTCGATCAGATGCTCGTCGGCGTCGAGGTGATCACGATGGACCTCATAGGCCTCCCTCGCCTGCAGCGCGGTGAAGATCGAAAACAGCTCTCCTGGTCGGTGATCGCTGACTGTGGATGTGGCTTCTGCCATGCTGATACCGGCGTTGTTGATGAGGTTGCGCACCGATGTGGTGATCGCCGTGTCGGTGGGGGCAATGGCGTCGGGATCGATCCAACCGATGCGGTGGAGCGGCCCGGTAGCCGTCAGCGTTGTGCCGCACAGGGTCTCGTAGAAGATCTGCGTGTCGGCGACCGTGCTCCCGAACAGACCCACGTGATCGAGACTCGGCGCCAGGGGATGAACGCCCTTGGCGGAGAGCACGTCGAACGCCGGCTTGAAGCCGATGATTCCGCACAGCGCCGCCGGGACGCGCACCGAGCCGGCGGTATCGGTCCCCAAGCTCAGCGGGACCATGCGCGAAGCAACAGCGACGGCACTGCCTCCGCTGCTTCCGCCGGACACACGCAGGTGGTCATGCGGGTTCCGCGAGGCCCCATGCGCTGATCTGTCGCCCGTCGCGCCGAATGCGAACTCGTGGAGCACAGTCTTTCCCACGATCACGGCTCCTGAGCGACGGAGGTCGCCGATGACCTCGGCATCGGTTTCGGCCCGGGCCGTTCCGAACGAGGAGTCCGACCCACACGTGGTCGGGAGTCCGGCCATGTCGAACAGATCTTTGACGGCGACCGGAATGCCCTGCAGCGGGCCGTGATCGATACCGGCGGTGAATTCTCGGTCCGCGATCACGGCGGCCTCGTGGGCTCCGTCGTCGTCGACCAACACGAAGGCACCCAACTCCGGGTCCGTTTCGTGGATGCGTTGCAGGGCGTCGTCGGTGACTCCCACCGATGAGATCTGGCCGGCCCGTAGCGCCGCGCCCAAGCGAATTGCGGATGACAGCGGGAAGTTCACAGCACTCCATTTGCGATGAGTGAAAGCGGCGGTACGACAACAAGTGTGGTGATGGCCATGGAGGCAACATTGCCGAGGTAGGGATGGCACCATTGCGGGGCCCGGTGTGAGATGCGCGCGGCGAGGGGCGGCCCGAGCAGCGCACCGAGGACAACAGCGGCAAGGATGGCGACGGGGTTCCATCCGAGGCTGAGCACGGCAGCCGGGGCCACAGACACGATCGGGACAAAAGTGGGATAGAAGCCGTCGCGCTTCCACCGCCCACGCCACACCACCACGGCGATCAGGGCCGTAACAACCTGAGCAGCGAGGATAGGGAGCAGCAATCCTGTCCCGTAGGCCACCACGCTCGGAACGGTGAGCCAAGCGACCACGGCGCCCGCGATCACCCCGGCGCCCGCCCATTCGCTTCCGAAGAACTGCGCCTCGGAAAAGTCCGCCAAGGCTCGCCGCAGGGTCCAGAGCGTGCCATACCGGGCTTGGCCGCTGGGTGAATCGGGCGAGTCGGCGGTGCGCCATGCCCACGGAGACGGCATCCACGGGAGATGACTACACAGCAGGAATGCCGGTAGGGCCGCAAGTGCCATGGCGCCAGTCACGCCGATCACCGGCGGGAGGGCAAGGGGCGCACACACCAGATTCACCAGCACCAACGCAAGCGGTGGAGCGATGATCGCCCCCAGCCCCGCTGCGGTGGCGACAACCTTTGTCGTCGGCCCATAAGTGACGACGACCGCGGGGGCGATGGAAGCTATGGGTATAAACAGCGGCTGCCAAAGCCCCTCCGCGAGCGTCCATCCCCAGATCAGGTTGCTGAGCACCAGGCTCACCACCGCCGCGACGGTGACTGCCGGCCAGAGTCCGGTGCCGCAGGCTTGAGTGAACCCTTGGATTCTCCATCGCCGCGTGTGTGCGATGTGGCCGAACCAGCCGCCGACAAGTAGGCCCACTCCCGCATAGGTGACGACCGAGAACTGGGGTTCCGAGATCGACTGCAGGGTCCATCCGACAAATGACGGCACATCAAGCGGATTACCGCGCCACTGAGGAGCACTCGCGGTCCATACGGCGGCCGCGATCAGCGCGGCACTCGACAGTACGAATGCGGGTATCTGCAGTTTCCGGGTGCGGGTGTGTGCGGCGCGGGTGCGGGACGACGCGATGGGAGTCGTCACGGTGGTCACCGAGGGAGCGGCGCAGCGCCGCGGTAGCCCAGCAATTGGTCGTACAGATCTGTACGTCGGTCGCGGTGGAGATCGTTGAGCTGGTTCCAGATTGGTGCGGTGCGCGAGGCCGTCAGATCGACGTCGGCGTAGATGATGGTGTCTTCGTCCGGGCCTGCGATGCGATCGATCGGCCATCCGTTGGTGCCGGCAATCAGCGAGTTGCCCATGAATCCGGCTCCCCGCTCCTGGCCGATACGATCGGCCGTCGCGATGAAAACGTTGTTCACGTGGGCGGCGGTGATCGTCAGGTGCGCGGCCATGCACACGCCACTGGCGTCGTACAGCGGCGGCGGCGTCCACACCCATCCGGTGGGGATGCAGATGATGTCGGCCCCCATCTGCGCAACGATCCGCGCCGTTTCCGGGAACCAGATGTCCCAGCAGACCAGCAGCCCGATTCTCCCGATCGGCGTATCGAAGACGACGTAGCCCTCATTCCCCGGTGTGAACCACAGTTTTTCCGTGTTCCACAGGTGGGTCTTGCGGTAGCGACCGATATAGCCCGACGGCCCGACGAGGACGGCCGTGTCGAACAACCTGTCACCGTCGCGTTCAGCAACGCAGGCGACCAGGTACAGGTCGCGCTCGCGGGCGAGTCGGGACAGCAGCTCGACCGTCGGGCCGTCGGGCACGGATTCCGCGTGGGCGAAGGCCTCTTCGCGGGTGTTGAAAACGTAACCCGTGGTGGCCAATTCGGGCAGGACAATCAGGCCGGCACCGTTGTCAGCGGCCCGCCCGATTCTCTCGGTCACCGCGTCAGCGTTTCGCTGGAGGTTCTCGACGCCAACCTTCGGTTCGAACTGCACAACTGCGACCTTCACCGGGCTGACCCGGTTGTCGGTGCTGTCAGCGATCTGCGCCATTACGATTCCCCTATCCGGTTGCATTTTGCAACCAGATAGGACGGTAGAAGAAGTGGTCTAGAATCGCAACCAGAATCTCGAAGAATCTTGAAAGGGTGGTGTCAGATGGCGTCACACGACGCGTTCGAGACCGGCGAGTGCCCCGTGGGGCGCACGGTGAGCGTGATCGGTGATCGTTGGTCGCTGCTGATCATCCGCGACGTGTTCGACGGCATTCACCGTTTCGGAGCGTTGCAACGCAGCCTCGGCGTGGCCAAGAACATTCTGACCGATCGCCTGCGGTCCCTGACTGCGCACGGGATCCTGCAGATGCAAGCGGCCACTGACGGGAGCGCCTACAGCGAGTACGTGCTCACCGACCGCGGCAAAGAGCTTTTCCACATCGTCGTCGCGCTTCGCCAATGGGGCGAAGACCACCTCTTCGCCGAGGACGAACGGCACTCGGAGCTTAGGGAGAAGGACACCGACCGGCTGGTCTCGCGGCTGCAACTTGTTGACGCAGACGGGCAGCCGCTAGGCCCCGACGGCGCGTACGTGCAGAAGGTGGGTGCAGTGTCGGACTGAGCTTGAGGGCTGTATCACGGCACGCCTTCAATGCCGGCTCTGCGGCACCATCGACGGGCTCTCCTGCGGCAACTCCCCCGCCGAGATCGCTCCGGCGGTATGACGAAACTCCACCCACCGGCGGCAGGGACACCCGCGTCCACGATGACGAAACCTTCCCGGCCGCCTTGCGACAGCCGAAGCCGACACGCTTCCCCGGATCCCGAACTCGTGCGGTGGTTCCGAAGACCACAGAAGTTTCGGCTTTCGGTCTCTTTTTGGCGTTTGTCCGCGCGCCTTCCTCAAATGCAGTGAAGGTCAGATCGAGTGCTCCGACGTCTCCGTCGAGCTCGATCGGAGAACGGACAGCCGCGACGCCGCGCATCACAGGCACCGGGTCGTCGTCAGCCACGTCGGCTCGTTTCAGGCGCTGCGATTCGGCTGCCGAGCCTCCGGGCACGCCTCGACCAAGCTCGCGATGGCCGTCTGGGTCGACAGCGAACCTTCGACGTATCCGCGAGGCGCTGGATCGGTGATACTCCGGTTCGGATCATTCACCTGATCTCGACGGCTCTGCGCGATTTGCTCTGCGCCAGAGGCCCATTGGTCGAGGTAGCCCCTTATGTCCGTTGAGTCGACGTCACCTTGTGACTCCCGGATGGTGGTGGCCATTGAGGATTCGGCGTCCGCGAGGTCGAGAGTGCCCTCCCGGCCTTCTTTGCCGCTGGTGATCGCCGCCTCCGCCGTACCCACGGTGTCGTTCCACTGCGCGAACAACGAGCTGACGACGCCGCAGTCTGTGGTCGCCTCGGAGTCGTCGCCGCGCTTGACGACCAGCGTGACCGCGACGACAACCACCGCCACCACTGCCGCCGCGATCCACAACGCGGTTGTGCGAGACCTCATTTGGGCACCGAGGCGGTCGGAAGTCCCGGGGTGATGGACGATTCATCGGCACCGATTGCGATGGTGGGCCCACAGATATCGGGGATGTACATCGTCAGACGCGGATTGTGGGCGGCCGCGTTGTGGATTTCCTGGATGGTAATCGGCTCCCATTCCCCGAGCCCGACGACCGGCAGGGACAGTCCTGCGAGATCCTGCTCGGTTGCGAGGTTGGTCAGATGCTCGGCTTCGAATTGGTAGTCGACCCAGTTGGCCTGGTACCACCTGCCGTTTTCTTGTATCCAGCGCACGTGCTCGGCCGAGCCGTCGAAGCTCTGACCTGTTATGCGCAGTCGATACGCCTCCTGGAGATGAGCGATTGGCTCGGCCTCCATTCCGGGCCAGTTCGGTTCGGCGACCTCCTGCATACCGGACGACGGGCCGGTGAGTTGATCCATCTCCGCCGGCGTCCATGTCGAGGTCCTTGCCGGTGCTCGCGATCGCTTCCCGAGCCGCGTCCGCCGTCTCGCCCTCCCACGTCTCGAAGATCGCCAGGGCGTTGAGCCCCTGCGCCGCATCCCGCGAGGCGCGTGCGCGCACCGCCGCAGCGCGATGAACTTCCCGAATGGACACCACGCTCCATTCGTCGATGTCGGCAAACGACACGGTCATGGGGTGGGTTCCTGGGGCCGAAGACGGTCGAGGGCGGCGGCGTGCCGCTCCTCCATGTCGGTGAACTCGCCGCCGCTGGCCCGCAGCGCCTCGGCGTGCCCAGCAACGGCTCCACCCAGCACCGCGGTTCGCTGACGCCAGCTCGTCGCCTTGAGGTCCAGCGCCCGCGCGGAGACACCTTTGAGGCCCGTTTCGGCAGATTCGATGCGCCCGTCGGACTGGGAATGGCCGGTCAGGAAGGCTTCGGCATGCCCGTCGACCTCGACCGCAGTGGCATAGAGCGCTTCGATACCTGCGTTCAGATTCTTGCCCGTGTGTCCGCCTTCCCCGGCTGGTGCTCGATCGCAGCTCAGCTGTCCACAATCCTCCGGATCCATGCATAGCAGCAAACCGGCATAGTCGGCCAGTCACCCGGGTCTACTCTCAGAGCTGTGGCGATTCTGCAAACGCGAAGGTGGCACCCGGCATGTGGCTGACGCTGGCCAAGTGGGCGCTCTTGGCCTTCATCGCGATCGGCGTGACGATCTTTGTGGAGGACGACTCCACACCGGGAAGGTCGCGCTAGCCGCGCTCAGTCCAGAGCGTCGACGATGCGTACTTCCCGCTCCACCGCGTCACCGAGCACCGCACAGGCCCGCTGGTAGTCATCGCTCTTGTAGCAGTTCAGCGCGGCCTCATGGCTGGGGAACTGGATGAGCACGATGCGGACGGCCGAATCGGGATACAGCGACGTGAATTCCGCACTGCGAGCCAGGAACTCGCCACCGGCGGCGGCGATCGCGGGACCGGCGATCTCGGCGTACTGTTTGTGCCGCTGCGGATCGGAGATCGACTTGTAGATCGCGATCCAGTACGCCGTGGCCATCGATGTCCCTTCGTGTCGGTGCGGTCAGTTTACCGGCCGCGCACACCACATCTTTGCGGTCATAGTGTCCGCACGCTGTCGGGTTCCGGTGTGCACATCGACCCTCAAGAGCTCAGGCGTGGATCCGCGATACCGGGATAACCAATCCCTGAATAGCCCCCGAAACCGCTGCCACTGTGGTGTCAACCCCCCACCGACCTGCGAGGACGACGGAGAAATGATGCCATACGACGGCTCTGATACCACCACCGAGGCCGAACCCCCAACCCGAATGTCGGTGCTGCCCTTTGGAGTATCACGCCGCCGCTTCATCGCCTACTCCGGCACCGCGGTGGCCGCGACAGCCGGCGTCGCCGTGGTGGTTTCCCGCTTGGGTGACGACGCCGCGGGCACCGACGTCGACCCCGACCTCATCTCCACGGTGCTGATGGTCAACGGCACCGAGCACACCCTCGCCCTCGATCCCCGCACCACTCTGCTCGATGCGCTCCGCGACCAGATCGGGCTGACCGGCACCAAGAAGGGTTGTGACCACGGTCAGTGCGGCGCCTGCACGGTGCACGTCGACGGGCGCCGGGTGCTGTCCTGCCTGACGCTGGCACCCACCGTGCACACCCGCGCGGTCACCACCATCGAGGGCCTCGCCAATGGCGAAGAACTGCATCCCGTCCAGCAGGCGTTCATCGACAACGACGCCATGCAGTGCGGGTTCTGCACCCCAGGGCAGATCATGTCCGCCGTGGCGGTGATCGAGGACGGACGCACCGAGTCCGACGAGCAGATCCGGGAACACATGTCGGGCAACATCTGTAGGTGCAGCGCTTATCCGTTCATCGTCGAAGCTGTCAAGACCGCACGCGATCGGATGGCCTGACATGCGCCCCTACACCTACGCTGTCGCGGATTCGGTGTCCGCGGCCACCAGCCGCACCGGCGCCACCTTCCTCGCCGGTGGAACCACCTTGGTGGATCTGATGAAGCTCGAAGTGCTGACGCCTGAGCAGGTGGTCGACATCAACAGCCTGCCGTTGACCGGTATCACCGTCGATGGCACCGGTCTGCGCATCGGCGCGCTCGAGCGGATGACCGATGTGGCCGAGCATCCCGCGGTACGCAGCGACTACACCCTGATCAGCCGGGCACTGGAACTCAGCGCCTCCCCGCAGTTGCGCAACATGGCCAGTATGGGTGGAAATCTGTTGCAGCGCACCCGATGCAGTTATTTCCGCGATCCGTCGATGCCCTGCAACAAGCGCAATCCCGGTTCCGGCTGCCCGGCGGTCACCGGGTACAACCGCATGCACGCGGTGCTGGGCACCAGTGACGCCTGCGCGGCCACCCACGCCAGTGATCTGGCCGTGGCACTGATCGCCGCGGAGGCCTCGGTGCAGATCAACAACGCCGATGGCGAACGCACCGTCGCCCTCGAGCAGTTCTACCGGCAGCCGCAGAACACCCCAGAGGTTGAGAATGACCTGGCGCCTGGGGAACTCATCACGGCCATCACCGTTCCCCCGCTTCCCGCGGGCACCCGCAGCGGTTATCTCAAAGTCCGCGACCGGCAGTCCTATGAGTTCGCGCTGACGTCGGTAGCCGCCGCCGTCACCCTGCGCGGGCGCACGATCACCCGGGCCCGGGTGGCGGCCGGCGGGGTGGCCACGGTGCCGTGGCGGTTACCCGAGGTCGAGGAGCTACTGGTGAATCGGCCCGCGAAACTGGACACCTTCACCGCGGCAGCCTCTGCAGCCGCCACCGATGCCCGGCCGTTGACCAACAACGCTTTCAAACCCGCTCTGCTACGCCGCGCCATCGCCCGCGCCCTGACCGACATCACGGAGACCTCATGACGACCCCGTTGGGCGCCAACATCTCCCGGGTCGACGGCCGCGTCAAGACCACCGGCGTGGCCCGCTATCCCGCGGACTACCAGGAACCGGGCATGGCACACGCGGTCCTGGTGACCTCCACCGCCGGCCTGGGCCGGATCACCGCCATGGACACCGATGCCGCCGCTGCGGCACCCGGTGTCGTGGCGGTGTACACCCCGTTCGCTCCCCTGCGGTTGGAACCCGCCGACGCGAGCGGGCTGGGTGAGAACTACCGCCCGCTGCAGGATCAGGACGTCCGGTTCCGCGGCCAGGCCATCGGCGTGGTGGTGGCAGACACCTTCGAGCATGCCCGCGACGCCGCGGCATGATCAGCGCCTCCTACGAAGAACGCACGCCCAGAACGTCACTGGCCGATGCCGGGCCCGGTGTCACCATGCCAGCCGAGGTCGCGGGCAGAACCACGGTGCTGGCGCCGGGGGTCAGCAGCATCGACACCGCACTGCAGGACAGTGCCGTCACCGTTGACATCACCGTCAGCCAGCAGGCCCAGCACGCCGCGGCCATGGAACCCCATGCCTCCCTGGCGGTCTGGAACGGTGACCAGCTGACCATATACACCGGCACCCAGTTCCCCGGCCGCGCCGTGGTCGGTCTGACGGGCGCGCTCGGGATCCGACCGGATCAGCTGCGGGTGATCTCCACCTATGTGGGAGGCGGATTCGGTAGCCGGGTACTGCCGTGGTCGGACGCCGTGCTGGCCGCCGCAGCCGCACGGCAGCTGAACCGCCCGATCCGGCTCACTCTCAACCGAACCCAGGTGTTCAGCGTGGTCGGGCACCGCTCGGCGGTGCGGCAACGGATACGGTTGGGGGCCAGTGCCGACGGGACCCTGAACGCTGTCAGTCACGAGTCGGACTCCGCACATCCGGCGGTGGGTGGCTGGCCCATGCGCACGGCTGCCGAGACCAGCGCCGTGCTGTACCGCACGCCCAATCTGCACGTCGACCAACGTCAGGTCACCTTGGACATCCCGCCCACCTGGGCGATGCGCGCACCCAACGAGGCACCGGGCGCGTTCGCGATCGAGACGGCGATGGACGAACTGGCCGCTGCTACCGGTGTCGATCCGGTGGAGTTGCGGCTGCGCAACTATGCGACGGTGGTGCCCGGGACCGATCGTCGGTGGACCAGCAAGAGGCTCGACGAGTGTTACCGCGTGGGCGCCGCCCGGTTCGGCTGGGACCGTCGCTCCGCCACGCCGGCGACCAACCGGGACGGCCAGTGGCTGGTCGGGATGGGCATGGCCACCGCGATCTACCCGGCTTCCGGTCGGGCCGAGAACGCGGTGCGGGTGCGTTTCCGCGACGACGGCACCGTGCTGGCGCAGTCGGGCACGATGGACATCGGCACGGGTTCGGCGACCGCCCTGGCGATCGTCGTCGCCGATGCGCTCGGCCTGCCGATGGACCGTGTGGTGGTCGAAGTAGGTGACACCGCCTTGCCGCCGGGGGCCGGCGCTGTCGGCTCCCGCGCCACCGGCAGCCTGGCCCCGACCGCCCGTACCGCGGCCCGCGCCGCCATCGCCCAGTTGGTCGAGGCGGCCGGCACCGACCCCAATTCGCCGCTGGCCGAATCCGGCACACCGGTGACCTACGACGCCGGCATGCTGCGAACAGCGGGTGGGGACATCCCGTTCGCCGATCTGCTCCGTGGGCTGGGCCGCTCGGAGATCGAGGCCACCCACGCCGACGAGAACATCATGGTCCCGTATGCCGCCCACGGCTTCGGTGCGCATTTCTGCGAGGTGCGGGTCAACACGTTCACCGGTGAGACCCGCGTCAGCCGGTTCACCACCGTGGTGGACATCGGGCGGGTGATCAACGCGAAGACCGCCCGCAGTCAGGTGGTGGGTGGGGTGATCTTCGGCATCGGACACGCACTGCTGGAAGCCAACCCGATCGAACCGAACGGGCGCATGGCGGCGGCCAACCTGGCCGACTACGTGGTTCCCGTCAATGCCGACGTGCCGTTCATCGATGCGGTGTGCCTCGACGGCGATGACCCCGACTTCAGCGAGGTCGGCGCGCGCGGCGTCGGTGAGCTCGGCACCGTCGGCTCGGCCGCGGCCATCGGCAACGCGGTGTTCAATGCCACCGGCATCCGTGTTCATGATCTGCCTATCCATCCCGAAGATCTGCTGCGCTGAAAGGTGCTGTGTTGACGACACTTAGGACTTCGGACGAGCCTGCCGTCGCCCGCGGCGGGGGTGCTCTCGGTGCGGCCAACCGGTGGTTGGGCGCCGTACTGGTGACGCTGTTGTGTGTCAGTGGCCTGCAGTTCGTCCTCTACATCGCATTGACCTACATCGCCCGACTGTTCGACGGCGACCTGCAGCAGTGGAACGGCGGTTTCTTGCCGGGTCTGTACTCGCCGGAGAACCCGGGTGCCAGCGGCTCGATCGGGCTGCACTTCGTCACCGGGGCGGTGGTGATGGTGCTGGGCTGCGTGCAGCTGATCCCGGTGATCCGCACCCGGTGGCCGGTGGTGCACCGGTGGGTCGGACGGCTGTATGTGGCCACCGCCGTCCTGACGGCGGTCGGGGGTCTGGGCTTCATCGTGCTGCAGCGCACCGTCGGCGGCATCGTGATGGACATCGGCTTCGGCCTGTACGGGTTGTTGATGATCCTCTCGGCGGTGCAGGCCATCCGCTACGCGCGTGCCCGGGACTTCGACCACCACCGCGCCTGGGCGGTGCGACTGTTCGCGTTGGTGATCGCATCCCGGCTCTACCGGATGGAGTACGGGCTGTCCGCGCTGGTCGACTTCGACGGCCGCACAGGCGATTTCCGTGGTTGGTTCGACTACACCATGGACTTCTTCTTCTACCTGCCCAACCTGGTGATCGCCGAGCTGTACCTGCGGGCACGACGGACCGACAGTTCAGTGGCGCTGCGTGGTGCGGCGGTGGCAGCGCTGCTGGTATCCGTAGCGGTGGTCGGCGGTGGGCATACATCCAGCTGCAGCGGTTGTAGGGGTTCCTGGCGGCCAACGCGAACCTACGTTGTCACAGGCAATTCGCCAGGGTGGGCCTGGTAGCAGTCCCGGCAGACCGCCTCGGGCTTCTCGGTACGTCTGGGCCGTTCACGCCGGGGCGGACGTCACCGAACGGCCGCCGCCCGAAACGCGCCAGCATGTGAAGACGAGGCTCACACCGCCGTCAACCGTCGCGCCAGGTCCGCGCCCCCCACCTCGCGGATGAACTCCGGATCCCCGCAAACGACGAGTTGGTCACGCGCGCGGAACAATCCGACGTAGAGCCGCTCCCGCGACCGTTCGAACTTGCTCGAGTCGTCGACCACGAGGACCAGCAACGCCGCTCCAATCCCTTGAACCCGAGCACATGACCGTAGAAGGCGGATTCTAATCAACGTCGCAACACCGACGGACCCGGTGAGGCTAGCAGGACCGCGAATAGATCGGCGGGACAAAGGGCTTGCAGGACCATGCGGAACCGGTTGTTGAGTTTCGTGTTCGATGCCCTCAGGTGCCCCAGCGAATGATTGGCGAGGGTGACGCCCTTGGGGAAGCAGTCACGTAGCAGCCCGTTGGCGTTCTCGTTACTGCCGCCTTGCCAGGGTGATCGGGAGTCATCGACCGGGAACTGCCGGAACAGGTGCAGGTGCACCTGGCCTTGTTCTAAAACCTGGCACCACCGGGTTTCCGGTCGCGCCGAGAATGAGTGAGTGAAACGCGCTGTCGTGCACCATCACCACCTGGCGCAGCTCTCCCCCACTGGCGGCAGCCTGCTCAAACCTCTCAACTCGGCCTTAAGCCGGGTGCCCGGATTGCTCACCCGGTCGACGGCCACCACGCGCGTGGCCCACGGCTCGATCAGGAACCGCAGTTCGAACAGCGCGTCCAGGCCGGCGGCGTCGAGTACCAGCGTGGTGGTGTACCCGCGTCCGGGCTGGTAGTCCAGCAGCCCATCGGCCTCGAGCTTCTGCCGGGCCTCACGAACGGGGGTCTCCGACAGCTCGAGCTCGCGCGCGACGTGTTCGATGTTGATCTTGGTGCGCGGCGGGATGGCCCCGTCGACGATACGTCCACGTAGGTGGACGTAGACGTGCGAGACCGCGCCCCCGGTTCATGTGCGTTCGCCACGGCTCCCCTTTGCTTGCGTGTGAGGCGACACAATACGCATGTGGTGTCGGAGGGGCCGCCTAATCTCCCCGCGTGAGGTACGACCGGTGGGACTACACCTTCATCACAGTCGCGGTTTTGGCGGCCGCCAGTTCGGTTGTCTGCTCGCAGTTCACCAAGGACGGCACCGGCTCCATTCACGGGTGGTGGCTGGCCGGGCAGATCGCTGCCGTCATGGTCGCGGCACTGGCACCGGCGTCCGGCGCGTGGCGAGCCAAGCGCTCCGAAGTCGACGCGCGCACCCAAAGCCGGCTCGAGCTCAACTCAGGGCTGGACCCAGTGGTGCGCAAGCTCGGCGAACTCTCGCTCGCCACCGGCAAGCGGGCCCAGGAACCGATCCGGGCGGAGATCATGTCGCTGATCATCGCGGCTGCGCACCAGGTCGTCGGCACCACCAACGCCACCCGCAGCTTCTTCTTCGAGTTCGTCGACGGCCCCCCGAAACAGCTGCGCCCCACGTCGAACCATCAAGGGCGGCCCGGCTCCAGTCGCTCGGTCTTCACCGAAGGCACCCCTGATGGAGAGGCCGCGATACGGATCGTCGAGGATGACACGCACTGGCTGTGCCGCGACGTCCGGACGGACCCTCCGCCGGGCTGGGCGTCTCGCGATCGGGACTACCTGTCCTTCATCTCCGTCCCTGTGGTCGCGGGCGATATCGCTTTCGGGATGCTCACCGTCGACTCTGCGGTGGCCAACGATTTCGACCGCGGCGACGTCGACCTGATCAGGGTGTTTGCCGGATTGCTGGCGGCATCGCTGGACGCAGGCATATAACCGCAGCTCAACGGCAACATGTCGGTGCTGTGCCCTAGATTCTGGGCAAACACGACGTAGAGTAAAACCTCTGCCGTGAGAGGAGTCCGAGCATGGCTGTCCAGATCACCCCGAAGCCAGACGACCGCGCCGAACGCATGGTGTCGAATCCGTCCGGGTATTTCAACGATGCCCGCGAGCGGCTGCGTGCCGAAGTCGTCGAGGACATGCATCGAGATCAGCGCCGCACACGCTGATCTTCCCGCCACGGACGACAGAGCGATGGGATCATCGACGGCTTCCGAGTAAGCCGGTAACACTGAGCGCCAAGCTTCGCGAGGTTGCTTCATAAAACGAAATGTCCGCGGTTCTTTCGGGTTATTCGCCATCCTCCGTTACGATCTGTCGCCGTGAAAAAATTTACGATGCTGGCAATTGGTTGCGCTGTGGCACTGCTCCCTGCCGCGCCAGCGAACGCCGAGCCCGGCTCGTCGTGCGACCCGAACTACTCCGGCGCGTGCGTGCCGATCGCGAGCGACGTCGACTGCGCCGGCGGCAGCGGTAACGGCCCGGCCTACGTCCAGGGGCCCGTCACCGTCGTCGGCACCGACATCTACAAACTCGATAGCGACCGCAACGGCACGGGCTGCGAGTCGTAGTCAGCGTGGCGGTTCGTCGGAATCCAGCGGCCGCGGGCTCGACGGTGGCATATCCGTTGTCCAGAAGGGTTCAACCAGCGGGTCAGCCCGGCCGTCCGGATCCGCTTGAAGTACCGGCACGAACCAAAGATGAATAGCGCCATCAAGATCAGGCCGACTATCAGCGCGGTCACTTCGATCAGGAGGCCGCGCACTGGTGACGAACGACCGCACAACATGCGCCGCCGTGACAGCGACGTGTGATCTGACGCCACCGAAGTGCTCACCCGAGTCAGTGCCGGCGTGCCTCGTGAGGCGTATTCAAGAGTCTGAACCATGCACTGCAACACTTCGGACGTTCAAGGCGCAGAACCGCTGCCGCGGAACCACCCTCGGGCGTCAGAGGGGTTCGCCGATATCCGGGAGAAGAGCAAGATCCTGGGGCTGACCATCTCGAAAAGTCCTCGCCAGCTCACGCACTCGCCGCTTAGCCCACTCAGGATCGAATCCACTCAGTAGTTCGTACTCGTATTTGAAGCGCTCCGCGCGGTCCCCCACCTGCGCAGCAGCTCGGTTCCTGACGACGCCCTTGCAGTACCAGTACAGAACGTCGTCGAGATTGCCAACTTGGTCGAAGCTGATCTGACCGCGCTCGTAAAACGAGTAATGGTAGTTCCCATCATCGGTGAAGAAGATATTGAGACCATCATTCGTCCGCAAACCGACGGCCATGGGGCGAGCATCAAGTTTCTCGGCCAACCTATCCAATTCGATCTGAAGCTCGCTCGATTTATCGTCCAAGGGGCGGCCCATACCTGTCGAGAATACCCCTGTCGACCAGCTCCTCGACGCTAACCTTCACCCCGTCCGGACCTACAATCATGTACTGCGTGGAAGTCGGCGCAGGGGTTTGTCCAAACCAGGGCTCAACAGGGCCTTCCAGAATCTGCCAACCGGGCGGAAGCGGTTGTCCTGTAACCAGATACCGGTTGTACTCCCCTCCTACCGACTCTGGGGTCAGGGCACGGTCCGCGAACGGAGTGCCGTCTGGAGCGAGGTAACGGCCATACTCGGATCCGAATCTGTCGATGATGGTTCCCTCCGGCAGCTGAGCAGGCTGAGGATGGTAATCGGTCGGAAACCCATTGTTCCCCGGCCAGATCCGCGACTCGGGAGTGCCGAACAAGGACTCAAATTCTGCTGCCGGCATTCCGCCTGTAGGCTCCCAGCCCCGCAGAACGGCGGCGGGTGCGCCGCCGGGAGTAACGAGTTCGGCAGGGAGCCCAGCCCGTACCGCAGCGAATTCACCACCGAACGGCAGCGTCGCTGCTGAGGCTCCGACGTCGAAAGTTTTCTCACCCAGGTAGTAGGCGGCACTGGGCGAGTCCAGCGCGTTCTGGACCTCCCCTATAGCGGTGCCGACAGGATCGGTGACCGTTTCGTTAATGCCTTGTACAAGGCCCTTCCACGACTCTTTGAGCGCGTTCACCCCTTCTTGTCCGGTTAGGTCCCGCAACAATTGTTCTGTTGCGAACCAGCGGTCACCGAAGCCCTCACCGAAGCCAGGAGCAGGCATGCCGCCTGGCTCAGGTGCTTTGACGTCAGGCAGTGGCTGTTGCGCGTGCATGACAATGTCGTTCAGCCGTCGCTCGATCTGATCCGCAGGGACGCCGTCGCGTTTCATGACTTCCCTTGCGACAGACTTGAACTCGTCGACGGCTCGAGGGTTCAGCGGAATCGGCAGTGCGGCCGGTGCGTCCTGCCCCGACGATTCTGCCAGGGTAGATGGCTCAAGAGAGTGGTTTGAAGGGACCTCGGTTCCCGGAGGCACTGCACCGGCGGAGGACTGACTGGCGGAGGTGCTGCGTTCGCCTGGGACGTTGCCGTCTTCATCGCCTGTAAGCGACCCCAGGAAATCGTCTAGGTCCGGACTGTCGACGCGATAAGGCGCGTGAATCGGAGTGGAACCGCCCGCCATGTCGATGGCATTGGCAAGCGCGACATCAACCAGGTTCGCCTCGCCGATCAGCTTGTCAACCCTCGGCTGAAGCTGGCCCTGTTTGAGCAGCAGCTCCATCGGACTACCAGTGAAGCCAGCACCTGCAACCACACGACCTGAAACAGGGTCGATCTCCATACCAAGAGCAGCGGCGTCCGCCTTCAGGGTCGACAAGGCTGACTTGATACGTTCGATCTCATCGGCCGCGCTGCGGGCGGCATTCGCGACTCCCAGAGCCTCTCTACCGTGCGCATCGAGGTCCGCACGGGTCTTCCCGATCGCTTCTTTCGCCGCTTCCGCCGCTTCACCGCCCCATGTGGTGAATGCGGGAAGCGTCGCCAGGCCGTCGGACGCGTCCTGCACCGCTTGGGCGCGGCTGGTGGCAGCGTGGAACACCTCGCGGACGTCACCCGCGTCCCAACGCTCGATGTCGGCAATCGTCAAAGCCATAGCACTCAGCCACTACGTCTGGGCGGCAGTTGCAACTGACTGCCGCTCAGGGTTTTCGAACACGACGCGCATGCGCTCTTGCCTTGAGCGAAACGCTTCGCCGTGAAACGTGAGTACCATCGGCATGCTCCCTCGACCTGGTGAGGAGTGCCGTTGTCAACGCTGCCACTGCGAACCGTGACCGCCGGGCCTGAGGCCATGAGAGGATCGATTATCGCTTTCAGCCACACAGCGATCCCCTCCCCGTCCTTTCTGCCAGAAACACGCTTAGCAGCAAATCGACGAGGGCGGTAGTTACCCGGTCCAAACTGGCGAATGCGTCCTGAAAGGCGGGTCACCGGCTGCCACCAAGTCACAACAGCGGCGAATCCATCGTGCCCCCTAACCCGGGGTTATCCCTGGTGCACCAATGCACGGGGATTGTTTGACTGAGGGGCGCTCCGCGATGTCCCGACCGGGAGGGCCGATTGCACATGTCCGTACCGGTGATCGATGCAACTATGGCGGACGTGAGCTGGGTGTCCACCTCTGCATTGGTCGGACGTCGCGCTGAACGCGACGTCGTGGACTCGCTGCTGGCCGGGGCGCGGTCCGGCAGCAGCGGGAGCTCTTCGATGGGGACGCCTTCAACGAGCTCAACGAACGCCAGTTGAGCCAACTACGCCGCCGAGCCCGCCGGTCGACACGACTGGTTGCTCGCGGCAGCCGAACACCAAGGCATCGACTTCGAATCGGCCGTCGCGCCCGCGGAGGCGGCGGGCCTGATCACCGTTGAGCATGGCCTCCGCTTCCGGCACCCCCTCATCCGCTCGGCGGTCTACCTGCACGTCCCCCCAGCCGAAAGACGCTCAGCACACGCGGCTTTGGCGGCCGTCATCACCCAGGAATCCGCTGAGGATCACCGCGCGTGGCACCGTGCCCAGGCGGTCAGCGGACGCGATGACGGCGTGGCCGACGAACTCGAAGGGTCCGCCCAGCGCGCCCAGGCCCGTGGTGGCATCGCGGCCGCCGCTGCGTTCCTTGCCCACTCCGCCGCCATGACCTCTGACCCGCAGGTGAGGGCCACCAGGGCTCTCGCTGCTGCACGCGCGAAACTCGACGCCGGCTTACCGCAGGCCATCCCCGAGCTGCTGGCCACCGCCGACGCCACCGATGACGAATTCCTCAGAGCGCAAGCAGATCTGGTGCGCGCCAGAGCGGCTTACAGCACCAGCCGCGGGATCGACGCGCCGGGCCTCCTGCGCTCAGCGGCTGAACGGCTGAGCCGCACCGCACCCGAGCTGGCCCGCGAAACGTACCTTCAGGCCGTCACCGCGGCGATCCTGGTGGGGCGGTGCGCCACCGACTCCCCCGCCAGTGCACCCGAGATCGCAAAAGCCGCCGCCCTCGCCCCACCGGCATCACAACCCCCGAGGGCGGTCGACCTCCTGCTGGACGGGCTGATCGTGCACCTCACGCAGGGCCACGCAGCGGCCGCACCTCATCTCAGACGCGCACTGGACGGCTACCTGTCCGAAGCCCAGGCAGGGACTGCCGATCCGCGCTGGCATGACGCCACCAACCGCGTCGCGCTGGCAGCTTCGCCTTCCGGGCATCGGCGGCGTCGAAGATCGAATACTGCGCCCGCCCGTACATCACCGCGGCCCGCAGATACAGATCCGACGCCGTCCGGGCGAAACCGTGAGCCCCGTGGTGTTGGGCACGTTGCTCGGCCTGCGCGGCGATGGCGGCCCACGCCTTCGGCAACATCGCGCCGCTCTGCACCAGAGCGAACACCTTGTCGAAGTCGGTGTGGTCGTGGCCCAGTTGCTCCAGCGTGCCCTTGCCCGCCGGATGCAGCGCGTCGAATCCGCCCTGGAACAGCGCGATGTCCAACGACCAGCTTTGCCCGCTCGATCTCATTGTCATGTCAGCCATTGCACGCCCCCCGTGGCCGCTACACACCCGTGGTTTCCACGGGTGCACTCGCCCGAGTCCGCTGAAAGGCTCTCACCCATGACCACGCCACCCACCGTCATCGAGTACGTCCTCGGCCGGTTACACGACCTGGGCATCACCGACATCTTCGGCGTCCCAGGCGATTTCGCGTTCCCGGCGCAGGACGCCATCGTCGGACATCCGGACATCAACTGGGTGGGCTGTTGTAATGAACTGAACGCCGCCTACGCCGCCGACGGCTATGCCCGCATCCGGGGCGTCGGTGCGGTGAGCACCACCTACGGTGTCGGGGAGCTCAGCGCCATCAGCGCGGTGGCGGGCGCCTACGCCGAGAACCTGCCGGTGTTCCACCTGACGGGTATGCCGAACCTGGCCACCCAACACAACCGCGCGCTGGTCCACCACACACTGGGCAACGGCGAATTCGACCTGTTCCGCACCATGGCCGACACCGTGGTGTGCGCGAGCGCCATCCTCACCCCCGCCAACGCCGTCGCCGAAACCGAGCGCCTGATCGCCGAAGCGCTGTATCACCGGCGCCCGGTCTACCTGGCTTTCCCCGCCGATGTCGTCAACAAGCCCGTCCTCGCCTCGTCGGCGCGTCTGACACCGCCGGCCAGTGACCCGGATGCCTTGACCGCCGCAGCCGACGCCGTCGTCGCCGCGCTCGACGCGGCCCCGACAGCGTGTGCGCTGCCCGGTCTGCTGATCGACCGACTCGGAATCGGCAAGCTGACAGTCGATTTCCTGGAGAACACCGGCTTGCCGTTTGCGACGATGTTCGCCGACAAATCGGTGATCGACGAGGACCACCCGCACTATCTCGGCATGTACGACGGCCGATTGATGGAGGAGACGGTCCGGGAGTTCGTCGAGAACTGCGACGTCGTCGTCACCATCGGCACCAGGCAGACCGACTTCAACACCGGAGCCTTCACCGCCCACCTGGACCCCGCCCGCACCATCGACATCGGCCTGCACCGCACCCAGGTCGGCGGCCGGGTGTTCCAGAACGTGGAACTGACCGACCTGTTGGGTGAACTCGCCGGCCGCACCGTGGGACCCCGGACGCTCCCCGGTATCAAACCCGGCGGCCTGGGTGACCTCACCGGATCCGGTGCGCAACCCATCACCGCCGACACGCTGTACCCCAGGTGGGCCGAGTTCATCAAGGCCGGGGACATCGTGGTCGCCGAAACCGGCACCAGCTCCATGGGTTTGGCGTTCACCCAGTTGCCGCCGGGAGCACGCTTCTACAACCAGACCCTCTGGGGCGCCATCGGCTGGGCCACCCCCGCAGCATTCGGCGCCGCCGTGGCTGCACCCGATCAGCGGGTCGTGCTGATCACCGGTGAGGGGTCCCACCAACTGACCGCCCAAGAGGTCAGCCAGTTCCACCGGCGCGGACTGCAGCCGATCATCTTCGTGCTGAACAACTCCGGCTACCTGATCGAGCGGCTGCTCTGCAGCGACCCCGCCATCGCGTACAACGACCTCGCGCCGTGGAACTACTCCGCACTGCCCCATGCGCTGGGGTGCGACGGCTGGTTCACCGCGCGGGTCACCACGTTGGGAGAGGTGGACGCCGCCCTCGCCACGGCAAGCGAGGGCGATCGCGCCGCCTACATCGAGGTCATCACCGACCCCTATGAGGCACCGCCGCTGGCGAATCGCCTGCACGACGACATCAAGACGCTCTACGGCGAGGAGTAGTCAGCATGACAACCATCGACGTGAACGCCCACAACGCGGTTCCCACCATCGACGGTGAGGACGGGGCCACCGTCCTCGGTCCGGACAACGTACCCATCGGGCTGCAGAACCCCGGAGCCCCCGACACCGACTCCGGCAGCATGCCCAACCTGAAGTGGTCCTTCGCCGCCTCGCACAACCGGCTGCTCAACGGCGGCTGGGCGCGGGAGACGACGATGCGGGAACTGCCCGTTGCCACCACCTTGGCCGGGGTCAACATGCGGCTCAAGGCCGGCGCCTATCGCGAGCTGCACTGGCACCGGGAGGCCGAATGGGCGTTCATGATCGCCGGCAGCGCCCGCATCGCGGCCATCGACCCGCAGGGCCGCAACTTCATCGACGACATCGGCCGCGGCGACCTGTGGAACTTCCGCGCCGGGTTCCCGCACTCGATCCAAGCGCTGGAGGACTGTGAATTCCTGCTCGTCTTCGACGACGGCAACTTCTCCGAGAACGAGACCTTCCTGCTCACCGACTGGTTCGCACACACCCCGAAACATGTGCTGGCGAAGAACTTCGGCGTACCGGCGTCGGCATTCGACAACATCCCGAAAGCCGGCGACATCGAGCACTCGCGCTACATCTTCCCCGGCGACGTGCCCGGAGCCCTGGTCGACGACATCGCGGCGGTCACCTCGCCTGCGGGCACCGCGGAACGCATGAGCCATCGCATGCTCGCTCAGGACCCGATCGAGGTTCCCGGCGGCAGTGTGCGGATCACCGACTCGCGTAACTTCCCGTCCGCCTCGACCATCGCCGCTGCCTGGGTGGAGCTGCAGCCCGGCGCGCTGCGCGAGATGCACTGGCACCCCGACCACGACGAATGGCAGTACTGGCTGTCCGGTCACGCCCGGATGACGGTCTTCGGCTCGAGCGGCAAGGCGCGGACCTTCGACTACTACGCCGGCGACGTCGGTTACGTGCCCAGTGCCATGGGCCACTATTTCGAGAACGTCGGCGACGAACCGGTCCAGATGCTCGAACTGTTCCGCAGCGACCGCTTCGCCGACGTCTCCGCGAACCAATGGCTGGGCCTGACACCGGCGGCCGTCGTCGGCGCCACGCTCAACCTCGACCGCGGCGCCCTCGACGCGCTGCGTCGGGACAAGCCGCTGATCATGCCGGCCCGATGAGGCGTCTGGCCGCCGCACTCCTCGGCGTCCTGCTGATCTGGCCGCCACCGGCGGCCGCAGAACCGCCGCAGCCCAATGTCGTGCTGGTGCACGGCGCGTGGGCGGACACGTCGAGTTGGAACGGTGTGATACAGGCGTTGCAGCAGCGGGGGCTCACCGTGCGTGCGATCATCAGCTCGCGGAACCGACCGCCGACGCGCTTCTGCACCGGTAGGTGAAGGCGGGTGGCATGTTGCGCCACACCACGCGGCTGACTTCGACGTCGTCGAACATCTCCCCGAGGAGGCGGCGGAAGGCGCGGGCCCCGCGCAGCGGTGCTGCATGGACGTAGGCGAACGTGGTGAACACCCCGTCGGCACCCAGGATCTCCACCACCTGGCGCAGAATCAGCCGCTGGCTTGCGGCGTCGAACAGCGACCAGGGCAATCCACTGACCACCGAGGTCGCTCGGCCGACGCCGCGGGAGGCCAGCAGTCCGACGAGCTCACGTGCATCACCGTTGATTACCTCCACCTCGGGATGCTGCCGGGCCACATGCCAGGCCAGCGACGGATCCAACTCCACCGCCAGGTGCCTGCCGCCCCCGGACAGCTTGGCGGCGATGGCCGCACTCACCACGCCCGTGCCCGGGCCAAGTTCGACGATCACCGGCGCTGCGTGTGGAGAAACGACGGAGGCGAGTTCGTCGGCCAGGTGCGGCGAGCTCGGCGTCACAGCACCGATCCGCGCAGGGTTACGTAAGGCTGCCCGGATGAACGCCGACGTGTCCGCGCCGCACTGGCGGGCCGGAAGAGTGGTGGTCACAGCAGTTGCCTCTCAAGGGGTTTCGGAGCTGTCGCGGCACGCTGCCGGGCGTATGCGCCGCGCAGGATGCGGAGCTGGTAGTAGGTGGTCACCACGGCGAGCGGAATCCCGGTGAGCATGTCGACGACACCGAGTCCGAGCAGGTTGCCCTCGAGGTAGAACGGAATCTTCGACACGGTGCGGATGGCCGCAGCAACGGCCCAGACGGCGGTGGCCCAGCTGTAGGCGCGGAGCAGGATGGGGTTGATGCGCCAGGTGGCACCGTCGGCGAGCACCGGAGCCAGCATGACGCCGAGCAGTGGCCGCCGAATCAGGATGGACGTCAGGAGAATGACGCTGAAAACACCGGTCTGGATGAGGTCGATCAAGAAGAAATCGCCGTCGTTTCCGGTGGCCACCGCCATCAGCCCGGACAGCGCCACCAGGATCATGCCGCCGACCGCCGGCCCGACCGGCTGCCACGCGGTCGCACGCACCAGTGTCAGGACTACACACACCGCCAAGGCCGAGACCGTCGCCCACACGATGTCCGTCGTCGCGAGATACACCACCAGGAAAACCACATTGGGGCCCAGCGCATCGACCAGGCCACGCCATCCCCCGAGCACGTCGAGGACCGACGCGTCCGGCGTGGTGATCACGTCCACCAATCTCATTCGGGCCCTGTGCAATCCTGCCCGCAGACCTCGCTTGCCTTCGTTCATTCCATCAACCATGACGCCGAATGCGCCACCTCGCCAGGACGCTGTCATCCGAGGATCGGCGGTCCCTGCCAGCGTTGAATACTCGTCGTTCGTATCCGCGGGCACAGCGAGTGGAAGACGATGGTGGTCCAGAACAGCACTCGACCGGGCCGGGGTCGGCGCCCGGCATCCGAGGTGCGGCAGGCGGTGCTCGACGCCGCGGCCCGCCTTCTCTACGACGAAGGCCTGCGCGCAGTCACTTTCGAACGTGTGGCCGCGGCGGCCGGGGCCAACAAGGTCACACTGTACAAGTAGTTGCCGACGCCGGCCTCAGGCCGTCAGCGCCGCCCGGAGAATCTCGGCAGTCCGCTCGTAGTGCGCACACAGTGACGCCACGGCCCGGTCAGCGTCACGGTCCAGCGTCGCGTCGAGAATTGCCCGATGCTCGGCGGCCACATCCCGATTCTTGTCCAGCGGTTGCGACCAACGCCGATACAGCTCAGAGGAATTGCGCAGCGTCTCGGCGATCGCAATGAGCCGCGGGCTGCCGCAGCCGGCCACCAGCGCGCGGTGGAAGTTCGCGTGCACCCGCTCCCACGCATCGGAGACCCGCACCGGCTTGCCCTCAGTCATCATCGGTGTTCGCTCCAGCGTGTGATGCGCGGCCACCAAGGCCGACTCCCACGCCATGTCCCCGGTGACGATCGCCCGTTGCAGCGCAATGCTTTCGATGTCGATGCGAACTGTGGTCAGGTCATCGAGATCGTCGCGCGTCAGCGGCTTGACGGTGAAACCGATGCGAGGCTCGGACACCACGAGCCCCTGTTCGGCGAGTCGGGTCAGGGCCTCCCGCAAGACTCCGATGCTGGCCGCGTATTCGATACCAAGGGGCGAGAACCGCAGTTTCTCGCCGGGTTTGAACACGCCGGCCAGGATGTCGGCGCGCAGTCGATCGTGCACCTCTTCGGTGCTCGCGCGAGTCTTTGCTTCGGCCACGAGGGCAGCGTAGACCACCGCCGTGCCCACCATCGTGAACCAGGAAAATTTTCGTAGATCAAGACATTTTCGAACATGAGCCAGGAGCCAACTACCCGAGGGCTCACTCCGCCGCCCTCGCGCGCGCCGCAAACCGTGGCGACCCTTGATGTTCCCTCCACTCTGCTAAAATTTCGAATAAAGTTGCGTTATTCGAATATGCACTGAAGGGATCGACGTGACCACACACATTGCCGTTCTGGGTACCGGCGCCAACGGCGCCTCGGTGGGAGCGGACCTCACCAGGGCCGGACTCGACGTCACCTTCATCGAGCAATGGCCTGACCACGTTGACGCCATGCGCCGCAATGGCGTTCGCATCGACATCGCCGGCAGCACGGAGATCACCGAGGTTCGTGTGCGGCATCTGTGCGAGGTCGCGCAGATGCGCCGGCCTTTCGATGTGGTGTTGCTGATGGTCAAGGCCTACGACACCCGTTGGGCGTGCGAGCTGATCAAGCCGGTGCTGGCCGCTGACGGTGTGGTGGTCGGCATCCAGAACGGTATGACGATGAACGACATCAGCGATGTCCTCGGTAGCCATCGCACTCTCGGCAGCGTCATCGAAGTGGCCTCCACCATGTTCGAACCTGGTGTAGTGCAACGCGATACCAGCAGGGAGATGTCGTGGTTCGCCGTCGGCGGGACCGATCCGATGGCGCACCGCCGCGCCCCTGACATCGCCGATATCCTCCGCCATGCCGGCCGGGTGGAGGTGTCCGAGGACATCGTGTCCTCTAAATGGATGAAGCTGATCGCCAACTGCACCGAGCTGGTGACTTCGGCCGTGTTGGACATGACGGTCATGGAGGCGGTGCGAGTACCCCGGATGAAGGACGTGATGATCGAGGCCGGCAACGAGGCTGTGCGCACCTGCCTTCAGTTGGGGCACCAGTTGCTGCCGATCATCGGCATGGCGACCGAGGATGTGACGACGCCGGAGCATTTCGCCGAAACCCTGCTCGCGGTGGTGCATGACGACTTCTCGATCGAGGGGCAATTGACCACGGTGCTGCAGGACTGGCGCAAGGGCCGGCGCAGTGAAGTCCATGAGCTGAACGGCCACATCGTGGCCGAACAGCACAGGCTTGGTGGCGCCGCACCGGTCAATGCTGCGGTGGTGAACATGGCCGAACAGGTGGAGAACGGAACACTGCGCCCGGGGTCGGACAACGCGGCCGCCCTGCTGGCACTACTGCACTGAAAAGCGCCGGTGCCCCAGCGCTTCCGCTGGGGCACCGGTTCTGTCAGCCGTTCCACATGGTGATGTAGGCCGCCCGGAAGTCGAACGGCGGTTCCCAGGGCTGCCCTTGCGCCGGCAGATTGTGGTCCTTGTCGATGAACTGCCAGCCGCCACCCTCGGTGGGCAGTGCCGCGGGGTCCTCACCGGCGAAAATCCGGTTCAGCGTGTTCGCCAGACCCCAAGACGCAAGGGCGTACGGGATGACCGTCTCGGTGCTCTGGGTCCCTTCGCGCACCAGATCGAGGTTCAACCCCTCCCCGCCGGCAACGATGCCGCCGAAGTTGGCCTGTCTCAACGCCGACTGCAGCCCCAGCCCCATCAATGAATCGATCCCGGTGGACACGGCGGTGGCATCCGGGTTCTGCATCAACGCGGAGCTCCACTTGGCGGTGGCCTCGCGGGGAACCTGGGCGAAGGTGAACGGCACCTCTACCAGGTCGCAGTCCGGGCACGCCTTGGCGAACTGCTCCCGAAAGCCTTGGTTCGAGTACTGCTGGGTTCGCTGATCGGTGTTGGCGATCTGGAGCAACTTGCCTTCACCGCCCATCAGCGCTGCCACGTAGTCGGCCCGGGCAGCACCCCACTTCAGGTAGTAGTCCTTGATCTGCGTGGAGCCCATGACGTTGAGCCCAGCGGTGTAGAGCGCCTGACCGGCGCCGAAGGCCTCGTCATCACAGTCGATCGAGGTGAACTGCACGACGGGGATGCGGGCGGCGCGGGCGGCTTCCAGGCCACTCTTGACCCCTGGACAGTCGTAACTGAACACGGCGATACCGTCGACATCGGCGGCCACCGCCTGCCGGATCAGGCCGGTGGCCACTGACGGGTCCGCCTTCCCGTCAACCAGATTGACGTCCCAACCCAACTGGGCACCCGCCTCGACGAAGCCCGCCGACAACTGCGAGCAGGCTTGGTAGGCCTCCCCGCAGGACACCGCCCACACCCGCTTCCCACGCTGGGCCGCCGGCCCTTCAGCGGTCGGCTGCTGCAACGAATCGCCGTCGTATCCGGATTGCAGGATCTCGCGCTGCTCCGCGGTGAGGTCGGTGGCGATCTGGGGTCCGTCCGAGATCGTCGTACACGCACCCAGCAGCATCGCGACACCCGCCAAAGCGACGACGCCAGCCGTGGTTGCCCGGCGCACCGGGATCATGCCGTTGCCCACCATGTGCTCATCTCCTTGCGCTGTGAGGTGGATTTCGCCGCGTGTCCACACCACGCGGCTCCCCGTCCGATCAGACTCGTATTTTCGACTAGATTAATTTTTTTCGAATCTTCCGCACGTGTTCGACACCGTATAGCATCGTGTGGTCCGCGTCACGAAGAATTCGTGAACTCATCAGCCGCCAGAGAGGAACACCCATGCCGGCGCCATCGCTCGGTCAGCACGTCATGGTCGGCAAGCTGCCCACCACCTTCGAAGTACTCGCCGATCAGGTGGCCGACGCGTACAGCGTTGTGCGACAGATCATTCCGCCCGCGGTGCTGATGCTTCCGCATACCCACGAGAACGAAGACCAGGTCGCGATCGTGGTGCGGGGTCATCTCGGCGTCCTCGTCGGCGATCGGGAATGGACCGTCGGGCCCGGCGAGATCGCCGTGCGCCCCCGCGGCCTGGTCCACTCGGTGTGGAATGCCACCGACGAGGACGTCGAGATCCTGGAAATCACCTCGCCCGGCGACTTCGAGCACTACTTCATGTCGATGGGTGACCTCACCGCCCGTGATGCCCTGGCCCAGGCCCCGCAGCTGGCCGCCGAGTGGAAAATCAGCCAGTCCCCCGAGCTCGCCGCCCGGTTGGCGCAACAGTACGACGTCGCCCTGTGAGCGCGCCCGCCGTGCCGGCCGCCCACCCTGAGACACCGGCCATCAGCATCCGTAACCTGCAGAAGACCTACCCCGGCGGAAAAGCGCTCAAGGGAGTCAGTTTCGACGTGCAGCGCGGCTCCGTGCACGGCCTGGTCGGCGGCAACGGGTGCGGCAAGAGCACCCTGGTCAAGAGCATCGCCGGGGTACAGTCCGCCGACGCGGGCGGCACCGTCGAGGTCAACGGAACCCGGATCGCGACCGACCAGCTCGGCGCTGCCTGGGCCCGCACCGCAGGCCTGCGGTTCGTGCACCAGAACCCGGGGATCTTTCCCGACCTGAGCGTGGCCGACAACATCGCACTGGGCGACGAGTTCCCGGCCCGGCTCGGGATCGTGCGCCGGGGCGCGCTGCGCGACCGGGCCCAGCGCCTGCTCGATCACTTCGAGATCGACGCCACCCCCGACACGAAAATGGAGCAGCTGCGGCTGGCCGACCAGACCATGGTGGCCATCGCCCGCGCCCTGCAGGACCACGTGGAGGGCCGCAGCCAGATCGCTGCCGTCGTCCTGGACGAACCCACCGCTGCCCTCCCCCGGCATGAGGTCACCATCCTGCTCGATGCCATGCGCACCATCACCGCCACCGGCGTGGCCGTCATCTACATCAGCCACCGCCTCGACGAGGTTCTCGACGTCTGCGACGACATCACCGTGCTGCGCGACGGCGCGCACGTCATCACCCGGTCGACCGCCGGACTCACCGAACCAGAACTGGTGTCCCTGATCGTCGGCCGATCACTCGACGCGATGTACCCCGACACCCCCGGAGCCACCTCGGACGCGCCGGTGGCACTCCGTCTCGAGCATCTGAATGCTCTTGGAATACAGGATGTCTCATTCACCTTGCGTGCGGGTGAGATCCTGGGCATCGCCGGACTGCTCGGCGCCGGACGCAGCGAACTGCTGCAGTGCCTGTTCGGCATGAATCCGGCCACCAGCGGCACCATCACCGTGGGCGAGCGCCGCGTCGGCATCGGATCGGTGCGCGCCGCGATGGAGTCGGGCATCGCCTACATCCCCGAGCACCGGGAGACCGACGCCGCCTTCCTGGACCTGTCGGTGCGCGAGAACCTGTCGGCCGCCGACGTCACCAGGTTCAGTAGCGCCGGAATCCTGCGCCGCAGCCGCGAACGCCGAGCCGCGGCGGAGTCCATCCAGGCCTACGGCGTCAAGACCGCCGGCGACTCAGCGCTGATGTCCTCCCTGTCGGGCGGCAACCAACAGAAGGTGGTCCTGGCGCGGTGGATGCGCCGCCGTCCCGCGGTTCTGCTGCTCGACGAACCCACCCAGGGCGTCGACGTCGGTGCCCGCGCCGATGCCTACCGACTGATCACCGACGCCGTAGCCGAGGGCGCCGCAGCGATCCTGGTCAGCTCCGACTTCGAGGAACTGGCCGACATGTCCGACCGCGTTCTCATCCTCAGCGGCGGGCGTATCACCGGGGAAGTCAGCGGACCCGATATCGACAGCAGCCTTCTCACCGAAAAGGTCTTCTCAGCAAAGGAACTCCAGTCATGAGCACGCTCGACACCCCCACCACGGCCACTCCGGCTCCGAGCCTGGCGGACACCAAGGAGAAATCGGCCGCGGCCGACCTGACGGAGCGGTTCGGCCTCGTCGCGCTGTTCATCGGCGCCATCGCCGTGTTCACCGCTCTGCGGCCGGACATCTTCCCGACCGCCGCCAACTTCCGCAGTATCGCCATCTCGGGATCGGTGCTCGCGGTGGTCGCGATGGCGCTCATCCTTCCGTTGGTCACCGGCCGCTTCGACATCTCGGTGGGAGCCAACGTCGGCTTCTGCTCCATCGCCGTCGCTGGCGCGATGTCGCACTTCGGTGTGAATGTGTTCGTGGCGATGGTGCTCTCGGTGCTCCTCGGCAGCACCATCGGATTCATCAACGGCATGCTGGTGTCCTACCTGGGTATCAACTCGATCATCACCACACTGGGCACCTCCACCGTGATCGCCGGGATCGTGCAGGCCTACACCGGCGGCATCCCGATCAGCACGGGACTGTCACCGACCTTGACCGGGCTGAGCAATCAGCTGTTCCTCGGCATCCCGGTGCTGTTCGTGATCATGGTGCTCATCGGCGCCGCTGTCCTGGTCCTTCTGGAGCACTCCACGCTGGGCCGCTACTTCGCCGCCGTCGGCTCCAACGAGAAGGCAGCAGGCCTCACCGGTCTTCCGACCCGGCGCGTGGTACTGGCCAGTTTCGTGGGAGCCGGCTTCCTGGCCGGTGTCGCGGGGATTCTTCAGATCGCCAGCCAGGGCAACGGCAACCCCCAGGTCGGGGGCATCGGGTTCATGCTGCCCGCGCTGGCCGCAGTGTTTCTGGGCGCCACCACCATTCGGCCCGGCACCTACAACCTGGTCGGCGCCCTGGTCGGCCTCTTCTTCGTCGGGACCACGATCAGCGGGCTGTCCCTGATGGGCGTGCAGCCCTGGATCACCGACGTGTTCAACGGCCTGGCCGTCATCGTTGCCGTCGGCCTGTCCGCAGTGTTCCGTCGCCGCCGCACCGGCGTCGCCGTCATGGGCTCCTGATCAGAAAGGGACATCGATGAAGATCGTCTTCCGACACGGTTGTGTCGTCACCATGAACCCCGCGCTGGGCAACCTCGCCGATACCGATGTCCTGGTCGAGGAAGACCGGATCACTGCTGTCGGCAGGGGTCTCGACGCCGGTGATGCCACCGAAATCGATGCTCGGGGTTGCATTCTCACCCCCGGATTCGTCGACACCCACCGCCACCTGTGGCAGACCGCTGTGCGCGGCATCTTCGCCGACTGGTCGACGCTGCAGTACATGATCGGGATCCGATTGCACATCGCTCCGTTCGTGACGGCCGAAGACACCTACGCGGCCACCTACGCAGGCAGTCTCGAATGCCTCAACAACGGGGTGACGACGGTGTTGGGCTATGAACACAACGTCAATACTCCCGACCACGCCTTCGCCGGCGCCCAGGCGATGGTTGATGCTGGTGTTCGCGGTGTCTACGCCCTCGGGATGGGCCAGGCGCCGCTGGCCCCCCGGGTGTTCTCCGAGACCGAGCAGTACCGCGCGATTCTCACCCAGCTCGACGACGGGATACTGGCGCCCGGCAAGTCACTGGTCCGGCTCGGCGTCGCCCCGGTTGAACTGTTCATGGCTCCGATAGACGTGGTCGCCCAGCAGTTCCGGCTCGCACGCGAGCACGGGGCGCAGCTGACATTGCACAGCAATGCCGTGCGCAACGGCGTGGGTGAGATCCAGATGCTCGAGGATGCCGGCCTGCTCGGCGCAGACACGGTGTTCGTGCACGGCAACACCAGCACCGACCGCGAGTATCAGCTCGTGCGTGATCGCGGCGCGGCCATCTGCGCGGGGGTGGAAGTGGAGATCGGGATGGCACTGGGCGAGCCGACTCTGCGCAAGCAGCGGCAGTTCGGCCTGGCCCCGACACTCGGTGTTGATTCGGTGGGTTGCTGCGGGGGCGGGATCATCGGGCAGGCGCGCCTTGGCATGCAGACAGCCTGCCTGGCCGACGCCGCCGAGGAGCTCTCGCGCGGCGAGAATCCCGCGTCGCTGTCGGTGACATCGCGGGAAGCTCTCGAATGGGCCACCATCAACGGCGCGAAAGCGCTTGGTCTTCAGGATCGCATCGGCAGCATCGAGGTCGGCAAGGACGCCGATCTGGTGCTGTTCCGCGCTACCAGCCCGGACATGGCCGGATGGGTCGAGGACTTTCCCGAGGCAGCGGTGATCACCCAGTCGTCGGCGGCCGATATCGACACCGTGATGGTGGCGGGCACTCTGGTGAAGCGCGGCGGAACACTGCTCGCCGACGCCTGGCCGCGTCAACTGCAGGCGTTGAATCGGACGAAGCGACGCCTGGCCGAGCAGACCCGGCAGCCGGACGGCACGTTCATCCCGACGCCGGCACCGGAGCTGCCTGCCGGACACGGCTGGTGAATCTCGATCGGGACGACTTCTACGTCCCGGTCGGCAATGAAGTCTCGCCGGGATTTTCGACGAGATCGGACTCCAGCAGCAGAGCGGTGGTGAGTTCAAAGTGCTCCTGAAGCAGCGCCGCCGCCCGGTCCGCGTCCCGCTCGAGCGTCGCCTCGAGAATCGCACGGTGCTCGGCGGCGATGTCGCGGGCGGGTCCGCGCACCTCGCTGACCGACCAGCGCCGGTAGATCTCGGCCGAGTCGCGCAGGTTGGCCGCGATGGAGCACAACCGGGTGTTACCGCTGCCGCTGAGCAGATTGGCGTGAAAACCCGCGTGGGCCGCACACCACGCGTCATTGAGGTGCGGCGGCTCTCCGGCCGCCAGCATGGGCGTGCGCTCCAGGGCGTGATGCGAGGCCAAAAGCTCTGACTCCCAAGCCAAATCGCCGTCCGCGATCGCCATCCGCAATGCATACACCTCGACGCAGACACGCGCCTGGGTCAGCTGGACGAGGTCGTCATGGGAGATCGAGACCACTTTGAAACCGAGCTGCGCGGCGCCGGTCACCAGCCCCTGTTCGGCCAGCCGCGACATCGCCTCCCGAATCACTCCCACGCTGGCGCCATAGTCCTCACACAGCGTGGCGAAGCGCAGGCGCTGTCCCGGGTGGAAGCGGCCGCCGAGGATGTCGGCGCGCATCTGCGCATGCACTCGCTCTTGGCCTGTCGATTTACCCGCCATCACACCCTCAATTTCGAACATTCGAAGAGATATCGAATGCTACCGCAGCGCGGGTACCCACGGCCGCATCAGCGAAATCCTTCGAACTATCCACAAATGTTCGAAAGTAACTTGACATGTCGAATCGAACGGAGTCTGATGGACACCGTAACCGCCGTCACAGTGAGGAGCGCAGTATATGAAGGTCGGCAATCTCGACGGGCGGCTCATTCTGATCGGGAACGATGGCGCCTACCTGGACGTCGCCGAGGGCTCCGCCGGACGTTTCGGCCCTGACCCCACCGCGGTGTACGACCGGTGGGACGAGTTTCTGGAATGGGCTGCGACAGTGGACATCACCCCCAGCAACATGGTCGACACCGCACGGCTCAGCGCACCGGTACCGACGCCCCGCCAGATCTTTGCCATCGGTTTGAACTACAGCGATCACGCCTCGGAATCCGGCTTCGCCGTACCCGATCAGCCGACCGTGTTCACCAAGTTCGTCTCGTGCCTGGCCGGTCCGCATTGCGCTGTCACACTGCCCGACGACGGCAACACCGACTGGGAAGTCGAACTCGTCGCGGTGATCGGCCGCGAAGGCACCGACATCGCCGAATCCGACGCCTGGTCCCACATCGCCGGACTGACGGTCGGACAGGACATCTCCGAGCGCCGCACCCAGTCCGCTGGTCCCGCACCACAATTCAGCCTCGGGAAGTCGTTTCCCGGATTCGGCCCGATCGGTCCGTGGGTGGTGCCCGTCAGCGAGTTCTCCGACCCTGACGACCTCGAGTTGGGCTGCTCGATCAACGGCACCGAGATGCAGCGCGGACGCACCAAGGATCTGGTGTTCAGCGTGCCGGCACTGGTCTCCAAGCTCTCACGGATAGTGAAGCTGTACCCCGGCGACCTGATTTTCACCGGCACCCCGGCCGGCGTGGGCTTGGGTCGCAACCCTCAGGTGTACCTACAAGAGGGCGACGAGCTCGTCTCCTGGGTGGAAGGTATCGGCGAGATCCGACAGAGGTTCGTCTCCGCAGCGACTCCTGGGGAGAACGCAGCATGAGTCTGCACCGGCTGGCCCAGATCACCATGGGTGTTCCCAATGTTGCCGAAACCATCTCCTACTACTGTGATTTCGGGCTCCGCCACGAGGGCGACGGGGTGTTCTCCACCGTCGAGGGTGGACGGCAACTCCGTATCGTGGCAAGTGCTCGCCGCCGCCTGGTTGCCATGGTCGTCGGCTGTGACGACCTCGACGACGTCGCTGCCATCACCCAGAGCCTGACCAGCGAGGGGTTCCTGACTGCCGCCACCGGCGCCGGCGTCGCCTCCGTTGAACCGGTGACCGACATCCGGGTGAGCGTCGAGGTGATGCCGCGCCTGGTGCAGACGCCGGTGCCCGCGACCAGCTACAACGGCCCCGGTCGCTACGACCGCGTCGGCGACCGCGCACCCGGCATTCTGCGTGAGGGACCGGTGCAACCGAAGAAACTGGGCCACGCCGTCGTCGGGTCCACCGACATGACCGCCACCCGGCGATTCTTCACCGACGGTCTGGGCTTCAAAGTCAGCGACGCCGTGGGGCAACAGGGGGTATTCCTGCGGTGCTCGGTGGACCATCACAACGTGATGCTGCTACAGATGCCAGTCAGTTTTCTGCACCACACGTCGTGGCAGGTCGATGATATCGACGAGATCGGCCGCGGCGCCAAAACCATGCTCGACGGTAATCCCGAACGCCACGTCTGGGGCCTGGGACGCCACCACGCCGGCTCGAATTTCTTCTGGTACCTCAAAGACCCTGCGGGCAATTTCTCCGAGTACTACTCCGACATGGATTGCATTCCCGACGACGAGATCTGGACCCCCGAAGTGCTCGAAGGCGCCAAAGGACTGTTCAGCTGGGGGCCGCCGCCTCCTCCGTCGTTCCTGGCCCCCGAAGACCTCGCCGATCTCATGGTCGGCACCCACTCGTAACCGAAAGGACCACCTTCGAATGCATACCTGGTCGATCTCCAAGCAAGCCGTCGCCGAGCATCAGGGCACTGCTGCGTCCACCTACCTGATCGAGAAGGAAGAGTTCCAGCATCTGACCGACGGCACATATCTGGGGCTGGTGTCGGTGTTCGAGGTGCAGCCCGGCGCCGCACTCAAAGCGCACCATCACCCCACTCACGAATATTGGTTCGTTCTCGACGGTTCCGGGGTGATGCAGGTAGCCGACGAAGCCAAACGCATCGAGGTGGGTGAACTCATCTACACCCCACCCAACACCCCGCACATGCTGCTCAACGACGGGGACACGGTGTTCCGCGCGTTCTGCTTCGCACAGAGCTACGACGGGCAGGGATCCCAGCATGTCGATGTGGACCTGGCTCCCGTCGCGCTGACCGAGGTGTGAGCCATGAGCGCGATCCGGCTGCACATCATCGTCGGCAGCACCCGGCCCGGCCGCGCCGGCGCACCCGTCGCGGCCTGGTTCCGTGACATCGCCACCGCCCATGGTGCCTTCGACGTCACGGTGGTGGATCTGCTCGAATGGGGCCTACCGATGCTCAGCGAGCCCCACCATCCCCGGCTCGGCCAGTACACCCAGGAGCTCACCCGTCGGTTCAGTGAGACGATCGACGCGGCCGACGCGTTCGTGATCGTCACCCCGGAGTACAACTACGGCTACACCGCACCGGTGAAGAACGCACTGGACCACCTGTACCGCGAATGGAACGACAAGGCAGTGGGTTTCGTCGGTTACGGTGGCGCGGGCGGTGCCGCCCGCGCCGTGCAGATGCTCAAGCAGGTGGTGACCACGCTGAAGATGACGCCGATCTTCGAAGCGGTGTACATCCCCTTCGTCCAGACCCTCATCGACGACGACCGGTTCCAGGCCACGGACGCAATGACAGCAGCCGCAGGACAGCTGCTCGATGAACTGGCCCGGGTCAGTCACGCGCTCTCGAGCCTGCGAGTGTCTCCATGAAGGCCGCGGCGGGTCGAGCAGGCGAGCTGAAGCGGGTCCTGGGGGCCAGCACACTGTGGTTCAGGCACGCCACCGTGCTCACCATGAATCCGGCCGTGCCGGACCTGTCGAGCGGCGAGGTCCTGGTGCAGGACGGCGCCATCGTCGCCGTCGCCGAAAACCTTGCCTCAGACCCTCGAACGGCCGGCGCCGTGACCATCGACTGCACCGGGTTCATCCTGTCCCCCGGCCTGGTCGACGCCCATCGACACGCCTGGCAGACAGCGTTTCGACGACTGATCGCCGACGCCGACCTCGACTCCTACGTCGCCAGCATCCACGGTGGGATGGCACTGCACTACACCCCGAACGACATGCGGATCGGCACTCAGGTCAGCGTGCTCAGCGCGCTCAACAGCGGCATCACCACTCTGCTGGACTTCTCCCACAATTCGCGCAGCCGCGCGCACTGCGACGCGGTGTTCGAGGCGTATGCACGGGCCGGCGCCCGGGTGGTGCACGCGTCCGCGGCCCCGAACGCCGGTGAGTGGGAGGAGCACTGGCCGCACGATCTGGCCCGACTGCGGGACGCCTACTGCTCGAGTGAGCGTGGTCTGGTCACCCTGCGGATGGGCCTGGACATCAAACGCGTCTGGCCGACCGACCGCCTCCTGGCCCATGCGCGCGAGGCCGGGCTGGCCATCACCTTCGACGGAGTACTCGGCCCCCGCGCCTCCGATGAGCTCTACGACCTTGCTCAGGTGGGGGCGTTGGGACCAGATGTGACTCTGATCCACTGCACCGACCTCAGCGATGATGTGTGGCAGGCGATCGTCGATCAGGGCGTCAGCGTCACTCTGGCCACCACCTCGGACCAGCACATCGGCATCGCGACTGGTGTCCCCCCGACGCAGCGGTGCCGTGACCTGGGCTTGGCCCCCAGCCTCAGCACCGACGTCGAGGTCACACTGGCCGGCGACATGTTCACCCAGATGCGTGCCACCATGGCCACCCAACGGATGATGCTGGCCACCCGACGCTTCCACGGCGAGGAAGACCTGCCGCCGATCATGACGAGTCGCGAGGTCCTGGAGATGGCGACGGTCAATGGAGCCCTGCATGTAGGTCTCGGCGGCGTGGCCGGCTGCATTGCGCCCGGCTTCCAGGCCGACGTCCTGCTCCTTCGCGCGAACGCGTTGTCCAACCTGCCCTTCAACAACGCCGTGGGCACCGTCGTGCAAGGCATCGACAGCGCCACAGTGGATTCGGTCTTTGTCTCGGGTCGTCCCCGCAAGTGGGCCGGGGAGATGATCAATGTCGACCTACCGTCGTTGACTGCCGAGATCGAGGAGTCGCGCGACCGGATCGCCGCCGCGGTCGGATGGCGGCTGGATCCGCTGGCGCCACCGTCGTTCTCCTCTGCGTCCGAGCAGTCACTGCGCGCCCACGTCGACGGAACGCAGGAAGCCACCCGCCTGGAATCACTCGCAGTTCCGAACCCCTGAGCAGAGAAAGCAACTCACGTGACTGATCACTTTCCCGAATTCGACTCCGTCTTCGCCGACGCCGACGGCGTGAAACTGTTCGCTCGCGTCGGCGGGCCGCAGGACGGTCCACCGGTGGTTCTGCTGCACGGCTTTCCGCAGTCTCACCTGTGCTGGCACCGGGTGGCACCCGCGCTGGCCTCGACCCATCGGGTGGTGTGTCTCGATCTGAAGGGTTACGGTCAGTCCGAGGCGCCCCGCGGCGACAGTGCGCACCACGACTACTCCAAGCGCAGGATGGCCGCCGAGGTGGTGGCGTTCATGTCCGGGCTTGGGTACCCACGCTTCTCGGTGATCGGGCACGATCGCGGTGCACTGGTCGGTTACCGCATGGCGCTCGACGCCCCCGCCGCCGTGGAAAACCTGGTGCTGATGGACAATTATCCGGCGTCGCTCATCTGGGACCGCATGGCCGATGATCCCGAATTCACACCACACTGGCGGACTTTCGCGCAGGAAGGCGCTGCGGCGGAGGAGTCGATGACACGGGCCGCACTGGACCGGTTGCTGGCAGAGCACACCATGTCGGGGACTTTGAACGACTTCGATGCTGACGTGCTGGCGACATACCGACGGGATTGGGCTGACCGCGCGCACATTCATGCCTACTGCGAAGACTACCGCGCCGGCGCCCGTATCGACCCCGAGCTCGACCGAGCCGATCTGGCCCGCGGCGCCGTGATCGACTGTCCCACAATGGTGATCTGGGGTGAGGCCTTCCTGGGCCGGGCACCCGAGAAGCCGACCGAGATCTGGCGACGCACACTTGTTCCGCAGATCACCGGCGTCGAAGTTTCCGGCGGCCACTTCAATGCCGAGGAGAGTCCCACCGAGACGTCTGCGGCGATAATAGAGTTTCTGCGGTAGTCGCCTCGGCTCGCCGCCACGCACGACGTGCCGCCGTCACGGCCTCACGTGGGGCAGGCCGCGTGCCTGGTGTGCGCACGCAGACGACGGATGATCGCGATTCGCGAGCGCTACCGTTGACGACCCGGCTTACTCCGAGTTCAACAGCCCGGACGCCACGTCACGCAACGTCTCTCCGTGCTTCTCGTCCGCCTCCGCGAACTCAGCGGCGCTGATCCGAATATTGTTGGCGTGGTCCTCTATCCGAGCCACCAACACCTTGTTGCGGGAATCCCATCGAGCGGTTCGAGTGGTCAGCGCGTCCGCAGAGCGCCCCGCCCAACCGAAGGTGGCGGACGAAATGCGTGAGCTTGCCGCCGTGTGGCTGGTGGACAAGTCATCACCGCTGCCGGTGACGGTCGTGGCGGCCTGGTTCATTGCATGCGGGTCAACTGAGAGACGTTTCGGCATGCTGCTCCTCAGGATGGTGGTGCGGCCGGCCAGCCCGGGTAGGCCGGGAGGGTCGGATAGTCGGACCGTGGGTGTTCGCCCCGACTGAGAAACTCGCGTCGCTGCAGCGGGTCTGGGGCCCGTTCCCGGCACGCTTGAATGTCATCCAGCGCAGTTGGCCATTCTGGCTGAAATCTGTTGAGGTCCAATCGGCGCGAATTGATACGCCAGCCACCGAAAACGTCTGCCTTCGGAGCCCTTTCCTGGCCCTGTTGCGGCGGCAAGGGTGCTGACGGAACCTCGGGTGACATCATGCTTATCTGCATCGCGACGACGCCGTCGTCTCCGGCGACCCCTGGATACGGTCCGTACTTGCCGTTCCCGAGATCGTAACCGTTGGTGTATCCGCCGTACGAGCACACTATGGCGGTGACTGCGCGACCCACCGTATCGACCCGCAGGATGTGGAGCCGCTCCGTTCCGACCAGCGGGTACGGGAGCGGGCGGTCTGCGCCGGGCCAAGCACTGTCAGGGTCGTCCTCGGGCTCTGCTGGTCGAGCCACCGCACGAGTGAATCCTGGGTAGACCGCATCAATGGTGCCCATTGCGGTTGCTAGAGCGTGAGATTCGACGAACGCACGGACTACCACAGCCGGGTTGGACAGCAAATCAGTGCCAGGTTCAGCGCTCCACACCGCATTGACGTCCGCCATGACGCCCGTCCAGGGCTCGACAGGTGTAACCCGGTTCGGCTGACCCGAAACTTCCTGCGCACACGAGGATAGAACCGTCGCCACCAGCAGCAATAAGGCTATTCGCATCGTAAATTCTCGAATCATGACTTTGGCGGTGCCCAAGGTTGCGGGTTCTTGGTAACTTGATCATAGTATTCGCTGTCTGATCCGATCAGCGAAACATGTTCACTACCAACTACCTTCACGATTGCGAGCTGAAGTTCTTCGTTGTACTTGGGCTCGCCGATGCTGAACGACTTCGCAACGCTCTCGTACTCGTCGAAAGACCGGATGCGTCCGGAAGATCCACCTTCACCAGGTTCGACGAAATACGGGGGGAGGGTGATCTCTACGCCATTCGCTTGCAGACCATTGAGCACCGCTCGATGCGAATCGGCTTCGGTCATGTCTGGAAGCGGTGCGTGCTGCGTGGTCGGCGTTGGTGCCTGACCGATGATGTCGGTTTTCAGCGCTGACCCCACGGCATCGACACCGAAGGCGGCGGCGGGCCCACCGGGTGTGAGGTCAGCACCGGCGGCGAGCGTTTTGACCGCGATGTCATAAGCAGCCGACTTGGATGCATAGGCCTCTGCGGCACGAACGTCCGCGTTGACGCCTTTCGCTTCCAGTGCATTGTTGGTGCCGACGTCCACCAAGGCTCTAAGAACGTTTGCCTCCTGCATGTTGGCATCGCGCAGAACAGCATCAGGCATGTTGTTGGCGATACCTTGGGCGTACGCGTTCTGATCGCGCAGAATCTCCTCGTAGGCTTTCCCGTTGAACATCCGCGCCGCATCGGGGTCGGTATTGAGCACCGAGAAGATGCCCTTGGCCACGGGCATGGTGTCATCGCCCAGAGCGCCGGCGGTATCGGGTGTCGAGAAGAACGCCGACAACTCGTTCTGCTCGCCGGCGATGTTCGCGACATAGGGCGACAGACCTTCGGCGAAGCCCTGGACCAACTTCGGGTTGATCTCGCCCAGCGTGTGATGACCCGACATATCCAGTAACCGCGGCGCATTCTCGCCCAGGTAGCTCGAATACGCCTGCGCGGTTTGGCCGGCGATCTGCGCCTCGGAACCTGTTGCGCTGCCGGTCCAGTCGAACACCCCGGAGATCGCTTCGCCGTCGTCGGCCCAGTGGTTAGCGGTGGCGTATTGCACGAACTCGCCCGGCTCCATGCTGGGAAGCAGCGCGTTCTGCACGTTGGTCACCAACTCGTGGTTCACCACATGGTCGGCGTTACCTGCGGCGAACAGCTGCTCGGCCAACGGATTCGCCAATTGTCGGGTCAGCCCGGGCGGGCCGTTCAATCCCCCCAACTGCTGGTCGAACGCTGACACCTTCATCAGATCGGTGGCACGGCCCATGATCCCGCGGTCGACGTCGGTGCCGCTCTGGAACCGGCTGTCGCCGTTGTCCACGATCCCGGCGATCACACTCAGATCCTGGGCCGTCTCCAGTTCACCGTCCACCCAGGTGGTCTGACGCAGCGGTTCCTGCACACTCGCAGGCAACTGATCGAAGCCGCCCCGGGTGCTGGTGTCGAAATCGGTTTTGGCTCCCGGCTTGAGCTCCGTCTTCGGGAACTCGACTTTCGGATTGCTCATCAGCTGCCACGAGTTGCCGATCATGTCCCGCTCGGCACCAAGTCGCCCCTCGGCGGTCTGCAGCGCCTCGACCGACATACCGTGCTGCTGCGCCTGCAATTGACTGACCACCGCCGCCTGCTCGGCCGTGAGCGGCACCTGACCGGCCTGCTGCTCGGCGGTGATGGTGTCCAGGACCCCGTTCACCCGGCCCGCCGCGTCTGTGTCACCGGCCAGCGCGTCGTGCACAATGCCTTCAGCGTCCTCGGTGGTCACCCACTGCTCGTTGAGTTCCTGGGTGATCTCGTCAGCCGTCTTGCTGCCGTCGGCGCCCTCGATCGCCAACGCCAGTGTCTCGTCCGCCTGGTCCGCCCGGCTCAACAGCCGTTCGATCTCGGCGCAGATGATCCGGTAGTTCTCCTCTTGGATCTCCGCTTCCTCGGGATCACTCGACTGGACGTAAGTGACAGTTCCCGATGCTGCGTCGATGGTCATACCGACTGCGGCGGCCTCCTGCTGCAGGTGTTGCCAGTCGGACTTGATGGAGCGGATCGCCGTTTCGGCGGCTTTGGCGGCTTCGGCCACGGCATCGAGTTCGGCGGCGTGCAGGTTGAGGTCGCGTCGGAGGTCGGTGTTGGCCGCGCGGGCAGCGTCGTAGGCTTCACCCTCCCACGGGATCGCGTCGATGACCCGGCCCAGCTGCTCGGACGTCATGCGGGTGGCCGCCGAGTTGTCGGTGGCAGCCGAGAGCACCGTCTCGATAGCGTTGGGATCCCAGCGGTCGAGATCCGCCAACGACATACCCACCGCCACCCCCGTTTGCTGGCTACCGTCGGCAACTTACCTCAGCACGCAGAAGGTCGGTAGTCAGCGCCACGGGCCGAAGTTTCCGTGGTCTTTAGGCCCCCGGATGTGATCGATATTCGGCGGGAGATCGCGGTGTGGGTGTTGGCCTACTCAAGTCGGTGAAGGTGTCCCCGAGACGGGCACACCACTGGCTGACGAATTACCGAGTTAGCCCGCCTCTGTGCGACTTCGGTGCGACAACCCCGCTTGTCGCAGTGGTGTCGCACAGAGGCGGGCAAGAGGTGCTGGAAAATTCGGGTAAGGAATTGACGGGTGTGACTGAGCTGCTCGCGCGACCGCATCAGCAGTCCGATTCCAGGGGTGACCCGACAGCCGCCTGCGCCCCTGCCCCACGCACCAAGGACTACGGGTTTTCCGTGGTCCCTGACCACGCGGCTAGGTGCCATCGTCGTAGGCATGAAGGACGTAGTGGTACTCGGCGGCGGCTTCGCCGGGGTGTGGAGTGCAGCGGGCGCGGTTCGCCTGGCCCGCTCGGTGAGTGAGGACGACCTCCGCGTGCGGCTGATCAGCGCCGGCGACGACAGGGTGGTCCGCCCGCGACTGTACGAGCGCAATCCCGACAAGATGCAGATCAGCCCGGACAGCCTGCTGGGCCCCATCGGCGTCAACCGCATCAACGCCCGGGTCGAATCCATTGACGTCGCCGCCCAGATCGTCACCGCCCGGGGGCACGACGGCGCACTCGTCACCGCAACTTATGACCGGCTGGTGCTGGCCACTGGCAGCCAACTCAACCGGCCCGCCTTCCCCGGCTCTGCGCACGCCTTCGACATCGACACCCTCGACGCCGCCACCGCACTGGATGCCCACCTGCACCGACTCCCCCACCTCGCCAACGAGGGCCAGTACACCGCGGTTGTGGTGGGCGCCAGCTTCACCGGCCTCGAGATCGCCACCGAACTGGCCATCAACACCCAGTGGATCTACCCACCCGCCGACTCCGCCGACGCACTGCTCGCCAAGGCCGGCCACTTCAGCAATAGCGCATAGGAGGCAACATGCGAACAACGAAGATCGTGGTCGTCGGCGGCGGATACGCCGGCGTCCTGGCCGCCAACCGGCTGAGCCAGCGCCCCGACATCGACATCACCCTGGTCAATCCGCGCCCCACCTTCGTCGAGCGAATCCGGCTGCATCAGTTGGTCGCCGGCAACGATGACGCCGTCGCCGACTACTCGACGATCCTGACCGACCGCGCCAAGCTGGTGGTCGACAGCGCCGACCGCATCGACGCCGGCACCAAGAAACTACTCCTCACATCGGGCGCGACCCTGGACTACGACTACCTGGTCTACGCCGTCGGCAGCACCGCAGCCGTACCCGCCACCGTGGCGGGCGCCCGCGAGTTTGCCTTTCCGCTCGGCGAATTGGAAGCCGCACAGCGCCTGACGGAACGGCTGAAGGATGTCCCGCTGCAGGCACCGATCGTGGTGGTCGGCGGTGGTTTGACCGGGATCGAGGCCGCCTCCGAATTCGCGGAAGCAGGCCGCACCGTCACCCTGGTGACCGGCGCACTGGGCCCTTCACTGGCCAACGGCGGCCGCAAGTCGGTGGCCAAACACCTCGACAAGCTCGGCGTCACCGTGCTGGACAACGCCACCGTCACCCGCGTCGACAAGGATCGAATCACATTGCGCGACGGCACCGAACTGCCGAGCGCGGCCACCGTGTGGACCGCCGGCTTCGGTGTCCCCACCCTGGCTGCCGACAGCGGCCTGCGCGTCGACCGGCTCGGCCGGCTACTCACCGACGAGACCCTCACCAGCCTCGACCATCCCTCGATCATCGCCGCCGGCGATGCGGCCTCACCGTCGGGTGTCCCATTGCGGATGAGCTGCCAGCTCGCCATGCCGCTGGCATCCCACGCCGCTGACACCATCCTGGCGCGCCTCGACGGCAGAGAGCCCAAAAACCTGAACCCAGCCTCGGTGGGTCAGTGCATCAGCCTGGGCCGTCACGCCGGCACCATCCAGATGTCGCATTTCAATGATGAAGCGCTGCCGCTGCACATCGGCGGCCGCCTCGCGGCGTCCATCAAGGAGTCGGTGTGCAAGGGCACGCTGTCGTTCCTGGCCAAGGAGGCCCGCAAGCCGGGCAGCTACTTCTGGCCCAAAGGCGGTAAACGCCAGAAGAATCTGAAGAGAGGAACAGTCGGTGTCTGACGTCATGGACAAGCTGGTGAAGGCGATGACCGTCATCCAGTCGGTCAATCCACCCCACATTCCCGAGGGTGCCGACGCGATGACCGCGATCATCGAATGGGGCCCCGGCGACAAAGGCGCCCCGCCGCACCGGCACCCCGGCGGGCCGTGTTTCGGCTACGTCCTCGAGGGCGAGATGCTCTTCGAGTTGGAAGGTGAAGCGCCGCGGGTCATCAAGGCCGGTGAAGCGTTCTGGGAGCCCGGCGGCGACGTCATCCACTACTCCGACGGCAACAACCGCGACGACATCCCGCTGCGGTTCCTGGTGACCATGCTCTGTCAACCGGGCGTCGACATGTTCGTCCTCGTCGACGACGCAGAACTCGAGCAACGCAAAGACCGCCGCTTCCAGAAGGGACAAGAAGGATGAAGATCACCGTGGTAGGCGCCACCGGCCAGATCGGCGCGCAGGTCGTCGAATTGCTGACCGCCGCAGGACATGCCATCAACGCAGCATCGCGGTCCTCCGGCGTGGATGCGGTCAGCGGCGAGGGGGTGGCGGCCGCGTTCGCCGGTGCCGACGCCGTTGTCGACGTCCTCAACTCCCCCAGTATGGAACCCGGCCCCGCTGTGGACTTCTTCACCGGCTCGGCCACCACCTTGCTCGCAGAAGCCAAGAAGGCCGGCGTGCAGAACTATGTGCTGTTGTCCATCGTCGGTGTCGGCAGCATCGAGGCCGACGGCTATCTGCGCGGCAAACATCTCCAGGAAGAACTGGTGGCCAACTCCGGCGTGCCCTACACCATCGTGCGGGCCACCCAGTTCCACGAGTTCACCGAGGGCATCGCCGGATCACTGGTGGTCGACGGTGAAGTACACGCCCCCGACGCGTTGATCCAGCCGGTCTCGGCCGCCGAGGTCGCCGGGGTGGTCGCCCGTGTCGCCACCGAAGCACCGCGCAACGATGTGCTGAATTTCGGTGGGCCGGAGAAGATGTCATTCGCCGACCTGGCGCGCGCCATCTTCACCGCTCAGGGCAAGGACCTGCCCGTCGTCGTCGATCCGCAGGCCACCTACTTCGGTGTCCCCGTGACCCAGAACAGTCTGGTCACCGGCGACGGCGCCGAATTGGGCACCACCCGGCTCGCGGAGTGGCTGGACCGATGAATGAGCTGGCCGGCCGTACCGCACTGGTCACCGGCGGCACCGCCGGCATCGGCTTTGCGACGGCCCGCCGGCTGGTGGTCGCGGGCGCCTCGGTGATCATCACCGGGCGCAATCCTCAACGCGGACAACAGGCTCGCGACGCCCTCGGACCGACGGCACAGTTCGTCGCCGTGGACATGGCCGACTCGGCCGGAGTGGAGCGGCTGGCCCGCGAGCACGCGCTCGACATCCTGGTCAACAACGCGGCACGCTTCCCGGCCAGCCTGACCGTCGACCAGGACGAGAACGAGTTCGGGCACACCTTCGCCACCAATGTGCGCGGCCTCTACTTCCTGGTGGCCGCGACGGTACCCACCATGATCCGTCGCGGTGGCGGGGCCATCGTCAACGTCACCTCCATGGTGGCCTCCAAGGGTGTTCCCGGCGCCTCGGTGTACAGCGCGTCCAAAGCTGCGGTCGAGCAGTTGACCCGCACCTGGGCGGTCGAATTCGGCGCCCACAACATCCGGGTCAACAACGTCGCGCCGGGTCCGACCGCCACCGAGGGCGTCGCGGCCGAATGGGGTGACACCAACGACGAACTCGGCCGGGCACTGCCGCTCGGGCGGACGGCGGATCCCGCGGAGATCGCCGAAGCGATCTACTTTCTGGCCTCCCCGCGCGCCAGTTTCATCACCGGTACCACTCTGCATGTCGACGGCGGCGGCACCGCCGTCTGAAAGGAGAATGGTGGACTTCGACGACGTGGTCCTTCGGCGTCATTCCTCGCGAATGTTCCTGCCGGACAAACCCGTACCAGAGGAACTGCTGCAGGAGGCGCTGACGCTGGCCATGCGCGCACCCTCGAACTCCAATGTGCAACCGTGGCGGCTGTTCCTGGCGTCCGGCGCTCGACGGGAGCGCCTGGGCGCGGCGTTGGCAGCGCAGGTGCGCACCACTCCGCCGCCGACTCTCGGTCTGCCAGAATCGCACAGCCACCTACGCCGCCAGCTGGGCGCCCTGCTGTACGGCGCGATGGGCATAGCCCGCGACGACGACGAGGGCCGCTGGAACGCGCAGCTACGCAACTGGGACTTCTTCCACGCCCCGGTGGCCGGCATCGTCTGCATGCATCGCGATCTCGGTCTCCCCGACGCCATCGGCGTGGGGATGTTCCTGCAGACGCTGCTGCTGGCGCTGACCGAACGTGGCCTCGACAGCTGTGTGCAGGTCTCCACCGCCCTCTACCCGGACGTGGTGCGCCAACAGCTTGACATCCCCGACGACCTCACCGTGCTGTGCGGTATCTGCATCGGTTACGCCGACCCGAGTTTTGCGGCCAACAGCATCGAGACACCGCGCAACCCGGTGACCGACAACGTCGTTTTCCTCGACGACTGACATGGACAGCCAGACTCCGCTGACCACCGGCCAACCCATGGCAGCGTGGCGCGAACTCCTCGACCCTGCGCCGCGGGTGGCGGCGCAGAGCCTCAAGGTCGAACTGCGTACGGTGTTCATCTTCGAGTTCCTCACCGATGAGCAACTCGACGCCCTCGCCGGGAACGGCACCATCACCACCGTGCCGGCAGGACCGGTGTGCCGGGAAGGTGAGCCGGCACAGTCGTTTTACGTGTTGCTCGACGGTGGCGATGTGGTGATGACCAAGCGCTCCGGGGACCACGACGTGGAACTGCACCGAACATCGGAACGAGGTTTCTACTTCGGCGCGATCTCGGGCTGGGGCGCCGTCTACGACGTCACGGTGCGGGTGACGCGCCCATCGCGGTTGTTCGTGGTGGAAGCCGACTTCTTCACGCGGTTCATGCAGACGGTGTGGCCCGTCGCAGTGCATCTGCTCGAAAGCACCGCGATCGGCGGGCTGCGCCAGCGTCAGCTCCTGGGCCTACAGGAGAAGCAGCACGCGCTGGCCACCATCACCGCCGGGCTCACCCATCAGCTCAACAACCCTGCCGCGGCCACCGTGCGCGCGGTCGCCGACCTCCGCGACAGTTTGGCCGAGTCGCATCGCGACCTCGGTGTGCTCGCCACTGCCACTCCGGACGCCCTGCCGACCTTGCTGGGCCTTCAGGCCGAGATTGCCGTAGCCATGCCGGCATCAACACTGTCGCCGCTGGAGGCCGCAGATCGCGAGGACGCGATCGAGCAGTGGTTCACCGAACACGGCATCAACGACAGTTGGCGCTACGCCTCGACATTGGTGGAGGCGGGTCTGGATATCGGCTGGCTGAACCGCGTCGCCGCGGCCGTCGGACCGGCGTCGCTGGAGTGTGCCGTGAACTGGCTCAAACAGCTCATCGACATCGACCTGCGGATCCGGGAGATCGCCGAGGCCGGCAACCGCATCGCGGCACTGGTCAACGGCGCCAAGCCCTACTCCCAGATGGACCGCGGACCCTACCAGTGCATCGACATCCACGAGATGCTGCGCAGCACCGTGCTGATGTTCGGTGACAGGGTCGCCATGGTCGGCAAACCCGTCACACTGGTCAAGGACCTCGACCAGTCGCTGCCCGAACTACATTGCTACCCGGCCGATCTCAACCAGGTGTGGACCAACTTGATCGACAACGCTCTCTACGCGATGAACGGTCACGGCACACTGACGGTGCGCACCAGACGCGAAGGCGACTCGATGATCCGCGTGGAAATCTGCGACGACGGACCCGGCATTTCCGACGACCTCATCGGTCGCATCTTCAACCCGTTCTTCACCACGAAGCCGGTGGGTGAGGGCCCCGGGCTGGGTCTGGACCTGGCGTGGCGCATCGTCGTCGACCGGCACCGCGGCCACATCTCGGTGCAGTCCACACCGGGCGACACCCGGTTCATCGTGTGCCTGCCGCTGGAAGCGCCTGCCCCGGGCAGTTAGGGGAACTTCTGCCGTAGCTCCCGCCGCGACCGAATCCCCAACTTCGTGAACACCTTCCGCAGATGCCACTCCACGGTGTGCGCACTGATGAACAGCTGGCCGCCGATCTCCTGGTTGGTCAGACCCTGGCCCGCCAGTTCGGCGATCTGGCGTTCCTGCGGGCTCAGCTGGTCACCGGCTCTGGTCGGCTGCTTACGGGTCTTCTGGCCGGCGGCCTGCAGTTCGCGGCGCGTCCGTTCGGCGAACGCCACCGAACCCATTTGGACGAACTCTTGGTGGGCTATCCGCAACGGCTCACGTGCGACGGTGGCAGGACCGTTGCGGCGCAACCATTCCCCGTAGAGCAGGTGGCTGCGAGCGACCTGGATCCGCAGCCCGGTTCGGTCGAAGTGCCCGATCGCCTCCCGGTACCGGGCTTCAGCTTCGTCACCGCTGCTGAGCAGCGCCTGTGACCGGGCCAGCGAGCCGAGCGCACGTGGTGTGCCGGACGCCAGCGTACGGTCCCGCAGCCGGTCGAAGGCCTGCGCGGCAAGGGCGGTGTGCTCGCCGCGCACGCCCGCCTCCACCATCTCGGACAACACCTCCGGGTAGAACCCGAGATCGTCGTACTCGGCGGCGCTGCGCGCGGCCGCCAGCGCGTCGCCGTAGCGGCCCAACCCGACGTTGAGCACCGCGGTGGCGTAATGCGCCAGCCCGATCACCCGCCCCTCACCACGGGCCCGGCCGGAGGCCAGGGCAGCCGTCGCCAATCGGGTGACCTCGGGTTCGTCGCCGCGCCAGGCCGCCACGACGATGCGGTGGTACTTCAACGGCGCGTAGTCGATGGCGATCGACAGATCGTTGGCTTCGGCGACAAGGGCACTCGCCGTTGCCAGTTCACCGCGCTCGACGGAGGCGCCGGCCCGCGACAACAGCGCCGACGGCAGCAGCGCCAGGGCGCCGCTGTCGGTGGCCAGCCGCACCGCATGCGCCGCGATGTCATGCCAGCCGTCATCCCATGTCTCGTGGATCAAGCAGTCGTGGACCAGGGGGAACGCCCGCCAGAACCACCCCGACCCGTCGACCGTGGCTTCCTTGAGTGCGTCCAGGGCGCGGCGCATGGCGGGCATCGCCTCCACAGCACCCACCGCCAACCGCGCGGCCAGCGCATGGGTCACCAGGTCCAGCGGGGTCTTCGGCTGCATCGTCGCCAGCGCGGACCGAGCGGTCACGGCAACATCGGTGGCCAGGCGCTCGCCGATGCGCCCGACGTACATCGCCGCGCTCAGCGCCTCCAGGTAGGCCTCGGTGGCCAGCGTGCTGTCGAGGGCCTCCAGTTGCTTTGCCACCGCGGTGAACTCGGAGACGGCGACGACGAGCGTGTCGGCATCACCGCCGGCGCGCGCTGAGGCGAACGCCAGCCGAGTCCGCAGCTGCGCGGAGCGGGCCCGTTGCAGATCGGTCAGCGGCCCCAGGTCCGCGGTGGCCAGAAGGCGACGGGCGCTGTCGAAGGACGCGATCTCGCGGTGCGCCTCGGCAGCGGCCAGTGCGCGGCCGGTACGGATCGACGGGTCGGGAGTCAACTCCACCGCACGTGTCAGAAATGCTGCGGCCGAGGCGGTTCCGCCCCGCTGCAGCGCCCGCCCGGCGGAGTTTTCCAGGTCTCCTGCCACCTGCTCGTCGAGGGAATCCGCGGCCAGGGCGCGATGCCAGGCCCGCCGGTCCGGGTCGACAGCGGGGTCGGTCACCGCCGCCAGCGCGGCGTGCGCAAGCCGCCGCTGCTCGGCGGTGGCCGAGCGGTAGGCCACCGAACGCGCCACCGGGTGATGGAACTGCACGCGGGTGTCGACGGCGATCAAACCGAGGTCATGCGCGGGCGTCATCGCCGCGGGTTTGAGATCCAGATGCGCCAACGCACGCGACAGCAGGGCGGGGTCCCCGACGGGCTCGGCCGCAGCGACGAGCAGGAGCATCCGGGTGTCGTCGGGCAGGTCGGCGATCAGGGCGCGGTAATGCTCCTCGATGCCGGCGCTGACGGTCTCGGTGTGGATGGACGTGCTGTCCTTCGGAGTCTCCAACAGCGCCAACGGGTTTCCCCGTGCTTCGGCCACGATCCGGTCGAGTACCGCCGCGTCCAACAACTCCGGGAACGCTGATTCCAACAACTTGCGCGCGTAACCGTCGTCGAGGCCACCCACAGCCAGGGTCGGCAAGCCCGCGGTGCCCTCGATCGGTGTGCGCAACGCGAACGCCAACCCGACCGACTCGGCCTGCAGACGGCGCGCCACGAAGAACAGCGTCTGCGCCGACACCTGATCCAGCCACTGCACATCGTCCACCACGCACAGCACCGGCCGTTCGGCAGCGGCAGCGGCGAGCAGTCCGAGCACCGCCAACCCCACCAGGAACCGGTTCGGCGCGGTTCCGGTATCGCGGAGCCCGAAGGCCCGCTCCAACGCCTCGCGCTGCGGTTGCGGTAGGCCCGATCGGAGATCCATCACCGGCGCGCACAGCTGCTGCAACCCGGCGAACGCCAACTCCATGTCGGATTCCACGCCGACCGCGCTCAGCACAGCGCAGTCCCCCGCAAATTCCCGCAGATATGTCAGCAGCGCCGTCTTGCCGATGCCGGCCTCCCCGAGCAGCACCAGCACCTCGCTCCGGCCGGATCGGAGAGCGTCCACCATCTCCCGAAGCGTCTGGCATTCGACGCCGCGGCCGGGCAACACCGCGTTGCTTCGGTCGTGGATCGCCGTCACGATCGAGCTGCCCACCTGTCTGGAACGCCGGATGCGGCCATCGTCCCTGGCCGCGGTACCGGCAAATCCTGTCACGTCGGCCCGGCGGATGCAGGGCTACCCGGGGACTACGGGTTTTCCGTGGTCCCTGCCGCCTGGCGCGACTGCCAGTGTGGTCGCAGTGCAGCGGAGGGAGGGCCGGTGATGAGCGCTCCGGAACTGTCGGGGAGCACGGCCCTGGTCACCGAGGGCACCTCCGAACCGGGGGTTTCCATCGCACGGTTACTGCGGCGCGCCGGTGCCCACGTCATCGTCAGCGGCCGGGACGCTGACGCCGGACGGGTGGCCGTCAACGCGCTCGGTCCCGGCGCCAGCTTCATCACCGCAAACCTGGCCGACCTGGAATCCGTCGACCACCTCGCCAGACAGATGCCCGTCGACATCTTGGTCAACAACGCCGCCCTGGCGGACCTCGATACGTTGGCCGGTCTGTACTTCCTGGTGGCCGCCGTCGCGCCGTGCATGATCCGCCACAGTGGGGGGTCGATCGTCCACGTCTCGTCGGGGGAGACCGATGCCGGCGCCGCGCTGACCCGCACCTGGGCCGCGGAATTCGGTTCCAACGGCATCAGGGTCAACAGGGTCGTGACCGGGCCCGCCGACACGTCCGTTCCGCTGGGACGCGCCGCCGAACCCGCCGAAATCGCCGAGGCCGTCCTGTTTCTCGCCTCACCGCGGGCGAGCTTCATCACCGGCGCCACCCTGCACGTCGACGGCGGGGCAAGCATCGTGTGACGGCCTGCACGGCTCACGGCTTGACGACGTAGTGGCTGCTGATCGCCACCCGGTTGAACGCGTTGATGACGACGGCGGCCCACCGCAGCGCCGCGGCCTGCTCGGAGGTCACCGCGTCGGTGTCCACGGCGGTGCGGTCGGCGATGAGGGTGATCTCCTCGGCGATCGCCAGCGCCGCCCGCTCGGCATCCGAGAAGTACTGCGTCTCCCGCCACGCCGACAGCACCGCCAGCCGATCCGCGGTCTCCCCGCCGGCCAGGGCGTCGCGGGTGTGCATCCGTAAACAGAACGCGCAACCGTTGATCTGCGAGGCCCGGATCCTCAGCAAGTCCAGCGTGAGTTTGGGGATTCCCACGGCCTCGGCTGCCTGCGTCACCTGCTCGTCGAGGGCCAACATCGTCTTGTACGCCTCGGGGATCGCGGTGCTCAGCAACGTGCGGGTGGCCATGGTGTTCTCCAATCAGTCAGCCGGGCCGGGGCGGCCCGCACCCGTATTGACGAGACAGCGCACCACTATGTGACCCGCCCCGGGTCACCCGACCAGTAATTGGTATTCCTGCTCCCAGACCGCGTACCGCCGTCGGTCCAGCCACACACGCAACACCCCGAGCAGGGTCGCGGCCACCGCCGCCGCGCCCACCCAGACCGACATCGCCGCGGTCACCGCGGCGGGAACCGCAGACTCAGGTGGCGGCGGTGTCCGCTCGCCGCGCTGATCCACCCAGATGCCCAGCGCGTCACCGACTTCGTGCCACTCCCGCGAGAACATGGCATCGGTGCGGATACGCCCTCCGTCGGTCCACTGCACCCGGGTGACCGCGCCCGGTGTGTAGAGATCCGCCGGCCCCACACTCTCGGCGATCACCTGGGCGCTGACCTGACGGTGTGTCGCCATGTACTCGGTGAGGGCGCGGGCCTTGGTCTCGTGCACCTCGGTGCCCACCGCGCACGCCACCGGGATCAGGAACAGCAGCACGGCAGCCACCACGGCGGCCAGCGCTGCTTCCACTCGATCGCTGCAACGCACCAGTGGGTTGTGTCCCAAGGCCCGCGACAACCACACGTTCCTGACGTTGTGGTCGACGGCGTCCATGGCAGCCTCCGAAGTGACCGCGGTCGTGCACCTTCAGCCTGCCAGCACTTGCCGGATTGCAACAGAGGCCGAGCTCATGACTTCGGCATGTATGCAAAAAGCGCCAACTCATCCGGGCGAATGATGTTGACGCGGCTGCCCTTCGAGCCCCGGTACCCTCCGGTGCTGCGGTCATCGCGCCGGCGCGCTCACCCCGCGCTGAGGTCGGAAGTCTCCGAGAGCTCGCTGACCCGAACGACAGTGACGTCCGCCTTCTCGAAGGCCTTGATCTGCTCGTCGGTGGCCGCGCTGTCGGTGACCAGCGTGGTGCCGGCCGGAATGGGCGCCCAGGCGTGAAACGGCCTGCGCCCCAGTTTGTCTGCATGCGCCAGTATGTAGAGCTCCGACGCCCGTTGCATCATCAGTTCTTTGAGCCGCGTCTGCTCCAGTTCTGCCTCGCAGATCCCGAACTCGGCGGTGACGGCATCGGCCCCCAGGAACGCGCGGTCGAACGTCAGCCGCTCGAGTGTGGCCTCGGCCAGTGGCCCCACGAACCCCTGACTGAGATGCCGCAGTGTGCCGCCGATGCACTCCACCCGGACGGCGTTGGCGTCGGCCAGCGCTTCCAGCGCGGTCAGTCCCGCGGTGAACACCGTCAGGTCACGGACCCGACCGAGGTACTCCCCCATGGCTCCGACGGTGGTTCCGGCATCCAGCAGGATGGTCTCTCCCGGCTGCACCTGCCGGGCGGCCCACCGCGCAATCGCGTGCTTGGCGTCGAAGCCCTGCTGCGCGCGTTGGCGCAACGATGATTCCGGGTGACGCTTCAAGGCGATGGCGCCACCGTACGTGCGCGCAATCAGTCCCTGATCGGTGAGCAGACTCAGATCCCGCCGAATGGTGGATGCCGTGACCCCGAACTGAGTGGAGAGTTCCTCGACGCTGGCCAGTCCGGTGGAACGCGCCAGTCTGACGATCTCGGCGCGCCGCGCTTTGGAACCCCGTGGGGGCATCAACTTCTCCTATTTGAGAACAGTTGTGCTGGTTGCCAGTTCGGTCGCCTGACGAAGAGCCTCGATCATGCTACCTGCTTCGGCTATCCCTTTACCGGCGATATCGAAGGCTGTGCCGTGATCCACCGAGGTGCGGATCACCGGAAGTCCGACGGTGATGTTGACGCCGGCTTCGATCCCGAGCACCTTGACCGGACCGTGTCCCTGATCGTGGTACATCGCCACGATCAGGTCGTAGTCGCCCCGGCCCGCCAGGAAGAAGGCCGTGTCGGCGGGCAACGGGCCGTGCGCGTCGATGCCGTCGGCCACCAACGCCTGTACCGCGGGAACGATCTTGGCGTCCTCTTCTCCGTAGCCGAACAATCCGCCCTCGCCGGCATGCGGGTTGATGCCGCACAAGCCGATCTTGGGATGGGGGTTACCCGCGCGCACCAGGGCCTCGTGACCGCGGCGCACGGTGCGTTCCACCAGCCCCGGCTCGATCTTGGCCACCGCGTCGATCAAACCGATGTGTGTGGTCACGTGGATGACCTTGAGTTTAGGCGTCGACAGCATCATCGATACCTCTTCGGTGCCGGTCAGGTCGGCGAGCAGTTCGGTGTGGCCGGGATAGATGTGGCCCGCGGCGTGCAGCGCTTCCTTGTTCAGGGGTGCGGTGCAGATCGCCTGGACCTCACCGCGGACGGCGAGTTCGGCGGCGACGCGGATGTACTCGTAGGCGGCATGCCCGGCGACCGCGGACAGCTCGCCCCACGGCAGATCCGCGGGCAGCAGGTCGAGATCGATGACGTTGATCCGGCCGGGTGCGGGATGCGCGTCGGCGACGGAGTCGACGGTCACGATGTCGCAGCGGATGCCCAGGATCTCGGCGGCCTGCGCCAGCCGCTTGGCATCGCCGATGACGACGGGGATGCACCGGTTCAGAGTGGCGTCGTCGAGCAGTGCGGGGACGATGACTTCGGGGCCGATTCCGGCGCCGTCACCCATGGTGATGGCGACGATGGGCCGTGCTTCGGGGCCGGGTTGGGGTGTCATGGCGGAACTCTCCTGAGGTGTGGTGTCTGATTCGGGCCCTGGCGTCGGTGCCAGGTGTGCGGTGATCTCGGCGAGGCTGGCGCGGTCACCGAAGCTGCCCGGACGGGTGACGATGCGCCGTCCATCCGGGGCGATACTGACGACGGCGCCGTGGTGGACGACGCCGGCGAGGCGCAAGGCGCTGACGGCCAGGGCGTCGATGACGGCCCGAGCGGTTTCCCCACCGGTGAGCACCAGATCAGGCCGTTGCCTCGAGTGGCGGTCCACCTCGGCGATGAAGCCGCCCATCGCCGTGGACAGCGCGCGCTGATGCAGCGCCGTAACTGACCCGCTGATCGTCAGGACGACATTGCGATGTGCCCTCAACGCGTTTGTCACAGCGGTGATGTCCGCCGTGCCGGCCAGCAGCCGGTCGGCATCGACAGCGACGTGAGCGGCGCCGCCGGCGATGAGTGCCTCGACTTGCGAAGGCGCATTCGGTGCGGCGGTACCCACCACGGTCAACACCGTGGCAGAGCCCGCGGGGGCGCTGCGCGCCGCGGCGACCACCGGTTGCGTGCGGGCAAGCGCAGCGGCCAAGGCCGAGGCACCGACCAGCTGAACCCCCGGGATGGATTGTGCGACAGCCACCACGAGGTCCAGATCGGAATCGTCGGCGATATCGCAGATCGCCACCTCGCCCGCCGCCACAGCGGTTGCCGCGTCACGCGGCGAGGCGCACACCGCAGCCGGATGGCTGATGAGGTCGGCCACGGTGGGTGGGGCTGGTTGCGGTTCCAGGTGCCAGAGGTCGGTGTGGTGCAGCGCAACGTCACCGACGTACAGCACACCGCCGCGGATCTGCCGTCCCAGGGCGGGCAGGCCGGCGGCCACGATCACCGGACCTCGTTCGGCGAGGGTGTCGACGGCGGCGCCGACGTGGCCGCGCAGCAGCGAATCGATCTTGTGCATCACCATCCGCCCGGGGCTGACGGCACTCAATGCGGTGCGCAGCACACGATCGGCGTCCGCCACCGGCATGGTCCGGCTGTTGAGGTCGGTCACGGTGACACCGCGCCGAAGCGATTGTCCGGCATCGAGTTCCAGTACCAGGTCGACGTCCCGGTCCAGGAACGCCGCCGCCGTCTCGGCGGCACCGGAGAGGTCGTCGGCGAAGATGGAGAGGTCGAGGCTCACAGTGCCGTCCTCACAGCGACATCCCCGCGCACTGGGTGATGACCTGGCCGGTGATGCTGCGGGCGTCGGGGCTCATCAGGAACCCCACTAGTCCGGCCACTTCATCGGCGTCGATCAGACGGCCCATCGGCGGTGTCTTGGGTGGGGTGTGAGTCCGGTTGGGATCCATCAGCATCGGGGTGTCCGTAGGTCCGGGAGCCACCACGTTGACCGTCACCCCACGCTGAACCAGTTCGGCAGCCCAGGACCGGGCCATCCCGGCCAGGGCGGATTTGGTGGCGGCGTACTGACTCTTGCCTGCGCTGCCGGTCATGGTTCGGCTGCCGAGCAGAATGATGCGCCCGCCATCGCGGATCTTCGGCGCCAGCGTGTTGGCCAGCACCTCAGCGGCTCCCACGTGCACCCGCCACATCTGGGCGCTGTGTGCGGTGTCGAGGTGGCCCAGCGGTGCGCTGAATTGCAGACCGGCCGCATGAACCAGTGCATCCACCGAGTCCAGCTGGCGCAGTTCGGTTTCCAGTGCCTCGAAATCCGTCATGTCGGCGCGCAGCCAGGTGAATCGGGTGTCCTCGATGTCCGGCCGGCGTCGACTCAGGCCGGTGACCTCCCAGCCACCGGCGAGCAGCCGCGTCACGATCGCCGCCCCGATTCCGGAGCTGGCGCCGGTGACGATCGCGCGCTGGGCCGTCATGTGGCTGCACTCACCCAGTCACTCTCGAGAGCAACGTGTTCGATGGCCTGGCGGTACCGGGTGAACGCGACGTGCAGGGTGCCGCCGTCGGTGCAGATGGAGGGGTAGGACAACTCCCGGTTCAGGGCGTCGCGGGAGTTGTTGGACAGGCAGTACCCGTCACCTTCTTCGATGTTTCGTCGCACCGGCCAGGTCAGGCCGCCGTCAGCGGAGACCGCCAGTGTCATCGGCGCCCGTGGCGCTCCCCAGAATGCGGTGCGTTCGGCGGTGCTGGTCGCCACCGGGGCGGGGGCCGGCGCGGGGTTGTCGGCGATCCCGTCGTCGTCGATCTCGTCGTAGAGCGATACCCGCCGCGCGGTGGCGTCGGCGGCACTGGATTCGTTGAACACCAGGGCCAGTCGATCATCCGGGAGCACCACGAACTGGATGGAGGAGTTGTTGTTGGGCAGCTCGGTGGGCTGCGGCACCGACCAGCTCTGCCCGTCATCGGTGGAGACGCTGCGGTAGATCGAGTCGGCCCAGCGGCTGCGGAACAACGCGACCAGGGTGCCGTCGGAGAGCCGCCCGATGTTCATGTGCACGCAGCCGATGCTGTCGGGCACCTCGACTTCACTCCACGTGTGGCCACCGTCATCGGAGATCATCACCGCGCTGTAATCACGGTTGCCTGCCCACTTCTCGCCAGGAATTCGGACGCAGTAGAAGATCGGCAGCAGCAGACGGCCACCGGGCAGTGCGACCGGTGGCTGACGGATGAACACCCCGGCGGCGTCGGTGGCGGGAATCAGCGTGTGCACGTCGCCCCACGTGCGCCCGCCGTCAGAGGAGATACGCCGCTGTACCCGTGCGGTGTCCTGATTGCCGGCGTGCTGCGAGGTCCACAACAACCACACCTCGTTGTCACCATGGACGTACAACACGGGGTTCTGTTCGGAGCGGGTGTCGTCGTGGGACAGCTGCACGGGTGCGGTCCAGGTGTCCGCTCCTGCGTCCAGCCGGGAGAACCACACGCTGATGTCGGCGACACCCTCCTGGGTGCCGGAGAACCACACGCAGGCCAGGGCGCCGTCGGGAAGCACTGTGAGGTTGGCGGCGTGGTTCTGGATGTGCGGCGGCGGTAGCAACGTCTCCCGGCGGCCGTGCTGATGGTGGGGCCGCAGCACGCCGTCGGCGTGGAGGGTGGCGGTATCGGCGGTGGTGGTCATGAGTTTCCGTTCAGGGTCACTGCGGCCAGATCGTAGGAGTTGGTGGGCCGCAGGTTGATTCCGTCGATACGGGTGCGCCGTCCGAGCACCGCCTTGGGGACGAAGGACCACAGCATGGGGCAGGTGTCCCAGATGCGGCGCTGGGCATCGGCCAGCAGTGCATCACGGCGGGCGGGCTCCACCTCTTCCGAGGCCTGGGTGATGATGGCGGTGATCTCGGGGAATTGGTACCCGTGATAGGTGTCGCGGGTTTCTTCTTTCTCAGGTGTTCCGGCGTACATGCCCTGCATGATGGTCAGAGCCAGACCGGTGGGGCTCGGATATCCGTTGCCCAGGATGTCCCAGTCGCCGGCTTTGCCCTGACGCCACTGCGCGATGTCGCCGCCGGGCTCGAACTGCTGCAGCGTGGCGCCGACACCGGCGGCCGAGAGCATCTGCAGCACCGACTCCATGATGTCGGTGTCCGCGGCGAATTCGCCGCTCTCCCAGATGATCTTGACGCGCAGATCGTTGATGCCCAGGGACCTCAGCTCGGCCTTGGTGCGGTCGGGATCGTAGGTGTAGGTGCCGGTTTCGATGGCGCCGGCCAGACTCAGCGGGATGACGCCACGCGACGCGGTGGCCGAGCCCTGCATCACGTTGTCGACCAGGGACTGCCCGTCGATGGCGTACGTCAGGGCGCGGCGCACCCGGGCGTCGGCCAGCGGATGGCCCGGAGGCTTGCGGAAGTTGTAGAACAGCTGGTTGAGACGCACCCCGTCGGCGTGCTGGACGGCCACCCCGGCCAGGCCCTCGATCTGATCGGTGGAATCCGGGGTGATCGAATCGATGACATCGAGTTCACCGCTGCGCAGGGCCACCACCCGGCTGGACTCGTCGGGCATGAACCGTACCTGCACCGACTCCACGTGCGGGGCTGCGCTCCAATAGTTTTCGTTGCGCGCCAACGAATATGTGCCCGACCCGCGGTCGGATGCGGTGACGATGTAGGGGCCCGTACCCACTCCGTCGGAGAGGTCTTCGGGTTTGTTGGCCGCCGCAGGGGTGATGAGGATGTTCGACATCAGGTAGTCGAGTACCGGCACCGGTCGAACGGTGTTGAGGAAGAAGCTGGTCTGGTCGATCGGTTCGACGGTGGGCCACTCGGGGAAAAACCCCCCGACAAAGGACCCGTCGACCTGGGAGTACATCGACAACGCCGTCGCCACATCCTGCACCTGCACGGCACTGCCGTCGGAGTACCGGATGCCGGGCCGCAGGTGTACAAACCAGCGCGTCGGCTCCACCAGGCGGAACTGGTCGGCGAGCACCAGTTGAGGTTTGAGGTTCGAATCGATCTCGGTGAGCGCCTGCCGCACTGCGCGCTGAACCGTGAGCGCCGCGTCGTACTGCAACAGCTTGTTGTCCAACGTGTTCAGCGCCCGGTTCAGACCCAGGCTTACCGCATCGGGTCCCGGTCGGCCGGTCGGTGTCGCACACGACGCAATGGCCGGGGCCAGCGCCAGTCCGGCGCCGAACAGCATGCTGGAACGCAGCATCGACCTGCGGGAAAAGCGTCGATCGAGTAGCGACTCGGTCATCGTCGACCTCCGAGTTTGAGGGGTGCCGCAGTCGGGGATGCGCCGCGCTCGGCGGTCCCGCGCTTGTGACTGGTGCCACACCGAACCCTAGCCCTTCTGCGCACAACACGCAATATGCGTGCCACACCTTGCGTATTACGCGCATTGGTGTCATTGTGATTTAGACGACAACCCCGTCGCTTTCTGGCTCCGACCACAGGTCGCCGCCGCAGATCAGAAGGGTCGACGATGACCGCACAGGTATTCCTCGAGGTCGGTGACTGACGTGGCCGACCAGCTTCTTGCACCCATGCCGGCGTCGACGGCCGGCACCGCACCACGAGGTGCACTCAGCCGACTGCTGGGGCCGATGCCGCGTTACATCCTGCGTCGGCTCGGCCAGAGCCTGCTGACGGTTTTCCTCACACTGACCACCGTCTTCGTGCTGATCCGCATGGCCCCCGGCGACCCGGCCTACTCGCTGGCCGGGCCGCTGGCCAGCTCGGAGGATCTGGCCCGGATTCGCACCGACATGGGCTTGGACGAATCCGTGTTCGTCCAGTACCTCAAGTACCTGCAGGGTCTTCTGCACCTGGATCTGGGCACGTCGTATTCGTTCCAGGCCCCGGCTTTCGACGTGGTGCTGTCCCGGCTGCCCTACACGATCACCTTGGCGGTCTCGGCGATCCTGCTGACCACCCTGGTGGCCATTCCGCTCGGGGTGTGGATGGCCCGGCGCGCCGACAGCCGTCGTGAACTGGCCGCCAACGCCGTCACCATCGCCGGGCAGTCCATGCCGGACTTCTGGACCGGCCTCATGCTCATCACGGTGTTCGCCGTGCTGTTCCCGGTGCTCCCGCCGGCCGGATTCACCACCTGGTCCAGCCTGATCCTGCCGACCGTGACCATCGCCGTCCTGCAAGTCGCGCTCATCTCCCGAATGGTGCGACGCGAGATGGTCGGCGCGTTCTTGTCTCCCTACATCACCGTCGGCCGCTCGCGCGGTGTGTCGGAAACCGAGCTGATCTGGCGATACTCGTTGCGCAACTCCGCCATCCCGGTGCTCACCGCGTTGGGAACCCGCTTCGCCTCGATGCTCAACGGTGTCGTGGTCGTCGAGGTGGTGTTCGCGTGGCCCGGCGTCGGCTCGCTGGTGGTCCGCGCACTGGAGACCCGCGACTACCCCCTCATCCAGGCCACCGTCCTGGTGACGGCGGTGCTGGCCATCCTGGTCCAGCTGCTGGTCGACCTCTGTTACCCACTGCTGGACCCGCGCGTCCGGCTCGGAAAGGCACGCGGCAAATGACTACTCCCGCAACCACTGTCATCGACCCGCCGGCGCAGCCCCGCCCCTCGGCGGTCACCGCCCGTGACATCGCCCGCGCCGGCGCCACCCGCCGTCACCGCGACAGCCGGGTCAAGATCTGGGTGGGCACCATCGCCGTCCTGCTCGTCGTCGCGCCGGTGGCCTTGGCGCGGGTTCTCCCGCTGCCCTCCCCCGATGCCACCAACCTCGCCGCGCGACGGCTTCCCCCGCTGACCGACGGCCACCTGTTCGGCACCGATCAACTGGGCCGCGACCTGCTGGCCCGCGTCCTCTACGGCGGTCAGGTGTCGCTGACGATCGGCATACTGGCCGTGCTGGTGTCCGGGGTGATCGGCCTGACCCTGGGCGCGGTGGCCGGCTACCGCGGCGGCTGGATCGACACGGTCGTCAGCCGCCTGCTCGAAGCACAGCTCTCCTTGCCGCTGCTGATGATGCTGCTGCTGGTGGTCGCGCTGTTCGGTCCGTCGATCCCCGTCATCACCTTCGTCATCGCCATCGCCCAGTGGCCCGAGATCGCCCGGCTCACAAGATCTTTGACACTGGTGGAACGGGAGAAACCGTATATCGCGGCGGCGCACGTACTGGGCCTGGGACATACCGCCATCCTGACCCGCCACATCGTGCCCAACATCGTCAAGCAGGTCTCGCTGGTGGTGTTGCTGCTGTTGGCGCAGGCCGTGCTGCTGGAAAGCGCCCTGAGCTACCTGGGTGCCGGCCCGCAGCGCCCGTTTGCCACGTGGGGCCGCATCATCTCCGACGGCCAGGACTACGTCACCACCTCATGGTGGCTGGTCACGCTGCCGGGCCTGGTGATCGCCCTACTGGTGGTCGGTGTCAATCTGCTCGGCGACGGACTCCGCGACCGCGCCGGAGGCCCCAGGATCGGCCTGCTGAAGTTGTTCACGTTGCGCCGGAAGGACAAATGAGATGGGTAATCTGCTGCGCATCGACGAGTTGCAGATCGAACTGATCACCGCGGCCGGTGTCATCCGCGCCGTCGACGGGGTGACGTTCTGCATCGGCTCCGGTGAGACCGTGACGATCATCGGGGAATCCGGCTCGGGCAAATCGACCACCGCCATGGGCGTGCTGGGGCTGCTCCCCCCGGATCTCGCCGTGATGTCAGGCCGCGCCCAGTTCAAGGACATCGACATCCTGGGCAAGGACGCGGCGCTGAAAAAGGTCCGCGGCCGGCACATCGCCCTGATCCCCCAGGACCCCATGACGGCGTTGAGCCCCGTGCACACCATCGGTTCCCAGCTGCGCGACGCGATCCGCCACAGCGGCGTCACCGGCCGCGCGGCGCAGCGCACTCGCGCGGTGGAACTGCTTGACCAGGTACACATTCCGCGCCCCGCCGAACAGCTCTCGAAGTACCCACACCAACTGTCCGGTGGCATGCTGCAACGTGTCCTGATCGCCGCCGCGCTGGCAGCCGGACCCGAGCTGATCGTGGCCGACGAACCCACCAGTGCACTGGATGTCACCGTGCAGGCCAGCATCCTGGACTTGCTGCTCGAACTCCAGGAACGCACCGGTGTGGCCATGCTGCTGATCACCCACGACCTCGGAGTGGCGCGTTTGATGTCCGATCAGATCTACGTCATGAAAGACGGCCGCTTCGTCGAAGGCGGCAACGCTGAGGCACTGCTGGGCAACCCGCAGACCGCTTACTCGAAACGACTCCTCGACGCAGTTCCCCGGCTGGACGCCCGGCCCGGCATGGAGGTACCGGCATGACCGAACCCTTGTTGAGTATCGAAGACCTGGTGGTCGAATACCCCGTTCCCGGCGGGGTGTTCCGGGCACTCGACACGGTGAGCCTGAGCGTCGAGCAAGGCTCATGCCTGGCCGTCGTCGGCGAATCCGGTTGCGGGAAGTCCACACTGGCCAAAGCGATCGTGCGGCTGGTGCGGCCCTCGTCGGGCCGGATCTGCTTTGACGGCGTGGACATCGCCGGGCTCTCGGAACGAAAGCTGCGGCCTTTCCGCTCGCGCATCCAGATGGTGTTCCAAGACCCGTACGGATCGTTGGACCCGCACCTGAACGCGGTGGACATCGTCGGCGAACCGCTTCGTCTGCGCGGTGTCCGGAGCCGGCGTGACCGCGAGGCCCGCGCCGCCCAACTCATCGATCAGGTGGGGCTGCCCACCAGCGCACTGCGGCGTAAGCCGGCCGAGTTCTCCGGTGGCCAGCGCCAACGGATCGGGATCGCGCGTGCACTGGCCAGCGAACCCGACCTGCTGGTGTGCGACGAAGCCACCAGCGCGCTCGATGTGTCCGTGCAGGCGCAGGTGCTCGACCTGCTGCGCGACATCAAACGCGAGACCGGGCTGACGTATGTGTTCATCTCCCACAACCTAGGGGTGGTACGCGAGATCAGCGACACCATCGTCGTCATGCGATCGGGCGGTATCGTCGAATCCGGCTCCACCGCAGAGGTTCTCGCCCATCCACGCGAGCCCTACACCATCGCGCTGCGAGCAGCGGCGCTGGATCCCACGACCATGGTCGGAATCAAACCGCGCAACGTCGTCGCACGCATGACCACCACCCACACCGCCGTGCAAGGAGCAGCCTGATGCCCGATCTCGACTTCACCCGCCCCGCGCTGGGCACCATGACGTTTGGTGACACCGTGGCGGCCGCCGATGCCGGGAAGATGGTCGATGCCGCGTTGGCCGCCGGCATCACCCATATCGACACCGCCAACGGCTACGCCGGGGGTGAATCAGAGAAAATCCTCGCTCAGGTGCTGCGTGGTCGCCGCGACGATGTCACCATCGCCACCAAAGCCGGGATTCCGCATCCCGATGCCGACGGCAATGCACCACTGTCGCCTTTCGGCCTGCGTGCCAGCGTGGAAGGCAGCCTGCGCCGCCTCGGTATCGAGCGCGTCGACCTGTTCTATCTGCACCAGCCTGACCGCGCCACACCCTTGCGCGACACGTTGAGCACCGTGGCCCAGTTGGTGGAGGAAGGCAAGATCGGTGCCCTCGGAGTGTCCAACTACGCGGCCTGGCAGATCGCCGAGATCAACCACCTTGCTGACGAAGTCGGGGCGCCCCGGCCTCTGGTGGCCCAGCAGGTCTACAACCTCCTGGCCCGCCGCATCGAAGACGAATACGCCGAGTTCGCCGCCGTCACCGGCCTGATCACCATGGTGTACAACCCGCTGGGAGGCGGGCTCCTCACCGGCAGGCACTCTCTTGACGCCGACCCCGCCGAAGGTCGGTTCGGCGACTCCCGGCTGGCGTCGATGTACAAGCAGAGGTACTGGAACGCAGCGGTGTTCGACGCGATCGCGCAGCTGAGCACCCTGGCCGACAAGGCCGGCCTCCCGATGACCGAGTTGGCACTGCGGTGGCTGGTCAGCAAGCCGGTCGCCGGGCCGATTCTGCTCGGCGGCTCCAAGGTCAGCCATCTGGAGAACAACATCGCCGCCATCAACGCCGGACCACTCGACGACGAACTCGTTGCCCAGTGTGACGACATCGGCGTCGGCCTGCGCGGCGCCATGCCCAACTACAACCGCTAGGAAGCCCATGACTGCAAGCGAATTCGCCGAACGGCTGCGTCGCCGCGAACGCCTGATCGGTTACTGGTCGGTGCTCGACTCCCCCGTCTCGACCGAGTGGCTGGCCCACGTCGGATATGACTACATCGCCCTCGACATGCAGCACGGCCTCATCGGCTACTCGGGCATGGTCGCGGGTCTGACGGCTATCGACGCCGCCCACGGCCCTGTGGGCCTGATCCGTATCGAGGCCAACCACCCCACCCCCATTGGGCGTGCGCTCGACGCCGGTGCGGCCGGTGTCATCGTGCCCTTGGTCAACACTGCCGCCGAAGCCGCCGCGGCAGTCAATGCAGCGACCTACCCGCCCAACGGGATTCGTTCCTACGGGCCGATGCGCTCACAGTTGCGCATCGGCCCCACGCCCGCTGTCGCCGACGCCGACACCGTGGTGTTGGCCATGATCGAAACTCCCCAGGGTCTGGAGAACGTCGAGAGCATCTGTCGGACAACGGGTCTGGCCGGCGTGTACGTCGGCCCGTCAGATCTGCGCCTCGCTGTCGGCGGGACACATCCGCAGGATCCCGCTGTCGATGACGAGTTCGAATCCGCACTGCGGCGCGTCAGCGAGGCGGCGGCAGCGGCAGGGATCGCGGCCGGTATCCACACCCCTGACGGTGCGACGGCCGCTCGCCGACTGGCCGACGGTTTCACGTTCGCGTCGGTGGCCTCAGACCTCACCCATCTGAAACTCGCGGCCGCCGCGCACCTCAAAGCAGCGACGGGGGGTTGAGCCCACCCGGTGTCGAACGTGTGTTCTAATGGCTGTCGTCCGCCGGTCCCGCTCATCGCGGGCCATCTTCGACGAGAGGTACGCCGTGACGATCACTGTAGACACCCCGGCAGCAGAGGCAGCGCCCACCGCACCAGTCGCTGAGGAGACTCCGACGAAGACCCCTGCCAAACGGGGCGCCGGCAGGAAAGCCAAGACCATCGAGCTGACCCTGACCGTCACCGGCTCCGCCGACGGTGAATGGCATGCCGAACTGAAGCAGGGTTCCACCTACCTGGCCCGCAACGTCGCCGTCGCTGCGTCCGCCGTGTCCCGCGCGGCCAGGGAACTGCACGAAGACCTCTCCACCCCGATCGATGCCGTGATCGAAGAGGCACGCTCGCAACAGGCCGCGAAGGTCGCGGCATTGGAGGCCGAGCTCGAAGCGGCGCGCAGGGTACTGGCGGATTTGGACTGAGGCTTGTGGAAACTGCACGCCCGTCGGCGTCGAGCATGACTCGGACCTCGCGCCACCAGGTTGTAGGGCGGGCGGGGCTCGAACCCGCTGCCTGGCCACGCTCAGCTCCCTCATCAAGGGAGTGTCAAGGATCAACCGACACAACTGTCAGGCATCACCCGAAACAGAAACGACCAGCATCAACCGAAGCAATACACGGCCTTTGTAGGGCGGGCGGGGCTCGAACCCGCGACCAAGGGATTATGAGTCCCCGGCTCTAACCAACTGAGCTACCGCCCCGTGGCGCGTCTGCGCGGCCGCTATCTTCGCACGCGGCCACGCAGCCCTGCCAAACGGATCCGCGAGGCGCGCCGCCGTTGACCTCGATGCGTCTGATTGATACTGCGGCCACGTCCGGACGTGACCCCGCCAAACACCGGCGTCACCGCAGTCTCAAACCAGAGTCAGTTCACGCGGGTAGATATCGACGTCGAAGGCTTCCACGCCAGCGCACCGACCACCAGCCCGACGAACGGAATGGCCGCCAGGATGGTGCTCAGAGTGACGCTGCCACCGGTGACGAGCGTGAAGTTCGACAGCACCAGCCACAGGCTGCCCAGCAAGCCGAGCACGGCCACGGCGGGCGCGATGCGCGTCTGGAACACGCCGGACACCCGGTCCCGGTTACGCAGGAAGAACGCCAGCACCGCGATCGAGGTGGTGAGCATCAGGATCACCATGCCGACGGTGGCCACGCCGGCCATCGAGCCGAATACGCCGACCAGCGGGTCGATACCCAGCACCGCGAGGATCCCGACGATGATGGCCGCCGTCACGGTCTGCACCAGCGACGAGAACGCCGGCGAGTCATGTGACTCGTGCACCGCGGCCAGCCGCTGCGGGAACAGGCCCTTGCGCGCCAGCACGAACTGATACCGCGCGATCACGTTGTGGAACGACAGCACGCAGGCGAACAGGCTGGTCAGCAGCAGCACGTTCACGATGTCGCGGCCGATGGTCCCCAGCATCGAGGCAGTGGTGTCCAGCAGCATGTTGCCCTCGCCGTCGAGGGTCTGATTCGCCACGGCCGTCACGTTGTCGGGCCCGATCGCGACCACGAACGCCCACACGGTGATGGCGTAGAACAGGCCGATGATGATGACGGCGGCGTAGGTGGCAATCGGGATGGTGCGCTCGGGGTCACGCGCCTCGTCTCGGAACACCGCGGTGGCTTCGAAGCCGATGAACCCGGTGAGGGCGAACAGGATGGCGATGCCGATGGTGCCCTGGGTGAACACGGCCGGATCGAAGGAGGCGAAGGTGATGCCGGACGGGCCCGGGTTGGCCACCATCACCAGGTCGAGCACCACGACGATGCCGATCTCGAGCGCCAGTGCCACGCCGAGCACCTTGGCGCTCAGTTCGATGTGCCGGTAACCGAGTACGGCGACGATCGCGAGGATCACGAAAGAGTAGACCGGCCAAGGGATTACGGGTCCGTTGTAGAAGGCGACCGTATCGCTGATGGCCCAGCCGATGTAGCCGTAGATGCCGATCTGGATGGCGGTGTACGCGATCAGCGCCACCACCGCGACGCCCTTACCCATCCGTTCGCCGAGCCCGACGGTGACGTAGGAGAAGAAGGCCCCGGCTTCGGGCACGTAGGGCGTCATCGTCACGAACCCGACGGAGAACACCAGCAGCACCAGCGCGGCGATGGCGAAGCCGACGGGGGCGCCGGCGCCATTGCCCAGCCCCATGGCCAGCGGCATGTTGCCGCCGATCACCGTCAGCGGGGCGGCCGCGGCCACGACCATGAAGACGATGCCGATGGGGCCGAGATGCCCGGTGAGGCGCCGCCCTTCGGTCTGGGTGGGTGCGTTCATCAGTTCTCCTGAAATAGTGCGGTGAGCAGGGTGTGGTCGATGGCGTGCGCGGTGTATCCGCGGTGGCCGGTCAGGGTTTCAGCAGCGACGAGGGTGTTGACGATCGCTTCTTCGGTGGCCTCGATGGTCAGGTCGAACAGTCGGGTCATCAACTGCGGAACCACCATTCGCACGGGGACCTCGCGCTGGGCGACCGCGACGTCTTCGTCCCAGGCGTAGGGCGGGATGCCGCGGTTACCGGTGGAGAACGCCAGCATCAGATCGCCGCTGTACTGCTCGCCTGTGCCGCCGACGCGACCGACGGCCAGCGATGCGCGCTGCGCCAGCCGCTGGCACTGATGGGGCAACAGCGGGGCGTCGGTGGCGACGATGACGATGATCGACCCCGATCCCGGCTCGAACCGGGCCGGGTAATCGGGCAGCGGCACCTGTTCGGCGCCGATCCGGGCGCCGACGGGTACACCGTTGATCTGCAGGCGTTCGCGCCGGCCGTGGTTGGCCTGCACGAGGACGCCCACGGTGTAGTCGCCGAAGGTGCGCGAGGCGGTGCCGATGCCACCTTTGAAGCCGTGGCAGATCATGCCGGTGCCGCCGCCGACATTGCCTTCGGCCACCGCGCCGCCCGATGCCGACGCCAGCGCGGCGCGCACATGCTCCGGCCGGACATGGAAGCCGTTGATGTCGTTGAGGAGTCCGTCGTAGGTCTCCCCCACCACCGGCAGCGACCAGTACACGCCGTCACCGCGAACCCGCACCTGCTCGGCCACCAACTCGTCGCGCACCACGCCGACGCTGTGGGTGTTGGTCAGGCCGATGGCGGTGGTGAGCTCGCCGGACTCCCGGATCCACTCCAGGCCGGTCAGCTCGCCGCTGCCGTTGAGACGGTGCGAACCGGCAAATACCGGTTCGGTCCAGATGTCGTAATGCGGGATGACGACGGTGACGCCGGTGTTGATTCCGTCGCCCTGCACGGTGGTGTGTCCGACCCGGACACCCCCCACGTCGGTGATGGCGTTGTACGGTCCGGTTGGATGTTCACCGATGACCACGCCGAGATCTCTGGCACGCATGGTTTTCTCTTCGTTCAAGAGTTATTTTCCTAATTGGAAAAGAACTATGCGCCCGGGTGAGCAGTCACGCAACAGGAACGGCAAAATTGGTCCGAATCCGCGAGAGGAGCCCAGCAGTGGCGAGGCCGAACCGGCAGGTAGAGCGACGTGCCGAAATCATGGACGCAGCGATCGCCCTGATCGAGCGCTACGACCTGGCCACGCTCAAGCTCGCCGACGTCGCCGCCGAACTGGGGCTGACCACCAACGCGGTGCGCTACTACTTCAAGGACATGCCCCAGCTGCTCAGTGAGCTGGCGCTGCGCTCCGACGTCCGGTTCTTCGACGAGCGGCTCGAACTCGGTCGCCGCGCCCGCGACATCCACCACCAACTGGCGCTGACCATCGCCGCGGGACTGCCGAGCGGACCCGAGGACGCCGAGTGGCGAGCGATCTGGCGCGCCGTGCTGGCGGCCGGGTTCGAACTCGACCAGCGCCGGGACGTCCAGGGCATCTACCACCGGCAGGTGGACCTCTACACCGACCTCCTCAACGACGGCGCCGAGGCCGGGGCATTCACGCTCCGCTCCCCTGCCCGCGACATCGGGATGACGCTGATGTCGATGGAGGACTACTTCGGCTACCGCATCGTGGCGCGCGACCCCGAGATCAGCCGCAGCACCGCCCTGCGGCTGATGCGCCAGTACGCGGAGTTGGCGACCGGGACCAAGCTGCCCGACACAGTGTGAGGCCGGCGTCGCCCCGCCACGCCCAGTAGCGCCCCGCTGAGCACCGACTGCTCTACCGGGGTTCCGCAGTCATGAGTGCCGATCGTTTGGTGGGATCGCGCCCGGGTACCCGCGCGCCATGCTGAGAAACGCTGTGGGGGAAGGCCTCGTCGCCGGTGCGGCCGGGGTGGCGGTGATGACGGTCGGGGAAAAGCTCGAGCAGCGGATCACGGGCCGGCCGAACTCGCATGTGCCTGCCCGCACGCTCGAGCGCCTCACCGGGATGTCCGAACAACCCGGGCAGCAGCCGCTGGTGCGGAACTGGGCCATGCATTACGGGCAGGGCATCCTGCTCGGGGTGCTGCGGGCGGTCATGTCGGAGGTCGGGTTACGCGGCCCACTGGCGTCGGCGAAATTCGCCGTGGTGCGGCTTACCAATGACCAAATCCTGGAGAACGCCACAGGTGTCGGCGCGCCACCACAGACCTGGCCGCGCAAAGAACTTCTCATCGATGTGTTGCACAAGGCGATCTATGCGTTCGTCACCGGCGCCGTCACCGACATGCTCGCCGCCCGCCGCGGCCCTGGCCCGGGGCAGCGACACGCGGCCCGCCTACCGGGTCGCCACTCGGATGTGGGTCCCGTCCCGTGACAAAGCCGGCGCAGCCCGGTACGTTACCCCCGTCACAATTGAAAAGCCGTTGACGCGTGGCGGGAGAACCTCGAACACCGAGGCGCCGAAGGAGCAACATCCTCCCCGGGAATCTCTCAGGCCCCAGTACCGTTGCGCGAAGGCAACTCTGGAGACAGGCAATCCGAATTGCCTGACCGAAGGTGTACGGCGCTGAGTGCGCCAGATCTCTCAGGTATCAGGACAGAGCGGGGAGTTCCACATCGCCACGGCACCTGCCGAGGCGACCGAACCGGGGGCCGCCTTGTCGACACCGACCTTGTCCACACCCAGATGCACGTCGCTGGACAGCTATGACCGTCAACTGCTGGAGTTCGCAATGGCATGGACGCCGTACGGAGGTCCTCCCGACGACGTCACCTTCCTCGAATTCGGCACGACGCCGGCCGGCGTCGACGCGCAGTTCCGCGCCCTCGTCGCTGCGCACGGCGACCGGATCACGCAGCTGACCCGGGCTGACCGTGCGCTCGTCGTCTCGGCCGTCGCCGCGCTCGCCCGGAGGCAGTGACCTTGACCATCACGCCCAGCTGGCCTACCGTGGACTCAGCATTGATATATCAACTGTCGATCAACAAGCCGAGGACGGTGACCGCATGACGATCAGTGTGTTCGAGCTGTTCTCGATTGGCATCGGCCCATCGAGTTCGCACACCGTGGGACCCATGCGCGCCGCCGCGCGGTTCCTCTCCGATCTGCACACCCTCGGCGCCTTCGACGACGTCCGGGACATCCGTGTCGACCTGTACGGCTCGCTGGCCGCCACCGGAGCGGGTCACGGCACCATGACCGCTGTCCTGCTGGGGCTGGAAGGACTTCTGCCGGAAGAGATCAGTACCGAGCAGATGGAGCGCCGGGTCGACGCCATGCGCGCCACCGGCCGGATCAACTTCGGCGGGGCCCGCGAAATCGCGCTCACCGAGGGTGATTTCATTCTCCGGCCGCTGACCATGTTGCCGTTCCACCCCAACGGGATGACCATCACCGCGCTGGGGCCCGGTGGCACCGAACTGCACCGGGAGACGTACTTCTCGGTGGGCGGCGGGTTCGTCGTCACCGAGGCCGAGAGCCGCGAACCCGCCACCGTCGCAGCCACGTCGGCACACGGTTTCGGCTCGGCCAAGGAGCTGCTGGAACTGTGCCACCAAAAGCGTTGCAGCGTCAGCGAGCTGATGCTCGAGATCGAAAGCGCCAGCAGAAGTGAGGCCGAGATCCGCCGGCGGCTGCTGCACATCCGCGACGTGATGGTGGAATGCGAACAACGCGGTATCGCCCGCGACGGCTTGCTGCCGGGCGCACTGCGGGTCCGCCGCCGCGCCAAGGACTGGTATGAACGCCTCAGCGAGGAAGACCCGCAACGGCTTCCGGAGTTCGCCGAGGACTGGGTGAACCTGGTAGCACTGGCCGTCAACGAGGAGAACGCCTCCGGCGGGCGCATCGTCACCGCGCCCACCAACGGCGCGGCCGGTATCGTCCCGGCGGTGCTGCACTACGCCATGCACTACACCCCCGCGGGCAGGAAGGACAGCGACGAGACCACGGTGCGCTTCCTGCTCGCCGCCGGCGCCATCGGCTCGCTCTACAAGGAACGTGCGTCCATCTCCGGGGCCGAGGTCGGCTGCCAGGGCGAGGTGGGCTCGGCGGCATCGATGGCGGCGGCGGGCCTGGCCGAAATCCTGGGCGGCACACCCGAACAGGTGGAGAACGCCGCGGAAATCGCCATGGAGCACAGCCTCGGCCTGACCTGTGATCCGATCGAGGGCCTGGTCCAGATTCCCTGCATCGAGCGCAACGCCATCTCAGCGGGCAAAGCCATCAACGCCGCACGCATGGCGCTGCGCGGCGACGGCACCCACCGGGTGAGCCTCGACCAGGTGATCGAGACCATGCGCACCACCGGCGCGGACATGAGCTCCAAGTACAAGGAGACCAGCACCGGCGGCCTGGCCGTCAATGTGCCGGTGAACTTCATCGAGTGCTGACGCGCCGCCAATTCTGAACCCCACAACCCAAAAGCAACCGCGCTTCGGTAAGAGGGCATTGGCCTCGTACCAAGCACCAGCGTGCCGAACGAGGACCAGAATTGACACCCTGGCGACCGCCGGTCAGGGCGTAAACTCAACACCACCAGGAAAGGCGACGAGATCCACTTCGTCCATCCCAACGGTGAATGAGTCCGTCGAACCTATACACCAGCAACGAGCAAACGCACGCTGGACAACCTGCGCTGGGAAATTCCCGTCCCATTTGGTTCCTGAACCGTCTTGGGCGAAGTAGTAGTACCAACGGGTGCCCGTAGGGTTGGCGCGGTCTGCACTTTGCCCGCTCGCGAGGTTGATCCAACCCAGAACTTCCCACGGATCACCACACTCTGCCTGGCATTCGTGTCGAGCGCGGCCGTAGGCAACAGAGATAGACCTGCCGGTCGAGTTCGTGAATCGAACTGCGGTGACGGCGCGGGGCGTCGCCACGGCGGCTGCCGGGGTGAGTTCGCGCGGACTACCCAGGGCATCACCATGAGTGGTTTCGTACTCTTCGACCGCCGATGTTCGGAGTCGCAACGGGACATTGGTGCCGGGCCCCACCCGTAGCCGCGGTCCCACCGCAAGCGCTGATGCAGCCTCATCGCCGATCTCGAGCTTTTCGTCGGCCATTGCTTCCTCCTCCAGTTTGCATGCTGCTGTGACTGACAAATCGACACTGCTCTGCGTGTCGGCCGATCTCATGAGTAGGGCACTACCTCCTTTCCACCGCCTCCTATGCGGACGTGGGCTCGTCGGGGAATTCGAAGCTGGGATAGTCCGCTTCTCGCGACCTCCGACTCGGCTGTTCGTAGCGCTGCGGGGGTCCGTCCACGAGAGAACGGGTTACGAATGATTGACAGCCAACGATTCGTGCAGGATCCAGACGCAGATCGAGAAGAGATTCGTAGAGCGACGGAGAACACGAACATCTGGTCCGAACCCAATGCCGCGCCGGCAGAAATCGAGAACGCCCGTCGGTTGAACGCACGAGTCCTCCGGTCGAGGTGGAGTTCAAGTCAGAGCCCGCCAGTTCTGAACTGACACAACCCAAAAGCAACGGCTCCGGTTTTCAACCGGAGCCGTTGCCGTGTCAGGTGACTCAGTGGGCGATCTTGGCCTTCAGCCAGTCGTGGAAGGCGCCGATGTGGTGCTCGCTGGGCACCAGCACACCGCCATTACGGTAGGTGCGCGAATCCATCGCCGGCTGGCAACGCTCGCAGGCGTCGAAGTCCTGCTGGTTGACCCGGTGGAACAGTTCCACCGACCGGCTCACGTCGCGGCCCTGTTCGACCACATGCGGCAGGTACAGCCAGTCGCACTCGACGACAGTGTGGTCAGCGGCCAGTGGGAACATCCGGTGCACGATCACATGGTCGGGTACCAGGTTGACGAACACCTGCGGACGCACGGTGATGGCGTAGTAGCGACGATCCTGATCTTCGGTGACGCCGGGGATCGGGTCCAGTCCTTCGGACCCGTCGACGGTGAATCCCTTGACGTCCTCGCCGAATTCAGCGCCGTGACCAACGTAGTACTGCGCGGCGTAGCCGTCGGCGAACTCCGGCAACACCTCGGTGAGCTCGGGGTGGATGGTGGCGCAGTGGTAGCACTCCATGAAGTTCTCGATGATGAGCTTCCAGTTGGCCTTCACGTCATAGACGATGCGCCGACCCAGGCTTAAATCCGCGATGTTGTAGTGGTCGATGGATTCCACATCGCCGAGCCGTTCGACGATCTCCTGCATCACGGTGTCCTCGAACGACGGCGGTTCGTCGGCCAGGCACACCCACACATAGCCCAGCCACTCGCGCACCTGGATCTTGGCCAGGCCGAAATCGGTGCGGTCGATATCGGGCATCTTGGTCAGGTTCGGCGCCGCGATCAGCTTGCCGTCCAGATCGTAAGTCCAAGCATGGTAAGGGCATTGGAACGCGCGCTTGACCTCACCGGATTCTTCGGTGCACAACCGGGCACCGCGGTGGCGGCACACGTTGTAGAAGGCGCGGATGTCGCCCTTGCGTGACCGGGTCACCAGTACGCTCTCGCGACCCACCTGCACGGTCTTGAACGCGCCGGGCTTGTCGAGGTCCGCCGACCGGACCACGCAGAACCACATCGCCTCGAAGATCTTCTCCTGCTCCAGGGAGAAGACTCCCGCATCGGTGTAGTAGTGCCCGGGCAGGGTGGAGATGAGGCTCTCCGGCAGGCTCGGGGCTGCAGCGGTGGTCATTTGCGTATGGCTCCTAGGGGTTTGCTGGTGGGGGGCTGATGCAATAGGTCAGACGGGTGCCGGTGTGGCCGCGATCTGGCGACGCAACCGGTTGAACAGGCGAGGCTGATCCACCGCGAGAACGGCGACCAGCCGGCCGTCGCGGCGGTAAGTGGCAACAAAGCAACGTGTTTCGCAGTCGCCTTCTTCGATGGTGACGACATCACCGGGCCGGGCTATACCGGCGAACTGGATGCGGGCGCCGTACTGGTCGGACCAGAAGTACGGGGCCTTGGCCGCCGCCCCCTGGTGCGCTCCCCCGGCGAGCAACGCGGACACCGCGATCGCGGGCCGCTCGAGCGCACCGGTCCAGTGTTCGACACGGTGCACGGCACCGACCGACGGGTCATACCACGCGGCGCAGTCGCCGACGGCCACCACGTTGGGGATGGCGGTCTCGCCGCCGGCGCCGCAGACGACACCGTTGCCGAGCTCCAGTCCACTACCTTGCAGCCACTCGATGTTGGGGATACCACCGATGCCCACCACCACCACGTCGGCCGGCAGGGTGCGTCCGTCGGCGAGTTCGACACCGGTCACCCGGTCGACGCCGACGAGGCGGGACACCCCGACACCGCACACCAGTGTGGTGCCGTGATGTGCGTGGGCGCCGGCGATCACACCGCCCAGTTGCTCGCCGAGCTGCACCGCCAACGGAGCCGGCGCGGCCTCGACGACGGTGACCTCCATACCGAGCTTGCGGGCGGTCGAGGCGACTTCGGCGCCGATGAAACCGGCACCGATGACCACCAGGCGCGCGCCGGCCTGGAGATCGGCGCGCAGGGCGATGGCGTCGTCGATGGTGCGCACCACGTGCACACCGGCGAGCGCCTCGGTACCCGGCCAGCGCCGCGCGCGGGACCCGGTCGCCAGCACCACGCCGTCGGCGGTGATGCGCGAACCATCAGCCAGTTCGATTGCCCCGGAACGGCAGTCGAGTCCGACGGCAGCGGAACCGAGTATCCAGTCGGCCTGCAGATCGTCGTCGTCGGCCTCCAGCGCGAGGTCGGCCTCGCTCAGGGACCCAGCCAGGAACTCCTTGGACAGCGGCGGCCGGTCGTACGGGCGGCGCGCCTCCTCACCGATCACCGAGAGGCGACCTTCGAAACCTTGCGTGCGCAAGGCGCGCGCAGCCGAGAGACCGGCAAGTGAGGCACCGACGATGGCGACGTGCTTCATCACTTGACTCCCTCACCGAGCCGGGCGCGGATATCCGGCGGCAGGTTCGGCTTGTCGGTGCTGAGTTCGACATGGATGACGCCGTCCTGGATCTCGACAGTGTGGGTGCGCACGGGCAGCTTGGCCGGCGGCGCATCCACGGCACCGGTACGGAGGTCAAAACGCGAGGCGTGCAAGGGGCATTCGACCTCGCACCCCTCCACCCAGCCATCGGCCAGCGACGCGTCCTGGTGCGAGCAGGTGTCGTCGATGGCGAACACCTCGCCGTCCTCGGTGTGGAACACGGCAATCGGCGGCTCGGTGGGCACGCGACGGGCTTCTCCGGGCGGCAGGTCGGCCAGAGGACAGATCTCGAGCATCTGCGGACCTTTCAATTGAAGGTTGTGGTGCGTGCTGCGCAACAGACTCGTATTACGCAACAGTGTGGTGGCAGTCATAAACCCTGTCAAGTGGTGAAAAAGGTCACTTTGCCGGGGAAATCAATTTGCGTGGCGATGTCGTTGAATACAAATTTCACGCTTCGTGGGGCAAACGATCACCTGGGATTGAACGCGATAAATGGGCAGTCAGCAACTCGGAAACCGCGGCGTAACAGTCGAGCTATTGACATGTGTTGACTTTGCCGGAAAACGCGGCGAAAGGGGCGGCCCGGGCTCGCGCCGCCCCTTTCGAATCACTACTGCTTCTTGATCAAGTGCTTGCGCGGCAGGTCGGTGACAAGCGGGTCGCGTTTGATGTCGAGATAAAACGACACACACATCCCGATCATCACCACCACGAACGGTGCGGCCACGATGATCGTCATGGTCTGCAGACCGTTGAGGGCGTCATTCCCGCCGGCCCACAGCATCAGCACGGCCACCGCGCCGGTGCTCAAGCCCCAGAACGCCACGGCCCACCGGGTGGGATGCAGACAGCCCCGTTGTGACAGCGTTCCCATGACCATCGACGCCGCGTCGGCGCCCGACACGAAGAAGATGGCCACCAGCGCCATCACCAGCAGCGACGACAGGGCTGCCAGAGGCAGGTTGCCGAGCATGCCGAACAGTGTCGACTCCGGCTCACCGGTGCCGTAGAGATCGATGCCGTCACGCTGCTGGCCGATCCCCGAGCCGCCGAACACCACGAACCACAGCAGGCTCACCGTGGTGGGGATGAGGATGACACCGATGACGAACTGCCGGATGGTGCGGCCCCGGCTGATCCGGGCCAGGAACATCCCGACGAAGGGGGTCCAGGAGATCCACCACGCCCAGTAGAAGATGGTCCACGACGACAGCCAGGTCTTGGTTTCGGCGCCGGCAGCCGCGGACCGTGCCGACATCGACGCCAGGTTGGCGGCGTAGTCACCGAGTGCGGTCGGCAGCAGATCGAGGATCAACACCGTCGGGCCGGCAACGAACACGAACACGGCCAGCGTCAGCGCCAGCACCATGTTGATGTTGGACAGCCACTGGATTCCGCGGGAGATGCCGGACACCGCGGAGGCCACGAATGCCAGCGTCAGCAGAGCGACGACCCCGACGAGCAGCAGCGTGCCCGCGTGACCGACCCAGCCCAGAACCTCGATGCCGGAACCGATCTGCAGTGCGCCCAGACCGAGCGAGGCGGCAGTACCGAACATGGTGGCGAAGATCGCGAGAATGTCGATGACCTTGCCTATCGGACCCTCGACGCGCTTACGCCCGAACAGCGGGGTGAATGCCGAGCTGATGAGCTGGCGCCGCCCCATCCGGTACGTGCCGTAGGCGATGGACAGACCGACCACGGCGTACATCGACCAGGGGTGGAAACCCCAGTGGAACAGCGCGGTGGCCAGCGCCGTCCCGGCTGCCGAATCAGCAAGTCCCGGTGGTGGATTGACGAAATGGGTCAGGGGCTCGGTGACGCCCCAGAAGATGAGGCCGATCCCCATACCGGCGCTGAACATCATCGCGATCCAGCTGACGGTGTGGAACTCCGGTTTCTCGCCGTCCTTGCCCAAAGGGATCCGGCCGTATCGGCTCACCGCCAGCCATATTGCGAACAGGACGAAGCCGGTGGCCGACAGGATGAAGAGCCAACCGAGGTTGCCCACCACCCAGTTCAGGATCGAGGACATGGTGGCGTTGAAACCGTCGGAGGCGATCAGACCCCAGGCCAGGATGGCGATGACGATCGCGGCGGTGACACCGAAGACCAGCCAGTCGGTCCTCGGGCGTTGTGAGTGAAGGGGAACGTCCGCCGACTCCGGTTCCACGCTGCAACTGGCATTGGGCGTGGCTTCGAAGGGCGTGAGGACGTCGGTTTTTGTTGTCTTCTCGTGTTGTGCTGTCACTTCAGACTCCTGAGGCGTGAACGCCTGCGTTGAATCGGGTGGACCGGTGGTCCGACTGCGGGCTGAGTGGAGGCCGGCGCGGGCACGGTGTGAGGGGTTCGTGTCCGGATCGGCGGTGGCAGGGTGCAACGCGGGCAGTACTTCCTCTCGCCGGCCTGCGCGACACCTGGATTGCGGGTGCGCCACGAGACGCAGATCACAATCTCGCTGATATATTAGACCGCGTCAATCTGATACGCGACTGCTAGACAGAACTTTCACAGGAACGAAATCCTGGCGTAACGCCATGACGGCGGCGTTTTTGTCTCAGATAGCGCATCAGTTGCACAAAGAGAACCAAAGGGTTGACCGCACCACCGTCCGCATCGTAGCTTTGATATATCAGCTGTCGATCAATATCCGAATCATGGAGTTCCACTCTCGGCCGCCCCGGCCCCCGGGCTCTACGAGTCGCTCGACCACCCCAGCTAGGAGAACCAAGGCATGGCATCACCGCGTGTAGTGATCATCGGTGCCGGCATCGTCGGCACCAACCTGGCCGACGAGCTCACCGCCCGTGGATGGGACGACGTCACCGTCGTTGATCAAGGGCCGCTGCCCCTGACCGGCGGTTCGACCTCGCACGCTCCCGGACTGGTGTTCCAGACCACCCCCTCGAAGACGATGACCGCGTTCGCCAGCTACACCGTCGAGAAGTTCCTGTCGCTGGACGTCGACGGCCAGTGGTGTTTCAACCAGGTCGGCGGCCTGGAGGTCGCGACCACCGAAGCCCGGTTGGCCGAGCTGCACCGCCGGCAGGGCTGGGCCACCTCATGGGGCGTCGAGGCTCGGGTGATCGATCCGGAAGAGTGCGCCAAGGTGCATCAGCTCCTTGACCCCAAGCGCATCCTGGGCGGCTTGTATGTGGAGACAGACGGATTGGCCAAAGCGTCGCGTGCTGTCGTCGCGCTGGCCCGCCGCGCGCAGAGCCGTGGCGCGGTGTTCCAAGGCTCGACAACGGTCCTGGGCATCGAGCACAGCGGCGGCAAGGTCACCGGGGTGGCCACCTCGGGTGGGGTGATCCCCGCCGACTACGTGATCTCCTGCGGCGGCTTCTGGGGTGCCGCCCTCGGCGAGCTGATCGGCATGGACGTGCCCCTGCTGCCGTTGGCACATCAGTACGCCAAGACCAACCTGATCCCCGAACTCGCCGGCCGCAACAGCGAGTCGACCGAGGCCGGCTTCCCGATCCTGCGCCATCAGGATCAGGATCTGTACTTCCGTGAGCATGTCGACCGCCTCGGCATCGGCTCCTACGCCCACCGGCCCATGCCCGTCGATGTCCGTGCGCTGCCCGCCGGCAAGATCACCGCTGACAACATGCCCTCGATGCTGGCGTTCACCGAAGAGGACTTCGCCCCGGCGTGGGAGCAGTGCAAGAAGATGCTGCCCTGCCTGGAAACCGCCACTGTCGCTGAGGGTTTCAACGGCATCTTCTCCTTCACTCCCGACGGTGGACCGCTGATCGGCGAGTCCCCCGACGTGGCGAACTTCTGGATCGCCGAAGCGGTGTGGGTGACCCACTCCGCCGGCGTGGCCCGTGCCGTCGCTCAGCTGCTGACCGACGGCCGCTCCGAGATCGAGCTGCACGGCTGCGACGTCCACCGCTTCGAGGAGGTGGAGCTGGATCCCGATTTCGTCAGCACCACCTCCCAGCAGAACTTCGTCGAGATCTACGACATCCTGCATCCGCTGCAGCCGCGCGAGACACCGCGGGATCTGCGGGTCAGCCCGTTCCACACCAGGCAGAAGGAACTCGGGGCGATGTTCCTGGAGAGCCACGGCTGGGAGCGGCCGCACTGGTTCGAGGCCAACGCCGCACTGCTGGAACAACTTCCAGAAGAGTGGCAGCCCCCTGCCCGCGACGACTGGGCGGCCAAGTTCCACTCCCCCATCGCCGCCGCCGAGGCCTGGAAGACCCGCACCGCGGTCGCGATGTACGACATGACCCCGCTCAAGCGGCTCGAAATCTCCGGGCCCGGCGCGCTGGCGCTGCTGGAACGCCTCACCACCGGCAAGATGGACAAGTCCGTCGGCTCGGTGACCTACACCCTGGCACTTGACGGAACCGGCGGCATCCGAAGCGATCTCACCGTTGCCCGGCTGGCCGACGACCTCTTCCAGGTGGGCGCCAACGGCAACCTCGATCTGGACCACTTCCGCCGGAAGGCGCCCGCCGACGGCAGCGTCACCATCCGCGACATCACCGGCGGCACCTGCTGCATCGGGCTGTGGGGTCCGCGAGCACGCGATCTGGTCACGGCGCTGAGCCGCGACGACTTCAGCAATGAGTCCTTCAAGTACTTCCGGTCCACGCAGGTCCGCATCGCCGGCGTCCCCGTCACCGCCATGCGGCTGTCCTACGTCGGCGAGCTCGGCTGGGAGCTCTACACCACCGCCGAACACGGCCTGCGCCTGTGGGATGCACTGTGGGCCGAAGGGCAGCGCCACGGTGTCATCGCCGCCGGCCGCGCCGCGTTCAACAGCCTGCGCCTGGAGAAGGGCTACCGCGCGTGGGGCACCGACATGACGACCGAGCACAACCCCTATGAAGCGGGTCTCGGCTTCGCGGTGCGGTTGCAGAAGGACGGCTTCATCGGACGCGACGCGCTGGACGGCATCTCCGCTGAGACGGTCAGCAAGAAGCTGGCCTGCCTCACCATCGACGACGGACGGACCGTGGTCCAGGGCTCCGAGCCGGTGTTCCTCGACGGCGAACCGGTCGGCTACGTCACGAGCGCGGCTTTCGGGCACACCGTGGGCACTCCGATCGCCTACGCCTGGCTGCCCGCGGGCGCCGGCGTGGGTGCACAAGTGGAGATCCAGTACTTCGACCGCCGCGTCACCGCGACCGTGGCCGCAGAACCATTGGTGGATCCCGAGATGAAGAAGATCCGGTCATGACCGACACCGTTGTCGACTATCTCGAGTCCCTGGCCGCCAAGGTGCCCGCCCCCGGCGGCGGCGCGGCGGCGGCACTGCACCTCGCGCAGGCAGCGGCACTGGTGAGCATGGTGGCCAGGTACACCAGCGGACCGAAGTACGCCGAGCACCAGGAGCTGGTGACCACGATCTGCGCGAACGCCGATGCCCTACGCACGCAGGCACTTCGGTTGATGGACGACGACATGACGGCATTCAACGGCGTCATCGCGTCCTACAAGCTGCCCAAATCCACGGCAGAGGAAGCCGAAGCCAGGGCGGCGGCCATCAGCTCGGCAGCGACCTACGCCGCGGCCGTGCCGGTCGAGGTCGCCGAGGCAGCCGCCGCCGTGCTCAGCCAGGCCGAGGAACTGCTTCCCGTGGCCAACCGCAATGTGATCAGCGATGTCGCCGCGGCCGCCGATGCCGCCCGCGCCGCCGCGACCACCGCCCGGGTCAACGTCGAGATCAACCTGCCCAGCATCGCCGAGCCCGGCACTCGCGAGTCACTGCTGGACCGGATCTCCGTGGTCGACAGTCTGACCTCACGCGCCGACGACATCACCGCCCGCGTCCGAAAGGCCCTCACCGCATGACCAGAGTTCTCGACGGCAAACAGCTCTCGGCGAGTATCCGCGCGGAGGTCAGCGACCGCGCCGCCGACCTGGCCCGTCTCGGCATCCAGCCCAAGCTTGCCGTCGTCATGGCCACCGGCGACGAATCGACCGCGTGGTACGTGCGGTCCATCGCGGGGGCCGCCCAGAAGGCCCGAATCGCCTGCGAGATCGTGGATCTGGGCCCGGCCGCCACCGATGCCGATCTCTTCGCCTCGCTGACCGCGCTAAGCCACGACCCGGACCTCCACGGCATCATCCTGCAGACGCCGTTGCCCGTCGGCACCCACCTGGCGGCGCTACGTGACGCCATCGCACCGGAGAAGGACATCGACGGCGCCAACCCGGTCAGCCTCGGCCGCCTGCTGGCACAGCAACCGTGCTTCGCGCCGGCCACCGCGCAGGCGGTGATGACACTGCTCGATCATCACGGCATCGAACTGCGCGCTCGCAACGTCACCGTGGTGGGCCGCTCCATCGTGGTCGGTACCCCCGTGGCCAACATGCTGGTGCAACGCGACGCCACCGTCACACTGTGCCACCGGCACACCGCGGACCTGGCCGTCAGCACCCGGGCCGCCGACATCGTGGTGGTCGCCGTCGGGATCCCAGGGCTGGTCACCGATCACCACATCGCCGAGGGCGCCATGGTGATCGACGTCGGAACCACCGCCACCGACGACGGCCGACTGCTCGGTGACGTCGACGCCGATTCCGTCGACGGACGTGCCGGCGGGTTGACGCCGGTCCCGGGCGGCGTGGGGCCGGTGACCACCGCCTTGCTGCTCGCCAACACCGTCACGGCCGCAACCACTCTCACCACTCGCTTGTCAGTACTCCAGGAGACCTCATGACCCAGCACTTCACCCTGACCCTGAGCTGCCCGCAGCGGCCCGGCATCGTCCACGCCGTGAGCTCCTTCCTGTTCTCCCGGCGCTGCGACATCGCCGAACACCAGCAATTCGACGACACCGGCAGCAAGGCCTTTTTCCTGCGCACCCGCTTCCTCTGCGCCGACGACACCGACGCGGCCCAGTTGACCGAGCAATTCGACACCGTCGCATCAGGATTCGACATGGCGTTCCGCATCGACGATGACAGCCTGCCCCGGGTGGTGGTGATGGTCTCGAAGATGGGTCACTGCCTCAACGACCTCATCTTCCGTTGGCGCGCAGGCACACTCGGTGGGGACCTGGTGGCCGTGGTGTCCAACCACGAGGTGCTTCGGCCGATGGCCGAGGCGGCGGGCCTGCCCTTCGTACACATTCCGGTGACGCCGGCCACCAAGCCCGAGGCCGAAGCCGAACTGTTGGCCCTCGTCGATGAATACCGGGCCGACCTGGTGGTGCTGGCGCGCTACATGCAGGTGCTGTCCGACGACGCCTGCCAGGCACTCAAGGGCCGTGCCATCAACATCCATCACTCATTCCTGCCCGGCTTCAAGGGCGCCAAGCCGTATCACCAGGCCTACGATCGCGGCGTCAAGCAGGTGGGTGCCACCGCCCATTACGTGACACCCGATCTGGATGAAGGTCCGATCATCGAGCAGGAAGTCATCCGCATCGACCACTCCTATGACCCGCACCGGCTGGCCACCGTGGGGCAGGACGCCGAAGCGCTGGCACTGTCGCGGGCGGTGCGCTGGCACTGTGAGAACCGCGTGCTGTTGCACGGGCACCGCACCGTCGTCTTCAGCTAGGACATCACCCCCGCGCGACCTTCCCCCGCACACGGATGCACCGCCGAGGGAGAGCGGCGACAGCTCAGGAGCAGCCCTGGCTGAGCGGCAGCCGTGGGAAGGTCCGAATCGGGCGGCCCTCACTCCATGAGGGCCGCCCGGTTTCGGGTGTGCGGCTGAACCCCATCAGCAAGCGAGTGTCACTGTATGGCGGGAAATCGCGTCAAAACCCGCCACACAGTGACACTCGATCACATCAGACGACCGCGCGCACCGACTCCTCGAAGCCGATGACGTGATCGCGGGCGATGTCGGCCGCGGCGTCCCCGTCACCACTGGCGATGGTCCGCAAGAGATTGGTGTGCTCACCCACGTGGCTGGCCACGGTGGGCAGGCGATCCAGGAACAGGCAGAAGATCCGGGTGGCCAGGTTGTCGTAGCGCACCAGGACGTCCTCGAGATGCGGATTGCCGGCGGCCCGGTAAATGGCGCGGTGCACGCTGAGGTCCCACCGCATCAGTTCGTGACGGTCGATGTGGGCGACATCGAGCGCACCGGTCTGATCAGCCAGCTCCAGCAGGTGCTTGCGGATCTCCGGGGACGCGGATTCGGCGGCGGTACGGGCGGCGACAGGCTCGAGGTTCACCCGGATCTGCGAAATGTGGCGCAGGTCAGCAACATCCACGCCGGTGGCAAAGGTGCCGCGGCGGGGGTAGGAGACAACCAGGCGATCGGCTTCGAGCCGCTTGAGGGCTTCGCGCACCGGAGTGCGTCCGAATTGCAGTTGGGTGGCCAACTCGCTTTCGACGATCGCCTCATTGGGCCGGATGTCGAGCATGATGAGCTTGTCTCGGATCGCGATGTAGGCGCGATCGGCGAAGGACATACCGTCGGAATCGGTGTCGAAGATCTCTATGCCCGGAACGCTCACGACCCAGATTCCTTCCACCGTGGACACGTGTCACGACGATGATATATCAGTATGCGCCCCGGAGCGCACAACACCTCGCAGGTTTGCCGGCGAGGCGCTCAGAGCAACGCCCGGATGGCCCTCTCGAATCCGGTCACGTGGCGCAGCGTCAACTCCGCGGCACGCTCGGCGTCACCGGCGATGATGGCCTCCAGCAGCGCGGTGTGCTCCCGGACGTGGCCGGCCACATCAGGCAACCGGTCCAGGAACAGACACCAGATGCGGGTGGCGTGGCCGTCGAGACTGATCAGGATCCGCTCCAGATGCGGGTTCCCCGAGGCCTCGTAGATCGCGCGGTGCACATGCACGTCGCGCCGCAGGACGTCGCGCGGGCTGTCGGCGTCGTCGATCGCGGCGATGATGTCGATGAGGTGCGCCAGCCGCGCCCGCGCGGCGGGGGTCGCCGACCGGGCGGCGCGCGCCGCGGCGGTGGGTTCGAGTTGTTTGCGGATTTCGGAGATGTCCGCCAGATCGGTCATGTCGACGGCCGCGGCGAACGTGCCGCGGCGCGGATAGGCGATGACCAGGCGTTCCCGCTCGAGCCGTTTGAGCGCCTCGCGCACCGGCGTCCGGCCGAGACCGAGTTCGTCGGCGATCTGCTCGTCGTTGATGGGTTCACCCGGGCGAATGTCGAGCAGCACCAAGCGTTCTCGGGTGACCTCGTACGCCCGGTCGGCGTTGCTCTCCGCGCCGGCCTCGGCACCGTTGATCAGATCCGTCACGGTCATCGTCGCCTGCCCCTTCCCGAACCACCCATTGACGTGGTCGCCGTGTGATCTTATCCTAATCGCACATTGATATATTAGTTCCGTCGATCTGGAATTTCAGGAAGGCATACATGACCCTCCACACCGCCGCTCTCGACCGCGGGGCCAACCCGATACTCGGGGAGTCACTGGCCGACCTCGATCCCGCGGTGCACAGTGCCATCGCCGCCGAACTGGCCCGCCAGGAGAACACGCTGGAGATGATCGCCAGCGAGAATTTCGCCCCGCTGGCGGTGATGCAGGCCCAGGGATCGGTCCTGACCAACAAGTACGCCGAGGGGTATCCGGGACGCCGCTACTACGGCGGCTGCGAGCACGTCGACGTCATCGAGCAACTCGCCATCGATCGGCTCACCAGCCTTTTCGGCGCCAAATATGCCAATGTGCAACCACATTCGGGGGCTCAAGCCAATGCGTCGGCGATGGCTGCGCTGTTGTCACCCGGCGACACCATCCTGGGCCTGGCGTTGCCGCACGGCGGACACCTGACCCACGGGATGAAACTCAACTTCTCCGGCAAGCTCTATGACGTCGCCGCCTACCACGTCACCGAGGACACCCACCTGGTCGACATGGCCGAGGTCGAACGCCTGGCCCACGAACGCAAGCCCAAACTGATCATGGCCGGCTGGTCGGCCTACCCGCGCCAGCTCGACTTCGCCGAATTCCGCCGCATCGCCGACGCGGTGGGCGCCTACCTGATGGTGGACATGGCCCACTTCGCCGGCCTGGTGGCCGCCGGGCTGCACCCGTCACCGGTCCCCCACGCTCACGTCGTCACCTCGACCACCCACAAGACCCTCGGCGGCCCGCGCGGCGGCATCATCTTGACCAACGACGAAGCCCTGGCCAAGAAGTTCAACTCCTCGGTGTTCCCCGGCCAGCAGGGCGGCCCGCTGGAGCACGTCATCGCCGCCAAGGCGGTGTCGTTCAAACTCGCCGCCGAGCCCGCCTTCAAGGAACGCCAGCAGCGCACCCTCGACGGCGCCCGGATCCTGGCCGAGCGGCTGCTGCAGGCCGACTCTCGCGCCGCCGGCATCAGCGTGGTTTCCGGGGGCACCGACGTGCACCTGGTCCTGGTTGATCTGCGCAACTCCGAACTCGACGGCAAACAGGCCGAGGACCGGCTGCACCAGGTGGGAATCACGGTCAACCGCAACGCCGTTCCGTTCGATCCACGCCCGCCGATGATCAGCTCCGGTGTGCGGATCGGCACCGCGGCGCTGGCCACCCGCGGCCTGGACCTCGAGGCGTTCGGTGAAGTGGCCGACGTCATCAGCCATGCGCTGCGACCCGAGGCCGACGACGCCGCGCTGAGCGCACTGCGCGACCGGGTGACCGAGCTGGCCCGCCGCTTCCCGCTGTACCCGAGCCTGAAGTCGGCCTCTTCGAAGGAGATGGCACTGTGAAGACACCACCCGGAGCACACCTTCCCGACCACCCCGACTTCTTGTGGCGCACCCCCGAGCCGAAGAAGTCCTATGACGTGGTGATCGTCGGCGGCGGCGGGCACGGCCTGGCCACGGCCCACTACCTGGCCAAGAACCACGGGATCACCAATGTCGCTGTACTGGAACGTGGTTGGCTGGCCGGCGGCAACATGGCGCGCAACACCACCTTGATCCGCTCGAACTACCTGTGGGACGAGAGCGCCCTGATCTACGAGCATGCCCTGAAATTGTGGGAAGGCCTCGAAGAGGACCTCGAGTATCCGATCCTCTTCAGCCAGCGCGGTGTGTTGAACCTCGCCCACAGCCTGCAGGACGTCCGCGACAGCGTGCGGCGGGTCGAGGCCAACAAGCTCAACGGTATCGACGCGCGGTGGGTGGACCCCGACGAGGTCAAGAAGCTGTGCCCGATCGTCAACGTCTCCAGCGACATTCGTTACCCGGTGCTGGGTGCGACGTATCAGCCGCGGGCCGGTATCGCCAAACACGACTACGTGGCGTGGGGTTTCGCCCGGCGCGCCGACGAAGCGGGTATCGACATCATCCAGAACTGCGAAGTCACCGGCTTCACCACCGACGGTGACCGGGTGACCGGTGTGCGCACCACCCGCGGCGACATCGCCGCCGGGCAGGTCGCCCTCTGCGCGGCCGGGCACACCTCCACCCTCACCGACATGCTGGGTATCCGCACACCCCTGCAGAGCCACCCGCTGCAAGCACTGGTCTCCGAACTGCTCGAGCCGGTGCACCCGACGGTCGTGATGTCGAATGCCGTGCACGTCTACGTCTCTCAGGCCCACAAGGGCGAGCTGGTGATGGGCGCCGGCGTCGACTCCTACAACGGGTACGGCCAGCGCGGGGCGTTCCACATCATCGAACGCCAGATGGCCGCAGCAGTGGAGCTGTTCCCGATCTTCGCCCGCGCGCACCTGCTGCGCACCTGGGCCGGGATCGTCGACGTCTGCCCCGACGCCTCACCGATCGTCGGGCGCACCCCGTACGAGAACCTGTACCTCAATGCGGGTTGGGGCACCGGCGGTTTCAAGGCCACCCCCGGGATCGGCTGGTGTCTGGCCGACACCATCGCCCACGACCGGCCACACGAGTTCATCGCCCCGTTCAGCCTCGACCGCTTTGTCACCGGCGCGCTGGTCGACGAACACGGTGCCGCCGGCGTCGCACACTAGGAGAATCAGATGCAACTCATCGAATGCCCGTGGTGCGGGCCGCGCGAGGAAACCGAATTCCATTATGGCGGCGAGGCACACGTCGCTTACCCCGAGGACCCGTATGCGCTGAACGACGAGGAATGGGCGCACTACGTGTTCTTCCGCAAGAACCCCAAGGGGCGCTTCGCCGAGCGGTGGAGTCACAGCGCGGGTTGCCGCCGCTGGTTCAACGCCGTCCGTGACACCGCCACCTACCGATTCGAGCGCGTCTACCGCCTCGACGAGCAGAAGCCGACGATCTGATGAACTTCCGCACCGCTGAGGGTGGCCGCATCGACCGCGACACCACCTACACCTTCACCTTCAACGACCGCGAACTGACCGGCCACGCCGGCGACACGCTGGCATCGGCGTTGTTGGCCAACGGAATCCACCAGGTCACCACGAGCATCAAGCTGGGACGGCCCCGCGGTTTCACCGCCGCCTGGGCCGAGGACACCGGCGGCCTGGTCCAGATGGAGCACCCGTTCCCGGAGCCGATGCTGCTCGCCACCACCGTCGAGCTGTTCGACGGGCTGGCCGCGCGGGGCATTCCGGGGCAGGGCCGCCTGGCCGCCATCGCCGACACCGCCCGCTACGACGCCACCCACGTGCACACCGACGTCCTGGTGGTGGGGTCGGGGCCGGCCGGACTCGCGGCGGCGCTGACCGCCGCCCGCTCCGGGGCCCGGGTGGTGCTGATCGACGAGCAGAGTGAACCGGGCGGTTCCCTGCTCGGCAGCACCGACACCATCGGCGGCCGGCCCGCGCTCGACTGGGTAGCCGACGTGGTGGCCGAACTGCAGGGCCACCGTGATGTGCTGCACCTGCAGCGCACCACCGCGTTCGGACATTACGACGACGGCTTCGTGCTGGCTTTGGAGCGCCGCACCGACCATCTGGGCGTCGACGCACCCGCGGCGGTCAGCAGGCAGCGGGTCTGGCGGATCCGCGCCGGACACGTCGTGGTCGCCACCGGCGCCCACGAACGGCCGGTGGTGTTCACCGACAACGACCGGCCCGGCATCATGCTCGCGGGCGCTGCCCGCACCTTCCTGCACCGCTACGGCGTCAAGGTCGGCGAGCAGGCCGTGGTGTTCACCACCAACGACTCGGCGTACACAGCAGCGTTCGAGCTGCACGACGCCGGCATCACGGTCAACGCGATTGTCGATGCCCGAGAAGAGGTTTCGACGGACCTGCTGGCCGATGCGGCGATCCGCGACATCGCCATCTACGCCGGCGCCACCGTCAGCGGCACGCTCGGCGAGCACCGCATCACCCATGCCGTGGTTGCAGGCAAGAGCGTGGCCTGCGATGTGCTGCTGGTCAGCGGCGGCTGGAATCCCGCGGTTCACCTGTTCAGCCAGGCCCGCGGAAAGCTGCGCTACGACGACGCGCTGGGTGCGTTCGTGCCCGGCGAACCGCTCGAGGGTGTGAGCGTGGCCGGGTCCGCGGCCGGGGTGTTCGACCTTCCGGGATGTGTGCGCAACGGACGGGAGGCCGTCGCGGCCGTGCTCGGTATCGTTCCCAATCAGCTTGTCGCGGAATCTGATCCGGTGCGTATCCCGGCGCCGGGCGTCGTGCTGTGGCAGGTGCCCGATGCGGGCGGCACCGAACGCCAGTTCGTCGACCTGCAGCGCGACGCCACCGTGGCCGACCTGGCGCGTGCAGTGGGCGCGGGGATGCGTTCGATGGAGCACATCAAGCGCTACACCACCATCGGCACCGCACACGACCAGGGCAAGACCTCGGGCGTGGTGGCTTCGGGTATCACCTCCGAGTTGCTCGGTGTGCCGATGGACAGCCTCGGCGTGACCACCTTCCGACCGCCCTACACGCCGGTGGCGTTCGCCGCGCTGGCAGGCCGCGATCGCGGCCGGATGTTCGACCCCGAGCGGGTGACCGCCGTGCATGACTGGCACGTGACCCGCGGCGCGGTGTTCGAGGACGTGGGCCAGTGGAAGCGGCCCCGTTACTATCCGCTGCCCGGCGAGAGCATGGATGACGCGGTACTGCGCGAATGTGCCGCAGTACGAACCGGTGTCGGCATTCTCGACGGCTCGACCCTGGGCAAGATCGACGTGCAGGGTCCCGACGCCGGGACCTTCCTGGATCTGCTCTACACGAACATGATGAGCACCCTGAAGGTCGGCATGGTGCGCTACGGCGTCATGTGCGGAGTGGACGGCATGGTGATCGACGACGGCACGGTGATGCGCCTGGCCGACAACCGCTACCAGGTCTTCACCACCACCGGTGGCGCCGCCCACATCCTGGACTGGATGGAGGAATGGCTGCAGACCGAGTGGCCCCATCTTCGGGTGAGGTTGACCTCGGTGACCGAACAGTGGCACACCTTCCCGGTGGTGGGCCCCAAGTCCCGTGACGTGATCGGTGCGGTGTTCGGTGATCTCGATGTCAGCAATGACGCGTTCCCGTTCATGGCCTGGCGGGACACCGCACTGGACGGGGTGCACGTGCGCATCGGCCGGGTCAGCTTCTCCGGCGAGCTGGCGTACGAAGTCAACGTCATGGGGTGGTACGCCACCGCGGTGTGGGAACGGCTCATCGAGGCCGGCCAGCGGCACGGCATCACCCCGTACGGCACCGAGACCATGCACGTGTTGCGCGCCGAGAAGGGCTATCCGATCATCGGGCAGGACACCGACGGCACCGTCACACCCCAGGACCTGGGCATGAGCTGGGCGGTGTCGAAGAAGAAACCCGACTTCGTGGGCAAGCGCTCGTTCACCCGCAGCGAGAACCTGAATCCGCTGCGCAAGCAGTTCGTCGGACTTCTGCCCACCGACGCCGACACCGTGCTGCCCGAGGGCGCGCAGATCGTGGAGTTCGTCGCCGACGGCGTGCTCCCGCCGCCACCGGTGCCGATGCTGGGGCACGTGACGTCGAGCTACCGCAGTGCCGAATTGGGCCGACCGTTCGCGTTGGCACTGGTCAAGGGGGGTCACGCCCGTATCGGCGACACCCTGCACGTCCCCGTGGACGGCACCTTGGTGCCGGTGGAAGTCACCGGCACCGTCCTCGTCGATCCCGAAGGAGCACGCCGAGATGGCTGAAACCCTGAACCCGCCCCGTCCGTTGGTACGCCGAAGCCCGTTGCAGGGCTACGAATCCCGATTCGCGACGCTGCCGGCCTCGGCGCGCGTCACCGAAGAACCCTACGTGGCCATGGTCGATCTGTGGCTCGACCCGGCCGGCGACGCCGCCACGGCGGCGGCCGACGTCCTCGGGTTGCCCGCCCTGCCACAGGCGCCGTCCACGGTGACGACCGCGGGTGACACCAGCGCCATCTGGTTCGGGCCCGAGGAATGGCTGGTGTGCTCCACCGAGTGTTCCGGCGAGGTGCTCGAAGCCGCACTGCAGCAGTCGATTTCCGAGCACGGCGGCGCCGCGGTGGATGTCTCCGCCCAGCGCACCACCCTGCGGCTGCAGGGCGCCGATGCCCGCAACGTCCTCGCCAAGGGGTGCTCACTGGACCTGCATTCCTCGGTGTTCCGGACCGGTATGGCCGCGCAGACGATGCTCGGACTGGCCGCGGTGGTCTTGATCCCGTTGAACGACAACGGGACCGACTACCAGATCCTCGCCAGATCGTCGTTCGCCCGGTACGTCGCCGAATGGCTGACCGACGCGGCTGAAGAGTTCGGCGTGTCCTGGCCCCGATGACGGCGCTCGCCTACTCCCCCGGTGTGCGCGACCGGCTGGTCGCCCGACTGGCCGGTCGCGCACCGTTGGTGTGCGGCATCGTCAACGTGACACCGGATTCGTTCTCCGACGGCGGCCGCGACGCGGTGGCCGCTGTCGCGCACGGTATGCAGCTCGTCGCCGAGGGCGCCGATCTGCTGGATGTGGGCGGGGAGTCCACCCGGCCCGGCGCGTCGCCGCCATCGGTGGCCGAGGAGCTGCGGCGGGTGATCCCGGTGGTGGCGGCCCTGGCACGGGTGGCTTCGGTACCCGTCTCGGTGGACACCTCGCGGCCCGAGGTGATGCGTGCGGCCGTCGCCGCCGGTGCGGTGATGATCAACGACGTTCGGGCATTGCAGATCCCTGGTGCGCTGGAAACCGCGGCAGCGCTGCAGGTTCCGGTGTGCCTGATGCACATGCAGGGTGAGCCGGCCACCATGCAGGACGCACCGGCCTACGGCGATGTGGTGGCCGAGGTACGCGGATTCCTGCTCGACCGCGTCGCGGCCTGTTGCGTGGCCGGCATCCCCCGGGACCACCTGGTGGTCGATCCCGGTTTCGGTTTCGGCAAGACGTTGAAGCACAACCTGGCGCTGCTGGATGGCCTGGCTGACACGGCGCCCATGGGATTGCCGATCATGGCCGGGCTGTCCCGCAAAGGCATGTTGGGTGCCCTCACCGGCCGTGGCGTGGCCGACCGGTGTGCGGCCTCGGTGGCGGCGGCACTGCTGGCCGCCCAGCGCGGCGCGACGATCCTGCGGGTGCACGATGTGGCGGCCACCGTGGATGCGGTGGCGGTACTCCGGGCGGTCAGCCCAGCCCGGTGATCCGGTCCGGCCTGCTGTAGACGTTCATGCTGGCGCCCCGGAGAAAGCCGACGAGCGTCAGACCACTGTCCTGGGCGAGGTCGACGGCCAGCGAGGACGGCGCCGACACGGCCGCCAGCACCGGGACGCCCGCCATCACGGCCTTCTGCACCAGCTCGAACGAGGCGCGCCCGCTGACCATCAGGACCGTGCCGGACAACGGGATTCGCTGCTGTTCGACAGCCCAGCCGACCACCTTGTCCACCGCGTTGTGCCGGCCGACGTCCTCACGCACGGTCAGCAGTGCACCGTCCGCGGTGAACAACCCGGCGGCGTGCAGGCCTCCGGTGCTGTCGAAGACTTTCTGCGCCGCGCGCAAGGTGTCGGGCAAACTCGTCAGCACCTGCGTGCGGACGCCGACGGTGTCGTCGGCGGGGCTGTGCCGCGTGCGCTGGGCAATGGCATCGAGTGAGGCCTTGCCGCACACGCCGCACGAGGAAGTGGTGTAGAAGTTGCGTTCGACACCGGTCTCGGGCAGTGCCACCCCTGCGGCGAGATCGATGTCGAGGACGTTGTAGGTGTTGGCGCCGTCCGCGCCGCGGCTGTTGCAGTAACGCACGGCGGCGATGTCCGAACGGTCGGCGATGAACCCCTCGGTGAGCAGAAACCCCTGTGCCAGTTCGATATCCGATCCTGGCGTGCGCATGGTCACCGCCAGGGGCCGGCCGGCCACCCTGATCTCCAGCGGTTCCTCGACGGCCAGCGTGTCGGGGCGATGGACGCTGCGCTCGGCGGTGATCCGGGTGACGCGGGTGCGGGCGGTGACCCGTCCCATCAGCGCCCTCGCTTCATCGGCGGCGCTCGAGACGGATCGTGATGGCTTTGGACACCGGCGTGTTCGACCTGCGCGCGGTATGGTCCAGGGGAATCAGCGGATTGGTTTCCGGGTAGTAGGCTGCGGCGTTGCCACGCGGGGTCGGGTAGGCCACCAACCGGAAGTCCTCGGCGCGCCGCTCCTCGACGGCGCCACCGTCGAGCGGCCATTCCGACACCAGGTCCACCCGCTCGCCGTCGACGAAGCCACCGGCGGCGATGTCGTCGGGATGGCACAACACCACTCGGCGCGCGCCGTTGACCCCGCGGTAGCGGTCGTCGAGCCCATAGATGGTGGTGTTGTACTGATCGTGGCTGCGCATGGTCTGCAGGATCAGTCTGCCTTCGGGTATCGGCAACCAGTGCAGTTGGTTGACCACAAAATTCGCCCTACCCGTCGACGTCGTGAACGCCCGCTCATCGCGCGGTGGGTGCGGCAGCACAAAGCCGTCGGGTTCGCGCACGCGCCGATTGAAGTCGGTGAATCCCGGCACCACCCGTGCGATGGAGTCCCTGATCCGGTCGTAATCGGATGCGAACTCCGACCACGGCACCGAATGAGCCGCACCGAACAACTTCCCGGCGAGCCCGCACACGATGGCGACCTCACTGCGCACCTGCGGACTCGGCGGCGTGAGCCCACCGCGGGACAGGTGCACCACCGACATCGAATCCTCGACGGTGACAACCTGTTTGCGGCCGTCGATCACGTCTTTGTCGGTGCGGCCCAGGGACGGCAGGATCAGCGCGGTGCGCCCAGTCACCAGATGCGAGCGGTTCAGCTTCGTCGACACCTGCACGGTCAAGGAGCAGTTGCGCAGCGCGGCCTCGGTGACCTCCGTGTCAGGGGTGGCCGAGACGAAGTTGCCGCCCATCGCCATGAACACCGAGACCCGCCCGTCACGCATGGCCCGGATGGCGTCAACGGCGTCATAGCCGTGCCGGCGCGGGCTGGTGATGCCGAACTCGGTGTCCAGAGCCGCCAGGAACGGCTCCGGCATCTTCTCCCAGATACCCATCGTCCGGTCACCCTGGACGTTGGAGTGCCCACGCACCGGGCACACCCCCGCGCCGGGCTTGCCGATCATGCCCTGCAGCAGAAGAAGATTCGTGGCGTCCTGAATGGTCGCCACCCCATGGGTCTGCTGGGTCAGACCCATGGCCCAGCAGATGATGGTCTTCTTCGAGTCCACCAGCGCCTGGGCGGTGGTGTCGAGTTCGGCTCGGGTCAGGCCGGTGGCCGCCAGCACGGTGTCCAGATCGACGGCACGGATGTGCGCGGCGTAAGCGTCGAATCCCGCGCAGTGCCGGTCGATGAAGTCGTGGTCGAGCACACTGCCCGGGCGGCGGTCCTCGGCGTCGAACAGCAGTTTCGCCAGACCCTGGAACAACGCCTGATCGCCGCCGGAACGGATCTGCAGGAAGTCGTCGGCGATGCCCACCCCATCGCCGATCACGCCGTGGACCTTCTGCGGGTCCTTGAATCGCAGCAGGCCCGCCTCCGGCAGCGGGTTGATGGCGATCACCCTGGCCCCGTTGGCTTTCGCCTTCTCCAGAACCGACAGCATCCGCGGATGATTGGTGCCCGGGTTCTGCCCGGCGATGAGGATCAGGTCGGCGTCCTCGAGATCGGTCACCGACACCGAGCCCTTGCCGATGCCGATGCTCTCCACCAGCGCGGTGCCGGAGGACTCGTGGCACATGTTCGAGCAATCCGGCATGTTGTTGGTGCCGAAGCTCCGAATCAGCAGCTGGTAGAGGAATGCGGCTTCGTTGGAGGTGCGCCCCGATGTGTAGAAGGCCGCGGCATCCGGGGTGCCGAGTGCGCGCAACTCCTCGGCGATCAGCGCGAAGGCCTGATCCCACTCGATGGGTTGATAGTGGGTGGCACCCGGGCGCAGCACCATGGGATGGGTGAGCCTGCCCTGTTGGCCCAGCCAATACTCGGTGTGTTCCAGCAGGTCGGCCACCGAGTGACGTGCGAAGAACTCCGGTGTCACGCGCCGGGTGGTGGCTTCCTCGGCCACCGCCTTGGCGCCGTTCTCGCAGAACTCGGCGTGCTTGCGGTGGCCCGGTGTCTCCGGCCAGGCACATCCCGGGCAGTCGAAGCCGTTCCGCTGGTTGAGTTTGGCCAAGGTGCGGGCGGTGCGCACCACTCCCATCTGCTCGACACCGCGCCGCAGCGACACCATGACGGCGGGAACGCCTGCGGCGTAACTCTTCTCATGGGTGATCTGGGCGTCACCTTCGTCGAAGAGGTACCTGCTGTCATTGTCGATGCTGGGCACGCGTGCATCCTCTGCAGATGGATCGGAAACCCTGACCGTACGGGCCCGCCGAATAGCCGGCAACGGTTTGGTCATGACGTTTCCAGATGCTTCGATAGTTGATATCTATCAAGGAGCGACGCCATGGCCGCCGACGTTCAGATCGTGCAGTTGGAGTACCTCGTGGCGCTGGCCCGCGAACGGCACTTCGGCCGCGCCGCTGCCGCCTGCCACATCAGCCAGCCCACCCTGTCGGTGGCCATCCGCCGTCTCGAACGTGAGCTCGGTGTTCCGATTGTGCTGCGCGGACACCGGTTCGAGGGTTTCACCGCCGAAGGTGCGCGGGTTCTCACCTGGGCTCATCGGATCATCGCCGAGCGCGACGAACTGCTGGCCGACGTCGAACGCATGCGCGGACGGCTGACCATGACAGCGCGGATCGCCGCGATTCCGACCTCGGTTCCCGCGATTCCGCTGCTGTCCACGCGTCTGCTGCAGGTGCACCCGACGGCGACGGTGCGCGTGGAGGCGTTGTCCTCGCGGGAGATCGCGCGGCGGCTGGCGGACTTCGAGATCGATGCCGGGCTGACCTACCTCGACACCGAGACACCACCGGGCTGCCGGCAGACCGTGCTGTATCAGGAGAGCTACGTCGTCCTGGCCCCCGAGGACAACCCCGTCATGGCGCAGCCGAGCCTCACCTGGGCGCAGGCGGCCACGCTCCCCCTGTGTGCGTTGACCTCCGAGATGCGTAACCGCAGGATCATCGACGCACACATGGCCGCTGCGGCGGTGCGGTTCACCCCGGTGGTGGAAGCCGACACAGTGGGCGCCATCTACGCACACCTGAGCAGCGCGCAGCTGGCGACCATCGCATCGCACGCGTGGCTCTACGCATTCGGCGTGCCGGCGGGCATGGCGGTGCGTCCCATCAGCGAGCACCGCACCGGGCCCACCGTCGGGGTCATCACGCTGGCGCGAGAACCCGAGTCGCCAGTGGCGGACGCGGTGCACGCCGCGGCCGCAGACTCCGGTATGTCGGCGGCCCTCGATGCGGTGCTGCACCGCCTGTTGGGAACCGGCTAATGGGTTGTGCTCGCAGCGCCTTGTCAGTGGCTTCTGCCTCTGGGCCCCTTCCTCGGCGCCGCTCGTTCCTCGCAGCGCCTCGTCAGTGGCCGCGGGCGACCCAGTCGTCGTAGTTCACGATCTCGTCCCCGATCGTGGTGGAGTCACCGTGGCCGGTGTACACCACCGTATCGGCCGGCAAGGTGCCCAGCCGGTTCTTGATGGACTCCAGGATGGTGGGGAAATCGGAGAACGATCGCCCGGTGGCCCCCGGACCACCCTGGAACAGGGTGTCCCCGGAGAACACCGCTTTCAACTCGGGAGCGAACCAGCACACCGAGCCCGGTGAATGTCCCGGGGTGTGCAGACCAACCAGCTCCAGGTTGCCCGCCTTCAGCGAGGCACCGTCTTCGATGGCACGAAAATCGTTGCCTGCGTGGGTCATCTGCCACAACACCGCGTCGGCCGGGTGCAGGAGCACCGGGGCGTCGAGCGCGGCACCGAGTTCCGGCGCGACGGTGATGTGGTCGTTGTGGCCGTGGGTGCACACCACCGCGACCACATTGCGACCACCCACGGCGTCGATGATCGGTTGCGCGGTGTGGGCGGCATCGAAGACGACGACATCGGAGTCGTCGCCGACGATCCAGATGTTGTTGTCGACGTCCCAGGACCCGCCGTCGAGTTCGAACGTCCCAGAGGTCACCACGCGCTGGATCTGTGATGTCACAGGACGACCACCGAGCGCAACACCTTGCCCTCGTGCATGGTGTGGAAGGCGTCTTCGATCTCGTCGAGTTTGATCCGCTCCGACACGAACCGCTCGAGCGGCAACCGCCCCTGCCGGTACAGGTCCACCAGCGTCGGGAAGTCGCGTTCGGGCAGGCAATCCCCGTACCACGACGACTTCAACGACCCGCCGCGGGCGAAGAAGTCGACCAGCGGCATCTCGAGTTTCATATCGGGGGTCGGCACGCCCACCAGCACCACGGTGCCGGCCAGATCACGCGCATAAAAAGCCTGACGCCAGGTTTCCGGCCGGCCCACCGCGTCGATCACGACGTCGGCGCCGAACCCGCCGGTGAGTTCCTGGACGGCGGCCACCGTGTCGGCTTCGGCCGCGTTCACGGTGTGGGTGGCACCGAGTTCGGTGGCCCACTGCAACTTTCGCGGGTCACGGTCGATCGCGATGATGGTGCCCGCCCCCGCCAGCCGCGCTCCCATGATGGCCGCGTCACCCACACCACCGCAGCCGATCACCGCCACCGAGTCTCCGCGCGACACGTTGCCGGTGTTGACGGCGGCACCGAGACCGGCCATCACACCACACCCGAGCAGCCCGACCACGGCCGGATCGGCGTCTGGGTCGACCTTGGTGCACTGCCCCTCGTGGACAAGGGTTTTCTCGGCGAACGCGCCGATACCCAGCGCCGGGGTCAGCTCGGTGCCGTCCTCCAGCGTCATCTTCTGCCCGGCATTGTGGGTGTCGAAGCAGTATTGCGGACGTCCGCGTTTGCATGCCCGGCACCGCCCGCACACCGCCCGCCAGTTGAGGATCACGAAATCGCCCACGGCGACCGAGCCGACGCCGGCGCCGACTTCCTCGACGATGCCCGCGGCCTCGTGTCCGAGCAGGAAGGGGTACTCGTCGTTGATGCCGCCGTCCCGGTAGGTCAGGTCGGTGTGGCACACCCCGCAAGCCTGGATGCGCACCACCACGTCACCCGGCCCGGGATCTGGAATCGTGATCGTCGTGACCTCGACGGGGGCACCCTTCGAGCGGGCGATGACACCGCGAACCTGTTGTGGCATGGAAATCTCCTTGGCTTGTGGACGATTCAGCGTGCGGTCGGCAACAGGACACAATTGTGCTATATCAGTTTGAGCGTGTCTAGTATATCAATTGTCGACTGAAACCCCGGCTCGCACACCCACCGGCGCAGGCGCGGCGAGCGTGTTTCGCCAGGACGCGGCCTTGAGCAGGATCTCCGCATACTCCTCAGCCGGGTCCGACAACGCGGTGATGGCGCCTCCGATGCCGATCTCGATGCTGCCGCCTGCGGCGACGACCGTGCGGATCACCACGGACAGATCGATGGCGCCCGAGAGCGAAAGATAGCCCAGCGCACCGGAATACACTCCGCGGGCCCGGCCTTCCAGGCGATCCAGGATGTCCATGGTGCGGACCTTGGGTGCACCCGTCATCGACCCGGCGGGAAACAGCGCCCGGACGGCGTCCACGGATGGACATCCTCGCGCAGCGTGCCACGCACGGTGGAGACCAGCTGATGAACGAACGGGTAGGACTCCACACCGAAAAGCGAGGGCACATGTACCGACTCCGGCACACACACCCGAGTCAGGTCATTGCGCACCAGGTCCACGATCATCAGGTTCTCCGCACGGTCTTTCTCGCTGCCGTGCAATGTGTTCCGCAACAGCAAGTCGGCCTCCGGCGTTGACCCTCGGGGCCTGGTGCCCTTGATCGGCTTGGACTCCGCCACCCGGTTGTCCCCTACCCGCAGGAACCGCTCCGGAGAGGCGCTGACCACCGACAGTCCCGCGAACTGCAACAGCGCGGCGTACGGCGCCGGATTGGTCACGCACGCTCGCTCGAACGTCGCGACGGCGTCGATGTCACGGTCGATCCGCGCTGTGGTGGTCAGACACACCTCGTAGGTCTGCCCCTGCCCGATGAGGTCGAGGCACTCTTCGACCCGGGCCCGATGCACGCCGGCGTCGACCGAGATGTCCAGCGGTGCGCTGCTGACAGCCGGAGCGGCGGTGGACACGTCGTCGGCGGCGACGGAACGCAGGACCGCGGCCGTCTGGTCCAGCCACCAGTGAGGTGGCGTGTCGCCGGCGAGGCGCAACGCGAGGAGATAACTGCAGCCTCGGTCATGATCGATCACCACAGCCCGGTCGGCGAAAACAAGCGCACCGTCGGGATGCGGCGAGCGGTGCCTGCGGCCACCGCCCGACTCCGCTTTGAGTTCGTAGCCCAGGTAACCGACATAACCGAGCCGGAAGGGGCACGGCAGCGCCGCATCCGGCGGTATCGCCCGACTCGTCAGCTGCACTTCGAGATAGTCGAAAAGCGATGTGACGGACTGTGTTTGGTGTCCACGCGCCGAGTCGACGTGCACCTGCCGCGCGTCGACGTCATAGGTCAGGTATTCCGCCAGGGGTCCCGTCGCGTCTCCCATGATGGTGAACCGCTCGCCCGGCTCGGCCGCACGGCCGTCGAGCCAGAACGCGCCGGGACGCCCGGCGAACAGGCGCCGGTAGAGCGAGGGCGCATCAGGAAGGTGCGGTATGCGGCGATGATCCACGGCGTAGCCGGCCTGCCGTCGGCCCGACACAGGATTGGTCTGCCTCGGTACGGCAACACCTTTGGGCCGACGGACAGGGTCACCGAGAGCACGGAAGTTGCGCATGATCGCCGCGCCGTGGTCGGAGGCTATCGATTCGGGGTGGAACTGCACTCCCCACAGCGGGCGGCGCCGATGACGCACCGCCATCACCAGCCCCTCGTCGGTGCGCGCCAGGACCTCCAGTTCCTCCGGCAGATCGACGGCGATCAGTGAGTGGTAGCGCACCACCGACATCGGCGACGGCAGCCCTTCGAACAGATCGCGGCCGGTGTGCCGAATCCGCGACACCCGCCCATGCACCGGTTGCGGGGCGCGCACCACCCGCGCCCCGAACTCCGCACACAGACCCTGATGCCCGAGGCAGACACCGAGAACCGGCAGACCGGAGGCGGCGATCGCCCGCGCGGAGATACCGAAATCGGCGGGCACGGTGGGATCGCCGGGCCCCGGTGAGATGACGATGTTGTCGACGGCGCCGAGATCCAGGCTGCCCCAAGCCGCGTCGTTGGTCACCACGACCGGCGGCCTGCCGTTCACCTCGGTCAGCAGCGCGGCCAGGTTGTAGGTGAAGGAGTCGTAATTGTCGATCAGCAGCGTCTGCACCATGTCGACGACCGCCCTCTCACTCGGGTCGGGCTTAATATACCAATCTTTTGTTGACTGATATATTACGATGGGTTCATGACTGCAGTTCTCGCGGGCATCTTCCCGGCCACGATCGACCTCGATGCCGCGACGCACTATCTCTACGGCCTGCCCCGCGGTTCCAAGCAGGTGGGCCTCGCGCGCGCCGTCGAACTGTTCGGCCTCCTCGGGTCACCGCAGAATGCCGTCCGCACCGTTCACATCGCGGGTACCGCGGGAAAGGGATCGGTCAGCGCATTCGTCGCCGCGATCCTCGATGCTCACGGTTTCCGGGTGGGCACCCATCTCTCCCCGCACGTGCGATCGATCCTCGAACGGGTCCAGATCGGTGGGCGACCGGTTCCGGTGGAGTTCTTCGTCGATGCCGTCAACAGATTGCGCCCCGTTGTCGAGCGGCTGCAGGCAAGTCCGCTCGGCACACCGACCTTCTTCGAAGCGCTCAATGCGGTGGCCTTCACGACGTTCGCCACGAGTGGGCTGGACTACGCCGTGATCGAGACCGGAATCGGAGGCCGGTGGGACGCCACGAACGCCATCACCAGGCCGGACAAGCTGGCTGTGATAGGCCGGATCGGCTTGGACCACACGCACCTGCTGGGAGAAACCGTCGCCGAAATCGCCGGCCACAAGGCAGGAATTCTGACCACGGACGGGCACGGCATCGTGTTGCGTCACCACCAGGCCAGCGTCCGGAACACCATGTCCGCGACGGCACGGACCCGTCGGTGCATCGTAGACACCGTCGACCCGCGCGAAATCTGTTGCACAGCAGACCTTTCCGGCACGGTGCTGCACACCGGCGATCAGGATTTCCGGCTCGGGCTGCAGGGCCGCCATCAAGGAGTCAACGCCGTCCTGGCCATCCGGGCGGCACGGCACCTCGCGCTACGCGATGGATGGGCCCTCGACGGCGCGGCGGTGCGGACCGGTCTGGCGTACGCGCGGCTGCCCGGCAGATTCGAGCGTCACCGCGTTGCTGGACGCGACGTGATACTCGACGGGGCACACAACAATGTCAAACTCGTCGCGCTCACCGACACGGTGCGCGCCATGTACCCCCGCGCCCGCGCCACCTGGGTGCTCGCCGCCAGAGCCGACAAAGACCTGCAGTCCATGCTGGCCACCATCGCCCCGCTCGCGGGCCGGGTGATCGCCACCCGGCTTCCCGATGACGGCGCCGGGCCGGCGGCGCCGTCCGTGCCGGCCCAACACGTCTTCGAAGCTGCCCGCGCCCGCGGCATCTCTGCGGTGGCCGTCGACGACCCCGCGGCGGCCGTGCAGTATGCGCTGACCACCGCAGACTCCGGACCGATCGTGGTCACGGGGTCGTTTCTCCACCTTGCCGCGGCCGACGCGGCGCTGCGGGATGCGCGGACCCCGTGCCCGTGACCGTCGGCGTCGGGCGGCTCGGCTGCCTGCTGCCGGTGGCCGTCGACGGGTGCGCCGGAATCAGAGCACACCACAAGCTGCGCGACGCGCCGTCGATCCGCCCTCCTGACACCCCAACGTCACCGCCTTCGGGCTGCGAGCCGCGTCCCTTCCTGGGCGCTGATCCTGTTGTTCCCGGCAAAGATGCATGCAATCCGTCAGGTTTTCCTGCGATCGGCTAGCATTCGGTAACTGCCTCGGCAGCCGCTGTCATGTGATGTGGTGTTGCACGGAGGTATGGGACATTGACCGCCGAGAGCTTGCCGGTTGATCCGTGGTCAGAACCGTTCCGCGATATCGACTACATCCGCGGTATGGAGCGCCTGCTGCGGGCGGTCCAGGAACTCTCGATGGCCCGCAACCTCGACACCGTTCAGCGCATCGTCCGCACCGCCGCCCGTGAACTCACCGGTTGCGACGGCGCCACCTTCGTCCTGCGCGACAACGGCAAGTGCTATTACGCCGACGAGGACGCGATCGCCCCGCTGTGGAAGGGCAACCGCTTCCCCATGGAGGTCTGCATCAGCGGATGGGCCATGCTCAACCGGGAAGCCGCCGTCATTCCGGACATCTATCTGGACAACCGGATTCCGCACGCCGCGTACCGTCCCACCTTCGTCAAGAGCCTGGTGATGGTCCCGATTCGCAAACTCGACCCCGTGGGCGCGATCGGCAACTACTGGGCCCACGAACATCAGCCGTCGGAGCAGGAGGTCACCCTGCTGCAGGCGCTGGCAGATGCGACGTCCATCGCCATGGAGAACGTGCAGGTCTATGCCGAGCTGGAACAGCGGGTCCGTGATCGCACCGCCGAATTGGAACGCGCCAACGAGGAGATCCGCCAGGTCTCGGTCACCGATGTCCTCACCGGCATCAACAACCGCCGCGGCTTCTACCATCTGGCCGAGCCGGGCCTGGCCGCAGCGCGTCGCGACGGCCGCAACTGCATCCTGGCCTTCATCGACGTCGACGGCCTCAAACTCGTCAACGACGGCAAAGGTCACATGGTCGGTGACGCACTGATCGCCGACGTCGCGCGGGTGCTGGCCAGCACGCTCGGCCGGTCAGATGTGCTGGCCCGGATGGGTGGCGACGAGTTCTGTGTACTGGTCACCGACCCCACGGCCACCCCGGCGTCACTCAAGGAGCAGTTGGTCGACGCAATTCGGCTGTTCAACGAGGCCGAGGTACGCCCCTACCGTCTGTCGGCCAGCATCGGGGTGATGCTGGTGACGCCGGCGGACGCCAGCACCGTGGACGAATTGTTGACGCGCGCAGACGAATTGATGTACGAGGAGAAGAAGGCGCGCATCATCTCGTGAGCCGCACCTCTGTACTGCCGTCTGCCCCCTGAACTCGTCGAAGGCCGATTGCCCCGTCACAGGCCATGGACCCTCAACCGAGGACCTATGGCACTGTCATCCACCCCCGTGCACGTTCGAGAATGAAGCACGGAGACGAATTGGCGGTGGTGATGATGACGGCACCCGTTGTGGTCGGAATCGATGGATCTCGTGCGGCATTGAGCGCAGCGCTGTGGGCCGCCGACGAAGCGGCCGAGCTTCACGTTCCACTGCACCTGATCTACGCCCTGCCGCGGGACGACGAGGATGCCGGTCGGCGCTCGATTGCCGAAACAGCTCTGCGCCACGCGCGCAGCGTGGTGCAGGCCACCCATGATCCACCGCCCGAAGTCCAGGCGCACGTCGTACCACAGACCCCGGTCGCTGCGCTGGTCAAGGCGTCGCACTGGGCGCGGATGATCTGCGTCGGCGCCGTCGGACTGCATCACTTCGACGACGGGCACGTGGGCTCCACTGCCGCGTCCGTGGCAGCGCAGGCGCTGTGCCCGGTGACCGTGGTGCGCAAGACCTCCGACACCGGGTGTGTTGTCGTCGCGATGGACGAGTCAGCCGAAAGCGTCGACGCACTGCGACTCGGTGTCGAGGAGGCGGTTCTGCGGCAGGTCCCGCTACGCGTGCTGTCGGCGTGGCACCCCGGCGACCACACCGCGGCCGAGGGCAACCGGTGGGCAAACGCCACTTTGGAGCGCCTGGTGGCGCGGTGGCGTTGGCAGCATCCCGGCCTCGATGTCAGTACGGTGACCGTGCGGGGGAACCCGATCGACTACCTCGCCGGAAATGTTGCGCAGATACAGCTCATGGTGATCGGTGGTCACAACCGCGCCGGTGTAGGCCAGCTGCTGGGCCCGAAAGGATGTGCCGCGCTGAACAACAGCGATTGCTCGGTGTTGATCGCCGACAGCCGCCGGCGGTTGTGATCCGCCGGCGTCGTCGCCAACTCAGCGCCAGACGTTGGGCACCTTGTTCCACTGCCCCGGCGGTACCCCCACGATCTGGCCGAGGTGGCCGGGTGGAATGTGCACGATCTGCCCGATATGGCCCGGCGGCGGCACGGGAACCCAGTACCCGTCTTTGTCGGCAGCGGCCTGCCCCGCCCCGAGCACCGCGGAAGCGGCGCCCAGCCCGACAGCAACCGCTGCTGCGGCGGCAATTTTCCTGACGAACACTCTCCGACTCCTCTTCCTTCGCACCCCGCGATTGTTGATCGGTCACCGACATTGTCGCGTCCGGTTCCCATGGCGTTACCAGCGGGTGGCTAGTCGAGCTTCGTTTAGCCGGCCCGGATCCTGGTTATCAACTCGGCGTGTACGGCCATGACCTGCTCGCCGACCGCTATGAACTGCACGACCTACTGGGCTGCGGGGGCATGGCGGAAGTCTTCGACGGCTGGGACGCCCGGCTCGGTCGCCCGGTGGCGGTCAAAGTCCTGCACACCTCGCTGCAATCCCAGGAGTCGGTGCGGCGCCGTTTCGAAGACGAGGCGCGGGCCGCGGCCGCGCTGTGCCATCCGAACATCGTGGCGGTGTACGACTACGGCGAACACCGCGGCACCCCGTTCATCGTGATGGAGCGCCTCCCCGGCACGACGCTGGCGGAGGTGTTCGACCAGGGCCCGATGCGGCCCGAGGCAGTCAGGTCGATGCTCGACGACGTGCTGTCGGCCCTGGAAGCCGCGCACGGGGCGGGAATCCTGCACCGCGACATCAAACCCGGCAACCTGCTGATCTCCTCCTCCGGCGACAGGGTGCAGGTGGCCGATTTCGGTATCGCCAAGACGGGCGGGGCCGCGCATACCCGCACCGGGCAGATCATCGGGACCATGGCCTACATGAGTCCCGAACGGGTCTCTGGCGCACCGGCTTCGGTGGCCGACGATCTGTACGCGGTGGGTCTGGTGGGCTACGAGGCGCTCGCGGGCCGGCACGCCTACCCCGAGGAGAACCCGCTGGCACTGGCCCGGGCCATCCTGGACGCGCCGCCCCCACCGATCGCCTCGTTGCGACCCGACATCGATTCGCACCTGGCCGCCACCATCGACGGCGCGCTGGCACGCGCGCCCGGAAACCGTTTCACGAGCGCCACCCAGATGCGGGCCGCGTTGGCCGGTGACGGGCGGGCCCTGCAGGCGGTGGCCCTTCCCCGTCGCCCCGCGACTCAGATGCTCGAGCACCCCACGGCGGTCCCCGCGCGCCGCAGCGTCACCAGGAACGCGCGGCGGGGGTTGGCCGCCGCCGGGATCCTGGCCGCGTTCGTCGTGGCATCCCTGGCGTACGCCACCGAGCCGCTGCCCGCGGCGCCGGCCTCAGAAACGGCCGGCCTGAGCACCCCGGTGGCGCCTGCCCCCGCACCCGTGGCCACGGTGCCGCCCGCGCCCGTCACCGCCGAGACCCTTATCCCTGAAGCCGTACCGGTAGCGGTGCAACCGCAGGTCGACCCCGGCAACGGCAAGAGCGACCAGAAGAAGAACCCGGGCAACGGCAAGGGCGAGAAGAAGAGCAACGGCCGCGGCAACGGCAACGGCAACAACTGACCATCGAGGGTCACCGTGCGGCGTGACATCATGGCGACAGTGACCGTCTCCACCGCTTTCGCCTCGGACAACGCCGCACCGGCGCACCCCACCGTCCTCGATGCCGTCGTCGCCGCCAACCACGGCAGCGCCATGTCCTACGGCGACGACGCGCTGACCCAGCAGGCCTCCGACCTGATCAAGGACGCGTTCGACTCCCCCGACGCCGAGGTCGTGTTCGCGCTCACCGGAACCGGCGCCAACGTCATCGCGCTGGCTGCCGCGACACGGCCGTGGCACAGCATCCTGTGCAGCGATATCGCGCATTCGCTGGTGGACGAGGCGGGCGGGCCGGTACGGCTGTCCGGCGCCATGCTGACGGTGCTGCCCAGCGCGGACGGCCTCATCGATCCGTCAGAGCTGGGCAGGGCCGCCGTGCGCCGCGGGCCGGTGCATCATTCGCAGCCCGCGGTGGTGACCATCACGCAGTCCACCGAGAACGGTCGCCTGTGGACCGCGGCGGCCATCAAGGAATTCGTCGACGAAGCCCACACGCAGGGTCTGCTGGTGCACGTCGACGGCGCACGGATCGCCAATGCTGTTGCCGCACTGGGAGTCTCACCGCTGGACGCCATCGGCGACGCCGACATCGTGACTGTCGGCGGCACCAAGAACGGCCTGCTGTTCGGTGATGCCATCCTGGTGCGCCGGCCGGAGCTGTTCGACGGAATCCACTTCGTGCAGAAGCAGATCGGTCACCTGCCCAGCAAGCACCGCTTCGTCTCCGCGCAGTTCACGGCGCTGTTCACCGACAACCTGTGGCTCGACCTCGCCGCCCACGCCAACACCATGGCCGCCCGCCTGAGCACCGGCTTCACCCAGCGTGGCCGGCAACTCGGCGCGCCCGTCGAGGCCAATGAAGTGTTCGTCGTCCTCGACGCCGACACCCATGCCCGGGTCGCGGCGCGGTATGCCATCCACGCCCCCGACGTCCTGCGCCCGGTCTACCGTTTTGTGTGCTCCTGGGCCACCACCGAGGCCGACGTGGACGCCGTACTGCGGCTGATCGACGAGGCGTAACACCGGGCGGTGTTCCGCCGAAACTCCACGGGACGCCGGTCACGGACGTTAGCGTCTCACCACGCACGGCAACCACAGCGGGGGAATGCTTTGGAACACATCTCGGTCGCCGGCAGTGCGCGAGCACTGGCGGCCATGCTCGGTATTGTCGCGGCTCTGACCACGGTGTCACCCGCCCACGCGGAGCCGGTCTTCGGCTCAGTGCCCACGGCGCACTTCGACTTCGGCGGGATTCCCCGCACCTACACCCTGCATGTACCGCCGGGCCCGGCCAACGGCCTGGTGATCAACCTGCATTCCGCGGGTAACACCGGAGCGTCGCACCAGGCGCTGACGCATTACGACGCGATCGCCGACGCGCACGGATTCGTGGTGGCCTACCCGGACGGGATCGACTTCAGCTGGGCCGACGGGCGCGGCGCCTCGGTGCCCGACCGGCAGCGCGTCGACGACGTGGGCTTCATCTCCGCCCTGGTGACCAAGCTGGTGGCTGAGTTCGGCGTCGACCCCAACCGGGTGTACGCCACAGGCTTGTCGGCCGGTGCGTTCATGGCCAACCGGCTGGCCTGCGAGCGGGCCGACCTGTTTGCCGCCGTGGCGCCGGTCGACGGCACTCTGGGCACCAACATGGCGTGCGCGCCGTCGGAACCCGTCGCCGTCATGGCCACCCACGGCACCGCCGACCCGATCGTGCCGTTCAACGGCGGGCCCATGCTGGGCCGCGGCGGCGGCAGCACCGTGGTGCCCGCGCAGGCGATGACGGATCTGTGGCGCAGCCTAAACGGGTGCGGCGCCCCCACCGAGGTGCCGCTACCCGACGCCGGCGACGGCATGCGCGCGTTCCGCTCGAGTTCGGGCTGCGCCGACGGCACCGAGGTGGTGTTCACCCGCGTCGACGGTGGCGGCCACACCTGGCCCGGTGCGCCGACCGTGCTCTCGGTGCAGCAGGTCGGGCCCACCACCCGGGCATTCGACGCGTCGGTGGACTCGGGGAACTTCTTCGCCTCGCACTGGCGCTGAGTCAGCCCCGCCCCAGCAGCGGCATCTCCGTCGCCATGATGGTCAGGAACGGCACACTGACATCCAGCGGTAGGCCCGCGATGTGCGCGATGGTTGAACCGACGTGGCGCACATCGAATTTCGGCTCCGGCCTCCGGGATCCGTCGGGTTGCAACGCCCCGTCGAAACCGGTTGTCATGGCCGTCGCGGCGTTGCCGATGTCGATCTGACCGACGGCGATGCCGGTGCTGCGGCCCTCCAGCGCCAGCGCACGGGTCAGGCCGTTGATGGCGAACTTGCTGGCGGTATAGGGCGTGGCCTCCGGTCGCGGTACCTGACCCGACACCGAACCGATGTTGATGATCCGGCCCCCACGCGGATCCTGGTTCTGCATGACCCGCATCGCCGCCCTGGCGCAGAGAAACGATCCGGTGACGTTCACCGTCATGACCTCCGACCAGGCCTGCAGCGAGGTCTGCGTGATCGGTTGCTGTGACCCGAACACCCCGGCGGAGTTCACCAGCACATCGATACGCTCCAACCTTCCCAGAGCCGTATCGACGGCACCCTCGTCGGTGACGTCGAGCACCAGCGCTTCACCGCAGCCCGCGAGTTGCACACTGCCCTGCAGACTTTCGAGGGTGCGACCGCAGAACACCACGTGATGGCCGGCGGCGGCCAGGGCCAGACCGGCGGCACGGCCGATACCGCTACCGCCGCCGGTGATCACCGATATCTGCTGTGCCACCGGTTCACGGTACCGTCTTGCGATTTCGGCGCGCTGGTAACCGCTGAGCGGTTACCAGCGCGCCGAAATCCCCAGAGGTCAGGAGGCGGCGGCCATGGTGAGCGCCACGTCGACGATCATGTCCTCCTGGCCGCCGATCAGGCCGCGCTTGCCCACCTCGACCAGCAGATCGCGCATGTCGACGTTGTAGTCTTTCGAGGCCTTCTCGGCGTGGCGCAGGAAGCTGGAGTACACCCCGGCGTACCCGAGGGTCAAGGTGTCGCGATCGACCCGTATGGGCCGGTCCTGGAGGGGTCGCACCAAGTCGTCGGCCGCGTCCTCCAACGCGAACAGATCGCAGTTGTGCTCCCAGCCAAGCAGATTGGCCACCGCGATGAACGGTTCGATGGGACAGTTCCCCGCCCCGGCACCGTGCCCGGCCAGGGACGCGTCCACACGGTAGACACCCTCCTCGACGGCGACCACCGAGTTCGCCACCGACAGCGACAGGTTCTCGTGGGCGTGGATACCGATCTCGGTCTCCGGTTTGAGCACCTTGCGGTAGGCGCGCACCCGCGCGCGCACGCCGTCCATCGTCAGCCGGCCTGCCGAGTCGGTGACGTAGACGCAGTGCGCGCCGGCGTCTTCCATGATCTTGGCCTGGGTGGCCAGCTGATCGGGCTCCAGGTAGTGCGACATCATCAGGAAGCCGGAGACGTCCATGCCCAGCTCGCGGGCGCGGGCGATGTGCTGCGGTGCCACGTCGGCTTCGGTGCAGTGGGTGGCCACCCGCACCGACCGGGCGCCGAGATCGTAGGCCCGCTCCAGGTCGCCGATGGTGCCGATACCGGGTAGCAGCAGTGTCGTCAGCCGGGCGTTCTTGACCACGGCGGCCACTTCGGCGATCCACTCGTCGTCGGTGTGGCTGGCCGGCCCGTAGGTCAGGGTGGACGCCGCGAGCCCGTCCCCGTGGGCGATCTCGATACCGTCGACCCCGGCGGCATCAAGCGCGGCAGCGATTTTCACCAGCGGGTCGATGCCGATGCGGTGCCGGATGGCGTGCATGCCGTCGCGCAGCGTCACATCTTGGACAAAAATCTTGGTTGCCATCACGCGACTCCGCTCAGCTTGTCCTGCGAGATCCGGCTGGCCACTTCCAAGGCTGCCGAGGTCATGATGTCGAGGTTGCCGGCGTAGGCGGGCAGATAGTGCGCGGCGCCCTCGACTTCCAGGAACACCGACACCTTCCACCGGTCGCGCGGTTGCGCTTCGAACAGTGTGCGCAGTGGTTCATCCGCCGGCACCGGGGTGATCAGCACGTCCTGCTTGAGCCGGTAACCCGGCACATATTTGGCCACCTGCTCCACCATCTCGATCACCGAGGCGGTGATCAGATCGAATTTCGGCTCTTCGACGATGGCCATCACGGTGTCGCGCATCAGCATCGGCGGTTCGGCGGGGTTGAGGATGATGACCGCCTTGCCGCGACGGGCACCACCCACCTCTTCGATGGCCTTCGACGTGGTCTCGGTGAACTCGTCGACGTTGGCCCGGGTACCGGGCCCCGCCGAACGAGACGCGATGGACGCCACGATCTCGGCGTACGGGACGGGGGTGATGCGCGAGATGGCATGCACGATGGGGATGGTGGCCTGTCCCCCGCAGGTCACCATATTGAGGTTCTTCTCCCCCAGGTGCGCTTCGAGATTCACCACGGGCACCACATACGGGCCGATCGCGGCCGGTGTCAGGTCCAGCAGCTGCTTACCGTAGGGGGCCAGCGCTTCGGCGTTGGCGATGTGCGCCCGGGCCGACGTGGCGTCCAGAACGATGTCGACGCTGTCGAACTCGGGCATGGCGATCAGCCCGGCCACCCCTTTGTCGGTGGTGGGCACACCCAGCCGGCGCGCCCGGGCCAGGCCGTCGGAGTCCGGGTCGATGCCCACCATCGCCACCGGTTTGAGCCGCGAATATCCGCGCAGGCACTTGATCAGCAGGTCCGTGCCGATGTTGCCGGAACCGATGATCGCGATTTTTGTTGTCATAGAACGCAACTCCTAATGGTTGTCTCAGCCACGCCCGAGGAAGGGCATGCCGGTGGCCATGATGGTGAGGAACGGAACGCTGACATCAGTTGGCAGCGAGGCGATATGGGCGATGGTGGAACCGACGTGGCGCACATCGATCTTCGGTTCGCGCTTACGCGAGCCGTCCGGCTGCAAGGCCTCATCGAAACCGGAGATCATGTCGGTGGCGGCGTTGCCGATGTCGATCTGACCCACCGCGATGTTCCGGGAGCGGCCTTCCAGTGCCAGCGCCCGGGTGAGGCCGGTGATGGCGAACTTGCTGGCGGTATAGGGCGTGGCTCCCGGGCGGGGCACCTGCGCCGACAACGACCCGATGTTGATGATCCGCCCGCCACCGTGTGTTTCCATCCGGTTCATCGCCGCTCTGGCGCACAGGAACGAGCCGGTGACGTTGACGGTCATGGTCTGCGACCAGTCGGCCAGGGTGGTGTCCGCGATGGGCTTCTGCGCTCCGAATACCCCGGCGGAGTTCACCAGCACGTCGATGCGGTCCAGCCGGGTGAATGTGTGGTCGACGGCTTCCTCGTCGGTGACGTCGAGTTCGAGCACCTCTCCGGATCCGGCGAGTTCCGCACTCGCCTTGAGGGTTTCGACGGTGCGGCCGCAGAACACCACCCGGTGTCCGCTGCCCGCCAGCGCCAGACCCGCGGCGCGGCCGATACCGCTGCCGCCGCCGGTGACCACCGCGACCCGGTCAATGGCTGGCACGCGGCACCCCCGCCCCGCGCTTGCCGCGCAGGAAGTCGAAGTCGGCGCCGGTGTCGGCCTGGGTGACGTGCTCCAGATACATCTGCAGGTAGCCACCTTCGACCTGTTTGGTGCCACCGGCCAGTTGCGCGATCTCGCGACGGCGGGCCAGTTCCTCGTCGGTCACGTCGAGATGCAGCCGTCGCGACGGGACGTCCAACTCGATGACGTCTCCGTCTTGGACGTAGGCCAACGGTCCACCGGCCGCCGCTTCGGGAGCCACGTGCAAGACGACGGCGCCGAAGGCGGTGCCGCTCATCCGGGCATCGGAGATGCGCACCATGTCGGTGACGCCCTCGCGCAACAGTTTCGCCGGGATGGGCAGGTTCCCCATCTCGGGCATCCCCGGATAACCTTTCGGCCCAGCGCCTTTGAGTACCAGCACCGAATCCTTGTCGACCGCCAGGTCGGGATGGTCGATGCGGGCCTTCAAGTCGTCGATGTCCTCGAACACCTTGGCGGTGCCGCGGTGGGTCAGCAGCTCGGCGGTGGCCGCAGACGGTTTGATGATGGCGCCGCTGGGTGCGAGATTGCCGTGCAGCACCGCGATGCCGGCATCATGCTGCAGCGGATCGTCCACCGTGCGGATGGCGGGCGATCCCCACGCCGTCCGGTTCTCGACGTTGGCGCCCAACGTCTTTCCGGTGACGGTCAGTGCGTCGCGGTGCAGCAGGTCACCGAGTTCGTTGATCACGATGGGCAGGCCGCCGGCGTCGAAGAACTCGTCCATCAGGTACTTACCCGACGGCAACAGGTCCACGATCAACGGGGTGCCTGCGGCCACGGTGTCGAAATCGTCCAGACTCAAGGGCACTTCGATGCGCCCGGCCAACGCCAGCAGGTGCACCACGGCATTGGTGGAACCGCCGATGGCGGCGTTGACACGAATGGCGTTCTCGAACGCCTCACGGGTGAGGATCTGCGACATGGCGACGTTCTCGCGGACCAGTTCGACCGCGCGCACGCCGGTGTCTTGGGCCAGCACCTTGCGGCGGGCGTCGACCGCGGGGATGGCGGCGTTGTCGGGCAGCGCCAATCCCATCGCTTCGACCAGCGAGGCCATGGTGGAGGCGGTACCCATGGTGTTGCAGTGTCCATTGGAGCGCCACATGCAGGCTTCGGCCTCGACGAACTCGTCGGTGCTCATGGTCCCGGCGCGCACCTGGTCGTACATGGCGTAGGTGCCGGTGCCCGAGGGCAGCGGCACGCCGCGGCGCCGGCCGGGCAGGGTGGGCCCGCCGGAGAGCACGATGGTCGGCAGGTCGACGCTGGCCGCGCCCATCAGCAGCGCCGGAGTGGTCTTGTCGCAGCCGCAGAGCAGCACCACCCCGTCAAGTGGGTTGGCGCGCAACGTTTCTTCGACATCCATGCTGACGAGGTTGCGGTACAGCATGGTCGACGGCCGCATCAAAGTCTCGCCCATGGAGGTCACCGGGAACTCCAGCGGGAAGCCACCCGCCTCGTACACCCCGCGGGCCACGTGTTCGGCCAGTTCCCGGAAATGCGCGTTGCACGGCGTCAGCTGTGACCAGGTGTTGCAGATGCCGATGACGGGCCTGCCGTCGAACATCCGGTTCGGCACACCCATGGCCTTGATGCCGGAGCGATGGAAGAACCCGGTCTTGTCGAGACCGCCGAACCAGCTCTGGGAGCGGCTCACCGGGAATCCGCCAGGGCGAGCGCTTCGCTGACCTGCCGTGCGGCTTCCACCACAGCCTTGGCCATCTGGTCACCGGAGCGGGCGAAAGTGCTGCGGATGGTGGTGATCGAGATGGCAGCGACCGCCTGGCCCCGCGGGTCCAGCACCGGCGCGGCGACACAGCACACCTCTTCGACGAGTTCGCCGTCATCAACCGCGAATCCGTCGACGCGCGCCTTCTCGATACGTTCGCGCAGCTCGCCCGCCGTGGTCGCGGTGAACCGGGTGTAAGGCACCGGCCGGTAGTCCCGCAGATACTGCTCGAGTTCGTCGGCCGGCGAGTTGGCCAGCACCACCTTGCCCATCGCGGTGCAGTAGGCGGGAATCTCCGAACCCGGCATGGGCTCGATCCGGAACATCTGCCGCGAAGCGATGCTGTCGGCATAGACGATCGATCCGCGATGCAGCGTGCCGAGGTTGACCGTCTCATGGAACATGTCGGCCAGTTCGAGCAGCTTGGGCCGGGCCAGATCGAGCAGACCGGTGCGGTCCTTGATCGAATTGGCCACGGCGACAAGCTTCATGGTGAGCCGGTACTTGCGACCTTCGGCGACGTGCTCGACATAGCCGCCGCTCATCAGGGTGCTCAGCAGCCGGTCGACCGCAGGTTTGGACAACTCCAGTTCGCGGGCGAGTTCGGTGATCCCGGAGGCGTCCACCCGCCCGAGCGCCTCGATCAGGCGCATCGCGTTGGACACCGAAGCCACCTCACGGTCGCGCCGTGCGGATTGGGCTCCGTCGGCCGCATCAAGATCCGTCATCGTTCTCCTAGATTCGGATTGCGAACCATTGCTTCGCATTTTCAAGTTAAACCACGCGATCAAACGCTGTCAATGCTCAAGAACTCGGCGGTGAGCCCGGTTTACCGAGACGCTTGACGTTGAGATGCGGATCACTTTATCGTATGCCGAGTCGAATCAAGAGTTCGGCATGCGACATATGACGTTGGTATGCGAAACAGGCATCTGTGCCAGCTTTCGCGCAATGAACCCCGACCCATCACCAAGCGGGCACTTGCGCCCAGAACGGGAAACATCGGTGACCTACAACATTGCAGTTCTTCGCGGCGACGGCATCGGGCCCGAGATCGTCGATCAGGCAATCAAAGTCCTCGACGCGGTGTCCGGCGCCGTGCCCGGCGTCGATTTCAGTCTCGACTACCTCGACGGCGGCGCCGACTACTACGCACGCACTCTCGAGGTGGCCCCGGCCAGCACCTGGGACGCGATGCGCCGGGCCGACGCGATCCTGATGGGATCGATGGGGCACCCGGATATCCGGATGCCCGACGGTACCGAGGTACAAGGCCACTTCATCGTCAACGCGCGCAAGACATTTGACCTGTACGCCGGAGTCCGCCCCATCAAGACCTATCCCGGTTCGCGCGGCCTGCACGACGGTCTGCACGTCGATGTCGTCACTGTCCGCGAGAGCACCGAAGGGCTGTTCGCCTCGTTCGGCGGCGGCGCCCAGGTGGGCGACGACGTCTATGCCGACACCATGGTGGTCACCCGCAAGGGCACCGAGCGGATCAGCCGTTACGCCCTGAGCCTGGCGCGCAGTCGGGGTGGCAGACAACTGGTGACGTGCGTGGACAAGGCGAACATCTTTCGCTCGCTGGAGTTCTTCCGCCGTGTCTTCGACGGTGTGGCCGCGGACTACCCGGACGTGAAAACCAATCACGCACTGGTGGATTCGTTCACCATGAACCTGGTGCTGCGCCCGCAAGACTACGACGTGCTGGTCACCGAGAACATGTTCGGTGACATCATCTCCGATTTGGCCGCTGCCCTGGTGGGCGGGCTGGGGCTGGCCCCGTCGGGCGACATCGGTGACGACCACGCCATGTTCCAGCCTGCGCACGGCTCGGCCCCCGACATCGCCGGCCAGGACAAGGCCAACCCGGTGGCCACCATCGTCTCGGCCCGGATGATGCTCGACTGGCTGGCCGAACGCCACGACGACGATGCACTCCGCACCGCCGCCGGAGTCATCGAGAACGCCGTCGTGTCCACCATGTCCGCAGGCAAGCTGACCACCGATCTCGGTGGCACGCTGAGTTGTTCGGCCTTCGGTGACGCCGTCGCCGCTGAGATCGCCCAGGTAGTGCCCGCATGAACCTGATGCTGCTGGCGGCCGAGGAGGATCCCACCGCAACCGTCGGTGACGACCTGCTGCTGGGCCTGACCATCGGCAGCGTCGTCCTGATCATCGTGCTGATCGCCTGGGCGAAGCTGCACCCGCTGATCGCGCTGATCGTCGGCGCCGCGTTCCTGGGCATCACCTCCGGACTCGGCGCCGGCACCACGATCGAGGCCTTCGCCGACGGCCTCGGGGGCACCATCAGCGACGCCGGGCTGTTGATCGCGTTGGGCGCGATGCTCGGACAGCTGCTCAACGTCTCGGGTGCGGCGACGGCACTGGTGGATCGTTTCGTCCACGCGGTCCCACCGCGGTGGATCCCCTGGGCGATGGCCGGGATCGCGTTTCTGATCGGGCTGCCGCTGTTCTTCGAAGTGGCTCTGGTGCTGCTGTTCCCGATCATCGTGCTGGTGGTGCGGCGCACCGGTCTGCCGCTGCTGAAGGTGGCGATGCCCGCCCTGGCCTCTTTGTCACTGCTCAACGGCTTCCTGCCACCACACCCCGGGCCGCTGCTGGCGGTCTCGGCGTTCGACGCCGACCTGGGCAAGACGCTGCTGTTCGGGATCATCGTCGCCATCCCGACCGTGATTCTCGGCGGCCCGCTGCTGGGTAACATCCTGAGCAAGTGGGTGACCTCCCCCGACGTCAAAACCCTGATGTTCGGCACCGACACGCCTCCCGCGAAGAACGACCCCGAGCCGTCGGGGGGCGGTGGCACGTCGACCCTCGCACCGCCCAAACCCACACTCAAGACTCCCGGCACCACTGCCACGCTGGTCACGATGCTGCTTCCGGTGTTCCTCATGCTGGTACGCGCCATTGCGGAAATGGTTCTGCCGGAGGGTGATTCGTTACGGCATGCGGCCGAGCTGATCGGCGAGCCCACGGTGGCGCTGTTCGCCGGCTGTGTCCTGGCGATGTTCACCTTCGGGCTGGCCACCGGCATGGGCAAGAACAAGGTCGGCAGCGTGATGGGTTCCGGGCTGCCGCTGGTGGCCGGCATCATCCTGATCGTCGGCGCCGGTGGCGGTTTCAAGCAGACCCTGGTGAGCACCGGCGTCGGCGATGTGATCGCCGACCTGGCCCACGGGCTCGGGCTGCCGATGCTGGTTTTGGGCTGGCTGCTGGCCGCGATGATCCGCATCGCCGTCGGTTCCGGCACCGTCGCGATCGTCACCACCGCGGGCCTGCTGGCGCCGCTGGCCGCGGGGATGTCCCCCAATCAGGCCGCGTTGATGGCGCTGGCCATCGGTGCCGGGTCCCGGTTCATGTCGCACGTCAACGACGCCGGATTCTGGATGGTCAAGGAGTTCCTCAACCTCAGCGTCAAGGACACCTTTCGGACCTGGACCGTCATGGACTGTGTGGTGTCGGTGGTGGCCGGGATCGGCGTGTTCATCCTCGGCGCGATCGTCTGACGCGCAACACCTTTCAAGAAACGGAGACGCTTGTGGTAGCGGTACGGAAAGGATGCCTGGTCCTGTCGGGACTGGCAGTCGTGGTGTTCATCGTCGGCCTCGCGGTCGGCACGGCGGGTATCTGGCAGCCCGCCGTGCTGGTTGCTGTGTTCGGCGCAGCCATCGGCATCGGCGCGGTCAACGCGCTGAAGAGCTACCAGTACACCGGGTGGATCATCGCCTGCGTGGTGGCCGCGCTGGTGTTCCCGCAGGCCTTCCGCAGTTGGGGCGGGGTGAATCTCAGCGGCAAGTTCCTGATGACCACCGTCATCCAGCTGGTGATGTTCGGGATGGCCACTCAAATGCGGCTGTCGGACTTCCGCGGGGTGGCCCGTCATCCTCGCGGTGTCCTGGTCGGGTTGATCGGCCACTACACGGTGATGCCGATCGCCGCGGTGGTGCTGGTGATGTTCGCGAACCTGCCCCCGGAGATCGGCCTGGGCGTGATCCTCTACGGCTGCGTGTCCTCAGGGCTGGCCTCCAACGTGATGAGCCTGCTGGCCAAGGCGAACATCGCTCTTGCCGTGACCATCACGGCCATGTCGACCATCCTGTCGCCGCTGATGACCCCGTTCCTGATGAAGGTGTTCGGCGGCCGCATCGTCGACGTCAGCTTCATCGCCATGATGTTCGACGTCATCCGCATCACGCTGGTGCCGGTGGCCGCCGCCCTGCTGGTGGACTATCTGCGCACCGCCGCACCCGCCGCCATCCGCAAGGTCGACGTCGCCGCCGCCCTGTCCGGGATGTGGCTGATCGCCCTGCTGCTCGGGGTGTGGAATCTGGCTGCCACCCATCTGTCTCCGATGTGGCTGGGGGTGTTCCAGTCGCTGTGCTACGTCGCCGCGGCCATCGCCCTGGCTCGCCTCTACCATCTGGCGGTCACCGGGCCGCTGCCGGTGATCGAGACCTGGATGCCGTACGCGTCGATGTTCGGGATCATGTACTACAACACCATCACCACCGCGGCGGGTCGCGACGCGTTGCTCGACGTCGGCCTGGTGCTGCTGGTGGTCGGCATCATCCACAACGTCACCGGCTACGTGTTCGGCTACTGGGGCAGCCGGCTGTCCGGTCTCAACCAGCGCGACTCCCGGTCGGTCACCTTCGAGGTCGGGATGCAGAACGGCGGTATGGCAACAGGTTTGGCCGCCGGAATGGGCATGGTGGGCACCGCCGGCCTGGCCGCCGCGGTGTTCAGCCCGCTGGGCAACATCACCGGCTCGCTGCTGGCCAACTACTGGTCCCGGCGCCCACCGGCCGGTTCGGAGAACGACGTCGAGGAAACCGCCGTGGAGACGGAGAAGACAGTTTGAGTGACTACGAAGTGCTGGCCGTCCGTTACGGCGTGTGGCACACCAGCAAGCACAAGATCTACCACTCGTTCGACGTCTACCGCGAAGACGACGAACCGGTGCAGATCGACTACTTCTTCTGGGTGGTGCGCAACGCTGCGCGAACCATCGTGGTGGACACCGGTTTCCGGCCCGAGGTGGCGCAGCGGCGACGCCGCGAGCTGGTGACCCCGGTGCCCGAGGCGCTGCGCCACGCCGGCGTCGACCCCGCCGACGTCTCGCATGTGGTCCTGACGCACTTCCATTACGACCACATCGGCAACCTGGACCTGTTCCCGCAGAGCCAGATCATCACCGGTGGACTGGAGTTCGATTTCTGGACCGGCGAGATCGCCGAACAGCCGATCTTCTGCACCGCGGTGGAGGCCGACGAGGTGGACCTGGTGCGCAAGGCGCAGGCCGACCAACGGCTGACCCTGGTGCCCGAGGAGGATCCGGCGCTTCCCGGCATCTCGTTCCGTGAGGTCACCGGGCACACCCCGGGCCAGATCGTGGTGGAGGTGCACAACTCCGGGCGTCCGGTGCTGCTGGCCTCGGATGCGTCGCACATGTACGAGGAGTTCGAGAAGGAACGCCCCTTCCACATCGCCTCCAGCCTGCCCGACATGTACACCGGGCTGAAGTGGCTGCGTCAGCGCAGCGCCGGCGCCGAGGTGATTCCCGGCCATGACCCCGAGGTGATGCGCCGCTTCCCCGTCGAGGATGGGATCATCGCCCGGATAGCATGAGCGATTTCGGCGCGCTGGTAACCGCTGAGCGGTTACCAGCGCGCCGAAATCGCAGGAAGGACGGATGTGTTCGTTGCCAACGTCACCATGCTGTACGGCGACCGCCCGGTGCTGGACCGGCCCGCGGCGGCCGTCGCCGACGGCTTCCAGCGGATCGAATCCTGGTGGCCCTTCGACTCTTCGGTGCCCTCGGACACCGAGGTACGACGATTCGTCGACTCCGTGCGCGACTGTGGTGCGCAGTTGGTCGCGATGAACTTCACCCTGGGCGACGCGGGTGCCGGCGAGCGCGGCATCCTGTCGCATCCACACCGCGCCGCGGAGTTCCGCGATCACTGCGACGTGGTGGCCGGCATCGTCGACCAGCTGGGGATCCGGCTCTGCAATGCGCCGTACGGGTTACCTGACGGCAGCGATCCGGACCTGGCGCTGGAGAACCTGGCACTGGCCTGCGCCCGGCTGCGGCCGGCGGGCGCCCTGCCGATGCTGGAGCCGATGAGCGGAATCGCCGGCTACCCGGTCACCACGGCGGCTCAGGCCGTCGCCATCATCGAGAAGGTGGACGGCAGGGTCGGGCTGCTCGCCGACCTGTACCACTTCGCCGCCAACGGCGAGGACATCAACGCGGTGTTGCGCACACACGCCGACCGCATCGTCCACGTCCAGGTCGCCGACTTCCCCGGCCGGCACGAGCCGGGCACCGGCACGCTGGACATCGACCGGCACCTGACGCTGCTGCGGGAGTTGGGATATGGCGGCGAGGTGGCGCTGGAGTACATTCCGAGCCGCTAGCTCACACGCAGATGGGCGCGGGCCGCCAGCTCGTCGTCCTCGACGAGCACCAGCATGGGTTGCCCGGGTACGCAGAACATCGTCACCGCGAACCGGGTGCGGATGTCGTCGCGGTTGTTGCCGTCCTGGTAGTGGATGACATCACCCCCGGGTTCCCAGAACGCTTCGCCCGCACGGACGACGCGGGGTGGTTGTCCTTCCAGCTCGAAGAGCATCTCGCCTTCCAGCACGATGCCGAACGCGGGGCCGCTGGGGTGCCGGTGCGGCGGCGTACCGCGGCTGCCCGGCGGATACTCGATCACCACGGTCATCGCTTCGGCATCCGCAGCGATGGCGGGCGGATGCGCCTGCTGCACGACGGTCACCGCCGTCTTCCAGTCGTCGCCGTAGTCGCTGTTCATCGGGGTCTCCTCTCTCAGGCCGCGAGATCGGCCATGGTGCGGTCGTACTGAGCCAGGAGCCGGCGCAGTTGAATCCTGGCGCGCGAGACCCGCGACATCACGGTGCCGATCGGGATGCTCATCAGCGCGGCGGTTTCGGCATAGGTGTATCCCTCGATGTCGGCGTAGTAGATGACCATCCGGAAACCCTCGGACAGCGCCTCCATGGCCGCCCGAATTTCGTTGTCCGGTAAGGCACCGAGAACCTCGGCCTCCGCCGACAGCAGACCGGCGCAGGCGTGCGACCCGGACTCGGCGATGGCCTGGTCGGTGATCTCGCCCGACAGCAGTTCCGCGGGGCGGCGTTCCCTCCAGCGGTAGGCGTTGACCCACTGGTTGTGCATGATCCGGTACAGCCAGGCCTTCAGGTTGGTGCCGTCGGTGAAGGTGTGGAAGCCGGTGTAGGCGTGCAGCATCGTTTCCTGCAGCAGATCCTCGGCGTCGGCGTCGTTGCGGGTCAGCGCCCGTGCCTTTCGGGACAGCTGGTCAACGTGCTGCCACATATCGGCGACGAAGCGCGCCTTGGCTTCGCTGTCGTGTTCGGTGTCGCCGGGGACGGCGGCGATGGTCATGATCAGTCCTCCCAGGTGATGTTTCAGGGAGCCCGTCGTGGGCTGCTGATATCAGACTGGTCGGAGAGGCCGGTGAGGGGACCCTTGCCCGTACGTGGTCACGAGTCCGTAGTGCGTAGTCCGCGGGCGGGCCCCGTAGTCAGCCCTGGATCAGCCGGACCACGTGGCAGTGCGGAGCTGACGGCGCGAGGTGATGCCGAGCTTGACGAAGACCTTCCGCAGATGCCACTCGACGGTGTGCGTGCTGATGAACAGCTGCGCGCCGATCTCCTGATTGGTCAGCCCGTCGGCGGCCAGCCGGGCGATCTGTGACTCCTGCGCCGTCAGCTGATTCCCGGAGCTCACGGTCTTCTTCCGCACCTTTTCACCCGTGGCGATCAGCTCGCGGCGCGCCCGGTCGGCGAACGCCTGCGCGCCCATGGTGCTCCACATCTCGTGCGCCTCGCTCAGATGCGTGCGGGCGTCGTTGCGGCGGTTGACCCGGCGTAACCACTCGCCGTAGGTCAGGTGGGTGCGCGCGATCTGCGGCGGGATGTCGGCGCGCTGGAGACGCTCGAGGGCTTCGACGAACAAGGCGTCGGCGTCCTCATTGGACGCCAGCAAGGCCTGCGCACTCGCCACGGCACCCAGCCCCCAGTCGGTACCGCTGGCGCCGGCGCGCTGCTGAAGATGCTGCAGGGCCGGCCCGGCGGCATCGAGGTCACCGAGGTGGGCCGCCGCCTCGATGAGTTCGTAGAGGCACCAGCTGAAGAAACCGAGATCCTCGTATTCGCAGCACTCGCGCGCTGCGGCCAGGGCCTCGTCATAACGACCCAGACCGTTGAACAACACCGCCGCGGTGTAGCGGGTGAGGCCGAACAACCGGCCCTCCCCTCGGGCCTTGGCGTCCGCTGCCGCCGCCTCGATGACCGCGGCCGCGTCGACGGGGTCTCCACGCCAGGCCGCCAACGTCAACGAGTGATACTTCACCGGACTGTTGCCCGTCGACGCGGTGATGGTGTTGGCCTCGTCGATCAGCGTTGCGGCCGTGGCCAATTCACCGGTGTAGACGTGCACCCCCGCGCGGTACGCCAGCGCCGGCGGAAGGACCGCCAGCGCCCCGGTGTCACGGGCCCGGCGCACCATCTCGGTAGCGATCTGCTGAAGGACCGCGTCGTCCCACATCTCGTGCGCGGCGGACTCCTGCGCAATCGGGAACGGCCAGTGCACCACCGGACCATCGCTGTGCACCTGGGTGTTCCACAGTTCCAACGCCACCCGCAGATGCTCCGAACCCGCACCCGGGCCGTCGAGGAGACGGCTGGTCAGACCGCTCAGCAGGAAGTCGATCGGACGGCGCAACTCCGCAACCCCCCTGACCGCGGCGCGGCCCGCTTCGGCGATCTCACCCAACCGGGCCGGATCCCCCAGGCGACCCGCATACATGGCGGCGGTGAGCGCCTCGACGTAGGTATCGCGGGCCAGCTCGTCATCGAGGGTCTCCAGGCCCTGGGCAGCCCGAAACAGTTGCGCGGCAGCATCGATGGTGCGGGGCGCGCCGGCGACCCCGCTGCGGCTGCTGACGAACTCCATCTGTGCGCGCATCCGGAAGACCTGCGCCTGCTGCACTTTCGACAGGGGCGCCAGTTCGGCGATCGCGAGCAGTTCGTAGGCGGCCTCGGGTGACGCCGCCTCTCGTTTCGCGTGCGCCGCGGCGATGGCCCGGGACCCACGCAAGCCCGGATCCGCGGTCAAGACGGTGGCGCGTTCCAGAAAGGCGGCCGCGGCCGCCACCCCGCCCCTGCGGAACGCCCGGGCAGCCGAATCCTCCAGCTCGGCGGCCACCGCGTCGTCCGGGCCGGCCGCGGCGCTGGCGGCGTGCCAGGCCCGGCGATCCGGATCGGTCTCCGGATCCGTCACGTCGGCCAGAACCCGGTGGATCTCCCGACGTTCGCTCAGCGCGGCGGCCCGGTAGGCCGCCGAGCGCATCAGCGGATGCCGGAACCGCACCCGGGTCCCGAAGTCGAGGACGCCGCCCTCCTCCGCGGGGGCGAGGGCGGCAACCGGAATGCCGAGTCGGGCGGCAACACGCAGGAACAGCGCGCCATCACCGAGCGGTTCGGCCGCCGCAGCCACCAGCAACGTGCGGGTGGCGGCCGGCAACGCCTCGATGCGCCGCACGAAACTCTCCTCGACCTGCCCCGTCGACGGGCGCGCTCCGGTGGGCCAGAAGCCACCGGCGAGTTCGGCTGCCGAGACGTTGCGGGGTACCTCGAGCAGTGCGAGCGGGTTGCCTCGGGTCTCGGCGATGATGCGATCACGCACCCCTGGGTCGATACCGCCGACGATCACCGAGTCCAGCAGCTCACGGGCGTCGCCGTCGGGCAGTCCGCCCAGGGTGATCTCCGGCAGACCCGACAACACTTGCGCCCCGTGATCGCGAGCCGCGAACAGCAACGCGACCGGCTCGGCCAGCAGACGCCGCGCAACAAAACCCAGCGTCTGCAGCGACACCTGATCGAGCCACTGGGCGTCGTCGATCACGCACAGCAGGGGCCGTTCCTCTGCGCCGGCGGACAGCAGACTCAGCACGGCCAGCCCCACCAGGAACCGGTCGGGGGCCGGCCCGACGTCGAGACCGAACGCCACGGCGAGCGCCTGCCGTTGTGGAACCGGCAGCGCGTCAAGGTGTCTCATCAGCGGCGCGCACAGTTGCTGCAATCCGGCGAAGGCCAGCTCCATATCGGATTCCACTCCGGCCACCTGCAGGCAGCGCAGACCGGTCGCCAGCTCACCGGTGTAATCGAGCAGCGCGGTTTTCCCGGCGCCGGCCTCGCCGCGCAGCACCAGCACACCAGAGGTGCCCGACCGGGTGGTGGAGATCAGCTCCTGCAGTGCCGCACATTCGGCGGTGCGACCACGTAATGATCGCCCAGGGTCCTCGCCCGACATTGCACCACCGCGTCTGTGTCCAGTGAACCTCAACGGCTTTCGCCGGCCCCGCGGGCGGTCCGATCGCACCGAATTTTAGCTGGCCCAGGATACGGTGCGCAGTTGCCGACGCGAGCTGATCCCGAGTTTGACGAACACCTTGCGCAGGTGCCAGTCCACGGTGTGCGCGCTGATGAACAGCTGCGCCCCGATCTCGGGATTGGTCAGGCCGTCTGCCGCCAGCCGGGCGATCTGCGCCTCTTGCGCGGTCAGTTCGTCGCCGGTACCGATGGGCTGTTTGCGGACCTTCTCCCCCGCGGCGAGCAGCGCACGCCGCGCGCGGTCGGCGAACGCCTGCGCGCCCATCCGGCTGAATGTCTCATGGGCTCCGGTCAACTCCCGACGCGCCTCACCACGCCTGTCGACTCGCAGCAGCCACTCGCCGTAGTTCAGCCGGGTTCGGGCCAGATGACTGACGACGCGGGTGCGCGCCAGCCGTTCGTGGGCCTCGACGAACAGCACCTCCGCGCGGTCGCGCTCACCCAGGAGGGCGGCCAGCTGCGCCCGCGCCCCGGCGAGTCCACCCAGGCCCCAGTCGGTTCCGCTGGCACCGGCGCGATCTTCGAGCCGGCGCACGGCGTCGGTGGCCGACACCTTGTCCCCGGTCTGCACGGCCGCTTCCACCAGTTCGAGCAGCGCCCACCCGTAGAAGCCGAGATCCTCGTACCCGCAGGCGTCCCGCGCACATGCCGCGGCTTCTTCGAAGCGACCGAGCCCGTTGTAGAGGACAGCGCCGGCGTAACCGGTGAAACTCAGCAGGCGGCCCTCCCCGCGGGCCGCCCCGTCCGCAGCGGCCGCCTCGATTCTGGTGGTGGCCTCGGCCGGGTCGCCGCGCCAGGCCGCCAGTAGCAGCGCGTAGTAGCGCACCGGGCCGTGGCTGCCCGTGGCTTCGGTGATCGACGACGCTTCCTCGATGAGCGTTGCCGCAGAGCTGAATTCACCCGCCAACAGGTGATCGCCGGCGCGGTACATCAATGCCTGCGGCAGGCCGGCCAGCACCCCTGCGCTGCGCGCCTGACGCACTACGGCAGCAGACAGCGCAGCCACGATGGTGTCGTCCCACAGTTCGTGTGCCGCGGACTCCTGCACAACCGGGAATGCCGGCACCATCCACCGCCGCACCTGCATCTCGTCCACCCGCGCCAGCTCCACCATGGCCGCCAGTGCGACGCGAAGCGGACCGGAGCCGGCCGGTACGCCGCCGGTGATGCGTTCGAGCATCCCCTCGAGCAGCAAGTCCACCGAACGCGGCCGCTCCGGTGCCCGCCGGACCGCCGATCGCGCCGCTGCGGCGGCCTGTTCCAGCGCACCCGCGGCGCCGAGGCGGCCGGCGTACATGAGTGCCGCAAATGCCTCCATATACGTCTCGTGGGCGGCGAAGTCGTCGAGGTGCTCGAGAAGACCGGCTGCGGCCAGAAGCGCGGACGCGGTGCCTCCGACCGGCCGGGCCCCGGTTTCGCCGGCCCGGCTGCGGACGAACTCCATCTGCGCGCGCAGTCTTGCTGCCCGCGCACGTTCGAGGTCGGACAGGGGTGCCTTTTCGGCGACTCCGAGAAGTTCGTAGGCGGCGGCCGGCGCTGCCGCGTCTCGTTTGGCCAGTGCTGCCGCCAGCGCCCGGCTGCCCCGCAGGGCCGGATCTGCCGTGAGGACCGTCGCGCGCTCCAAAAACGCTGCGGCAGCCGCGATCCCACCGCGACTCTGTGCCCGCCCGGCGGAGGCCTCGAGCTCCTCGGCCACCGATTCGTCGGCGCCGGCCGCGGCATTGGCCGCATGCCAGGCTCGGCGGTCAGGGTCCGCCTCAGCGTCGGTGGCCTCGGCGAGCGCCCGGTGGACGGTGCGCCGGTCGGTGAGATCGGCGGCGCGGTAGGCCGCCGAGCGCATGAGCGGGTGATAGAAGCGCATGCGGGTGCCGAACTCGATGACGCCCGCGGCCTCGGCGGGGGCCAGGGCGTCCACCGCGATACCGAGCCGGGCCGCCGCACGCAGGAACAGCGCAGCGTCGCCCACGGGTTCGGCCGCCGCGACGAGCAGCAGCATCCGGGTGGCGTCGGGCAGAGCCTGGATCCGGCGCACGAAGCTCTCTTCGATGCGCCCCGGCGAGTTCTGAGCGCCGGCATTCCAGAATCCGCCTGCCAGTTCCGAAGCCGAGACCGTGCGCGGCGCTTCGAGCAGGGCCAGAGGGTTGCCGCGGGTCTCGGCGACCACACGGTCGCGGACACCCGGGTCGATACCGCCGACCATCACCGTTTCCAACAGCTCGCGGGCCTCGGCGTCGGGTAGCCCCGTCACCCGCAGTTCGGGAAGGCCGGCCAGCACATCGGTCCCGGTGTCGCGCACTCCGAAGACCAGCGCCACCTGCTCGGCCATCAGTCGGCGGGCCACGAAACCCAACGTCTGCACCGACACTTGGTCGAGCCACTGCGCGTCGTCGATGACACACAACAGCGGCTGCTCGGCTGCGGCGGCGGCCAGCAGGCTCAGCACCGCCAGCCCGACCAGGAACCGGTCGGGTGTGGGCCCGACGCCTTGGCCGAATGCCACCCGCAGGGCTTCGTGTTGCGGTGGCGGCAGCTCGTCCAGGTGAGCCAGCAGTGGCGCGCACAGCTGTTGCAGGCCGGCGTAGGCGAGTTCCATATCGGATTCCACGCCGGATACCGCAATGATGCGGAAGGCCGAGGCCGTCTCGGTGACGTGGGCCAGCAGTGCGGATTTTCCGACACCGGCTTCGCCGCGGAGCACCAACACCTGAGACCGGCCGCCGCGCACCGAGGAGACCAGCCGCCGTAAGGTGTCGATTTCGGCGGCGCGGCCGTGCAGAGACCGTTTCCGCCTCACGCTCGACATCACCGCTCCACCGTGTCCGATCGTTTCCGGGTAGCCGGTCCGGCCCGCATGGATGGTAGCGCGGTCGCAGTCGTCTGCTCTGCCGTCCCACGGCGGTCCGGCCGTGAGAAACGAGCCGGCCGGACCGTTGCGGGCGCTTCAACTTGTGGCGGCGGCCTCGAGGATCCAGTCCTCGAACCGGATGTCGAACAGCGTCGCCCCCTCACCGGGAACCAGGGTGCGCTCGTCGATGGCAACCCCCCAGTAGCGCGCCTGCGGATCGGCTACCACGTCACGATTGTCGCCGCGCGCGGTGAGTGCCGTGCGGATCAAGTCCGGCAACCGGAACTGTTCTGGCCCACCGACTTCGGCGATGCCGTTGACGGGATTGCCGACAGCGGCGATGGCGACGGCCTCGGCGACATCGGTGGTGGCCATCGGCTGGATGAGCGCGGCAGGCAGCCGCACCGTCCCGTCGACGGTGGCCGAATCCGCGATCACGGTCAAGAATTCGAAGAACTGGGTGGCCCGCACGATCGTGTAGGGCACCGGACCGTCGGCGATCAGCGCCTCCTGCGCCAGTTTGGCTCGGAAATAACCACTTTCGCGAGCAAGCAGCTCGGTGCCGACCACTGACAACGCGACGTGATGCTTGACCCCGGCGTTGACTTCCCCGGCCAGGAGGTTGGTTGTCGAGGTGTGGAAGAACTCCTGTGCGTCGGCTTCTTCGAAGGACGGTGAGTTGGTGACGTCGACCACCACATCGGCGCCGGCCAGCACATCGGCCAGCCCTTCGCCGGTGAGGGCGTTGACGCCGGTGGACGGCGCGGCGGCGACGGCGACGTGACCGTGTTCGGTCAAGCCCTGCACCACCTTGGATCCGATCCGGCCGGTTCCGCCGATGACGACGATTTTCATGATGGGCTCTCCTGTTCGCATACCGGAGGCCGTGTGCTCACTGCCTCTGAACGCCGAAACGGATGACTGGTCGGCGATTCATCCCGGTGGCGGAAATCGCGTCCGGGGATGACCCTCGTGCCGGGCGCGGCTTCTGGCCGATGCCAGGAGATGACCACACAGGGAAACTGTACGGTCGCGCTGCGCTCGTCACCGGCGGTTCGCGATCTGACCGGTGAGCATCTCGATGAGTCCGAGCGGTGCGCGGTCCCCGAAGCAGGCATCGATTGTCTGCTGGGCGTCGGCGGCCTCGGCCTCGCTGCGCTCGAACATCGCCGATTCGTACGCGGCGAAGGCGGTATCGATGTCGTCGGGGTTCGCGGCGATCGCCTGTCCCAGTTCGGCGCCGTCGAGCATCGCCAGGTTGGCCCCTCGCCGGCCGGTGGCATCAGGTGCGCCGCGTCGCCCACCAGCGTCACCCCCGGCGTCCCGACCCACGGGTAGCCGTCTGGGCAGGCGTAGATCCTGCGCGTCACCGGCGCAGTGTCACTGTCAGTGATGAGCGCGGTGAGCTCCGGGGCCCAGCCCTGGAATTCGTCTGCGACGGATGCGATGTCGAAGTCCTCCGGACAGTTCAACTGCACGTAGGTGTGCACCACGTTGCCCGCCTCGCGGTGGGCGACGATGCCTCGTCCCGGCGTGAGTGCGTACATGGCCCCGGCGCCGACCGCACGCGCCGCCGCGGGGTGGCGCACGTCGACGTCGTACAGGTAGGTCTCGACGAACGTGGTGCCGACGTACTGCGGAGTCGCGCGGGTCAGCAGCGGGCGCACCCGCGACCAGGCGCCGTCGGCGCCCACCAGACTGGCGCTGCGCTCTGACGAACCGTCTGCGAAGGTCAGCTCGTACTGCCCGCCGCCGAGGGTCGTCACCCGGGTGAGCTTCTTGCCCCACTGCACCGTGCCTGCCGGTAGCGAGTCGAGCAGGATGTCCCGCAGATCGCCGCGGAGCACTTCCGGACGCCGCCCGGTTCCGTCATCCGGTTCCTCGAGCAGCGTATTACCGCGTGGGTCCAGGACCCGGGTTGCCTCGGCGCCCTGGTGGATGATGGCTCGAAACTGTTGTGTGAGACCGGCCGCCGCCAGCGCGACCTGGCCGTTGTGCTGGTGGATATCGAGTTGCCCACCTTGGGTGCGCGCCTGTGGCGAAGCGTCCGCGTCGTAGACGGTGCACGAGATGCCGCCAAGGTGGAGAACGCGTGCCAGAGTGAGGCCGGCCAGGCCGGCACCCACGATCGTCACTTTCGTTGCCATGGCGCACCCTTTCTCTGGAACGGCGTTCCAGACACCGATCTTGGAACAATGTTCCAGTCGTGTCAAGATGAACCCATGGCCAAGGCGCCGCTCACCAAGGACCGCATCATCGCCGCGGCGATCGACATCCTCGACACCGAGGGAGAATCCGCCCTGACGTTCCGCGCGCTCGCCGCTCGCCTGGCGACCGGCAGCGGGGCGCTCTATTGGCACGTGGCCAACAAGGACGAACTCCTGGCAGCGGCCACGGAGGCCGTCATCGCCGGCGACGTCCCCGGCGATCCGGAGCCGCGGGCGAGAATCCGGGCAATCGCCTCTGGGGTGTTCGATGCGATCGACGCGCACCCGTGGGTGGGCACTCAGCTTTCACGCGAACCCTGGCAGCCCGCGATCGTATGGATTTTCGAAGGTATCGGTTCCCAGCTCGAGTCGCTCGGCGTTCCGCAACGCGCACAATTCGATTCAGCGTCGGCGCTGCTGAGTTACATCATGGGCCTGGCGGCACAATACGCCGCAGGCGCAAGGCTTCTCATCGGTGTCACCGATCGGTCGACGTTCCTGGCCACCCTTGCCGCACAATGGGCCGAACGCGACCCCGACGAGTATCCATTCGTGCACCGGGTCTCAGCGCAGCTGCGGGAGCACGACGACCGCGAGCAGTTCCTGGCCGGCATAGAGCTCATTCTCGACGGGATCGCGCAGGTACGGTGACGCGGATGACGAACTTCGACAGCAGCACGGGAACCCTGCACGTGCTGACCGGCGTCGACGGCGTGGCCGCCCGAATGGGCCACCGCCTGACCCTCGCGATCGAGTCCTGGCGCGCCTCGGTGGACTGGGACGGCGAAATGCCGTCGACACTCGGCCTGACCGCCGACGTGGGTTCCCTGACGGTGGAAAGCGGCGAAGGTGGGGTCACACCGCTGACTCCCCCGGAACGCGTCGTCGCGCGGTCGAATGCGCTCAAAACGTTGTCCGCGAACCGCTTTCCGACCGTTCGGTTCACCTCCACCGCGATCGAACCGACCGACCCCGGATACCGGATCACCGGCGAATTGGAGATCCGCGGCCGGCGCCGCGAGCACGTCGTGGACGTCGAAGTGGACGGCTGTGAGGTGTCGAGCCGCTCGCAGGTGCGTCAGTCCGACTTCGGGGTCAAGCCGTATTCGATGATGATGGGCTCACTGCGGGTGGCCGACCTGGTGACGGTGGTGTTCAACGCTTCTGCCACAGACAATCCCCACTGAGGGTGATGTTGAAAACCACTGGCAGCACCTCGAAGTCGAGTCTCTGCCCGGGCTCGCCCGTGGTGATCTGCTCGGGGCCGACCTCGCCGGCGGCCACCACCGAAGCCTGGCGCACGCCGCACGCCGCGGCGGCATCCAGCGGCGTCGCGGTCCATGCGCCGGACATGATCTCGGGATTGCGCAGCCCCTGGCCGTGCAGAGTGATACCGGCCTGGTCGCTGACCCAGGTGCCGCTGTTCGGATAGGGCCCGGAATACGGCGTCCAGGTACCACCGGAACAGGTCAGCACCGTCCGATCGGGCAGCTTGGTCAACGCCTCCGGGGCCGGGCACGCGCTGCCGGGCTGCGGCGCCGCCGAGGCCACCGGCGCCACCGTCAACGCCGCCACCGTGACTGCCACTGCTGCCACACGCTTCATGTCGTTCCTATCGTCGCGTCGCGGCGCGGCGTTACACGCGGCTCAGGTCGGTCCGCATCAACGCCACGTTGTACTCGTTCCACTGCGACAGATTCCAGTACAGCATCTGCGGATCCTCGGCCGTGCCGTCCTCTTTCTTGAGCAACGTCGAACCCGACCACGGGTGGATCATCGGCGCGTAGAGCCCCGGGTATTGCGACGACGTGACCATCGTCTTCGGCGTCGACCAGCTGCCTTGCGGTGTCGACGAGGTGCGCATCACCACGTTGTCACCGCTGTCGGTGTAGAGCATCACGTACTTCTTCAGGTAGGGGTTGTATTGCACCGACATCTCCCCGGCCGTCGGGTACGTCGTGTTCTTGATCAGGCCGAAGAAGCTGGTGGTCGTGGTGCCGGGCAGGATGGGCTTGGCCGCCGCCGGGTTGTTCTTCACCCAGCTGGTGCCGTTCCAGTACTCGTACTTGGTCTGATCCAGGATCTGCTTGTCGTTGACCCGCGACACGTAGATCGTGCCGCCACGGCCGGCGGGCGTGCCGTACGAGTACACCCAACCCGCCGCGGCATCGGCCGAGCCGGCGGGAGGTTTGACGTAGGCGCCCTGCTGAAAGTTCTGGTTGCCGTTGATGAAGGGCCGCGTTGAACGCCCACTTGCTGCGGGCCTGATGCTCGAGGCCGGCACCACGGTCCAGTTCTGGCCGTTGTCGTCGGACCAGATGATGCCCGAGTAGTTGGTGGTCCAGCGGCCCGGCGTATCCCACGACCGCACCGACATGAAGTTGACGTACTGCCGCGTCGCCCCGTTGGCGCCGGCGCCGGGCACCGCGATGGCAGCGGTCGGAATGATCGTCACCTCCGAACCGACGGCATAGCCGTACTTGCCGATGATCTCCCTCGAGAAGTTCGGGTTGGTCATCGGCGAGCCGCTGTAGGCGCCCGGATCGTGGATGATCCCATTGGGCACGTACAGGCCGTTGGCCAGCACGTTGTCGGCGCTGCGCAGCAGGACATTGTTGCGCCACACGCCGGACATCCCGGCCCCGCTGAACGTGTCGCCGAAGGCGATGAGAACCTGGCGCTGCTCGACGATGGTGGTGGCCGGGTTGTCCCTGGTGATGCCGTTGTCCCACATGACGCCGACGTCGGTGCCGGCGATGCCGAACCGCCTCACGGTGTCGTTGATGCTGCCCGCGCCGGTGAGCCAGCCGACCCGGGTGGTGACCGGGACTGTGACGGCTGCCGCGGCAACAGGGGTGGCGGTGGCCAACGTGCGCGCTTGGGTTTCCCGGCGGGCACCGAGGGTGAGCAACGTCAACAGCAGCGACGACTGCTGCGGAGCCGGCGTCCGCACCGGGGTGTCGAGGGCCACACCGGTGAGCACCTGGGGCTCGGAAAGTGTTGGTGCAGCGACTGTTTGAAGGGTGGCGGTGCGCACCTGCCCGAGCCATGGTGTGAGGACCTTGGTGTAGGTGGCCTCGATGGGCGGCGCGATCACCGGGGCGAGCTCTGGTGTGAGCTCGCGAACCGGCTCGTCCTGTTGGACAACTGTTTCCGGCTCGGGAGCGGGCGTCGTCTTTGTGACCGCAGGACGCGACCTGGTATCAGAGGAGTAGCGCGTCGCCCCGCTTGCCGCGCCGGCGTCGTCCGCGGGGGCGTCGTCCCGGGGGGCCACGTCGTCAGGGGCCTCGTTCTCAGGGGCCTCGTTCTCAGGGGCCTCGTTCTCAGGGGCCTCGTTCTCAGGGGCCTCGTTCTCAGGGGCGTCGTCCTCGGGCGCCTCGTCCTCGGGGGGCTCGTCGTCGGTGGTCTTGTCGTCGGTGGTCTCGTCCCCGGTGGTCTTGTCGTCGTCACTCGGGGTCGGCTTCGCCGTGGATTCCGAGGACCCTCGCGCCTCCGCGCGTTTGTTCTTCGTCGAGTAATCCGACGTTCGTGTGGTGGTGGTGTCCGAATCGGTGTCCGTGGTGTCGGCGGCTGCTACCCCCGCGCCCGTGACCACCGCCAGCCCGACTCCCAGTGCGACGGCCAGCCCGCCCACCCGACCGATGTGTACCGCTGCGCGCATGACTCCCCCTCGAAGGAACGCCCCGTCAGTGACCAATGACTCTCGGATCGAACACCCCGGGCTTACGAAGAGAGCGGCATCAGGATGACACCAAGGACAAGATCGTGCTGGCGTTTCAGCCAACTATCGCGTCTGCGCCAATCGGCGTTACCGCACGCAGCCCGGCGATACACTTCGGCCCACAGCTCGACTCCGGGAGGCGACGCTGATGACGTGGACGCGGTTGCGCGTACGGATGCTGACCACCGCAGCGTGTGCGGCGGTGCTGGTGGCCAACCCGACCGCTGCCGCGGAGCCGTCATCGGCACTGCAGCCCATCGACCCCGCGCGTCTGCAGGCTGTCGTCGAGACCGCCGCCCGCGAGATGCTGATTCCGGGTGCGCTGGTGTTGGTGCAGACACCGCAGGGCTCCTACACCGCGGCCGCGGGCACCACCGAGTTGGGCGTCGCGGCGCCACCGCAGACCACCACACACTTCCGGATCGCCTCGAACACCAAGACCATGACGGCGGCCGTGATCCTGTTGCTGGCCCAGGACGGCAAGCTGGCGCTCGGCGACCCGGTGTCGGCGTATGTGCCGGGGGTTCCCAACGGTGAGAACATCACGTTGCAGCAGCTGCTGACCATGCGCAGCGGTCTGTACGGCTACACCAACGCCCCTGACCTGGCGGCAGCGCTCGATGCCGACCCGGCGAAAGTGTGGACCCCGCAGGAGATTTTGGTTCTCGGCTACGCCCACCCACCGTTGTTCCCCCCGGGTGCGCGGTACGACTACAGCAACACCAACTACGCGTTGCTGGGGCTGGTGGCCGAAAAGGCCGGCGGGCAGCCCCTGTCGGCGCAGTTCCAGCAGCGACTGTTCGACCCGCTCGGTCTTCGGCAGACACTGCTGCCGGCCCCCACCGACACCGGAATGCCGGCGCCCTACTCGCACGGCTATATGTACGGCGGTTCCTCCTATGCGTTGGTGGACGCCGACTATCCCGCTGATGTGCAGGCTGCCGCGCACGCCGGGACGCTGCGACCGGTCGACTACACCCACCAGAACCCGTCGTATGCCACCGCCGCGGGTGGGGCCATCGCGACCGCGGAGGATCTGGCTGTGTGGATCCGGGAGCTGGTGTCCGGCGGGGTGTTCGGACCGCAGTCACAACAGCAGTGGCTCGACAGCCTGCTACCCGAGGACCCTGACGCCGTGGGCGGGCAACAGTACGGGTACGGCATCACCTACCAGCAATTCGGACCGCAGGCGGGAATGTACTACCACGGCGGCGAGCTACCCGGCTTCAACTCGTTCATGGGCCACGACCCGAACAACGATGTGACGCTGGTGATCTGGACCAACCTGACCCTGTCCCCCGACGGCCGGACCACCGCCAACGCGTTGCTGCCCGAGGTCTTGCGGCAGATCTACACCGAACTGGATTTCTGACCGTAGACGGGATGGCCGTCCGCGCCGATGGTGTAGCGCTCGGTTCCCTGTTGTACGCGAGGCGCGTCGGCGCCGAACGCCACCGCAATCTTGTTGCACGCATTGCGCATCACGTCCGGGGTCAATTCGTCGGCTTCGTCGTCGCGGAAATGAGCGCGCACTGCGTCGGCCGTCTGCTCGGGAATGTGTGCCGGCGTCCAGATCAGGGCATCGACGTAACGAAGGGCTGCTTTGTGCCTGTCGGTCAACAGGTTCGACGTTTCGTAGTGCGCGATGTCGTCGTACAGGGGTTCGGATCCGCCGCCCTCGAGTGCGTCGCCGTCGCGCAGGGACCGGCACAGCCGGCAATTGTGTTGGGCAGCGCCTCGCAACCGCACGATCTCCGTCGTCACGGGATCAAGCGCGCGCATCCGCGCCACCGTCGGCGCGAAGTGGTTCAGCAGCAGGTCACCGGGATCGGTATCGCGATCCCATTCCGTGCTGCCCACGGTGGAGTCCAGCCTCAGCGCCGCCTTGGCACGGAGCACCCGGGGCACGTAGTCGGCGATGAAGATCAGCGCCACCACGGCGAATGCCGCGTCACCGGTGGCCGCCAGGAACGCTGACCGCTGTTCGGGGGTGAGTGCGGCGACGTCGGTACTGAACTGCTCGGCGAATGCCAGCACATCGGGATGCGCTTCCGGCTCGGCATCCGCGGGTAGCGGCGTCAGGCCCAGCGTGGACGCGCAGGTCTGGCGCACCGCGGCGTTGACATGAGCAAGCCCGGCGGGCGACAGTGCCGTGAGACGAGTGAGCACGCCTCACACACTGCCTCCGACCGGGCTGCTGTGTCAGTGTTTTGGGTCGGGTTACGGGGCCGGGACGGTCACACAGACGTCGCCGACGCAGCCGCCGCCGCCTTCGGGACCGCCGCTGCCGCCGCCGACACCGGGAATGGTGCCGCCGCCGCCCTCAGGACCACCGCCGCCCGTGGGGCCACCGGGGATGCTGCCGCCGCCGCCCTCAGGACCACCGCCGCCGGTCGGGCCACCCGGCACGCTGCCGCCGCCACCCTCAGGACCACCGCCGCCGGTCGGGCCACCCGGGACGCTGCCGGCGCCGCCGGTGGGTTCGCCGGTGCCCGCAGGTGCCTCGGTGCCTGTGGTGGCGGGTGCAGTCGTGGTGGGCGTCGTGGTGGTGGTGGTGGTGGTTTCGCTGGTGGTCTCGGTGGTTTCGCTGGTGGTGGTCTCCTCGCCGGAGTCGCTGCCTCCGCAGCCGACCAGCAGCGTCATGGCCGCTGCGCCGGTGAACAGGGCAAAGCCCGTCCTCACACGTGTATTCATCGGTCCCTCCCTGGACTCTGGTGAAGTCGGGGATACCCGATGCGCCAGGCAGGAAACGCGCCGAGCGCTCGCCTTTGTACAGATTCTGCGGCGTGTTGGCGTACAGACACGCGCGCTCGGCGTTACTGGGCTTGGCTGACCGAGGACATGTGGAAATCGGGGATGCGCAGGCTCGGCATGGTGGCGCGGGTGGCCCAATCGCCCCATTCACGCGGCAGCGTCGGCTCGGCCACCCCGGCCTCGGTGGCACGGCGCAGCAGATCAAGCGGACTCTCGTTGAAGCGGAAGTTGTTCACCGCGGCCGTGATCTCGCCGTCCTCGACCAGATACACACCGTCACGGGTGAGTCCGGTCAGCAACAGGGTGGTGGGGTCGACCTCGCGCATGTACCAGAAGGTGGTCAGGAGCAACCCGCGTTCGGTGGAGGCCACCAGGTCGGCCAGCTCGGCCGACCCGCCGGTCATCATCATGTTCGTCGCGGGAACGGCCACCGGGGCGTCGAATTCGGCGGCAGCGGCCCGTGGATAAGCCAGTGCGTTGATCACACCGTCCCGGATCCAGTCCACCCGCGGGATCACCAGACCGTTGTCGAACACCGACATCCGTTCCGACGAGCTGCCGGTGTGCACGAACGGCGCGCATTCCTGGCCCGGCTCGACGGGATCGGAGTACAGCGTCAACGGCAGGTCGGTGAGCCGCTCCCCCACCCGGGTGCCACCGCCGGGCGCCGACAGCGCGGTGCGGCCCTCCTGGGCGCCGCGGCCATCCATCGACCAGCCCAGGTAGATCATCATGTCGGCCACCGTCGACGGCGGCATGATGGTCTCGTACCGCCCGGCGGGCAGTTCGACTGTGCGGGAAGCCCATCCGAGCCGCATCGACAGGTCTTCGAGTAGCTGATCGGTGGGCACGTCGACGAACCATGGCGTGCTGACTCCCGCCCAGGCGCTGGCGCCGCCTCGTTTGGCGTTGATCTCGACCGTGCCGGTGGGCTGGGTGAAGCGGCGCCGCACACCGGTGGAGGTGGCCAGCCACGTCGTCGACACGATGTGATGGGCGAACCCGTAGAGCTGATCAGCACCGGCAAACCCGGCCGCCAACGAGCGGGCCACCGAACCGAACACCTCGGCACCGGTTCCCGGCGACGGGTGGTCCCAGTCCTCGGGCGTCGATGTGTCGGTCAGCAGCGGGAAGCCGTCGCGCGCCTCGGGGGCCGAGCGCGCCGCCAGCTGCGCCGCGGTGACCAGCACCGGAATGGTCTCGGGGTCCACGTCGCTGGACTGCACCGAACCGACGTGTGCGGTATCGCCTTGGCGGACAATGGAAATGACGGTGGTGTCGCGACTGATGGACACACCGTTGGTGGTCATCGAGTTGCCGGCCCAGCGCAGTGAGGCATCGGTGGTGTCGGTGACGAGCACGATCGTCTCGTCGGAGCCGCTGCCCTGGCTGGCGGCGGCCAGGGCGATCTCGACCACCATGGGTGCGGGAATCATCAGCGCCCTCCCTCTACTCGGGTGTTGAGCACGTTCACGCCACGGAACAATGCCGACGGGCAACCATGGCTGACGGCGGCGACCTGACCGGGCTGCGCCTTGCCGCAGTTGAACGCACCGCCGAGCACCCAGGTCGAGGGACCGCCCACGGCTTCCATCGAGTTCCAGAAATCGGTGGTGGTGGCCTGGTAGGCGACATCGCGCAGTTGACCATCGAGTCTGCCGTCGCGGATCCGGTAGAAGCGCTGGCCGGTGAACTGGAAGTTGTAGCGCTGCATGTCGATTGACCAGGACTTGTCCCCGACGATGTAGATGCCGTCGGACACCCGGGAGATCAGGTCGGCCGTCGAGATGTCGTCGGCGGCCGGCTGCAGCGACACGTTGGCCATCCGCTGGATCGGCACGTGGTGCGGGGAATCGGCATACGAGCAGCCGTTGGAACGCAACTGCCCGAGCCGCGGCGCGAACACCCGGTCCAGCTGGTAGCCCACGAAGATGCCGTCGCGCACCAGGTCCCAGCTCTGCGCCTGCACCCCCTCGTCGTCATAGCCGATGCTGGCCAGGCCGTGCTCGACGGTGCGGTCGGCCGTCACGTTCATCACCGGCGAGCCGTACCGCATGGTTCCGAGCTTGTCCGGGGTGGCGAACGAGGTACCGGCGTAGGCGGCCTCGTAGCCGATGGCCCGGTCGTATTCGGTTGCGTGGCCGATGGATTCGTGAATCGTCAGCCACAGGTTCGACGGGTCGATCACCAGGTCGGTCGGGCCGGGCGTCACCGACGGCGCCTTGACCTTCTCGGCCAGCAGCGTCGGCAGCTGCGCGAGTTCGTCGGTCCAGTTCCACACGTCGTCGCCGGAGAGCACCTCCCAACCGCGCCCGTACGGCGGAGCCAGGGTGCCCATCGACTCGAACGAGCCCACCGATGCGTCCACCGCGGTGGCCTCGAACATCGGCATCACCCGCACCCGCTGCTGGGTGATCGACGAGCCGAACGTGTCGGCGTAGAAGGTCTGCTCCTTGGCCGCACTGACCCCGGCCGACACGTGATCCACTCCATCGGCGGCGAACAGCCGGCCCGAATAGTCGCTCAGAAGCGCGATCTTGTCCGGGGTGGGCACGTCGAACGGATCCACGCGATAGCTCGACACCCAGGTGGCGTCGACGTAGACGGGTTCGGCCGCCAATTCGATGCGCTCGGCGTTCAACGGTTCCAGCGCGGTGGCCACCGACACGGCCCGGCGGGCGGTGTCGGCGGCGATATCCGTGGACAGTTCGGCGTGGGAGGCGAAACCCCAGGTGCCGTTGACGATCACCCGGACCGCCAGACCGATCTCCCGGGTCTCCACCGAGCTTTCCAGCTCACCGTCGCGCAGTTGGATGTGTTCGTTGGTGATGCGGTGAATCCGCAGGTCAGCGTAGCTGGCACCGGCTTCGACGGCCGCACTGAGGGCGGCGTCGGCAAGCGCCTGGCGGGGCAGGGCCAGGAAATCGGGGTCTACGGAGCGAGCACTCACGGGTTCCCACGGTAGCGGCCCGGGTTTCTCCGACACCCCCACGGGCGCGGATACTGGACATCGATGGAAAAGGAACGGGCACCCGTCATGAGCGCGCTGACCCCCGGGCTGCGCGACGAGATCGAGCGACTACTGCACGCCAGCGATCCCAGCTTCAACCACGGCGAGGTGCTGCGCAGCATCGAGCAGGGTTCGACGTTGGAGCAGATCGCGGCGAAGCATCGCAAGAACGCCGCCGACGTCGAGGCGTACATGAAGAGCCTGCAGCACCTGCTGGTCGGCACCATCCCGGCCAGCCGCGCCGCGGCCGCCACCAACGCCGCGGCCTACCGGGAGCTGCTGAGCCGGGAGGTGTCGCCGGCGCTGCGTAGCTACGCAGAGGAGCGCCTGCAGCGGCTCCTGGCGATCAACCCCGACGCCACCCGAGCGGCGCCGGCGCCCAGCCGGCCGCGGGCCGCCAAGCCGAAACAGTCCACCAAACCGACGCGCACCCCGGTTCCCGAGCCGACCCGGGACAAGATGTGCCCAGAGTGCTTCCAGGTGCACGCCGGGGAGTGTTACTAGGCCGCGGTTTCCGGCGTGAGCTGACGGGCACGTAAGTCCGGCCGGTGGAGTGGGTATGTGGATCCCATGACGGTCATCGGATTCCACTGCTCGCACGAGCAGATCGCCCCCGCGCAGCTGCTTCGCGACGTCCAGCACGCCGAGCAGGCCGGCTTCACCGCGGGCATGTCGAGCGATCACTTCAGTCCGTGGAGCGAACGGCAGAACGAGTCGGGGTTCGCGTGGTCGTTCCTGGGCGCTGCGCTGGCGACGACGAACCTGCCCTTCGGCGTGGTCAACGCGCCGGGCCAGCGCTACCACCCCGCGATCATCGCGCAGGCGATCGCGACGCTGGCACAGATGTTCCCGGGCCGGTTCTGGGCGGCGCTGGGATCAGGCGAAGCGTCCAACGAGCGGATCAACGGCGAAGTGTGGCCCCGGAAAGAGGTTCGCGATCAGCGCCTGATCGAGTGCGTCGACGTCATCCGCCGGCTCCTCAAAGGTGAGGAAGTCAGCCATGACGGCCTGATCCACGTCAACCGGGCCAAGCTGTGGACACTGCCCGACACCGTGCCCGACCTGGTGGGTCCGGCCGTATCGCCGGCCACGGCGGCCCGGCATGCGGCCTGGGCGGACGCGCTGATCACCGTGAACCAGCCCGCCGAGAACCTGCAGAAGGTGCTCGACGCCTACCGTGGGGCCGGCGGCCGCGGACCCGCGCGGCTGCAGATCCACCTGAGCTGGGCGCCCACCGACGACGAGGCGCTGGCGATCGCCCACGATCAGTGGCGCAACAACGTCGTCGGCCCGCCGGTGTCCTGGGACATCGAGACCGTCGAGGCATTCGACGTCATCGGCGAGACCGTCGCGCCCGAACAGATGCACAAGTCGGTGCGGGTCTCCAGCGACCTCGGTCAGCACGCGGCCTGGCTGCACGAATACCTCGAACAGGGTTGGGACGAACTGTATTTGCACTTCGTCGGCCAACAGCAGGCCGCCTACATCGACGCCTTCGGTGCACACGTGCTGCCGCAGCTGTCGCCGACCGCGCCGGCGGTGCCCGCATGAGGAAAATCGACACCGGTGACCTGTGGTGGAAGAACGCGGTGCTGTACTGCGCCGACATCGAAACGTTCTACGACTGGGACGGCGACGGCTGCGGCGATATCCGCGGAATGACCGAACGTATCGAATACCTGGCCGATCTGGGCATCACCTGTCTGTGGCTGATGCCGTTCTATCCGACCGCCCGCAAGGACGACGGCTACGACATCACCGACTTCTTCGGCGTCGACCCGAAAATGGGCAACCTCGGCGATTTCGTCGAACTGGTGCGCACCGCCCGCGCCAACGGCATCCGGGTGATCGTCGACTTCGTGATGAACCACACCTCCGATGCCCATCCCTGGTTCAAATCGGCCCGCCGCAGCAAGGACGACCCGTATCGCGACTACTACGTGTGGACCGACACCGAACCGCCCGACACGTCCAAGGACGTCGTCTTCCCCGATCAGGAGAACAGCCTCTGGGAACTCGACCCCAAGACCAACGAGTACTACCTGCACCACTTCTACAAACACCAGCCCGACCTGAACATCGCCAATCCCCGCGTGCAGGAGGAGATTTCGCGGACCCTCGGATTCTGGCTGCAACTCGGAGTATCCGGGTTCCGGGTGGACGCCGTGCCGTTCCTGTTCGCCCGCGACGGCGCGCCCGGCGACCCGGGTGCGTTCGACCCCTTCGAATACCTGGGCGACGTCCGCAATTTCGTGACCCGGCGCATCGGGGATGCTGTCCTGCTCGGTGAAGTCAACGTGCCCTACAAGGACCAGAAGGCCTTCTTCGGCGGGCCGGACGGCGACGGTCTGAACATGCAGTTCGACTTCATCGGGATGCAGCACATCTATCTCTCACTGGCCCGGGGCGATGCCCGGCCGCTGGCCAAGGCGTTGCGGCAGCGGCCCGCACTCGACATCACCAGCCAGTGGGCCAACTTCGTGCGCAACCACGACGAGCTGACGTTGGACAAGCTCAGCGATTCCGAGCGCCAGGAGGTGTTCGACGCGTTCGGTCCCGAGCCGGACATGCAACTCTACAATCGGGGTCTGCGCCGCCGGCTGCCGTCCATGCTCGGCGGTGACGAGCGCCGCATGCGGATGGTGTACTCGCTGGCCTTCTCGTTACCGGGCACCCCGGTGCTGTTCTACGGCGAGGAGATCGGCATGGCCGAAAACCTGGATGTGGAAGGACGTTTCGCAGTCCGCACCCCGATGCAGTGGACCGGTGACACCAACGGCGGCTTCTCCACCGCCGCCAAGCGCCGGCTGCCGCGCCCGTTGCCCGACGGTCTGTACGGCCCCGACCGGGTGAATGCCGCCGCACAGCGCCACGACCACAGCTCGTTCTGGTGGTTCATCCGCGATCTGATCTACACCTACCGCCAACAACCCGAGATCGGCTGGTCGGTCGTCGAGGTGCTCAAGCAACCCAACCGCGCGGTGCTGGCCCATGTGTGCCGTGAGCCGTCGGGGTGGGCCATGGTCGGGCTGCACAACTTCGGCGCCGAGGGCTCCCTGGTGCCGTTGCAGCTCGACGACGCCCCGTCGGGCTCCAAACTCGTCGACCTGCTCGACGGCCGCACCGAATACGAACTCGACGCGCAGGGCCGCGCCGAGATGCAACTGGACCCCTACGGTTACCGGTGGCTGCGGCTGCTGCGCCCGGGTGAACCGCCCATCATCTGATCTCCAGCGCACGCAGTGCCAGCCATGCGGCCGCGCGGTCATCGGGGTTCGACATGGACAGGTCGGTGAGCTCCTCGATGCGGCGGATGCGATTGGTCAACGTCTGGCGATGCACACCCAGCTTCTGGGCGGTGATCCCCCAGACGCCGTGCTCGGAGAGATAGGTCTTCAACGTGCGGGCCAGCTCACCGTGCGCGCCGTCGTCGTCCCGCAGCGGATCGAGCACGCCCGCAAGCCGATTGCCGTCCACCCCATCGAGTCGGTCGAGGACATAGGCGACCGTGGGCATGGCCCGGTAGAACACGGCGGTGCGGGCGTCGGCGACGGCGACCTCATGCGCCTGCCGGGCCTCGGCGGCACTGCGGGCCAGAGCGTCAGTGGGCGCCGGTGATCCCAGCCCCAGGCGCAGTGCCATCCGCGCCTCATCGGTGAAACTGTCTGCGCGGAACACCAAGTCGTCCACGCTGTCGTTGCGGATGAAGCCGATGATCCGGCCGTGGTCTTCGGTCATCACGTGGACGGCCCCCAGTTCATCGAACCACCGCACCACGAGTCGTTCCAGGTCAACCGATTTCGAGCGCGCGGTCAGCACGAACGCCGTCAGCGACGACTCGTGCACCCCCCACCGGCGCAGCAGTGCCGACGCCGACGGCCCACCGGCGAGCAGCGTGTTCACCATGACCTCCCGCCCCAACCGTTCGGTGACCGAGTGATCGTGGCTGCGCAGTTTGAGGTCCAGCAGCGCGGCGGCCTGGGACGCCAGATCACGGCTGTAGCTGGTGGAGTGGTCACGCGACGAGACGACCAGGTACGCACTGAGGTCTTCCCCTGAGCCGACGGGGTGCACCTGCAGCCCGGGATGACGCACCCGGACCGGACGGTTGAATGCCACTGCCACAGCGTCTTTCACATGCAGACCACCCGCCGCCGCGGTGGTGATCACCTGGCCGTGCGCGTCGAGCAGCACCGCCCACCCGTCGATTCGGTGCGCCAGTTCGGCGACCACCGCTTCCGCACCCCCGCGGCGGGCAACCTGGGTGAGCACCTTGGTGCCGGTGGTGACCAGGCGGTCCTCGGCGGCCTGGTCGGAGGCCAGCAGCGCCACCAGTCGGGCGTGGAGCAGTAGGTGGCTGGACTCCGTGGTGAGGATGGCGCAGAGATCACGGGTGGCCAGGCCCTCGTGACCCGCGCCGGTAACCAGTACCGCAGCGCCCAACGCCACCGACCGCTGATCGCCGGCGTCCAGTGCCGCCTCCAGCTCGTCGGGCGGACCGACCACCAACGTGGCGTATGACCGGTGCCCGACGACCGCGAAATCGGCGAGCCGCACCACCGCATCCACCGGTGTGGAGACGGTGAAACTGTCGCTCAGCTGGAGGTCTCCGCCGAGAACCTGAGCAATCGAACCGAGATCCCGCGCCACCGCACGAGTGTACGAGATGTCGAAAAACACCTGCCCGATCCACACATTTTCACAGTGACGTGGCCGCCCTCACGGACCTACGATCAGCCGGCCCCAGACGTCAGACCAGAGGAGCCCCATGAAAGGCGTCGTCTACCGCGATCCGGAGACGCCCATCGAGATCGCCGACATCCAGCTCGCCCCGCCGAAGGCCGGGGAAGTGCGGGTCAAGATCGCCGCCGCTGGTGTCTGCCACTCCGATCTGCACGTCAAGCGCGGTGAATGGGATGCCCCGGCACCGCTGATCATGGGCCACGAAGGCAGCGGTGTCGTGGTCGAACTCGGCGAGGGCGTCACCTCGCTGGCGGTCGGCGATCACGTGGTGCTGAGCTGGGTGCCGCCGTGCGGCGAATGCCGCTACTGCCGGTCGGGTCACGAGGCCCGCTGCCAGAAGGTTGCCACGCTGGTCGCCCCGAAAGGCGTGTTGTTCGACGGCACGTCCCGGCTGTCCAAAGACGGTGAGCCACTGCACCACTACCTCGGTGTCTCGTCGTTCGCCGAGGAAGTGGTGGTGCCCGCCTCCGGCGCGGTGAAGGTTCGCGACGACGCGCCACTGGACATCGTCGCCGTCGTCGGGTGCGCGGTGGCCACCGGCGTAGGGGCCGTCACCAACACAGCAGCCGTCGTGCCGGGTTCCACCGTCGCCGTGATCGGTTGCGGCGGTGTGGGACTCAACGTCATCCAGGGTGCCAAGCTGGCCGGCGCCGAACGCATCGTCGCCATCGACGTGCTGCCTGACAAGACGCAACTGGCGCTGCAGTTCGGTGCCACCGACCGCATCGACGCGCCCAAGGGCGACGTCGTGGATCAGCTGTTCGAGCTGATCCCGGACGGCGTCGATTACGCCTTCGACGCCATCGGCCGCACCTCCACCACCGAACAGGCCATCCGCATGCTCGGACTCGGCGGTGCCGCAGTGATCGTGGGCCTGCCCCCCACCGGCGCGAAAGCCTCTTTCGAACCGCTGGTGCTGGCCGAGGCCGACCAACGCATTCTCGGCTCCAACTACGGTTCCGTGCGACCGTCGATCGACATCCCCGCCCTGGTGGACCGTTACATGGACGGCCAACTCAAGCTCGACCCGCTGATCTCGGCGCGCCGCCCGCTCGCCGAAGCCGCCGAAGCATTCGCAGATCTCGAGTCCGGCGAAGCGCTGCGCACCCTGCTCATCCCCTGAACCACCCTCTCACCGACGAAAGACCGAGCATGTCCTCCCCCAGCACCGACACCGGCGTCGCCGTAGACGCGGGCCTGCGCCGCGGCGTCATGAGCGGCCCCGAACTGGCCGCCCAGGCAATCGCCAACATCGCCCCGAGCGCGGTCATCGCCTTCACCGCCGCCGCGATCTATCTCGGCGCCGGTAACGGCACCGTGTACTCCTTCATTCTCGCCACGCTGGTGATCCTGTCGGTGGGGTACTGCGTGACGGTGTTCGCCCGCCGGCACGCCTCGGCCGGGTCGCTCTACACCTACGTCGCCAAAGGCCTGGGGCCACTGGGGGCCTACCTGGCCGGTATCGCGCTGCTGGTGGGCTGCTGGGGTATCGCCGCCGGTTCGCTGGGCGGCGCCGTCGCCTACGTCAACCAGTTCCTGATCCTGCTGGGCGTGCCGGCCGACGGCGTGGGCTGGCGCATCCTGCTGGCCATCGTGTTGGGCGGGCTGGCAACACTTTTCACCATCCGCGGGATCCGGCTCTCGGCGCGGGTGTCGCTGGTGCTCGAGCTCGTGTCGGTGACGATCATCATCATCCTGCTGGTGCTCGCGCTGGTGTGGGCCGGCCCGGCCGCCTGGGATCCCGCTCAGTTCAGCTTCGACGGTCTGCCGCTGCAAGGTGTCGCGGCCGGAATGGTGCTGGGCATCCTGGGATTCGTCGGCTTCTCCTCGGCGGATGCGCTGGGCCGCGAGGCCAAGAATCCGTACACCGCGATCCCCCGCGCCATCATGTGGAGCGCGGTCACGGTGGGCGTGCTGTACGTGTTCGCGGCCTACACCCAGATCGCCGTCCTCGGTGAAGGTCTGGCCGACAGCGCCAGCCCGCTGGAGGACATCGCCACCCAGATCGGCATGCCCACCTGGTTCGCACCCATCCTCACCTTCGGTGTGGGCGCATCGTTCTTCGCCGTCGTCGTCGCGCCACTGAACGTGGTGGGCCGGATCGTCTACGTGATGGGCAAGGAAGGCATGGTCGCCGAGCGCTTCGGCCGCACCCACGACGCGCACCTGACCCCGCACCGCGTCCTGCTCATCGCCGGCCCGGCCGCGATCGTGCTCGACATCATCCTGCTGCTGCTCGGGGTCGACCCGATGAACATCGTGGTGTGGGTGGACACCTACGGGACCTACGGCTACATGGTGGCGTATGCGTTGGTCGCGATCGCCTGCGTCGTCTACACCCGGCGCGAGAAGATGCCCAACACCCTCGTGTGGGTGTGCGCGGTGGTCGCCGTCGTGGCAATGGCCTACGTGTTCTTCGCCAATGTGTGGCCGGTGCCCGCGTTCCCGCTCAACGTCATCCCGTACCTGTTCCTGATCACGATGATCGCCGCACTCGCCTGGTTTTCCTACCAGGCGAGAACCCGCCCGGAGGTCATCGCGCGAATCGGTAGCACCGAGACCGACGCGATGGAAGGGGTCGGCTGAGCCCTGTTCCGGGCACCTAAGCTGGTCGCCGTGAACGTTCAGATGATCGCCTGCGCTGCTGTCGCCGTGGTCGCGGTGGGGCTCGCCGGGTGCAGCTCCGATGGCTCCGCTGACGAATCGGCCGCGAGCACCTCGTCCGCCGCCCCGGCCAGCACCTCATCGGTCCCGCCGCTGACCACCGCGCCCCCCACCCCGGCACCGTCGCTGACGCTCACCGACTACCTGGCGTCCATCGGCGTCACCGAGACACCGGCGCGACCGGCCGAGGGAGGCGCACCGACGATCGAGCTGCCCACCCCGGCCGGCTGGGAGACCGCCATCGACGTTCCCGGCGATTCCTTCTGGGCCGTGATGCTCACCCAGGCCGCCGACCCCGCCAACCCGCCGATCATCCAGGCCACGCTGGTCAAGCTCAGCAAAGAGGTGCCGATCCAGGACATCTTCGACCACGCCGACGGCGAACTGCGCAACCTGCCGGGCTATCAGCCGCTGGGCGACGGTGGACGGGGCGCCCTGGGCGGCCTGGAGGCCCACCAGGTCGGCGGGATGTATGTGAAGAACGGCGTCCAGACCCTCATCGCACAGAAGACGTCGCTCATTACCTCGCCCGCCGGGTCCTACGTGCTCCAGGTCCGTGCGGAGGGACCGCAGGACGATGCACAGGCGTTGGTGTCGGCGACCGCGGAACTCGACAACAACACCGTGATCAGGCCTTAGAGGGTCAGTGCACGCCCTCCATGTGGCGGCTGATCCAGGGCGCGATCGCGAACACCACGATGCCCACCGCGACGGCGACGAGTCCGAGGATGCCGAAGTAGGCGAATTCGTTGGTCGGGTCGTAGTACCCCGCCAGCACACCGGACATCGACGTGCCGATGCCGACGGAGAAGAAGTACAGCGCCATCATCTGCGCGCGGAAGACTTCCGGAGCCAGCTTGGTGGTGACCGACAACCCGATGGGTGAGAGCAGCAGTTCGGAGACCGCGAACACGCCCAGGATGACGAAGACGACCAGCGCGGGCACCGAACGTCCCTCGGTTCCGGCCAGCGGCACGAAACACAGGAAAGCCAAGCCCATTCCGATGACGCCGTAGGCGAACTTGCGCGGCGTGGTGGGAGCCCGGTTGCCGAGCTTGGTCCACATGACCGCGAACAGCGGTGAGAGCGCGATGATCCAGATGGGCTCGATGGAGCCGATCCAGTTCGACGGCGCCGTCCATCCGAAGATCGACCAGTTCATCCGCTCGTCGGAGTACACCGCCAGCACGGTGAAGATCTGCTGGAACAGTGACCAGAAGACGGCGTTGGCGATGAACAACGGGATGAATGCCCGCACCCGCACCCGCTCCTCCGTGGTGACGCGCGAATTCGTCAGCAGGATGGCGAAATACGCGATGGAGGCGACGATGATGACGCCGGTGGTCACCTGGGACAGGTTGGCCAGTGTGACCCAGCCCAGCGCGATGACGACGCCGATGACCACCAGACCGGCGACCATCACACCCGCGGTCTTGCCGATAGCGTTGCGCGGCAATGGGTTCGGCACGTGGCGGCCGTGCTCGCCGAGGTTGCGCCGGAACGCCACGTACTGGGCCAAGCCCAGGGCCATGCCGACCGCGGCCGCGCCGAAGCCCCAGTGGAAGCCGACCCGGGTCTGCAGCAGCCCGGTGATGAGCGGGCCGACGAAGGCACCCAGGTTGATACCGAGGTAGAACAGGGTGAAACCACCGTCGGCGCGGGGGTCGCGTTTGGCGTACAGGGTGCCCAGCAAGGAGGAGGCGTTGGCCTTGAGCGCGCCGGAGCCCAGTGCCACGAGCACCAATCCGACGCCGACGCCGGTCAGGCCGGGGATCAGTGCCAGCGCGATGTGGCCGGCCATGACCACCACACCCCCGTAGAACACCGTGCGTTCCATGCCGAGCACCCGGTCGGCGATCCAGCCGCCCAGCACCGTCGACAGGTACACCAGGCCGCCGTAGGCGCCGACGATCCCCGTGGCGGTGCTCTGCTCGAGCCCGAGGCCACCGTCGGTGACCGAGTAGTAGAGGTAGTAGCCGAGGATGGTCAGCATCCCATAGAACGAGAAGCGCTCCCAGAGCTCGACGCCGAACAGGTTGGTCAATCCGATCGGATGGCCGAACAGTGTGCGCTGGGTGTCTTGTTCGTGGACTGCCATTGGTCCACATTCCCACCATCGGGGGCGTTCGGCCAACAGTGGGTCGCCCCGGGATGCCGTCCCGGGGCGACCGAGGCTGATCAGTCGTCCCAGTAGGTCTCGGTCCAGTCGTCGGCCCAGCGGTGGCCGGCGTTCCAGTCCTCGTCCCAGTAGGTCTCGGTCCAGTCATCGCCGAGGGCGGCGACGTTGCCGAGTTCGGGTGCCCAGTTCAGCGACGCTTCGATGCTCGCGGGTACCGGGGCCGGCGCGGTGGCCGCGCCGGCGGCACCGGCGCCGACGATGCCCAGGCCGGTCAGGGCGGCGCCGACGGTGACGACCTTCCAGGTGGCGGGGCGATTCATGTGTCTCTCCTTGTGCGGTAGGGGTTTTGGCTTCGTACACATCAAGAATCGCCGGTGCAGATGAGTCTGGCGGGAGGCGACGATGAGTGATCTCTCATGCGGCTGATCCACTGCTGGGCGAGCTCGATGCGCGCCGCAGTGCGTTCCCGCCAGCTCGGCCGCTGGGCGCGAAACGGCCCGGTGGCCAGGCCCAGGACCACTGCGGCCGTACGAAGGTGCAGGTCAGCGGGATCCGTCTGACGTTCCGCGTGGGCCAGCACCGCGGTGCCGTAGTAGCGCGCGCGGGGGTTCTGCAGACCCGACACCGACAGGTGGCCGAGCAGTGTGGCCCACTCGTCGGCGCGTTCACCGGGTCCGGCGGTGTCGACGTCGATCAGCGCGCTGAGCCCGCCGTCGGCGACGAGGAGTTGACCGTCGTGGAAATCCCCGTGCACCGGTTGGGTGGCTGATGCAGTTGCGGCCGAATGCATTTCGTCCACCATCTCGCGGACGTCGACATCGGCGGTGAGCTTCAGGACACGCGCCGAGTGGGTGACGCGGTGCAGGTGGGTCGGTCGCGGCGGCAGCTTCAGCAATGCGGTGGGCAAGGTGTCGAGGGCGTGTTGCAACGTCGACGGCGCGGGCAATCTGGTGCCGTCGAGGCCGTCGCGGGTCAGTAGGGCGCGCAGCAGCGTGCCGGGTGCTTCGGGCAGGACGATCAGGCCGTCGCAGTGGGAGGCCACGATCGGCGGCACCGGCAGCACCGCGCCGAGGACGGTGTGCCGGTGGTGCAGGTCGGCGACGGCCGACGGCGCGACGACCTTGACGAACCAGCGCGAACTGCCGTCGGTGGCTTCGAGGACGGCGCGTTGGCCCGGGCGGTAGCCGCGGACGGTGATCCCCACGGGGCCTTGGACCCCGAGCAGTTCGGCCAGTCGCGCAGGGTCGCCGGCCATGGCGAGCCCGGGCAGGGCGGGGTCCTGCGGCCAGCGCCAGACCCCGACTTCGACGGGGGTGCCGTCGACGTTGCCGGCCAGGACGGCCGCCCCGGGTGGGATGCGGTCACCGGTGGCGGCGACCAGGGTCTCCCGGCGCATGTTGCCGTCGGCGCGGCGGACGTCGCCGACGTAGCGCACCCGCACACCACCGCTGGGCGCGACGTGAGCGTCGGCGATCCGCAGGGCGGTCAGGCCGGCGTCGTATTCACCGACGGCGGCCTCGAGGATGGCGGCGGCCTGAGGTCCGAGCAGCAGGTCGAGCGCGGGCAGTGGCATGCCGACGAGCGTGGCGACGCTGCGGGTGGTGGCAATGAGATGTGGGTGAGAGCACTCTCATGCCGGGCGTTTGACGAGTGTGGAGTTGATCCACGTTCGGCGAGCTTGCGCGTGCCACAAGTCCACACTGGGCGAGGCTGTCGGCTTTTCAGCGCGCGGAGCTGGTGCCCAGGACGGTGAGTTCGGCGACCAGGGCCAGGGCACACACCACGGCGACGATGGCCATGGCGATCCAGTCCCGTTTGGCGGGTTTGGATTCGGCGGCCGAGATCTGCCCGGTGCCACCACGGGCGGCGATGGCATCACCCATCTCGTCGCCGCGACGCAATGTCACGGTGATGGCCGCGGCCAGCAGATCGATCAGCTCGATCGCCCAGCGGCGACGCCGCTCCTTGCGGGTCTTCAGCAGCGGCCGGGGCCGCAACTTGCGCGCCGCGAACAGCACCCGGAACTCGTCGATCAGCATCGGGAAGGACCGCAGCGCCAGCGCCAGCGTCACCGCCCATTCGTCGACCGGGATCCGCAGCTTGCGCAACGGCTTGCCCAACGTGGCCACCGCGGGCGCAATATCGGAGACGTTCGTCGTCCACGACACCATGGCGCCGAGACCGAGCAACACGATCGACAGCGCGGTGATGCGCAGGAAGTTCAGCAACCCGCCCAGGCCGATGGTCACCGACCCGACGACGAATTCGGGCGTCCCACCGGCAAAGGATGCGGTGAGCGCACCGAAGAACAGGAAAATCCACAGCCACACCGGGATCGACGGCAGCACGCCGCGCGGGATGTGCGCCAGCCGGGCGGCCACCCACACCAGTACAGCCACCAGCGCGATGGGCACCCAGCCCGGATAGAACGTCATCAGCACGCCGAACACGAACACCACGAGCAGCTTGGTGCCGGCCCACAGCCGATGGATCACGGAGTCGCCGGGAACCGGTCGCAGCAGCACGACCGGCCGTGGAGTCTGGTTACGCGGTGGTGCCGTCACGTCATCCCCCCGGCCGTCGTCGCCGCCGGCTCCATCACGCCGTCGCGCAGATGCAGGATCCGCGGGCACAGCTCTTCCAGACCCACGAAGTCGTGCGAGATCACCATCACCGTCAGCCCAGAATTCCGTCGCAGATCGGTCAGCAGACGCAGCAGCCCGGCCTGACTCTCGGCATCCAGACCGGCCAGCGGCTCGTCGAGGATCAACGCCTTGGGCTTGCGGGCCAGCAGACCGGCGAGCACCACTCGCCGCATCTGACCACCGGAGAGCTGGTCGGTGCGCCGCCGCGCCAGAGACGCGTCCAGGCCGACAGCCTTGAGCGCTTGATGCACCCGGCGTTGATCGGTGTGCTCGAAGCCGGCGGCCGAAGCCACCTCGAGGTCCACGCGGGCGCGCATGAGCTGCAGCCGCGCCGCCTGGAAGGCCAAGGCCACCGCGCCCACCTGTTCGTGGGCGGGTTTGCCGCCGACCAGTGCGGTGCCCACGGTGGGGACGGCCAGCCCGGCCATGATCCAGGCCAGCGTCGACTTACCGGAGCCGTTGCCGCCGTGGATCAGCACCCCGTCACCCTCGTGGACGGCGAAGCTGATGTCCTGCAGTGCGGGTTTGGCCCAGGGGGTGCCGGTGCCGTATTCGTGGCTCACCCGGTCGAGTTCGAGCACCGGGGTGCCGGAGGGCTGATGCCCGTTCTCGACGGTCGCGGCCGGCGCGGCGGCGGTCTCGACCATCGCGGTGTTGTCCAGCGAGGCGCTGAGGTTGACGGCGCGGTCGGCGCTGTCGGCCTCGTTGTTGTAATGCGTGATGTGCACCAGCGACATCTCGTGGCGTTCGGTCAGTCCGGACAGCACATCCAGCAGCGCCTCACGGCCGGCCTGGTCCACCATGCTGGTGACCTCGTCGGCGATCAACAGCGACGGCCGACGCGCCAGCGCCCCCGCGACGGCCAGGCGTTGCAGCTCGCCGCCGGACAGTCCGCCGGTGTCGCGCTCGTTGAATCCGGCCAGGCCCACCTCGTCGAGCAGGCCGTCGACGTCGGTCTTGGTGCCAGGCGGCAGCCCCCACACCACGTCGTCGGCGACGCGGGTGCCGAGTACCTGGCTCTCTGGGTGCTGCATGATCACCGCGGTGCCGCCGAGCTTGCCCAGTCCGACTCCGCCGGCCCGGTCGACGGTTCCCGAGGTGGGTTCGCGACCGGCGAGCAGCAGCATCAACGTGGTTTTCCCGGAGCCGTTGGCGCCGGTGATGGCGACGTGCTCGCCGACGGCGATGTCCAACGACACCGGCGACAGCGCGTCATGTGCGGCGTTCGGGTAGCGAAAAGAGACGTCTCGCAGCTGCACCGGGACCGGCCCGGCCGGTTCGGTCTCCTCGGCGAGATCCAGCTTGTGGACATCAGGAATTCCGCGCAGCCGGTGCAACACCTTCGACACCGCCCACCAGCCGAGCAGCGAGACGCTCATGATCGCGAAGACCGCGTAGCCGATCATCAGGAACGGCCAGTAACTCAGTGCCAGCTGGAAGAAGTCCTTGAGGTCCTGCGAGGTCTGTTCCAGTGCGGGGATGCGGGCCAGGATCGTGGCGGTGCCGTCCACGTTGGCGGTCATGGACGCGAAGATGAGGTGCCGCAGGCGAGACAGGACCAGCAGCGCGCCGACGATGACGAAGCCGAACACCAGGCCGGCCAGGAACGAGGTGAACACCACCGTGGGTGTCCCCCGGCCGCGACGCCGGACGATACCGGTGAGCCCGCCGATGTAGGCGCAGTTGGCGACGGTCATGAAGCCACCGAGGCCGGCGATCAGGAACGCGATCAGGCCGGCGGCGACGGTGGCCGCGATCAGGACTCGGATGCGGTAGCGGTAGGCCAACAGGGCCATGGGCACGGTCCCCAGCAGCGAGAGCGCGGCGGCGAACGGGACGACGACGGCGATGATCGCCGTGGCGGCGCACAGCGCGGCCATGACAGCGGCTTGAGCGGTTTCCGCGGGGCGCAATGACCGGGCCGTTTTCGGCACAGTGGCCGCTGGGCTCGAGGTCATTCTTCGATTCTGCCAGTCAGTCCACAGATTGAAATACATAGCATTCCTATGTAACCTGTGTTTCATGACGTCTGCCAGCGCCGCTTCCGACACTACCGGCCTGGGCGCCGACTTACTCAGTGTTGTCGCGCGGCTCAATCGGCTGGCGACCCAGCGCACCCAACTCCCCCTGCCCTGGGCGCAGGCGCGCCTGCTGTCGACCATCGAGGATCGCGGCGAGGCCCGCATCTCCGATCTCGCCGAGCTCGACCACTGCTCACAGCCGACGATGACCACCCAGGTCCGCCGCCTCGAAGATGCCGGACTGGTGACACGCACCGCCGATCCCGGTGACGCGCGCGCGGTGCTGATCCGCATCACCGACAAGGGCGTCGACGTACTGGCGCAGGCCCGCATCGACCGCGCGGCCGTCATCGATCCCCTACTGGGGCAGCTGACCCCCGAGGAGCGAAGCGCGCTCGGGACCGCCGTCGGCGTCATGCGGCGGATGTTGCAGAACGCACAGAACAGTTAGTCAGTAAGCCGGCGCACGGAGCTCGGGTACCTTCGTGCGCCCTAATAGATAGGAAATCTATATGTGGCGTCAGCCCAAAGCGGTTTGGGCCGTGGCATTCGCGTCCGTGGTGGCCTTCATGGGGATCGGCCTCGTCGACCCCATCCTCAAACCGATCGCCGACAATCTGGATGCCACGCCGTCACAGGTGTCGCTGCTGTTCACCAGCTACATGGCGGTGATGGGTGTCGCCATGCTCATCACCGGGGTGGTCTCCTCGCGGATCGGACCCAAACGCACCCTGCTGCTCGGCTGGTGATCATCATCGCCGGTGCCGGGCTGGCGGGGATGTCCGAGACCGTCACGGAGATCGTCGGCTGGCGCGCACTGTGGGGACTGGGCAACGCGTTGTTCGTCGCGACCGCGCTCGCCACCATCGTCAGTTCGGCACGCGGGTCGGTGGCGCAGGCCATCATCCTCTATGAGGCGGCGCTCGGTCTGGGCATCGCGATCGGGCCCCTGGTCGGCGGTGTGCTCGGTTCCCTCTCCTGGCGCGGGCCGTTCTTCGGCGTCTCGGCGCTGATGGCGGTCGCGGTGCTGGTGACCGCCTTCCTGTTGCCCGCCACCCCGCGGGCGGCGCGCGCGACGTCACTGCTGGACCCGTTCCGCGCGCTGCGCCATCGCGGTCTGCTCGGTGTCGCGATCACCGCGCTGCTGTACAACTTCGGCTTTTTCACACTGCTGGCCTTCACACCGTTTCCGCTCGACATGGACGCGCACGGCATCGGGCTGATCTTCTTCGGCTGGGGCCTGGCGCTGGCCTTCACCTCGGTGGTGGCCGCGCCGCGGCTGCAACACCGCTTCGGCACCGTGCCGGTGTTGATCGTCAACCTGCTGCTGATGACGGCGACGCTGGCGGTCATGGCGGTGTTCACCTCCGACAAAGTGGTGCTGGCGGTCTGCGTCATCGTCGCCGGTCTGTGGATCGGTGTGAACAACACTCTGATCACCGAGACCGTGATGAAGGCCGCGCCCGTCGAACGCGGAGTTGCTTCGGCCGCTTACAGTTTCGTGCGGTTCGCCGGCGCCGCCCTGGCCCCGTGGCTGGCCGGCGTGCTGGGCGAACAGGTCAGCGTCCACCTGCCGTACTGGGTGGGTGCAGGTGCGGTACTGCTGGGCGCGGTGGTGTTGTTCGTGGCCAGGCGGTGGTTGCCGGGGATCGACGAGCCGGAGACCACTGAGGAGCTGGCTCAGGACGAGGCGCTGGCCGACGCAAGCTGAGTCCTGCACTTCGGCCATCTCGGATGATCGATTCCACCCAGAGTCCGGTCAACGGTTCTGCGGGTATCGGCCAGTCTGAGTTCAGCCTCGAATGCCAAGAGCCGCACCCGAACGGGGTGCGGCTCTTGGCATTGGACCTAGCGCACGGTGACGTACACCGACTGCACCTTCTCCGACCCGAAGTTGTGGTCGTGGTCGGTGTAGTTGTCACGCAGCCGCAGGCCCGATGTCGGGTGGACGAAGCTGGGCCCCTCACCGACGGAGACGACGTTGGCCTCGTTGAGCGGGGCGTTGCCCAAGCGGTTGACGATCACCTTGTACCCCTGCGCCTCCAGCGAGGAGATGGTGTCTTGGGCATTGCCCGCACCGGTGGGGGCGGCGACCGCGGGAGCGGCCAGGCCCAGGAACCCGGCGGTCAGAGCGGTGGCGGCGATGGTCGCGAATCCGAACTTCTTCATGGTCTTCTCTCTCTGTGAAAGATGTGCGAATCGTGGCTCGCAGAGAGGTCTGTGGGTCGCGGTTCGTGGTGCTCTGACAGGTAGAACCCGCAGCTCAGCGCTTTGATTTCCGTTGGCAGCAATTGTGCGGCCGGTGGCAGCAACTACCCGCCGGCCCCGCCTTGCGGCGACACATCGAGAAGACAGATCAGAGCGCGAACAACAGGAACTGCGTCACCTGGGTGTCGCTGAAGTTGTCATCGCTGACCAACACCAGCGACCGGCGCCCGCTCGGAAGTAGCGGCCCGAGCGTGAGTCCCTCCACGTTGTCTGGATCGAGGCCGTCGATGGTGGCCAGGTCCGCCAGCAACGTCTTGGTCATGGGCCGCACCGGCGCACCCAGCAGGCTGGGCCGATGCAGTACATCCTCGGCCTCACCGATGGCCGCGTGATAGATCCGCACCTCACTGTGGGTACCGAAGCCCCGTTCGAGCACCAGGAAGGTGCCGTCGTCGAGCGCCAGCAGATCCGACAGTCCGTTGTCGCCACCCGGGCCCGCACTCACCGCGTCGAGCGGGTACGCGAATTGCCCTGTTGCCGCGTTTGTTTGAGCGTCGAAGCGCGTGACCCGGGTCAACGCGCCTGCGCTCTCGTCAGGCAGGGCGCCGTCGGCGAAGACGGGACCCTCCATCGCCGCGAAGACCGAGCCCCCGTCCGGTGTCAGCGTCAGCCCTTCGAGGGCGCGGTTCTCGCGGGGCCCCTGTTCATCAGGTGACACCCGCATCCCCGGCAGCAGCTCGAACTCGCCCAGCGGGTTGCCGCCGAACCCCGAGATCCGCACTCGCGGACTCAGCAGCAGCCCACCATCGACATCGCGGGCCCCCTCACTCGACCAATACAGCCGGTGGCGGGCCGGGTCCACGGCGATGCCCTCCGGGTCCGGGGGCGCGTCAGCAGCCAGCCCCTGAAAAGCCGTGGTCCCCACGATCTGCGGGTGGGCGATACCACTGTCGGACAGGGCAATTCGCGCGGTGTAGAACCGGGCCGGATTGTGCTCGGACTTGTCGTCGCTGACGATGTAGTACAGCTGATCGTCGGGGTTGTAGCTGATTCCGGACAACCCGCCCACCAGTGTGCCGTCGTACACGGTCGCTGCCGGCAGCTCCACCTTGCCCAGATAGGTCAGCGCCGGACCTTCGGCACGAGCGACGGCTATGGGTGACGCGACCAGTAGGGCGGCAGCGGCGAGCGGCAGGATGCGGTTGTGCACTCCGGTGAAGCTAGGCCAGCCCGGTGAACATCAGGCAACAGCGACGCCAATGAGGTGCCCGACCACATAGGTGGCCGCGATGGCAAGGCCGCCGAAGCACAACTGCCGCAGGCTCGACCAGTACCACGGCCGGCGCGTGAACCGGGCTGCCAGCCCGCCGACCACCAACAGGCCGACGCCGCCACACGCCAATCCCCACCACAGCGACTGGAAGCCGAGCAGAAACGGGATGAGCGGGATGAGCGCGCCGAGGGCGAACATGACGAACGACGAGCCGGCCGCCACCCAGGGCGACGGCTTCTCGGACGGATCGACTCCGAGTTCTTGCACCAGGTGGAAGTTCACCGCCCGCGTCTCGTCGCGGTGCAGTTCCTCGGTGGCCTGCGTGGCGGTGGGTTCGGTCATGCCCATCTGCATCAGCATGTGCACCAGTTCGGCTTTCTCGCCGCGCGGGTTGGCCCGGAACGCACGCTTTTCGACCTTGACCTCGGAATCGATCTGCTCGTTGGCCGTCGTCACCGAGGTGTACTCCCCCAGCGCCATCGAGAAGGATCCCGCCAACAACCCCGCCACACCCGACAACACCACCGCGTCGGCGCTGGCGCCGGCAGCCACCCCGGCGATCAGCGCCGTGTTGGACACCAGGCCGTCCATCGCCCCGAAGGTGGCGGCCCGCAACCAGCCGCCGCTGACATCGGAATGCCGGTGGTCGTACTCGTGAGGCAGGCGGATCCGTTCGGACATGCCGTCATCTAACGCCATCGGCTCGTGGCTGGATCCATTCAGGCTGCCCTGGGTTTACCACATCACAGTTTGCGCAGGCCGACGGCGGGTTACCGTTCAGTAATGACGACGATTGCCGAGCATCTCCGGAACGCCCTCGACGGCCGCTGGCGCGACGTGAAGAACGACATGCGCACCGAACTGTCGGGTGAAGTCTTCAAACCGCACTACACCCCGAACACGGTGATCGCGCGGACCAAGGTGGCCGAGCAGATGCGGATCATGGCGGCCCACGGCGCAGCCGAGGACGGCTTCAAGAAGGAGCACGGCGGCAACGGTGACGTCGGCGCCGCCGTCACCCGCATCGAGATGCTCGCGATGAGTGACTTGTCGCTGATGGTCAAAGCCGGGGTGCAGTGGGGGCTGTTCGGCGGGGCCATCGAGAATCTGGGCACCGAACGCCACCACGAGGCGTATGTCAAGAAGCTCATCGATCTCGAGTTGCTCGGGTGCTTCGCCATGACCGAGACCGGTCACGGCAGCGACGTGCAGTCCATCGAGACCACTGCCAGCTACGACCCGGGGACCGAGGAGTTCATCATCAACTCCCCCACCCCGTCTTCGCGCAAGGACTACATCGGCGGCGCCGCCGAGACCGCGCGGGTGGCAGCCGTTTTCGCACAGCTGATCACCGGCGGCACCAACCATGGCGTGCACTGTTTCGTGGTGCCGCTGCGCGACGACGACGGCAACGACCTGCCGGGCATCACCACCTCGGACTGCCACTACAAGGGCGGGCTGCCCGGCGTCGACAACGGCCGCATCATGTTCGACCATGTGCGGATTCCCCGGGAGAACCTGCTGAACAAGTACGCCGACGTCGCCGCGGACGGCACGTACACGTCCTCGATCAAGAACCCGAACCGACGGTTCTTCACGATGCTGGGCACGTTGATCCGTGGCCGGGTGACAGTGGGCGGCAGTGCCGGCGCCGCCGCCCGCGTGGCTCTGGACATCGCTACCCGATATGCCCTGCAGCGCAAGCAATTCCAGGCACCCGACGGAGACGAGGTGCTAATCATGGACTACCTGGTGCACCAGCGCCGGTTGTTCCCGTTGATCGCGAAGTCCTACGCGCTGCAATTCGCCCAGAACGAGCTCGTGGCCAAGTGCCACGAACTGCAGACCGCCGACAATCCCGACGCCGAGGAACAGCGCGAACTGGAGTCGCGCGCGGCCGGTCTCAAAGCCGCCAACACCTGGCACGCCACCAAGGCGATCCAAGAAGCCCGCGAAGCCTGCGGCGGCGCAGGGTATCTCGCCGACAACCGCCTGATCGCACTCAAAGCCGACACCGACGTGTTCACCACATTCGAGGGTGACAACCACGTGCTGACCCAGCTGGTGGCCAAGGAGCTGCTGACCGCCTACGCCGACGACATCAAGGGCATGAGCCCGGTGGAATGGGTGCGCTTTGCGGCCAACTTCGCCGGTGAGCGGGTCCTCAAACGCACCGCCGCCGAGACGATCATGCAGACCATCCTCGATACCCGGCAGGACAACGAGGAAGAAGGCAGCCTCTTCAACCGCGGTACCCAGGTCAAGATGTTCGAGGACCGCGAGGAGTACATGATCGCTTCGGTGGCGCGCCGGCTGCAGGGCAAGTCCAAGGAGATGTCGGCTTTCGATGCGTTCAACTCGGTGCAGGACCATGTGCTGCATGCCGCCACCGCTCACATCGACCGGATCATCCTGGAGGCCTTCGTCGCCGGTATCGAGGCGTGCGAGGACGAAAAGGCCCGCGAGGTCCTCGGCCTGGTGTGTGATCTGTACGCCCTGAGCGTCATCGAAGACGACAAGGCGTGGTTCGTCGAGCACCGCTTCCTGTCCATCGAGCGCGCCAAAGCCGTCACCCGCGGCATCAACGACCGCTGCCGCAAGCTGCGTCCGTTTGCCGAGCTGCTGGTGGACGGTTTCGGCATCCCCGCACAGTTGCGCTACGCCGAGATGTTGGGCTCCGACGTGCACCCGTCGGAACCCGGTGTCATCCCCGCCTGAGTTTTGACAAAATTGCCATAAGCGAAGACCCGGCGCAGTAGCGTCGGCGCCGTGGAGCTGAGGTTGCAGCGCGTCGGCGCGTGGTGCGGGACCGTCATGCTGGTGCTCTACGGCACCTGTTTCTCCGGGCTGGCCGGGATGTTCCCACCGCTGTCGCCCACCGCCTCGGCCGACGAGATCGCCGGCTTCTACGTCGACAACAAGATCCTGGTGCGGCTCGGGGTCGCCGGCTGCATTCTGACCGCGGTGATCGCGCTGCCCTTCCTCGCGACGATCGTGCTGCGCATCCGCCGCGCCGAAGGCCAGTGGGGCATGCTGTCGCTGACCCAGCTGTTCGCGGCCACCATTTTCGTTCCGGCGCTACTGTTTCCGTTCCTCATCATGGCCGCCGCCGCGTTCCGGCCCGAGACCCGCCCCGCCGAGATCACCCTCGCGCTCAACGACGTGTTCTGGTTGATGTTCATCGGCATCGTCGGCACCATCGTGGTGCAGAACCTCACGTTGGCCGCGGCCTCGTTCTGCGACACCGGGGACCCACCGACGTTCCCGCGCTGGTACGGCTACTTCAATCTGTGGGTGGCGATGCTGTCACTTCCCGGGTGCGTGGTGGTGGTATTCAACGACGGACCCCTGGCCTGGCACGGCGTATTCGCCTTCTACCTCCCCGGTCTGGCGTTGACGCTGTGGATGTTCACCACCACTTATGTGCTGCTACACGGAATCACCGCCCAGCAGCGCTCCGAACAGGAATCGGCACTGGCCGCCGTCTCGTGACCGTCGCTGCGCCGCGCCGCCGCATACCGGGCGAGCAGGGCACGTGGGTCTTCCTGTTCGGGGACATGCTGGTGTTCGCGGTGTTCTTCGGCACCTTTCTGGTCGAAAGAGCCTCGGCCCCTGAACTTTTCGACCAAGGGCGGCGGACCCTGCAGCTGGGCGTGGGGCTGATCAACACGTTGGTGCTGCTGACCAGTTCGCTGTGCGTGGTGGTGTACCTCGGCGCATTACGGTCCGGCTCAGGCGGTCTTGCAACCCGAGCGGTGAGCGCCGCGATCGGTTCCGGTGTGCTGTTCGTGGCGCTGAAGGTGTACGAATACGTGTCGCTGGGCGCGGCGGGCCACGGCCCGGGTGCCAGCGATTTCTACCTGTACTACTTTATCTTGACCGGGCTGCACCTGTTGCACGTCTGCGTCGGCATCGGGGTCTTGGTGGCGCTGTTGGGCCAGGCGCGCGTGTCGGAGGTGAGCAGCACCCGGATGGCGCTGATCGAAGGCGGGGCCTGCTTCTGGCATCTGGTGGACCTCTTGTGGATCGTGCTGTTCCCGCTGCTGTACCTGGTGAGCTGATGAAGGTCCTCGGATTGGTGGCCAACCGCGCGGGGCTGAGCTGGCTGCTGCTGATCGCAGCGACGCTGGCGTCCTGGCTGGTGGGCGCCGACCACGGCACCGGGTCGAGGATCGCGGTGGTGGTGCTGGCCATCGCGGCCGCGAAGATCCGGCTGGTGGGCCTGGACTTCATGGAACTGCGCCGTGCACCAGTGCCCCTGCGCATGGCGTTCGAGCTGTACTGCGTGGCGCTGTGGGCCGTGCTGTCGGGACTGTATCTGTGGACCTAGGCGGGTTGTTAGGTCCCGGACCAAGCGGGGTATCTCGTGTGCATGACAACTCCAGACGAAAATGTAACGGCTGACGAAAAGGACGAAATCGTGTCCGCCCCCGCCACCCCCGGCGCCGACGGACTGCCGCTACCCGACGACGCAACGCCGGATCCCACCGACGATTAGGGGTTCGGGCTCGGGTCCACTGCCGGCCAGCCACTGGTATTGCACCGTCACGGTGTGCGATCCCGACGGCACGGCGGTGACGTAGGGCGTGGGGTCCGGCGTCGGCGTGCCCAGCGGCGTGTTGTGGTCGAGGAACAACACCTTCCCGGGCGTCGCCGCGGTGGCGCCCTTCTGGGCCACCCGAACACTGCAGACGACAGTCAGCGGCGTGACCGCGGCCCGATTCCACCCACTGCGCCGCCGGTAGGCCGGCGACCGCTCGCTGGACCGCCTCCGCGCCGGGGCCGTCGGCGGCGCCGCATGCTGCCGCTGTGGCGGCACGTGGCGCCTCGGGCGGACTGAACCCGCACCCCGCCAGAGGCCACGGATCGCCGACGGCTGCGAGCCTGTGCAGCCGCGTCACACCGGGGTGAACCGCGCGAACGTCCAGAGGAAAAACCACCGCGACCTGGCGATTATCGGTCGACAGGCTTCGTACGCTAGAGTCTGTCTTCGCCAATCCCCTGTAGCTCAATTGGCAGAGCTCCCGACTGTTAATCGGGCGGTTGATGGTTCGAGTCCATCCGGGGGAGCTTTTCTTTGCCTAGCCGAACAAACCCCCGCACCCTCCGGGCGGCGCCAGCGGCGGCGTCATCGACCCGTTCGGAACGATGCAGCGCATCGGCTGCCAGAACATGCCGATGGCGTACGCGTTGAGGCGGGTGCCGTCCGGGAAACTCTTACCTTCGCAGTAGCCGCCATACCCCGACGCCGAGATGGCCCCCGGCGGATTGCCCGGGCACCACAGCGGCGGCTGCGGCACCAGCGGGTCCGGTTCGGCTGCCGCCGGCGCTCCCGACAGCCCCCACAGCATCACCGCCGCCACAGCGGCGCCACCGAACTTGGCGCTCTTGAACGATGTTCCCCACATGCGCCCGAGCATAGGGCGCGGTGCCACCGCCCGGTGGCAGAACCAGCAAATTCTCCTACGTCTCGCTCACCGACGTGAAGTGCGGCCATCGAGCAATGCGTCAGATGAGCAACCAGTGACGGATGCGGCCGCCAGTCCCGGCCTACCGCTGCCGGATGCCCCGCCCGCCGATGAGGCAGGATGGTCAACAACATTCGAGAACTCGGGAGGCAGCGCAGTGATCCGCATGATCGCCGTACTGGGAGTCGGCTATGTGCTGGGCGCCAAGGCCGGCCGTCGCCGCTACGAACAGATCGCCGGAACCTACCGGGCGGTGACCGGGCACCCCGCGGCCAAGGCGGCATTGGACGCCGGACGGCGCAAGATCGCCGAGCAGGTCTCCCCTGACCCGGCGTTGGTGAAACTCACCGAGATCGATGACAAGACCTCGGTGATCGAACCCGAACGGAAGCTCTGATCAGCCCAGCGGGATGTTGACCGAGGTGCCCGGCAACAGCGGCGAGGTGTAGAAGCCACCGTTACCGATGCCGACACCCGGGGTTCCCACACCGATACCGCCCATGGCCGGTCCGGGGCTGGTGGGGCTCAAGCCTGCGCCGTTGAGGGTGGGCGACTGGCTGCCGAGCGAATTGCCGATGCACTGGCCGTCACCCTTGGAGCCGAGCCACGCCAGGCATTTGGCCTCGGTGCTCGTGGGCTCCGGGGTGCTCAACGCCGCGTAGAGGGGTGCTGCGACCGCGGCCGCAGCAAATGCGCCGACAACCACCATGCGTCGCGTGGATCCCATCAATGTGCCTTTCGCTCGACGATCAGCTTCCCCGGCCTCCTGCGAAGCCTAACCCGAGAACACCACTCACGCAGTCAGGTCTTCCCCACTTGCCTGCTGCAAGAGGCTGCGCCGGTAGGCCTCCATGGCCACCAAGTCGCCGAACAGGGCGTGGTATTCATCGCCCTGGTCCACCGGCGACATGCGTTGCAGTTTGGACTTCACCTCGGCGATCTGCCTGCCGATCCACACTTCCTGCAGGCGGGCGAGAACGCTGGAGATGTAGCGCGGCAGTTTCTCCTCGTCGGTGACCTGCACCGCTTCCACACTCAGCTCGTTGATCAACGCGGCGACCGCCGGCGAGGCGGACTGCTGGCGCACCTGGTCGATCCATTGCGCGCCACCGGCACTGGTCGCGGTCCCGCCCGCAGCCTCGATGGAGGTGCGCACCGCCGCGTAGCCGGGATGGGTGAAGCTCTCGACGGTCAGCGAGTCGAACACCGGCCCGGCCAGCGCCGGATACTGCAACGCCGATTTGAGGGCTTCGCGCTGCGGCCACAACGTCGGGTCGCGAGGGTCCGGCCGGCTGGCCACCGGAGCTTTGCGCACCGGCGCGGCCCGCCTGGTATCGGCCCGGGCCCGCGGATCCTTCGCCTGCTCGCGCACCCGCCGGATCACCTGGGGCACGTCGTCCCAGCCGACCCAGCCGGCCAGCTGCCTGGCGTACTCGTCGCGCAACGTGGGGTCCTTGATCTTGGCCACCATCGGAACACAACGGCGCAACGCCGCCACCCGGCCCTCGGCGGTGTCGAGATCGGATTCGGCCAGCGCGGTGCGAATGGCGAACTCGAACAACGGAGTTCGTCGCGCCACCAGGTCCCGCAACGCGGTGTCGCCCTGCTTGAGCCGCAGATCGCACGGATCCATCCCGTCGGCGGCGACAGCCACGAAGGACTGCCCGGCCAGATTCTGCTCGCCCTCAAAGGCTTTCAGCGCCGCGGCCCGACCCGCGGCATCGCCGTCGAAAACGTAGATGAGTTCGCCGCGAAAGAACTTGTCGTCCATCATGAGTCGACGCAGCATGGAAAGGTGCTCGTCGCCGAACGCGGTGCCGCACGAGGCCACCGCAGTCGTCACGCCGGCCAGGTGCATGGCCATGACATCGGTGTAACCCTCCACCACGACGGCCTGATGGCCACGGGCGATATCGCGTTTGGCCTGGTCGATGCCGAACAGCACGTTCGACTTCTTGTACAGGGTGGTCTCGGGGGTGTTGACGTACTTGGCCTGGTTCTGGTCGTCGTCGAACAACCGGCGCGCACCGAAGCCGATGACCTCGCCTGACGAGCCGCGGATCGGCCACAACAGCCGGCGGTGGAACCGGTCCATGGGGCCGCGCTTTCCCTCGCGCGACAAGCCCGCGGCCTCGAGCTCCTTATACTCGAACCCTTTGCGCAACAGGTGCTTTGTCAGGGTGTCCCAGCCGGACGGCGCGTACCCGCAGCCGAAGAGCCGCGCGGCGGCGGCATCAAAATTGCGTTCGGTCAGATACTGCCGGGCCGTCGCGGCCTCGGGGGTCTCCAACTGCTCGGCGTAGAACTCGGCGGCCGCGGCGTTGGCGGCGATCAACCGGCTGCGGCTGCCCCTGTCGCGCTGGACGTTGGTGGTCGAGGCCCCGGTGTAGGTGACGGTGTAGTTGATGCGGTCGGCCAGCAGCTCGACGGCCTCGACGAAGCTGATGTGCTCGATCTTCTGCAGGAAGGCGTAGACGTCGCCGCCCTCGCCACAGCCGAAGCAGTGAAAATGGCCGTGGTTGGGGCGCACGTGGAACGACGGCGATTTCTCGTCGTGGAACGGGCACAGCCCTTTCAGCGAGTCCGCTCCGGCGCGGCGCAGCTGCACGTAATCACCGACGAGGTCCTCGATGCGGGTTTGTTCACGAATGGCCGCGATATCGCGATCAGAAATCCGCCCGGCCATCGGTTCAGTCTAGAGGTCGAGGCGAACGCGCTTCATGCACGCGTTCCAGCCGGGACTCGGTATAGGAGGCGATCTGGTCGATCACCACCCGCAGCCGGGCTCCGTCGTCCTCGGCGGCAACGAACTCGGGAGCGAACTGGGGGTCCAGGCTGCCCGGCGCCTGCGCCCACAGCAGCAGCGCCACCTCGTGAATCCGGGTGCGCTGGTCGGCCTGGATGCCCAGGTGCACGTGGTCGGACATGATGAACTGCAGCGCGAGGATCTTCAGCACCGCCACTTCGGCCCGCACCGGGGCCGGCACCGCCAGGTCGGCGTTGAAACGGAGCACCGGGCCCCCACCGGCAACAGCGCGGGTCTCGGTGATCGCCGCGTTGGCGAACCGGCCGACGAGTTCGCTGGTCAGGCGTTTGAGCGCCACCGACGCCGCCAGGGTGCCGTCGTACTTTCCGACCGCGGCCACCACCGGGAGTTGGGACAGGCGCTGCGCGGCCTCAAACAGATCGTCGTGCACGACTCCTGGAAACGCCTGCGCACCGAGGCGGGCCAGGGAGGCGGCGGCATCGGGGTCGGCGAGCACCCGCAGATCGATGCGTCCGGAGATCACACCGTCTTCGACATCGTGCACGGAATAGGCGACGTCATCGGCCCAGTCCATCACCTGGGCTTCCAGGCACGGACGGTCCACCGGCGCTCCGGTGCGGACCCAATCGGCGCCGGCGCCGTCGTCGTCATAGAAACCGAACTTCTTGCGCTCGGCCGAGCGCCGCCACGGGTACTTGGTCACCGCGTCCAGCGCCGCCCTGGTCAGATTCAATCCAGCCGAACGGCCCTGGCCGTCAAGGACTTTGGGTTCCAGACGGGTCAAGATCCGGAAGTTCTGCGCGTTGCCCTCGAAACCCCCGAAGATCTTGGCGATGTCGTCGAGGGCCCGCTCACCGTTGTGCCCGTACGGCGGATGGCCGATGTCGTGCGCCAGGCCGGCGAGGTCCACCAGGTCCGGGTCGCAGCCCAGCCCGATCGCCATACCGCGGCCGATCTGGGCGACCTCCAGCGAGTGCGTCAGCCGGGTACGCGGGGTTTCACTCTCCCGCGGACCCACCACCTGGGTCTTGTCGGCGAGCCGACGGAACGCGACACAGTGCAGCACCCGGGCGCGGTCGCGCGCGAAGTCACTGCGGTGCTCGGTGTTGGTTCCCGGCACCGCTGCGCTCTTCGGTGCTTCTGGCACCTGACGTTCACGGTCGAACGCGCTGTAATGGTCTTTCACTGTCGTACTCACCGGGGCACAGTCTGCCAGGAGGGCGCCGAGGTCACGGACAGCCACTCACAGCGGCACTAGATTGACGGGCATGCGCATCCCCCGCCTGCTCAGCCTGCTCCTGGTGGCCTTGACCGCCGGACTGCTCGCCGCCCCCGTGGTTGCCGCCGAACCGCCGTTCCGGCTGCCCACCCAGGTGACCGACAACGCCGGGGCGCTGTCGGGTTCGGACCGCGATGAGGTGCAGTCGGCACTCGACCGGCTCTACGACGAGAAAAGAGTGCAGCTGTTCGTCGTGTTCGTCGAGTCGTTCGACGGTCAGAACGGCGTCGACTGGGCACAGAACACCATGCGGCTCAGCGGCTTCGGTGACGACGACGCACTGCTGGCGGTGGCGATCGAAGACCGGGAATTCGCGTTCCAGGTGCCGTCGACCGCGCCGGCCGGCGTGGCCGGGCGCTCCGACGACGTGCGCCGCAACGTCATCGAACCCGCGCTGCGTGACGACGACTGGGCACAAGCCGCGATCGGCGCGGCCGACGGGCTCAACGCCGACCCGCCCGCGTCGAACTCCGGGGTGTCCTGGGTGGGTTTCGTGACGGTGTTCGGTGTGATCGTGCTGCTGGCGCTGGCCCTCTGGGTGTGGGGACGACGCCGCAGGTCCAAGCGCCGAGCGGCCGAGTTCGAGGCGGCCCAGCGGGTGGATGCCACCGACCCCAACGCCCTGGCGTCGGTGCCCATCGAAGCGCTCGACGAGCTGTCCAAGGCGATCGTGGTCGACGTGGACAACGCCGTGCGGACCAGCGAAGGCGAGCTTGCCTTGGCCGTCGAGGAATTCGGCACGGCTGAGACCGAACCGTTCCGCAAAGCCCTGGAGAACGCGAAAACCACCTTGGCGCAGGCCTTCAACGTCCGCCAGACCCTCGATGACGCGATCCCCGAATCACCACTGCAGCGCCGCGATCTGCTGACCCGGGTGGTGGTGGCCGCGGCCCGGGCCGACCGTCAGCTGGAGACCCAGAGCGACGCCTTCGAACAACTGCGCAACCTCCTGATCAACGCACCGTCGCGCCTCGACGCCCTGACTCAGCAGATGGTGGCGCTGACCGCGCGGCTGGAACCGGCAGGCGTCACGCTGACGCGGTTGAACGGGCAGTTTTCGACGACGGCGCTGGCCGCGGTGGCGGGCAACATCCAAGAGGCCCGGCAGCGGTTGGGCTTCGCCGATCAGCACATCACCAGCGCTCGCGCCTTGGTCGCGCGACCGGCGGGCGATCAGATCGGGTTGATCGACGACATCCATGCCGCCGAGTCGGCACTCGGGCAGGCGCAAACGCTGCTCGATGCCATCGACAGCGCGGGCACCGACATCAATCGGGCGATCAACGGATTGCCCGCCGCGATCGCCGACATCCAGTCGGGTATCGACCAGGCCGCGGCGCAATTGCGCCAGGACGGCACGCCGCGCGCCGACGAGTTGGCCGCGGCGCGCGACGCCGCCGTCGCCGCGGTGGCCGAGGCCCACACCTCGGGCTCGAGCGACCCGTTGGGCTCTTTCACCGCCTTGACCAAGGCTGATGCCGACCTCGATGCTCTGCTGGCCGCCGTGGCCGAACAGCGTCAGGAAGCCGAGAAGCAGGCCCGGATCCTGGAGCAGTCGCTGTTCACCGCGCGGTCGCGGGTCAAAGCGGTCTCGGATTTCATCGACACCCGCCGTGGCAGCATCGGCCCGGAGGCCCGCACCCGGCTCTCGGAAGCCAGTCGACAACTCGAGGCCGCCGAGGCCAAGCAGAAGAACGCGCCCGCGGAGGCCATCGCACACGCCAACGGCGCGGCAGCCCTTGCCGCACAAGCGCAATCGCTGGCCAACAACGATGTGCAGAGCGCCCAGGTGCACTACAGCGGTCAGTACGGCAACAACAGCGGCGATCTGGGTGCGGTGATCGGCGGAATCCTCATCGGCAGCGTGCTCAACGGCGGCTTCTCCGGCGGTTCCCGACGCGGGGGCAGCTGGGGTGGCGGGTTCAGCGGCGGCCGCAGCATCGGCCGGCCGTCGTCGTTCGGCGGCTCGTCACGATCGTCGAGTCGCAGCTACTCCGGTGGCGGCGGGCGGTTCTGATTTCTTCGCCGAGCGGGTGACTGGGCAGAAGGTCAGCAGCCTTTGAGTCGCACCGCCAGGTAGTCGCTCACCTTGTCGATCGCCACCCGCTCCTGGGTCATGGCATCACGTTCCCGGATGGTGACGGCCTGGTCCTCGAGCGAATCGAAGTCCAGCGTCACGCAGAACGGGGTGCCGATCTCGTCCTGGCGGCGGTAGCGGCGACCGATCGCCCCGGCGTCGTCGAACTCGATGTTCCAGGACTTGCGCAGCTCGGCCGCCAGATCGCGGGCCTTGGGTGACAGGTCGGCATGCCGCGACAGTGGCAGCACCGCGGCCTTGACCGGAGCCAGCCGCGGGTCGAGCTTCAGCACGGTGCGTTTGTCGACGCCGCCCTTGGCATTGGGCGCCTCGTCCTCGTGGTAGGAGTCCACCAGGAACGCCATCAGCGACCGGGTGAGACCTGCCGCGGGTTCGATGACATAAGGCACGTAGCGGGTGTCGTTGGCCTGGTCGTAGAACGACAGGTCGACGCCGGAATGCTTTGAGTGCGTGGACAAGTCGAAGTTGGTGCGGTTGGCGATGCCTTCGAGTTCACCCCACGGGTTGCCGGCGAAACCGAACTTGTACTCGATGTCGACGGTGCCGTCGGAGTAGTGCGAGAGCTTTTCCTTGGGATGGTCGTACAGGCGCAGATTGTCGCGGTTGATGCCCAGGTCGACGTACCACTGCAGGCGGGTGTCGATCCAGTACTTGTGCCATTCGGCCGCGGTGGACGGCTCGACGAAGAACTCCATCTCCATCTGCTCGAACTCGCGGGTGCGGAAGATGAAGTTGCCCGGGGTGATCTCGTTGCGGAAGCTCTTGCCGATCTGGCCGATACCGAACGGCGGCTTCTTGCGCGACGTGGTGACCACGTTGGCGAAGTTGACGAAGATGCCCTGGGCGGTCTCCGGGCGCAGATAGTGCAGGCCTTCCTCGGACTCGATGGGGCCGAGGTAGGTCTTGAGCATCATGTTGAAGTCACGCGGCTCGGTCCACCGGCCCTTGGTGCCGCAGTCGGGGCAGACGATCTCGCTCATGGGGACGTCGTCGGGCTCCCCACCCTTTTTGAGGGCGTAGGCCTCCTGAAGGTGGTCCTGCCGGTGCCGCTTGTGGCAGTTCTGGCACTCCACCAGCGGATCGTTGAAGACGTCGACGTGACCGGAGGCCACCCAGACCTGGCGCGGCAGGATGATCGCGCTGTCCAGGCCCACGACGTCGTCGCGGCTTGTGACCACGGAGCGCCACCACTGCTTCTTGATGTTCTCCTTGAGCTCGACGCCCAGCGGACCGTAATCCCAGGCCGACTTCGTGCCGCCGTAGATCTCGCCGGACTGGTAGACCAGACCGCGACGCTTGGCCAGGTTGGCGATGGTGTCGATGACGGACGCCACGATGCTCGAGTACTCCTGTGTTGGTGGGACGCAACCCGACCAGAGTAGTTCAGGCGCTCACCGTGTCTGCGACCCGCTGAACACGGCCAACCTTTGACATGCACGATCACGCATGTAAGAGTGGTAGTGGAAACGATTTCCATTATGGGAGGTGCCGCGGAAGTGTCCACCGGGATGTACGACCAAACCCTTGGCGAGTTCGAACACCAACACGGCACCGCCACTCATCCGACCTTGCCGCCGCGCGAGATCCTCGACGGCGCCGGCGAGATTCTGAGGGCCCTGGCCGCGCCGGTCCGGATCGCAATCGTGTTGCAGCTCAATGAGTCCGCGCGTTGCGTGCACGAACTCGTCGACGCCCTCGGCGTGCCCCAACCTCTGGTCAGCCAGCACCTGCGGATCCTGAAGGCCGCCGGCGTCGTCGCCGGAGAACGCGCCGGCCGTGAGGTGATGTACCGCCTCGTCGACCACCACCTCGCCCATATCGTGCTGGACGCGGTGGCCCACGCCGGAGAGGCTCACCAATGACCAACACCGAAGTCCGCACCCGGGCCACCAAACAACGCGCGGCCATCACCGAACTGCTGGACAGCCTCGAGGAGTTCAAATCCGCGCAGGAACTCCACGACGAACTGCGCCGCCGCGGCGAGAACATCGGGTTGACCACGGTGTATCGCACGCTGCAAGCCATGTCGACGGCCAATCAGGTGGACACGCTGCGCACGGACAACGGCGAGGCCGTGTACCGCCGCTGCTCGACCCACCACCATCACCACCTGGTGTGCCGCGACTGCGGGGCCACCGTCGAGGTCGAGGGACCCGAGGTCGAATCGTGGGCCGCGGCGGTGGCCGCCGACCACGGCTTCACCGACGTCAGCCACACCGTCGAGATCTTCGGCACCTGCACCGCATGCGGGTCTAGCTGAGCGCCTCACGCACGTCGGCCCCGGCGGCCAGCACCATCAGGATCAAGGTCCGCAACGCCTCATCGGACAGACCGGCACCCGGAAAGTTGTAGCGCAGCAACACATCTGCGGATTTTTTCGCCGTCGACCTCCGGGTCGACGACTTCGCCGTCGAACCATTGGCCGCGACGTCCGGCCCTTGTTCAACCTTCTCGACCAGCGCCACCGTGCCCAACAGCGTCTTGCTGGCCTGCTGGGCCACCTTCTCGCGAACCTTGGCGTTCAGCGGCAGATCCCAGGCCAGCGGCTGCGTCAGCGACACCATCTCCAGGCCTTCGGCGATCGTCACCACCCGCAGCGAGGCCACCAGCCCCGGTTGGCTGACGGTCAATGCGCCGTCGGATTCCTCGACGACGGTCAGCACCTCGGCCAGGGCGCTCGACAAACGCTGCACGAGGTCGGGCATCAGGCCCTGCCGAAGCGCCGGTTGCGCGACACGAACTCCTCGCAGGCCGCCCACAGATCGCGACGGTCGTAATCCGGCCACAACTTGTCCTGGAACACGAACTCGGCGTACGCGGCCTGCCAGAGCAGGAAGTTCGACGCGCGCTGCTCCCCCGACGTCCGGATGAACAGGTCGACATCGGGGATGTCGGCGCGGTGCAGATGTTTGGCGAACGCGGCTTCGCTGATGCGTGACGGGTTGATCCGGCCGTCAACGGCCTCCTGCGCGAGCTGGCGGGTGGCTTCCACGATCTCGGTGCGACCGCCGTAGTTCACGCAGTAGTTCACGGTGATGACGTCGTTGCCGACCGTCATCTGCTCGGCGATGTCGAACTCCTTGATGACGCTGCTCCACATCCGCGGCCGCGAGCCGACCCAGCGCATGTTCACCCCCATGGCGTCGAGGTTCTCCCGGCGACGGCGCACCACCTCGCGGTTGAACCCCATCAGGAAGCGCACCTCCTCGGTGCTGCGCTTCCAGTTCTCGGTGGAAAACGCATACACCGTCAGGTGTTTGATCCCGATCTCGATGGCCCCGCAGGTGATGTCGATCAGCACCGCCTCGCCCATCTTGTGCCCCTCGGTGCGGCCCAGCCCGCGCTGGGTGGCCCAACGCCCGTTGCCGTCCATCACGACGGCGACGTGGTTGGGCACCTGGCCCGCGGGGATCTGGGGAGCCGAGGCTTTCGAGGTGTGCTGAGGCGGCCGGGAGAACCGGCCGTTGGTCTTGGGCGGCAGTTGCGGGAAGACGACCGGCCACGTCGAAGTGTCCGGGAACACCGGATAGTCGTCAGGCGCTGGAGGCAGCTGGGGGTAGCTGATCTTCCCTTCCCGTTTCAAAGCCATGAGGGATATCCTGCCCGACCAGCATGACCCGGCTATCAGCGACTGTGCGATCAGGCCGGTAGGCCCGCTCCACCAGGGGCAGAGTCCGTAGCTGACGCTCCAGGTGCCACTGCAGATGCGCAGCCACCAAGCCGCTGGCCTGACTGCGGTACGACGACGGTGACGCTTCGGCGTGTTCCCAATCGCCGTCGTGCAGCGCCGACATCAGATCGATGACACCCTGCGGCGGTGTGCTGGCCCCGGCCGGGCGGCAGTGCAGACACACACTTCCCCCGGCGGCCACATGGAACGCCCGGTGCGGCCCGGGTGTGGCGCAGCGGGCGCATTCGGTGAGCGCGGGTGCCCACCCGGCAATGCCCATGGCCCTCAGCAGATAGGCGTCGAGCACCAGCTCCCGCGACCGGGTGCCGTCGGCCAGCGCCCGCAGCGCACCGACGGTCAGCTTCTGCAGCGGAGGCATCGGGGCGCGCTCTTCACCGGCGAGGCGTTCGGCGGTCTCGAGGATGGCGCAAGCGGTGGTGTAGCGGCCGTAGTCGCCCACGATGTCGGAGGCGAACGCATCCAGGGCCACCACCTGGGTGACGATGTCGAGGTTGCGGCCCGGGTGCAACTGCACGTCGACGTGGGTGAACGGTTCCAGCCGGGCACCGAACTTGCTGCGGGTGCGACGCACCCCCTTGGCGACGGCACGGATCAGCCCGTGATCGCGGGTCAGCAAGGTGACGATGCGGTCGGCTTCGCCGAGCTTGTGCTGGCGCAGCACCACCGCTCGATCCCGATACAACCGCATCGAATCAGTTTCTCATTGCCATGAGACATCAAAGGGGACGCGCGCCGATAGTCTCCTCGTGATGCGTTCGTCGGACCGATTCCCCACCGTCGGTGACCAGCTGTACCAGCTGGCCAGCGGCTCGGTGAACGCTGATGACCTGGTGCGGCGTTCGCTGCACGCGATCACCGCCAGCCAGTCGACCCTCAACGCGTTCCGGACGGTATTGACCACTTCGGCGCTCGCCGAGGCCGCCGCCGCCGACGAACGGCGCCGCGCCGGTGACACCGCACCCCTGCTGGGCATCCCGATCGCCGTCAAGGACGACGTCGACGTCGCCGGGGTACCGACCTTCTTCGGCACCTCCGGGCGGGTGCTGCCGGCCACCGCCGACGCGGAAGTGGTGCGACGGCTGCGCGCAGCCGGTGCGGTGATCGTGGGCAAGACCAACACCTGCGAGTTCGGCCAGTGGCCGTTCACCAGCGGACCCGGGTTCGGGCACACCCGCAACCCGTGGGACCGCAAGCACACCCCCGGCGGCTCCTCGGGGGGCAGCGCCGCGGCGGTGGCGGCCGGTCTGGTGGCAGCGGCCATCGGCTCCGACGGCGCGGGCAGCGTCCGCATCCCGGCGGCCTGGACCAACCTCGTCGGCATCAAACCGCAGCGCGGCCGCATCTCCACCTGGCCGCTGGCCGAAGCCTTCAACGGGATCACCGTCAACGGCGTGCTGGCCCACACCATCGCCGACGCCGCGCTGGTGCTGGACGCGGTGTCGGGCAATGTGCCCGGCGATCTGCACAAACCCGCGCCGGTCTCGTTGTCCGAGGCGGTTGCCCGCGGCCCGGGCCAACTGCGCATCGCGATCTCGACGCGGTTTCCGTTCACCGGCTTCCGCGCCCGTCTGCATCCGGAGATCCACCGCGCCCTGCGGTCCGTCGCCGACCACATGACCGATCTCGGCCACACCGTGCTGGACGGCAGCCCGGACTACGGGTTGCGGCTGTCGTGGAACTTCCTGGCGCGATCCACCTCAGGCCTGCTGGACTGGGCCGACCGGATGGGCGACGGCGTGGAACTCGACCGGCGCACCTCGGCGAACCTGCGGATGGGACGGCTGCTGTCGGAACAGGTGCTGCGCAAGGCGCGCGCCAACGAGACCCGCACGCAGCAACGGGTGGGTGCGATCTTCGAGACCGTCGACGTGGTGGTGGCGCCCACCACCGCGCTGCCGCCGCTGCCGGTGCACCTGTTCGACAAGTTGTCGGGGCTGGCCACCGACAAGGCCATGATCGCCGCCTGCCCGGGATGCTGGCCGTGGAATGTCCTGGGCTGGCCCGCAATCAGCGTTCCCGCGGGGTTCACCTCGACCGGCTTGCCGATCGGCGTACAACTGATGGGCCCCGCCGACAGTGAGCCGTTGCTGGTGTCCCTGGCAGCTCAGCTCGAAGCGGTGACCGGCTGGTCGACACACCACCCCGAGGTGTGGTGGAACACCCCGCACACCAGGGACGCCGGGTATTCCCCTGCCGATGCCGGCTGAGACCCCGTAAGGTCACCTGCCATGACTGCGATGCGTGCTGCCGTCGTCCTGCCTGTCCTCGCGGTTGCCGGCGCCTCGCTGATCAGCTCACCCGCCGCCCAGGCCGACAATCGGCGCCTCAACGACAGCGTGGTGGCCAACGTCTACACCGCCCAGCACCAGGCCGGCTGCAGCACCAACATCAAGATCAACCCCAAGCTGCGCCTGGCTGCCCAATGGCACACCAATGACGTCCTGCACAACCGGGCCCTCAACGGAGACATCGGCTCCGACGGCACCACGGTGGCCGATCGCGCCCGCAACGCCGGCTACAACGGCGAGGTGGCCGAAACAGTGGCGATCAACCCCGCACTGGCGATCAGCGGGGTCGAGATCCTCAACCAGTGGTGGTACCGCCCCGACTACCACGCGATCATGCACGACTGCGCCAACGTGGACATCGGCGTCTGGTCGGAGAACCTGATCGACCGCACGGTTGTGGTCGCCGTCTACGGCAAGGGTGACGGCGGAGCGCCGGTACCGGCCCCCGGCCGCGAGTTCGGCAATGTGCCGGGCTGGACTCCGTAGCCAGGTCACACTCAACGGCGAATCGCGGAAACGGTAGGGAAACACCCGATTCCTCCTCCCCCGCAGGGTCATTAGCGTCCTGCTCACAGTGCGCCGACTCGACGCGCGCGTTCCGGGGAGGCCCCATGACCATCAAGTACGCCGCGCCTGTGTTGACCATGGCCGCGCTCATCGTCGGATCGAGCGTGACGCCGGCAGCGGCCGAACCGCTGCCGTACGGCCCGGACACCTGCATCCAGGGACTCGTGTGGCGCGAGGCGCGCCCCGGTGACACCGTGTGCGTGACACCCGCCGTGCGCGATCAGGTGGCCACGCAGAACGCCAACCCGGGATCCAACAAGGATCCGTTGGCCGGGTCGGGGCCGCTGTCCTGCTCACAGGGGTTCGTCTGGCGCGAGGCCTTCGACGGCGACGCCATCTGTGTGCCAACGGCTTTCCGCCAGCAGATGTGGGACGCCAACGCCGCGGCGCAGTCGAACTTCCAGCGCAATGTACCTGCCGCGCCGCAGGGCAGCACCGTGACATTCCTGGTCACCGGCAGCGGGAAGGCGATGACCGTGGACATCGATCCGTCGCCGGATCGGTTCTACGACGTGCAGTTGCCGTTCTCGCGAACCCAGCCTCTCGACCCGGGTGAGGACATGCTTCAGGTGGTGGCCGTCGGCAACGGCACGGCCGGGTGTGAAATCCGGATCGACGATGTGGTGGTGGCGTCACAACCGCCGGGCGGCAGTGCGCACTGCATCTGGACGCGTTAGAAGCCCAGTCTGCCAAGCTGTTTCGGGTCGCGTTGCCAGTTCTTGGCGACTTTGACCCGCAGGTCGAGGAAGACCTTGGTGCCCAAGAGCTTTTCGATCTGGGTGCGGGCGGCCGTGCCGACTTCCCGGAGCCGGGCACCGCCCTTGCCGATGACGATGCCCTTCTGGCTGTCGCGTTCGACGTAGAGGATGGCATGCACGTCGATCAGGTCGTCGCGGCCTTCCCGCTGTTCGACCTCATCGATGACGACGGCCAGTGAGTGCGGCAGTTCGTCGCGCACGCCTTCCAGGGCGGCTTCGCGGATGAGCTCGGCCATCAGCACTTCCTCGGGCTCGTCGGTGAGTTCGCCGTCGGGGTAGAACGCCGGCCCCGGCTCGAGATGCGAGACGAGTACGTCGGTGAGGACGTCCACCTGGTCACCCTTGGTGGCCGACACGGGCACGATCTCGGCGGCCTTGTCGCCGAACGCTTCCTGCACGGCCAGGAGCTGAGCGGCGACCTTCTCCTTGGGTACCTTGTCGATCTTGGTGACGACGACGATGAGTGTGGTCTTGGGTGCGACAGCGCAGATCTGGTCGAAGATCCAGCGGTCGCCCGGGCCGATGCCTTCGTCGGCCGGGATGCAGAAGCCGATGACGTCGACCTCGGAGTAGGTGTCCTTCACCAGGTCGTTGAGCCGCTGTCCCAGCAGCGTGCGCGGCCGGTGCAACCCAGGAGTGTCGACGAGCACGATCTGGAAGTTCTCCCGGTGCACAATGCCGCGGATGGTGTGCCGGGTGGTCTGAGGCCGGTTGGAGGTGATGGCCACCTTGGCGCCGACGAGCGCATTCGTCAGCGTCGACTTGCCGGTGTTGGGCCGGCCGACGAAACAGACGAAGCCGGAACGGAACTCACTCATCAGGTCCAACCCTTTCGCGGTTCATTGGGGTGTTCCCGCGCGGTCGGTCACGATGATCGAAGCGTCGCCCGACAACTCCCGGACCGCCGCCACTCCTGGGTCCTGCGTGTCGCCGGCCACCAGCACGGCGGCCTCCAAACCCGTGGCACCGCTGGACACCGCCGCGGCCACCGCCGCCTGCAGCGCGCTCAACTCCAGAGCCGCCAGCCGTACCGGGGCCCCGGCATAGGTGCGCCCGTCGAGGTCACGCACCGCCGCCCCAGAACCGGCCTCGGCCCGGCCCATGGCGCCGCGCGCCAGCGTCACCAGTTTGGCGTCCTCGGGGTCCAGCTCAGTCATCGTGGTGCGACTCTTCCTCTTCGGGGTCGGGCTCGGTGGGGCTGACGAGCACCGTACCGACCCGGACCCGGCCGCGATGGTCATGGCCGCCTTCGGCGCGAAGCCGCAGGCCGTGCGACACCACCTCGGCACCCGGCAGCGGCACCCGGCCCAGCTCCAGCGCCAGCAACCCGCCCACGGTGTCGACGTCGAGGTCGTCGTCGAACTCGACATCGTAGAGCTCACCGAGATCCTCGATCGGCAGCCGCGAGGACAGCCGGAAATTCTTCTCGCCGAGGTCCTCGATGGGCGCGACTTCGTCGGTGTCGTACTCGTCGGCGATCTCGCCGACGATCTCCTCGAGCACGTCCTCGATGGTGACCAGACCGGCGATCGCGCCGTATTCGTCGACCAGCAGGGCCATGTGTTTGCGGTCGCGCTGCATCTCCCGCAACAGGGCGTCCAGTGGTTTGGAGTCCGGCACGAACACCGGCGCGCGCATCACGTCGGACACCTTGGTGTCGCGGCCGCCGTTGCTCGAATAGTAGGTGCGCTCAATCAGATCCTTGAGGTAGACGACACCCACCACGTCATCGACGTTCTCGCCGATCACCGGGATGCGGGAATGCCCGCTGCGCACCGCCAACGAGGTCGCTTGGCCGGCGGTCTTGTCCGATTCGATCCAGACCATCTCGGTGCGCGGCACCATGACTTCGCGGGCCGGGGTGTCGCCGAGTTCGAACACCGACTGGATCATCCGCCGCTCGTCGTCGGCCACCACGCCGCTCTGCTGCGCCAGGTCGACGACCTCGCGCAACTCTATTTCCGACGCGAAAGGTCCATTTCGGAAACCGCGTCCCGGTGTCAGCGCATTACCGAGCAGGATCAGCAGCCGGCTGATGGGTGCCAGCAGAATCGAAATCGCTTGCAGCGGAACGGCAGCACCCAAGGCGATCGAGTAGGCGTTCTGCCTGCCCAAGGTGCGGGGACCGACGCCGATCGCGACGAAGCTGACCACCACCATGATGGCGGCCGCGGCCAGAAGACCCCAGTTCAGTCCCCAGAAGTCCTCCAGGAAGGCGACCAGCAGTGCGGTGGCGGTGACTTCGCAGGCGATCCGGAGCAACACCACCAGGTTGATGTACTTGGGGCGTTCGGCGATGACCTTGTTCAGCCGGACCGCGCCGGGACGTTCGTCGCGAACCAGCTCCTCGACCCGGGCCAGGGAGACGGTGCTGATGGCCGCATCGATCGCCGCGAGTAGACCACCGAGCAGGATGAGGGCAATAGCCAGGAGCAGCGGTGCTATACCTGTCACGATTCGTCGTAAGCCCTCGACTTGTCGAGCAGTCTGCGGTCTCGCTCCGCCTGGACGCTGCGCCGGTAGAGCTGCTCCTGATCGGCATACCAATCATCGAGCAGCTGACGCTGCAAGGCGAACATCTCTTTCTCCTCGTCGGGCTCCGCATGGTCGTATCCGAGCAGATGCAACACACCGTGAACGGTGAGCAGCGCCAGTTCGTGTTCGAGCGGATGCCCGGCAGCCTTGGCCTGATCGGCGGCGAACTGCGGGCACAGCACGATGTCGCCGAGCATCGACGGGCCCGGCTCGGCGGCGTCGGGGCGGCCACCGGGTTCGAGCTCATCCATGGGGAAGCTCATGACGTCGGTGGGGCCGGGCAGGTCCATCCACCGCATGTGCAGGTCGGCCATGGCGGCGGTGTCGAGCAGCACCATCGACAGTTCCGCACCCGGACTGACGTTCATCTTGCCGATCGCGAACCGCGCGACGCTGATCAACTCTTCTTCGGAGACGTCCATCCCCGATTCGTTGGAAACCTCGATACTCATGCGCAATCCGCTCCCGCGCTCGTCCCCGGCGCACTCGCTACCTGCTGCTGGAGACTCATCGCGTCACCGTCGCCCCGACCGGCGCTGCGCCCGGTTCATACTGCTCGGCTCCTCGGAGCGGGCGTAGGCGTCGACGATCTCGGACACCAGCCGGTGCCGTACCACGTCGGCGCTGGTGAGCTCGGAGACGTTGATGTCATCGATGCCGTCGAGGATGTCCACCGCGGCGCGCAGACCGGAGCGTGCTCCACCGGGCAGATCGATCTGTGAGGTGTCGCCGGTGACAACCATCTTCGACCCGAAACCGAGCCGGGTCAGGAACATCTTCATCTGTTCGGCGGTGGTGTTCTGCGCCTCGTCCAGGATGATGAATGCATCATTGAGCGAGCGGCCACGCATGTATGCCAGCGGCGCCACCTCGATGACCCCGGCGGCCATCAGCTTCGGAATGGCCTCCGGATCCATCATGTCGTGCAGCGCGTCGTACAGCGGACGCAGATACGGGTCGATCTTCTCGCTGAGCGTGCCGGGTAGAAAGCCAAGGCGTTCACCGGCTTCCACCGCGGGCCGGGTCAAGATGATCCGGTTGACCTGCTTGGTCTTGAGCGCGTTGACGGCCTTGGCCATCGCGAGGTAGGTCTTGCCGGTGCCGGCGGGCCCGATGCCGAAGACGATGGTGTGGTTGTCGATGGCGTCGACGTAACGCTTCTGGTTGAGCGTCTTGGGCCGGATGGTCTTGCCGCGCCGCGACAGGATGTCCAGCGTCAGCACCTCAGCCGGTGACGCGTCGTCAGACCCGGTCACCATGGAGATGCTGTGACGGATCGAGTCCTGCGTCAGCGGCTGGCCGCTGGCCACCACCGCCAGCAACTCGGTGACGACGCGTTCAGCCAGGGCGACGTCAGCCGGATCACCGGACAGGGTGATGGCGTTGCCGCGGACATGGAGGTCGGCGGCCAGAGAGCGTTCGAGTGCGCGCAGATTCTCGTCAGCGGAGCCGAGCAGGCCCACCACGAGGTCAGGCGGAACATTGATGCTGCTTCTCACGGTGTCATCCGTGGTGCCAGCGTTCGTCTCGCGGGGCGTCACGTGGAGTTTCGAGCCTGCTTTCTACACACGTACTGCTGTCGGTTCGGACACTTCAGTCTACCTTTGTCAACTGTTACGGCCCAATGGATAACTCAGGCCCACCGCGGGGTGAGTACCCCCAGCGCGCCCAGCGCAACGGCGGCCGCAGTCGAGGTCCGGAGCACCGTCGGGCCCAGCCGCACCGCGTGCGCGCCGGCACCGATCAGCGCGGCCACCTCGTCGTCGGCGATACCGCCCTCCGGACCCACCACGAGGGTGATCGACTCTGCCTGTCCCACACCGACGTCCGTCAACGCAACGGTGGCGGATTCATGCAGAACGAGGGTCAACCCGGTGGAAACACAGGCCAGCACGTCGGCGGTCGAGGCCACCCCTGACACGTCGGGGATGAACGCCCGCCGGGACTGCCGGGCCGCCGACCGCGCCACCGCGCGCCAGCGCCGCAAACCCTTGTCGGCTTTCGGGCCGTCCCAGCGGGCGACGCAGCGCGACGCCTGCCAGGCCAGGAAGCGGTCGGCGCCGGCCTCGGTGGCCAATTCGACGGCCAGTTCGGAACGTTCGGCCTTGGGGATGGCTTGCACGACGGTGACGGGAGGGACGGGCGCCACCACGTCACGCCGATCGATCACGCGGGCCTGCAGGCCCCGCTTCTCCACGTGGTCGACGACGCAGTCCGCCACCGTGCCGGCGCCGTCGCCCAGGACAACACGTTCTCCGACCCGGAGCCGGCGCACGCTGGCGGCATGAAAGCCTTCGTCGCCGTCGACGGTGGCCAGCTGCCCGACCTCGGGAACGCGGTCGATGAAAAACAGCGGGTCAGACAACAGTCAGCGACTTGCTCAACGACCCGAGAACGTCTCACGCAGCCGGCTGAAGATGCCGCCGTTGTGCGCCGCGGAGGCATGGGTGGACTTGACCTCGGCCACGTCGCGGGAGCGGTTCTTCTTCAGGTCGCGCAGTAGCTCGGCGTCACGGTGATCCAGCTTGGCCGGCACCACGACGTTGATGTGACCGTGCAGGTCGCCGCGCACGCCCGAGCGCAGGTGCGGCATGCCGTGCCCGCGCAGGGTGGTGATCGAACCGGGTTGGGTGCCCGGCGGGATGGTGATCTCGGTGAGGCCGTCGAGGATGGCGTCGACGGTCACGGTGGTGCCCAACGCGGCGTCGACCATCGGCACGTCGATGGTGAAGTGCAGGTCATCACCGTCCCGGACGAAGATGTCGTGCTGCTCCTCGTGGACCTCCACGTACAGATCACCGGCGGGTCCGCCACCCGGGCCCACCTCGCCTTGCGCGGCCAGCCGCACCCGCATGCCGTCACCGACACCGGCGGGGATCTTGACGCTGATCTCGCGGCGGGCGCGCACCCGGCCGTCACCACCGCAGCGATGGCACGGATCGGGGATGACCTCCCCGACCCCGCGGCAGGTGGGACACGGCCGTGAGGTCATGACCTGGCCGAGCAGCGAGCGCTGCACACTCTGCACTTCGCCGCGGCCACCGCAGGTATCGCAGGACACCGGGGTGGAGTCGCCGTTGGTGCCCTTGCCCTTGCACAGGTCGCACAACACGGCGGTGTCGACGGTGACCTGTTTGGTCACGCCGGTGGCGCACTCGGTGAGATCGAGTCGCATCCGCAGCAGCGAATCCGAGCCCGGCCGCACCCGGCCCACCGGGCCGCGCGAGGTGGTGCCGGCCCCGAAGAACGCCTCGAAGACGTCGCCCAGCCCGCCGAAACCGCCGAAACCGTTCCCGGCACCGGCCGCGGCGTTCTCCATCGGGTCACCGCCGAGATCGACGATGCGGCGCTTTTCCGGATCGGACAGCACCTCGTAGGCGACGGAGATCTCCTGGAACCGGACTTGAGCGGCTTCATCAGGATTGACGTCCGGATGCAGCTCACGGGCGAGCTTGCGGTACGCACGCTTGATCTCCGAATCGCTCGCGCCTTTGCTCACGCCGAGCAGACCGTAGTAATCACGTGCCACGCTGTTCACACTTCCTTGTCGAAAATCCAGCCTTGTCGAGAATCCAGCCTTGCGGTCGGGCGCGTCGTGCTCCCACTAGCGGGCGCCCAAGACCTCACCGATGTACAAGGCGACCGCCGCAACACTGGAGATGGTGCCCGGATAGTCCATCCGGGTGGGCCCGAGGACGCCCATACCGCCATAGACCTTGTCCATTGTGCCGTATGTCGTGGACACCACCGACGTGCCCGCCATCTGCTCGGCTCCCGAAGCGACCTGGGCCTCGTGACCGATGCGGACCGTCACCTTGCCGGCCTGCTGTTGGGCGGCGAGCAGCTTGAGTACCACCACCTGCTCCTCGAGCGCCTCGAGCACCGATCGCAGCGAGCCACCGAAATCCGCGGTGTTACGGGTCAGGTTGGCGGTGCCACCCATCAGCAGCCGCTCCTCGGTGTGCTCGACGAGCGTTTCGAGCAGCACCGTGGCCGACCGGCCGACGGCGTCCCCGAGGCCTCCCGAGCCGTCGAGCTGGCTGGCCAGGTCGGCGACCGCCACCGAGGCGGCGGCCAGCTTCTTGCCGTCGAGCGCTCCGCCGAGCATCTCACGCAGCTGGGACAGCTGGTGGTCGTCGATGGCGTTGCCCAGCTCGACGATGCGCTGGTCCACGCGGCCCGAATCGGTGATGACCACCAGCAGAAGCCGCGCCGGGGACAGCGCCACCACTTCGAGATGGCGCACCGTCGACGTGGACAAGGTGGGGTACTGCACGACAGCGACCTGACGGGTGAGCTGCGCCAACAACCGCACCGCGCGGCGCAGCACGTCGTCGAGGTCAACTCCCGATTCCAGGAACGTCAGGATGGCCCGACGTTCGGACGCCGACATGGGCTTGACGTTGTCGATGCGGTCGACGAATTCGCGGTAGCCCTTCTCGGTGGGCACCCGGCCGGAGCTGGTATGCGGCTGCGTGATGTATCCCTCAGCCTCGAGCACCGCCATGTCATTGCGCACAGTGGCGCTGGATACGCCGAGATTGTGACGTTCTACCAGGGTCTTGGAACCGATCGGCTCCTTGGTGGACACGAAGTCGGCGACGATGGCCTGCAACACCGCAAAGCGGCGGTCATCGGCACTGCTCATACTGTTGCACCTCCTGGATCGTCCGAGCCAGCCCATTTTACGGCGTTATACAGCACTGATGCTGCCGTGGCGGTGTTGTGGCGGCACAAGTCGACGTATCGGTGGCATTCCGCGCTGTAACGACTAGCCTTTTCCAATGGCCGAAATGATCGGGGGGTCACGTCGGGGGGCCGACACGCTAGGAATGTTCCGCCGATGATCTTCAAGGGCGTCCGGGAGGGCAAGCCTTATCCCGAGCATGGGTTGTCCTATCGCGACTGGTCGCAGATCCCGCCGCGCCAGATCCGCCTCGACGAGTTGGTCACCACCACCACCGTGCTCGCTCTCGATCGGCTGCTGTCGGAAGATTCGACCTTCTACGGCGACCTGTTCCCCCACGCGGTCAAGTGGAAGGGCATCGTCTACCTCGAAGACGGTCTGCATCGCGCGGTGCGCGCCGCATTGCGAAACCGCACGGTGCTGCACGCGCGGGTGTTCGACATGGACCTGCTGGCGCCGTCCACCGCCTGACCCCCTTTCCCTTTCCGGCGAGCGCGCGTGTCTGTACACAACACGCGGGCGTGGCCGTACAAACGCGTGCGCTCACGCACCTCGACACGTGGTGGCGCCGGCCCTGGACCGTGCCACCAGCGCACGCATTTGTACGCGACACGCCGAGCGAGGCCGGACAGACACGCTCGCTCGCGGTTGGGGGGTCAGCGGGTGCGGGCGTTGGCCGGGTCGTAGAGCGGCTTGAGTGACACCGAGACCGGGTAGAGCGTGCCGCCGACGTTGACGTGGTAGCTGCCCGAGTTCACCCAGGCCGCGTCGATCACCGCACCGCCGTTGCGGACATACGCCAGGCCGACACTGCCGCCGACGGTCTCCCCCCACGCCGCCGACGTCACCTGGCCGGCCGCGGCACCGTCGCGCAGGATCAGCTCACCACCCCACAACATCGCCGCCGGATCGTCGACCGCGAAGCTCACCAGTTTCTTGCGAGGCCCCTCGGTTTTGGCTTTCTCCAGCGCCGCGCGGCCCAGGAAGTCGATGTCGGTCTCGAGCTTGCAGGCGAACAGCAGGCCGGCCTCGACGGGATTTTCACTGGGAGTCAGCTCCCGGCCGAAGGCCCGGTAACCCTTCTCCAGGCGCAGGGAGTCGATGGCGTAGTAGCCCCCGCGACCGACGCCGAACTGCGCACCGGCGGCCAGCAGATCCTCGTACACACCGACGGCGAACTCGGCGGGAATGTAGAGCTCCCAACCCAATTCGCCGACGTAGGTGATGCGGGTGGCCCGCACCGTGGCATATCCGAGTGCGATCTGTCGACTTGCCCCGAACGGGAACGCCGCATCGGAGAGATCGGCGTCGGTCAACACCGACAGCAGATCGCGTGAGCGGGGGCCCATCACCCCGAACACCGCGTACGCGGAGGTGACGTCGACGAGCGTGGCGTTCGACCCTGCGGGCAGGTTCTTCCGTATGTGGTCCTTGTCGCGCTCGGTGGTGGCCGCGCTGGAGACGATCAGGAATTCCTGTGTGCCGGTGCGGGTCACGGTCACATCGGATTCGTAGGTGCCGCCTGCGTTGAGCATGCCCGTGTACACGGCGCGCCCGATCTCGCCGCCGATGTCGGCGGTGCACAGCCACTGCAGCGCCGCCTCGGCGTCCGGGCCGACCATCAGGTACTTCGAGAACGACGTCTGATCGAACACCGTGACGGCTTCCCGGGTGGCGGTCTGTTCGGCGGCCGACCACGGCAACCAGTTGGGTTTGCCCCAGGTGTAGTCGATGATCGGCTGCTCGCCGGCGGGGGCGAAGAAGTTGGCGCGCTCCCAGCCCATCTTGCTGCCGAAGTTGGCGCCGGCGTCCTGCAGCAGATGATGCACCGGTGAACGACGGAAAGGTCGCGCGGTGGTCATTTCCCGGTTGGGCCAGGGCACTTCGTAGTGCAGGCCGAGAATCTCGGCCACTCTGTCGTGCAGCCACCGGTTGTTGCCATTGAACGGGGCGAAGCGCCGGATGTCCACACCCGTCATATCGCCGCTGGGGGCGCCGTCCGCGATCCACTCCGCCAGGGCGCGCCCGGCACCGCCCGCGGTGGCGATGCCCACGGAGTTGAATCCGGCGCCGACAAAGAAGTTGGCACACTCGGGCGCCTCACCGAGGATGAACTGGTTGTCCGGGGTGAAGCTCTCGGGTCCGTTGTAGAACTTCTTGATACCGGTCTGTTCCAGCGCCGGGATGCGCAGCAGCGCGTTGTTCATCAGGATCTCGAAGTGTTCCCAGTCCTCTTCCAGCAGTTGGAATTCGAACGGGTACGGGATCTTGTCGGGCGACACCCAGGGTTTGGCCTCGGGTTCGAACCCGCCGATGACCAATCCGCCCACCTCTTCTTTGAAGTAGGTGTAGCCGTCGGGGTCGCGCAGGATCGGCAGGTCGGGGTGCACCCCGTCGATCTGCTCGCTGACGACGTAGAAGTGCTCGGCGGAATGCAGCGGCACGTTGACCCCGGCCATCGCGCCCACCTGTTTGGCCCACTGCCCGGCGCAGTTGACGACGATCTCGGCCTCGATATCGCCGGCGTCGGTGCACACCCCGGTGACGCGCCCCGATTCGGTGAGTATGGCTGTGACACGGGTCTTTTCGAATACCCGTGTACCGCGGTTACGCGCCCCCTTGGCCAGCGCCATCGTCAGATCGGTGGGGTTGGCCTTGCCGTCGCCGGGCAGCCAGATGGCGCCCACCAGGTCGTCGATCCGGATCACCGGGTAGTGCTCCAGCGCCTGCTCCGGGGTGAGCAGTTCACATTCCATGCCGTAGGCAGCGGCGTTGGCGACGGTGCGGCGCAACTGGATCATCCGGTCTTCGGTGCGTGCGACCGTGACACCCCCGCACTGCTTGTAGCCCGCCGACAGCCCGGTTTCGGCCTCCAGTTCCGCGTACAGCTGCGTGGAGTACTGCACGATGCGCGTCGCGCTTTCGGAGGCGCGCAACTGACCGACCAGGCCGGCGGCATGCCAGGTGGTGCCCGACGACAGCTGCCCCTGTTCGAGCAGCACCACGTCGGTGTAGCCGAGTTTGGTGAGGTGGTAGGCCACGCTGGTGCCGATCACACCGCCGCCGATGATGACGACGTGGGCACGGTCGGGCAGGGTGTTGCGGGCCATGGCAACCTTTCAGTCGGATTCGGTGACGTCGCTGAGCAAGCGGGTGAAATCGGGCCCGTTGAACTCCTCGACGGCGGGTTCGTAGCGTTCCATCGCCCAGCCCCAGAAGTCGTAATCGATGGGGCACGAAGCATTCTGGATGCAACCCCACAGTGTCCAGCCGTATTTGGCGACGATCCCCTGCAGCCGGGCCCTGGCGATCTTGTGCCGCAGCCGGCGACCGTAATAGACGGTGACGAGTTCATCGAGCTGATCCAGCGTCAGCGCGCATTCGCTCCAGATGTTGCCGAGCTCGAAGCAGGGGTCATTGTTGCCGGAGTACTCGTAGTCGATCAACCACACGGTGTCGCCGTCCTCGATGAAGTTGGCGGCCAACAGGTCGTTGTTACAGGGGACCGTGGTCTGATCCGTGGCCCGCAGAGCGGCGCCGATGTCGGCGAACTTGTCGGCGTAGCGCAGGTAGTCGGCCGGTAACTTGAAGCCGTTCTCCTGCACCGTTTTCAGGTAGGCGGGCTGCCGCTCGAACATGTCGAAGTCGCCCTTGAAACGGGGGCCGGCATGCAGGGCGCGACAGCTGCGCGCGGCCTTGGCCACCACCCCCGGCCGCTGGAAGTCGTCATTGGTCAGCGTCGTGCCGTCGACGAAGCCGAGCAACAACACGCCGAGTTCGGGCAGGTAGTCGATGACCGGTGCCCCCACCCCGGCCTTTTCGGCGGCGCAGGTGTTGAAGTACTCGGCGTCGCGGTCGATCTCGAGCAGGTTGCGCTCGGTGTCGGCGCAACGCGCCACGAAGCGGCCATTGGCGGTGGTGACCTTGAAGTTCAGATTGGTCAGACCCCCGGAGAGTTCTTCGATCTGGCGTGGACCGGTCAACGCGGGAATCTGGTCGAACAGGGCGTTGATCTCACCCTCGGTGGACAGGAACGACATGCGGACTTCCTCGCAGCCGGCGAATGGTCCACCTCAGAGTAGACCGGCTGCGTGCCAAAGGTCTAGACATTCATGTAACCACTGCGTCACGTCCGTACACGCTCCCCCGCCGGGTCGTACAGGGGCGCCGACAGCCTGGCCGCGGGGTGGCGCACATTCATGATTTCCACCTCGAACTCCGTACCGGTGACACCGGCAGGCAGATAGGCCGAAAACACCGTGGCACCAACGGTGTGGCCATATCCGGCGCTGCGCACGGTCACCCGGGTGTCGGTCTGCGGGTGCACCAGCATCTCGCCGCCGTGCATCGTCACGTCGGCCCCGGTGCGGAACCAGTGCAGCCGTCGGGCCGGGCCGCAATCGGCGATCACCCGCAACGCCGGGCCGGCCAGCAACTCGGGCTTGTCGAGGTGCACCCGTGCGCCGAGCCCCACCTCGAACGGATTGTTGTCCGACCGCATGTCGGTGGCCCACGCCAGATACTGCTTCTCCAGCCGCAGGGTCTCCACCGCACGGTAGCCGACATCGCGAATACCCAGGGCCGCACCGGCTTCCAGAATCTTGTCGTAGAGGTCGGGCACGTACTCGGCCGGGATGTGGAACTCCCAGCCGAGCTCGCCGACATAGGTGGTACGCAGGGCCAGCACCGGAGCCCAGCCGAGATCGGTCTGCCGGGCCGTCATGTAGCCGAAGCCGGCGGCGGAGAAATCGTCAGCGCTCAGGGCCGACACCACCTCGCGGGACAGAGGCCCGCAGACGTTGAGCACCCCCAAGGCGGAGGTGACATCGGCGATCACCACCGAGCCGTCCGTGGGGGCGTGCTGCAGCAGGAACGTGACGTCGTGGCGCCCGAAACCGCTACCGGTGACCAGGTAGAACCGTTCGGGAGCCAGCCGGGTGATCGTCACGTCGGCCTCGATACCGCCGCGCACGTTGAGCAACTGGGTGTAGGTGACTTTGCCGACGGCGGTGTCCATGTCCGCGCCGGCGACTCGTTGAAGCAACGCCAGCGCACCCGCTCCGCTGATGTCGAACTTGGAGAACGAACTCTGGTCGACGATGCCGACCGCGGTGCGCACTGCGTGGTGTTCGGCGGCCACGAAGCCCCAGGCGTTGCTCCGCCCGAACGTCGGAATCTCCTCCGCGTCAACGGTTCCCGGCGCAAACCACAGGGCGCGCTCGAAACCGAACTTGGCGCCGAACACGGCCCCGCGATCGCGCAGACGGTCATGAACCGCGCTGCGGCGTTGCCCGCGCGGCGGGTGGCCGGCACGATTGGGGAAGGCGATCTCGTAGTAGTGCCCGTACGCCTGCACGGAGGCCAGGTCGAGCACGGCCGGCACGTTGTGCGGCACGCCGAAGCGGCGCACGTCGAAGGGCCACAGATCCAGGCCCGGATCACCGTCGACGATCCAGTTCGCCATGGCGTCGCCGGCACCGCCGGCCGCGGCGATACCGGCGGAGAAGCCGCAGCAGTGAAAGAGGTTGTCGATGTCCTCGGTGAGGCCCATGAGCGGCTCGGCGTCCGGCGAGAACGGGATGGGTCCGTTGACCCAGGTGTGGATGCCCATATCGGCGAAAGCGGGCAGCCGGTTGGCCGCACCTTCGGCGATGCCCTCGAAGCGATCGAGATTCGGCGGGAACAACTCGGGGCCTAGGTCACGTGGGATCGTGCGCCAGCATGCCCTGGTGCCTTGTTCCCAGCCGCCGATCACCAGTGCGCCCGCTTCGGGCTTGAGGTAGAAGCGGGCGTCGGGATCGCGGAACGTCGGCAGATCGGCGGGCAGGCCGGCAGCCTTCTCGGTGACGACGTACTGGTGCTCCACGGCGTTGACCGCGACGTTCACGCCGGCGAGCTTCGCGGTTTCGGCGCCCCACATGCCGGTGGCGTTGACCATCACGTCGCATTCGATGCGCCCCTGATCGGTCAGCAGCGCGGTGACCCTGCGCCCGTGTCGTTCCACCCCGTCGACTCGGCACTGCTGGACGATCCGTACCCCCGCCGCCCGCGCACCGGCGGCGAACGAGTGGGTCAGCTGACTGGGATCGACGTAGCCGTCGGTGGGTGTCCAGGTGGCGCCGTAGACGCCGGCGGTGTTGAGCAGCGGGAAAATTCGCCGGGCTTCGGCGGCGTCGACGAGGTGGATGTCGAAGCCGTAGCTCTTGCCCTGGGTGTAGACCCGCTGGAGCTCCTCCCAGCGCTGGGGGCTGGACGCCACCCGCAGCCCGCCGACACCGTGCCAACCGGTGGGGTATCCGGTGACGGCCTCCAACCCCTGGTAGGTCTGCACGCTCTTCTGCATCAGCTGGGTGAGGCTGGAGCTGCTCCGAAGCTGGCCGACGAGACCCGCGGCGTGCCAGGTGCTTCCCTCGGTCAGGGCGCGGCGTTCCAGGACGGTGACATCGGTCTTGCCGCGCCGGGCCAGGTGGTAGGCGACGCTGACGCCGACGACTCCGCCACCGACGACGACGATTTCACTGCGCCCGGGAAGGGCCATGGTGGTCAACTTTCGCCGAGAACAACCCGTGACCTGATGTTAAAAGACTAGACCATTGACCGCAGCTCGGGCGGATGGTTGGCTCGGTCGCGTGGATGTCATCCAACAGTGGGCTCGCGCCGCCTCACCGGCAGTGATCTTCGACTTCAACGGCACCCTGTCCGATGACGAGCCGATCCTGTTCGACATCTTCGGCGAGCTGTTCCGTACCCATCTCGGGTGGGCGATGACAACCGACGACTATCGCAGCGAGCTGCTGGGCAAGTCCGACCGCGAGATCATCGAGTTCGCGGTGCGCAGGCACGGCGGCTCGGCCGCACCGGACGTCGATGATCTCCTGCGACTGCGACACGACCGCTACAAGCAGCGGGTTGCCGGAAACAACCCCATCACCGGTGCCGCCGTGGCACTGGTGGAACTCCTTGACGCACAAGGCATTCCGGTCGCCATCGTGACGGGTGCGCAGCGTGACGACGTGCTGGCGGTGCTGGCGCACAGCCCGGCCGGGGCGCTGATCCCGGTCCTGATCGCCGAGGAAGACGTCGAGAACGGCAAGCCACACCCCGAGGGCTACCTGACGGCGGCGGGGCTGTTGCAGCGCGACCCCGGCGACATCCTGGTGTTCGAGGACTCTGTCCCCGGGGTGCAGGCAGCGCTGGCCGCCGGAATGCACTGTGTCGCAGTCAGCGCCGATCCCACCCCGGCGCTGCACGATGTCGCCCCGGTGATCGTGGAACGACTGTCCCCCGACCTGGTCGCCGGCGCCTTGTCGGGTCGTGCATCGGCCTAGAAAACGCGCGGGCCGGCCTGCATGCTGGAGGCATGGACCGCCTCCGGATCATCGACACCGAGTCCGCCCGCTTCGCCGAGGCTCTCGCAGCGGCCGACCCGGCCCGACCGTGCCCCACCTGTCCGGACTGGTCAGCCCTTGATCTGTTGTGGCATCTGACCGAGGTGCACTTCTTCTGGTCGCAGATCCTGTCCCGCCGAGTGCTGTCCACGGACGGCGTGGCCGACGTCGAGGCGGCCAAACCGGCACGCCCGGAAACCGTCCCCGACATCCTCGCCCTCCGCGAACAGGCCACCTCGGCACTGCTGGCCCAACTCGCGTCGCGCGAGGACGCCGAAGCGTGCTGGTCGTGGTGGCCGCCCGATCAGAGCGTGGGGTTCACCCGACGCATGCAGACCTATGAGGCGACCATGCACCGCATCGACGCCGAACTGACGGCGGCCCTACCCGTCACGCCGTTGGACGCCGACGTCGCCGCCGGTGCGGTGGACCACGCGGTGGACGTCATGTGGGGATGGCTGCCCGACGGTGCGAGCTACCGGCCCGATGAGGTGGTCGAATTCGTCGCCTCCGACACCGGTCGGCGCTGGCTCGTCGAGGTGGGCTCGTGGCGGGCCCGGGACGGCTCGGAGGTGCCGCGCGCGGTTCGCGCCCAGTCGGGCGAGCCCGCCGTTTCCGTCAGCGCGCCCGCGGCGGACCTGGCGTTGTGGGCGTGGCGGCGCGGCGGGTCGGTGACCGTGTCAGGTGAATCGGTGACGCTGGACGCGCTGCTGACCGAGGGTATGCAGTAGCCGGGTCACGATGACGCCGGGAAGGTGTCGACCCGGCTTTCGGTGTCACTGTCGACCCGCGACTTGATCCGGATCCGGCTCCGGTCGGACCGGTGGTAGTCGCGCGAGAACTCGACGGGCACACCACTTTCCGTGTAGGAGGTGCGGGTGATCAGCAACAGCGGGAAGCCGGGATCCACATGCAGGATCTCCGCGTGCTGTTCCCCGGCCGGAGTGGCCTCGATGTGCTCGTCGGCGGTGCACGGCGCCGCGCCATACTCGCGCATCACCGCATACAGGGAGCCGGTGAGTGTCGCAGACAGCAGGCCGGGAAACACCGTCGCCGGAAAGTAGGTTTCCTCCAGCACAATTGGCTCGCCGTTGGCCGAGCGGGCGCGGAGCACCTCGTGCACCTGGTCGCCACGCTTGAGGCCCAGCTGCCGGCGCACGTCGGCGGCCGCGCGCCGGGTGGTGGCGCGCAGCACGTGCGCACCCGCTTCCACCTGGATCCGGCGCATCTGTTCGGTGAAGCCGGGCAGTCCGGCATGGTCGAACTCGAACCGCGGCGCCGCGACGAAGTTTCCACCGAATCGCCCGCGCCGGCGATCGATGAGCCCCTTGGCCTCGATCGAGCTGAGCGCCTGGCGCAGCGTCATGCGGCTGACACCGAGCGCGTGGGCGATCTCGATCTCGGAGGGCAGCTTGTCGCCCGGCGCCAGCGCGCGGGAGACGATCAACCGCTCCAGCCAGTACCCGATGCGCATGTGCGCGGGCAGGTCACCGGCGCCGGCCAGGTCCGGGCGGTCCGCCAGCACCGGGTCCTCCATGGTCAGCGCGCGCACAGCGTCGATGCTACGGCCCGGCACCGCAGTCACTGGGTTTCTGCTCGGCTCAACCGGGCAAGTGCACGAAGAAAAACCCGGCGTTCCTCGGCGGTCAACGCCGCGAGCCGTACCTCTTCGGCGCGCTGGATGTCGGACTGCACCGCATCTTTGGCGGCGCGACCGGCCGGCGTGATCTCGAGCAGGCGGACCCGCCGGTCGTCGGGGTCGGGACGTCGTTCGATATGACCTCGCCGTTGCAGCTCGTCGAGCGTGGCGATGATCCTCGTCTTGTCGGCGCCGATGGCGTCGGCCAAAGCGGCCTGGGTGCGCACCGGCGACCTGTCCAGTGCGCTGAGCACCGCGTACCCCCACATGCTCAGGTCGTGGGCGGCGAGGATCGGGAGCTCGGCCGCCACGAGGTCTCTGAGCAACGGATGCAGCATCGCGGCGAGGTCGTCGCGCCGGGGCTTCGATGGCATCGGCATATGTTAAGCGTTGCCAGATAATACGCAGACGCATACGATAGGCATATGCATACCGATATTCGAGCCCTTCATCACCGTGCGGTGTCCAACACCGTCACCCTCGTCAACTCCGTTTCGGTCGCCGATCTCGGCGCTGCGACGCCGTGCGCCCATTGGACTCTGGCCGACCTGCTCACCCACATGACCGCCCAGCACCGCGGATTCGCGGCGGCCGCACGGGGATTGGGGGACGACCCCGCAGTATGGCGCGCCGAAGCCGTCAGGGATGCGATTGCCACCAACCCCGGCACCACCTATGCCGACGCGGCGCGTGACGTACTGACCGCATTCGCCGACAACGCGGTGCTGGACGCGCCGTTCGCCCTCGCCGAGTTCGGACCGCACGCCGTCTTCCCCGGCGCCGTCGCCATCGGTTTCCACTTCGTCGACTACGTGGTCCACGGATGGGACGTCGCGCAGTCGCTCGGCGTGGCCTACGCCCTTCCCGACGAGGTCATCGACGCCGTGGAACCCCTTGCCCTGGCCGTCCCGGACGGCGACGGCCGCGACCGTGATGAGTCGCCCTTCGCACGCGCCGTCACCGGAGCCAGTGCAACCAAACTCGACCGGGTGCTGCGCCACCTGGGCCGCAACCCCGAGTGGGCTCAGCAGCGGTGCTCTTCGGCGCCGTGACTGCAGGACGAGGCGTGCGGCGCACCGTACGCGCGCGGCCAGGAACTGAAAACGATTGGACAACACGGTTTTCCGCCGATCGGCGTCTACACCCGCGTCAATACGCGCCGCCACTGTGCTGACGTGTCGACACTTCGGTTGCGCCGCAGGTGTGAGCGCAGGCGACGGCGATGCCTCCGTTTGCTGTCGATGTCTCCAGCGAAAGCCACCGGGACACCGCGGCGGACGACGAACTCCACAGCGACCGTCAGCTAGGGCAGTCGATATCATCCGTCGTTGCCTGGAATACAGAGTAATCAGTTGACAAACCCGCATCTGACAACTGATACCGGCGGTCATCAGCCCCGCGATGGGATGAAATCCACAGTTCACATGCGGTTTATGAGGGTTTCTTGAAGTCGTTGTACCCAGTACGGATTCCGCAGTAGCCTTGTCCGCAGGTTGAGGTCACAGCCGCTGACTGAATGAATTCCCGGGGCGACGAAAGTTGTCGCCGATCCAGCGAATCGAACGCACGCGTCCGATTCGATACAGGCACCAATACAGGCAGGGGGCGTCATGCCCGGTTCCGGCACCACTCGGCTGTACCGACCGGATCCAACATCAGCCGAACAAACCACCCAGTGCGGAGGAGCGACCTTCGCGGTTCACCGGCGCAGTCCGGTCCGCTCGGAAATCACGGTCACGGGGGAAGTCGACGCCTTCAACGGGCGCTCACTGGGCAGCTACGTCGAGCGCCACACCGCCACCTCCAGCCAGATGCTTCTCGACCTGCGCGCTGTCGACTTCTTCGGCAGCCAGGGTTTCACCGCGCTGTTCTACATCAGCGTGCACTGCACCCGCAGCGACGTGGACTGGATGCTGCTGGGCAGTCCGCCGGTGCGCCGCCTCCTGTCGATCTGCGATCCGGCCGGCGAACTGCCGCTGGCCGTCGACTACGAGGCAGCGATCGCACGACTCAATCAGTTGGCACGCCGCCGCATGCGCACCGTCTCGGTCGGCTAGCGGCTACGTCAGGAATCGCTGCGTGTAGCGGGCGAAGCGTCGACGCAGCTGCCCTTCGTCGAGACCCAACATCTCGCATGAGGTGTGCACGCGCCCCAACCGCCCCCGCTGATGCGTCTGTAGATAATCGCTGAGGGCAGCGCGGCCGTCGTCGCCGAGACTCTCCCCCGTCAACGCGAAAACGCGGTGAGCCACCGCCATTTCGTCGCTCATGAATTCGTCGAAGCGGATGTCGATCGACTGATCGGCTGCGATGACGTCGCGGTCGCGCACCAACGTGTCGAGCATCAACTCAAGTCGGTCCACCCACGATGCGGCGATGTCGGCGACGGGCACCGGCGCGCGGTGCATGCGCGCGGAGTACGTCAGCATGGCGATCATCGACAATGCCACCGGCACGGGATCCCGATGGGTGCAGACCACGACCACGCCGGGGAACACCCGCTCCAGAGTGGGCAGCTGCTCGAGGTGTTGCGGCGATTTGAGCAGCCACCGACGCCCACCGCGCAGGAACTGCAACACCTTGAGCTGCGTCGCGAGGAACCCGTACGACGATGTCTGATCGTGGGCCAGATAGTGGTCACGCCAACGCGGTACGTCGCCGAGCGTCTCGAAGAGCATGGTGGAGAAGTCGTTTGCCAGCAGCTGGATCTCCTCGTGCACATGATCGAAGGTCATCTCGTGCATGAGCGCGAAGTGCGGCATCATCAGGTCCACCACCGCGGTGGCGCTGTGCATTCGGGCCAGCCGCGGGTCCGGTTCCACACCCACTTCGCACGGCAACGGCACCGGTTCACAACTCTCCCAGTACGGCAGGGTCCGAAAGGTTCCGCTGGCGGCCAGCAGGTTGTGCAGGTGGGTGGTGCCGGATCGCGGGAGCCCGGCGATCACGACGGGCGGTAGCAGTTCGATGTCGTGGATCTCGGGGTGCCGGGTCAACAGGTCGGTCAGCAGCAGCCGGTTCTTCAGCATCTGCAGCAGTTGCGCGTGGAAGTTCACGATGCCCGCGTCGTCGAGTCCGGCGATCTCCCGGATCGCGGCCAGAAGCACCTCGAGGCGCTCGCGATAGTCACCGGCGCCGAAGTCGGCCAGACCGGTTTCGGCAATGGCTCTGGCGTGCAGCGCTTCTGAGTCCAGTGGGCAGTCTGGCGCCATGGCCGCCATCACCGCGCGCAGTGCCTGTGCCTCAGCCCCGAAACGTGGCCAGGACAGGTCATCGAGCTCGACAACGGCCGGTGTGACGTCGGTCATACTCCGATACGTTACAGTGTGACACGTAATGGCCGGGCAGAATCGGCGAGAGGAAGCGGGCATGACAACCGAGCACCAGTCCACCGCGGCGTGGCGGGACCTCCTGAGCACACTGGGTGAGCTGGACCGCGCGTTCATCGCGGGTGACCGAGCAGTCACCGACGATCGGCACATCGCCGACGGATACCGCATGCTGGCCACCACGTTGGGCGTGGCCTTCGACACCTACCTGTTCGCCGAACCCAGCAGACCGACGTTCGTCGAGGTCAACACACCGTATCGACGCGACCGCCGCTGGGGCGGCGACAACACCGACGCCTATTACCTGCTGTGCCCCATCGACGAGAAACGGCGTTACCGGATCAGCGGCAATTCCGGTGACAGCGTGTACTTCTCGCTGACCGCCTACAACGAGCCCACCCCCGGCGCCTGGTCGGACCGGGTGGTGGGCCTGTGGCGCGACAGCGAGCTCGACCTGCGCGCCGACGGCGACTTCTCCTTCGACATCGGGCCCCTGCCGGATGCCGCGGTGTTGATGACTCGTGACTACCAGGCTGACCCGCGGACGGGACGCCCGGTGAGCTGGCGCATCGACGCCCTCGACGAACCCGACCCGATCCGCCACGGCGACGCCGAGACCGCCGCCAAGCTGCGCGCGACGGCGGCCTGGATGCGGACCATGTTCGCGATACTGCCGTTGACCGTCGGAGCCCGGGTGGACGACGAGCACCGCCTGGGACACCAGATCAACAACGCCGCCAACGAATTCGCGGCGCCCTACCAGGTACTCGACGCGAACTTCGGCTGGTCGGCACGCGACGCCTGCTACTCCTACGGCAGTTTTGTGCTCGACGACGCCGAGGCTCTGGTGATCACCCACCGCCCGCCGCAGTGCCGGTTCTGGAACCTGGTGGTGTGGAACCAGTTCATGGCCGCGCACAGCGCCGACGACGCCCGCAGCTCGGTGAACAATCACAGCGCAGTGCCGAACTCAGACGGGACCGTGACCATCGTCGTCTCCCGTGGGCTGACCGCACACCCGAATTCGGTGACCACCCTGGATTATCCGCGAGGCAATCTGGCCTTCCGGTGGTTCCTCGTCGACGCGCTGCCCGACCGCCCGCAGGTGCAGTTGGTGGCTGTCGAGGACGCGCCGACCAGGGTGACCTGAGCGACGCGAGGGGGCCTATGAGCTCAGCGAGTCGCGCAGGCTCTTGGGACGCATGTCGGTCCAGTTCTGCTCGACGTAGGCCAGGCATTCGGCCCGGCCTGCCTCGCCGAACACGATCTTCCAGCCCGCCGGCACATCGGCGAACGTCGGCCACAGGCTGTGCTGCTCTTCGTCGTTGATCAGGACGTAGAAGGTGCCGAACTCGTCATCGAACGGATTGCTGCTCATTGATGCTCCTCGGGGTGTGGTGGGGCTCGACGCCGAGATCGGCACCGAGCACTCGGTCGGACAGCAGACCCAGGCAGCTGAGGTTGGGGAACCCGGGGCCCTGGTTCAGCCCGGACAGATTGGGCAGGAAGAGTTTCGGTGTCACCTCGGCGACGGCCAGGTCATAGCCGATGGACTCCTGCAGGCGTTCACCGGTCAGCGGACCCCCCAGACCGAGCTCCAACAGGTCCAGGGTGTCCTGGCTGAACAACTGGGTGAACCACAGTGCGTCGGCACCGGACCCGTCGATCACGAGATCGAATCCGTGCACGGTCTCGACGTGCTCACCGCCGCGGTTGGTGGACAGTGTGAGCCGGATCTGGTTGTCGCGGCCCACCGCGTGTGCGACGCGGCCACGCAGGTGCCGGATCCGGTCGTCGGCGAGCAGCGCGTCCTGCACCCGCGAGGAGAACACGCCGCGGTCGGTGCGCGCCATCGCGTCACGGCGCTCGGCCGCCGTCAGCTGGGTCCAGCCGGTGGGGTTGGAGAACAGCGCGTTCTCGAAGTAACTCTCCCCGCGGGTGAACAAGGTGACCTGCGGTGAGATGACGGTGACCGACGAAACCCGGTGCCGGAAAAGCTCGTTCAGCATCGACGCGGCGGTCTCGCCGCCCCCGATCACGGCCACCCGCTCGGCGGTGATCCGGTCGTGTTCGGAGGCGCGATGCCAGAACTGCGCAATGGACAGCACCCGGGGATTGCCCGGCAGGATGGAACGTTCGGCCTGCCCGGGACCGGTGACCATCACAGCGTCCGCGTGCACCGTCGTCTCGCGCGTGTGCAGCGCCCACCGCCGGCCGGCCGGACCCTCGCGCACCGCAAGGCTTTCCACCTCACCGCGTACCACCGCCATGCCCACCGCGTCGGCCACCCAGCGCAGGTACTGGCTCCAGCGCCGGTGGGTGGGTGCGGGCCGGCCGCGGTCGATCCATTCGGCGAACTGTCCGGTGCCGATCAGATAGGACTGCCAGCTGTGCCGGGTCATCCGCTCGTCGAGTTCGGCATTGCGTCGCGGCACCACCGCTGACCGGTACGGGAAGCCGACGTCCTTCTCCGGGCTGGTCCCCAGGCGGTGCTCGCCGTCGGTCCACCCTCCGCTGGCCTGCCAGTTGGCCGCCACCGCTGTCCGCTCGACGGCCACCACATCGGGCGCATCGACGCCCATGGCCCGCATCTCCGCCGCCTTGGCCGCTACCGCCACTGCTTTCGCACCGGCGCCGATGATGGCAAGTGTGCCGGTCACAGTGCTTCTCCGAGAACGGTGATGGCCGTATGCCACAGGGTGGACAACTGATCGATCTCCTCTGCGGTGGACAGCCGATCACTCCAGCGCCAGCTGGTCAGCAGGTGTGGCCCCGACGCGGTCGGCGTCACGACCGCGATGACGTCGAAGGTGTAGCGCAGGGGCAGATCCGGCTCCGACGATGTGGGGAGCTGTTGATTGAGTTCTGGATCGGTGACCAGGGACCAGGGCGTGCCCTGCTCCCCCGCCCCGTCGGAGCTCAGGTCGAACCGGCCCATGTAGTTGAACTCCACCTGCGGCTGCGGAGCGGCCAGCAGGTCGGGATCGCGGCGGTGATATCGCAGCACACCGTAGTCGAGACCACGATTGGGCACGGCGGCAACGCTTTCGGCCACCGATCGGATCAGGGCGCGGGCCCGCGGCGGGTCCCGGCGTGCGAGCTCGGTGTCGACGGGCCGTTCGTCGGCGCCCAGCCGTACGGGGAACACCGAGGTGAACCAGCCGACCGTCGCCGAGGTGTCCACCGCCTCGCCCAGCAATGTGTCTTCGCGGCCGTGGCCTTCCAGCGCGACCAGCGCACCCGCGCAAGCCGGCTCACCCCGGGCCACCCGCCACGAGGTGATCGTGACAGTGAGGGCGGAGAGCAGGAAGTCACGCAGCTCCACTCCTGCGGCATCGAGTTTGCCCAGGAGCGCGCGGGTTTCCTCGACACCGGTGATGAGGTTGTGCTGGCGAAGCGACGCCCAGGTGTCGACGGCCGGGTCCGGCGCCCTGCTGCCCAGCAGCGGGTCCGGACCGGCCAGCACATCGAGCCAGTACCGGCGCTGACCGGTGACCTCGTCGGAGTCGCTGCGTTGCTGCAGGATCCGGCCGTATTCGCGATAGGTGGTGTACTCGGCCTCCAGCGCAGGCACCGTCCCGGCGTCCAGCTCGGCGGCGATCTGCGCCAGGTCAGCCAGGATCACGTACCACGACACCACATCGGTGGCCAGATGATGCACACACATCAGCAGCGTCGGCGCCGAACCGCCGAACCGTACCGCCTGCACCATGGTGCCCGCGGCCGGGTCGATGCGCTCGAGCGCCTCCACGGTTTCGGCGGTCAGCTGCGTTGCGGCCGGGCCTTCGGCCGCGGACAGGATGTCGCGGGCCCGGACGGCTCCGGGAGCGCGGGTCAGCAGGTGGTGCCCGTCGTCGTCGGTGACCAGCACGGACCGCAGCATGTCGTGGCGGTCGAGCAGGGCCTGCAGCACTTCCTCGAGACGCTGCGCACTCATCGTCGGCGGCAGCGCGATCAGCAGGTTCTGGGTGAACCGCCGGAACCCACCCGCCTCGTACATCCACGCCACGATGGGTGCCGGGTGCACCTCACCGAACCGCTCCGCCTCGACCGCCGCCGGCTGCGCGCTGCCGACACCGCTGTCGATCGCGGCGGCGAGCTCGCGAATGGTGCTGCACTCCAGCATCAGTCGGGCGCGCAGCTCGATTCCGCGTTTGCGCGCGGCCTGCACCAGCGACAGTGCGGCGATGCTGTCCAGGCCCATCTCCAGGAACTCGGAGGTGACGTCCAGGTGCGCGGACTCCAGCACCTCGCACAGCAGCTCCGCCAACGCCGACTCGGTCGGGGTCTGCGGCGCACTGAACGCCTGGTCGTCGAGACCGGCTGCGGGCAGGGCGGCTTCGTCGACCTTGCCGTTGCCCGTCAGCGGTAGTTCGTCGATGAGCACGATGTGGTGGGGAACCATGTACCGCGGTAGCCGGGCCAGCAGCCGGGCCCGCAGGTCGGAGGCGGAGATGTCGTCGGCGGCGACGTACGCCGTCAACCGGTGTCCGCCGCCGTGCCGGCGGACCGCGACGTGGGCGCTGTGCACCCCGGGATGCTGCAACAGCACCGCGGCGATCTCACCGGGCTCGACGCGGAATCCGCGGATCTTGACCTGATCGTCGGAACGGCCGAGGAATTGCAGCCCGCCGTCCGGCCCCCGGCGCACCACATCCCCGGTGCGGTACATGCGTCCCCCCGGGCGGGAAGGGTCAGCGACGAAACGCGCCGCGGTGTCGCCGGGGCGGTTGAGGTAACCCCGCGTCAGCTGAGCCCCGGAGAGATACAGTTCGCCGGCCACGCCGTCGGGCACCGGCCGCAGCCAGGAGTCCAGGATGTGCGCCGAGGTGGGAGCGGTGGGATAGCCGATCGATGGTGAGCCGTGGTGATCGATCGCGGCGACCACCGCCTCCACCGTGGTCTCGGTGGGGCCGTAGCAGTTGAACGCGGCCATCCCGGTGCGGGCACATTCGGCGGTGATCTGCCGCCACGCCGGGATGCCGACGGCCTCGCCGCCCAGAGCCAGCACCGCCAGCCGAACATCGGTGAGCAACCCGAAACTCTTCAGCTGCGCGAACATCGACGGAGTGGTGTCGATCATGTCGAGTCCGAAGCGGTCGATGATCGCCACCAGCGCCTCGGCGTCGCGTTGGGCGTCGTCGCCGACGATGTGCACGGCGTGCCCGTCGAGGAGTGCGGCCAACGGCTGCCAGGCCGCGTCGAACGTGAACGACCACGCGTGCGCGATCCGCAGGGCCCGGCCCAATCGTGCTGCCGCCGGCCGTAACACGTGGTCGGCATGGTCTGCCGCATAGGCCAGCACGGCCCGGTGGGTGCCGATGACACCTTTGGGCCGGCCGGTGGTCCCCGAGGTGAAGACCACGTAGGCCGCTTGATCGGGGTGGACCGCCGGGACGGGGTGATGCGGTGCTGTCGACGAGATCAGCTCGCGGTAGACGTTCGGGTCCACCAGTACCACGGGGCCGGTTTGGTCCAGGATGTCGGCGATACGCTCGCCCGGCATGCCGGGTTCGAGCGGCACCACCACCCCGCCGGCCTTGAGTACACCGAACATCGTGACCACGTATTCCGGGCCGCGGGGCAGGTTGACGGCCACCGGTGTCTCGGCCCCCACACCACGTGCGGCGAGCCCCGCCGCCACCCGGTCGGCGGCCTCGTCGAGCTCGCGGTAGGTCATGGCACCGTCGCACCACGTCATGGCGGTCGAATCCGGTTGCGCCAGCGCGATTTCGGTGAACCTCCGGGGTATGCCGGCCGGCTGGTGGGTGACGGGTCGGCCGCGGGTGGCGCGGGCAGCCTCATCCGGCAGCAGGATGCTGACCTCGCGCAGCGGGCGCTCCCACCCGTCGATCAGGTTCTGCGCCGTCGCGAGCAGGCGCCTGCCCATGTCATGGGCCGGCATCGGACCCAGGGCGCCGTCGAGGATTTCGACGAACACCGTCAGCTCCCCGTCGGTGAGGTGTGCGGCGATGGTGACCGGGAAATGCGAGAGGCTCTCCAACGCAGCCGGCCGGAAAGTGGCTGCGCCCGCGGTGAACTCGGCGGTCCCGACGATCCCTCCGGGCGGGAAGTTCTCGTAGACCAGCAGGGTGTCGAACAGCTCCCCCACCCCGGCCAGCGCACGCAGCTCCGAGTGCCCGAGGTAGCTGTGGTCACGCAGCACCGCCGCGTCCCGCTGTAACGCCAGGGCCTGCCGGCCGGCGGGCGCGCGCGGGTCCAGCCGCACCCGCAGCGGGACGGTGTTGATGAACAACCCGACCATGGCTTCCACGCCGGTGAGCTCGCCCGGCCGCCCCGAGACCGTCACACCGAAGATGACGTCATCGCGGTCGGTCATCCCGGAAAGAATTGTCGCCCAGGCCATCTGGACCACGGTGTTGACGGTGACGCCGAACCCGCGGGCCGCCGCGGCCAGGACGGTGGTGGCGTCGCGGTCCAACCGTACCTCGGTGCGCGCGGGCCGCCCGGCGGGAGGCTGCGTGGCGGTCAGAGCCGGTGTCAGCAAGGTGGGACCGTCCACACCTTTGAGGTGTTGACGCCACAGCGCCCTGCTGGCTTCCGGGTCACGGCCGGCCAGCCAGCCGATGTAGTCACGGTAGGGCCGCGGCGAGGGCGGCAACGCGGTGACGTCGCCGCCGGAGCGGTACAGCGTGATCAACTCGCCGACGAACAGCGGCAGCGACCAGCCGTCGATGACGATGTGGTGCGCGGTGACCACCATCCGCCAGTGCGAGCCGGGCACCTCGATGAGAAGGAACCGGATCAGCGGGCCGTTCTCGAGGGCGAATGGCCGCCGACGCTCTTCGGCTTCCAGCGCCGCCACCTCGTCCGCATCGGCGGTCAGGTGTCGCCACGGCACGTCGACCCGCGTCGGCACCACCTGGACGGGCCGGCTCAGGTTCCCGCGGAAGAAGCTCGCCCGCAGATTGGGGTGCCGCGCCAGCATGGCGGCGGTGCAGTCGCGCAACAACACCACATCCAGTGCCCCGGTGACATCAGCCGCCATCGCGATGATGTACGGGTCCTCCTGCGACTCACCGGCAGTCAGCGCCGCCAGCGAGTAGAGCCCCTGTTGCAGCGGGCTCAACGCCATCACATCTTCAATGGCCGGTTCGGCCGCGCTCACGTGCCCGAATCCGTGTTCGACAACGGCGCGGTCGACCAGGACGCCGCCAATTCGGCGAGTTCGTCGGCGGACAGACCGGATGCGCTCATCGGCGCATGGTGCACATCGTCGGGTTCGGCGGTGTCGTGGGCTTCGGCGGCTCTGGCTTCCACCGCGGCGGCCAGATCCGCCAGCACCGGGTGTTCGAACACCATGCGCGCGGTCAGCGGCAGCCCGGTTTCCTTGGCGCGCGAAGCGATCTGCACCGCGAGGATGCTGTCGCCGCCGAGTGTGAAGAAGTCGTCGTGACGGCTGATGTCGCCGCTGACTGCCAGCGCTTCGGTCAGCAGCCCGGCCAGCGCCCGTTCGGTGTCGGTGCCGGGTGGTTCGGCCGGCACGGCAACAGGTGCCGAGGTGGGTGGGTCGGCCCGGTGCCCGATGTGGTCGACGAACTCCAGCCGGCCGTCCGCCGTCCACCGGGCCCGGTCACCGCTGCGGTGGACCCGCGAGCCGGGTTGCCCGCCAACCGCATTGGGAACCAGACGTGTTGCCGTCCGGGCCGGCGAGGTCCACTGGGCATCGGCCAGTGGACCACCCCCGACATAGACGTCACCGACGACGCCGATCGGCGCGAGGTTCAGATCGTCGTCCAGGACGAGCACCAGACCTTCACCGAAATCCGCGATGCGCCGCTTCTCGTCGGCGTCGGTGAGCTCGATCTGGGCCAGCGTGCGGTCGGGATGGTCACCGAACGCCGTCAGCACCCGGCCGAGCCATTCCGAGAGCCGCTGCACGGTGTCGCGGCGGTACAACTCGGGACGGTAGATGATGTGACCGCGGTAGCCGTCCTCGCTTGCCCCGGGGGTGGCGTAGAAGTTCAGCGACAGATCGGCCTGTGCCAGGTCGAACGGCGGCTCCAGCGCGGTGAAGGTGGTCTCGCCCTCCGGCGAGGTGTCCACCACCCGTCCGGCCGGCAACTGCTCACGGACGTGCACCACCACCTGGAACACCGGGTTACGCGACAGCGACCGCGACGGGCTCACCGCGTCCACCACCTGATCGAACGGCAGGTCCTGGTTGGCGTAGGCCGCCAGAGCCATCTCGCGGGCCCGGGTGAGAACCTCACGCACCGTGGGGTTTCCACTCAGATCATTGCGCAGCACGACGAAGTTGACGAAGAACCCGATCAGCTGGTCCAGTTCGGCCTCGCTGCGGCCGGCCACCGGGGTACCGATCGCCACGTCCGGGCCGCCACCGGCTTTGTGCAACACCACCGCCACCGCAGCTTGCAGCACCATGAACTCGGTGACGCCTAGTTCACGGCCGATCGCGGCCAGCTTGTCGCGGGTGGCCGCGTCGATGTTGATCTCGACGGAATCACCGGCGCCGCTGGGCACCGGCGGACGCGGGAAGTCGTGGCGCAGCCCGGTCTCCTCGGGAAGACCGGCCAGGGTCTGCTTCCAGTACTCGCGCTGCGGGCCCATCACGCCGGCGTCGTCGGTGAACAACTCGGCCTGCCAGGCGCCGTAATCGGCGTACTGCACCGGCAGCGGCGCCCAGGAGGGGTGCTCCCCGGTCCGCCGTGCGCGGTAGGCGGTCAGCAGGTCGGTGAACAGGACGGTCGCCGACCAGTGATCACCGGCGATGTGGTGCAGCACCAGCGAGAGCACATGCTTGTCCGGGGTGGCCAGTACCGCCGCCCGGATGGGTAACCCGTGCTCGAGATCGAAGATCTGCTTGCGTTCACGGTCCAATTCGGCGCGCAGCCAGTCGTCGCCGTCCCCCTGCAGTCGACGCACCTCGACATCGGCGTGTGGGGCGATGATCTGGTATGGGACACCGCCGATTTCGCGGTAGCTGGTGCGCAGGATCTCGTGGCGGTCGACCACGTCGCCGACGGCCGCGGCCAGCGCTTCGGTGTCGACGGGCCCGTGCAGCTCCGCGGCGAACGGGATGTTGTTCACCGGGGTGGGGCCGTCGATCTGGTAGGCGAACCAGCTCCGCAGCTGCGACGCCGACAGCGGGGCGGGGCCGTCATGAGGGGTGGAAACGAGCCTGGGCCTGGCGGGGGCAGATTCGCCGGCGGCGGCAGCGTCGATGTGCTCCGCCAAAGCGGACACCGTGGCGAGCTCGAAGATCTCGCGGACCCCGACCTCCACGCCGAACTGTGCGCGCACGGCGGCGACGAGCTTGGTGGCCAACAGTGAATGCCCGCCCAGGTCGAAGAACGAGTCGTCGGCACCTACCCGGTCGCGGCCGAGGAGTTCGGAGAACAGTTGCGCGAGGCCACGTTCGGTATCGGTGCCGGGCTCGCGGAACTCGGTGGCCGCGATGATCTCGGGCTCGGGCAGCGCCTTGCGGTCGATCTTGCCGTGCGCGGTGATCGGGATCTCGTCGAGCACCACGTAGCCGGCGGGCACCATGTACTCCGGCAACGCCGCGGCGACCCGGGCCCGGATGCGGTCGACGTCCACCGAACCCGGCCCCTCGCCGCTGACCGGCGTCAGATATCCGACCAGACTCTTGCCCAGCTGCGGCAGATCACTGACCACGACGACGGCCTGTCCGACGGTGGGTTCGACGGAGATGGCGGCCGCGACGTCCCCCAACTCGATGCGGAAGCCCCGGATCTTGACCTGTTCGTCGGCGCGGCCGACGAACTCGATGTCGCCGTCGGCGTTGCGCCGCGCCAGGTCACCCGACCGGTACATCCGCGCCCCCGGCGTGAAGGGGTCGGCGATGAAGCGTTCGGCGGTGAGCCCCGGCCGCCGGTGATAACCGTGGGCGACATGGGTTCCGCCGATGTAGATCTCGCCGATCACGCCGACGGGAACTGGCTGCAGCGCATCGTCGAGGATGTGCAACTGGGTGTTGATCTTGGGGGTGCCGATGGGCACGATGCGGGTGCCCTGCTTGCCTTCGACCTTGAAACGGCTTGCGTTGACCACGGTTTCGGTGGGCCCGTAGAAGTTGTGCAACAGGGCGTCGAATGTGGCGTGGAACTTGTCGGCCACCTCGCCGGGCAGGGGTTCGCCGCCGATGGGCACCCGCTGCAGGGTGCGCCATTCGTTCACCCCTGGCAGCGACAGGAACAGTCCCAGCAGTGACGGCACGAAGTGCATGGCGGTGATGCCCTCGTTACGCAGCAGATCGGTCAGATACCCGATATCGCGCAGACCGTCCGGTTTGTGGATGACCAACCGCGAACCCATCGCCAGGGTGCCGAACACCTCGGCGATCGACACGTCGAAGCTCGGTGAGGCCACCTGGAGCAGGCGGTCGTTCTCGCCGGCATGGTACTCGCCCTTGAACCACACGAAGTACTCGGCGATGGGGCGGTGCGGCACCGGAACACCCTTGGGCAGACCGGTGGAGCCGGAGGTGTAGATGAGGTACGCGGTGTTCTCCGGTGTCACCGGCCGCACCCGGTCGGCGTCGGTCGGGTTGGTGCCCGGGTAAGAGGCTGCCTCGCGAACCGCTTCCCGCAGTACCAGTTTGGCGTCACAGTCGCCGAGGATGAATGTCAGCCGATCCTCGGGATAGGTGGGGTCGACGGGCAGGTACACCGCACCCGCCTTGGCCACCCCCAGCGCGGTGATGACGAGCTCGGGTGATTTGTCCAGCAGCACCGCCACCCTGTCCTCGGCGCCGATGCCCTGGGCGATCAGCCAGTGCGCCACCTTGTTGGCGGCCTCGTTGACCTCGCGGTAGGTGTGGTAGCGGCCCTCGTAGGCCATCGCCACCGCTTCCGGCGTGCGCGCCACCTGCTCCTCCACCAGTTCGGCGAGCGTCTTGGCCGGCGTTTCGAACACCTCGCCGTAGGACACCGTGCGCAGCCAGTCGGCCTCCGCCGGTGTCATGTACTGCAGCCGCGACAAGGCGGTGTCCGGCTCCGCCAGCACCGCCTCCAGCAGCACAGCGAAGTGGTCGAGCATCTGTGCCGCCAGACCGGAATCGATGATCTCGACCAGGTGCTCGACCTCGATCATGATCGCACTGTCATCGAATTCGACCATGAAGCCCAGCGGCAGTTGAGTGAGATGTGCTCGCAGCTCGGCACGTTCACAGTGCACGCCGGGTGGGGTGAAGCCGAACCGGTCAGGACCGCGGAAACCGAAACTCACGCGCGTCATCCGCTCAGCCCCGTGGCGTCGGTCGGGATTGAGTTCGCGCACCATCCGGTCCAGGCCCACCCGCTGGTGCGCGAACGCCCCGAGCGCGGTCTCGCTGGTCTGCGTCAGCAGATCCCGGAACGTCATGGTGGCCCGGGGGCGCAGCCGCATCGCGACGGTGTTGCCGTGGTAGCCGATGACATGTTCGGTGGTGGCGTCGCGGTTGAGCACCGGGGTGACCACCAGGAAGTCGTCGGCGTGGGTGTAGCGGTGCACCAGGGCGCCGAACACCGCCAGCAGCACCGCATAGGGTGTGGTGTCGTTTGTGCGGGCGAGTTCGGCGACCCGCGCAGCGGTGTCCCCGGTGAGTCGTACGGTACTGCGCGCCGACCGCCAGCTACTCGGTACCGCGGACCCCGACGGGCCCGGAAGCTCCAGCGGCTCGGGCATGTTCACCATCACCCGCCGCCAGTACTCGGCGTCCGCTTCCGCGGCGGCGCTGTCGTCACGCACGACGTGCGGCGGCTCCTCGCCGAGATCTGCGCCGGTGTAGGCAGCGGTGAGGTCGGCGAAGAACACCTCCCAGGAACCGTCATCCCAGGCGATGTGATGTGCCACCAGCAGCATCACCAGTTCGTCGTCGCTGACGCGGGCCACCGTGATCCGCAGCGGCGAGTCGGCGGTCAGATCGAACGGCGCGGCGAACTCCCGCTGCGCCAGTACCTCCAGTCGCAGTTTGCGGGCATGTTCGGCCAGATCCGAGAGATCGTGTTCGGCCCACCCCGGCCGCAGGCCGGCATGCACCCGGGCGTGCGGTTCGCCGTTCTCATCCGGGGTGTAGGTGGTGCGTAACACGCTGTGGCGGCGTGCCACCGCGTCGACTGCCTGGTGCAGCCGGGACACGTCGACATCGCCGGTGATCCGGTACGACAGGCACACGTTGAGCAGCGCGCCGCTGGGGTCGGCGGCGTGGGTGAACCACATCCGCAGCTGGCCCTCCGACAGCGTGCCGGCAGGCGGTGCCGCGGCCGGCGCCCCCGGCTCGGCCCGCAGCCCGCGCTCGGCGAGCTTGCGCCGCAGCAGTTCCAGCCGCTGTTCATCGATCCGGCCTGCGGTGTGGGTGTCAGTCACGTATCCACCTTCTGTGCGCTTTCTGGGTCTGCGGGCGGTGCGGCCGCGGCAAGCGTGGTGATCAGCTCGCTGCCGGTGACACCGCCCAGCAGGATGGCCAGTGAAACCGTCTGGCCGGTACGTCGTTTCATGCGTTTGCGCAGATCGAGGGCGAGCAGCGAGTCCACGCCCAGATCGAACAGCGAGGCGTCCAGGTCGAGCGTCGCCGGGTCGGCGACGTCGAGAACGGCCGCGAGTTCGGCCCGCACCACGTCGCCGGGATCGGTAGCGGTGGTCGCGCGACGCTGCGACGCAGCGACAACCGGTTCCTCGGCGTCCGGGGTACCGAGGAACCGTGACAACCGGTCCGGATCGGCGTCGAAGATCAGCGGATCGACCGGGTGATCGTAAAGGCTGGCTTCGATGGCCAGCTCCGGAGCCATGGCAAGCAGTCCGGCGCGCTGCACGCGAACCGTCTCGGCCGCGTCGACGATGCCGCTGTGCTGCCACAGCCCCCACCGGACGGCGACGCAGCGCCGGCCCTGTCCGCGCAGCTGGGCCGCTTGCACGTCGAGCATCCGGTTCGCGGCCGCGTACGCGGCGGTGCCTTTGCCACCCCAGGCGCCGATCACCGAGGAACACAACACGATTCGGGCATCGTCGCGTAGCGGCCACACATCTGTGACGGTGGCCAGCCCGGTGACCTTGGCGGACAGCGTGTCCCCCACCGCGGCCGCGGTGAACTGATCGCGGGTGTCCCAGCCGGCCGTGCCCGCGGCGTGGATGAGCAGCGAGGCGCCGTCTCCGGCGAAGTCGGCGGCGACGGCGGCCAGCCGGTCACGGTCGGTGATGTCGCAACGCGGTGAGACGATGTCGACGCCGTGCCGGTGCGCCAACTCGGCCAGCGTGGCCGGATCGGCGTTGCGCCGGCTCAGCAGCACGATCCGCTTCGCGCCGTGCGCGGCCAGGTATCGCGCGTAGTGCATCCCGATGGCGCCGGCACCTCCGGTGATCACCACATTCTCCAGCACCGAGGGCAGCGTCCATGCGGGCGGCGTGTACGCCTGCGAATCGGCGGCGTCGTGGAGCTCCCGCCGGTACAGCACGGTGCCGGTCTCGCAGGCGCGCACCGCCAGGTCGCCACCACCGGCGAGCAGCGCGTCGACGGCCACCAGCCAGCCGTCGAAATCGCCTGCCGGCAGGTCCAAGTGGTGGAAGTTCTGGTCGGGATGTTCGAAGGCCAGGCTGCGGTGCATGGCGGCCAGCGCGGCCTGCGCCGGCAACGGCAGCGGGTCACCCGGGGCGCACTGTTCACCGCCCGCGCTCAGCAACCAGACATCGCGGCATTCGGCTCCGAGGTCGCCGAGGTAATCGAACAGCCCGGTGCCGACCGCCGCCGCCAGCCCGGCGGCCGACGGCACCGCGTCCGGGTCGTCCAGCAGCGGGGCGACAGCGATCACCAGATCGGCCTCGGCGAGGGGCACTGTGACCGCGAGCCCGTGGGTGCCGACCGCGGCGACGACACGCTCACCGAGCCGGCCCGTCTCACCGAGCTGGACCACCGCGACCCTGCGCACCGCCTTCGGTGTGAAGACTCGTGTGGGGAGCCACTCCTCGGCGGCGATGGTGACCCGGGGCCGCGCGGGCAGCGGGTCCGGCTGCGCCCACATGGGCGTCGGGCGCATCGGTGCGTTCGGGAAGTTCCGCAGTACGGGTAGTCCGGGTTCTGCGTGCCGGTCCCGCCAGCGGTAGCCGGGATCGGAGACCGCCACGGTGGCGATGTTCTCGGCAAGCCGCCCGGCCAGTGCCGATGTGCGCTCCCCCGTCCCGACCAGCAGTGCCGAACCCGGTGCCAGTCCGGCGTGTTCGATCCGGTCCTCGATGGCGTGCAGTAGCGCAGGGTGGTTCGAAATCTCGATAAACTGTGTTGCCCCACAACGGATCGCCGTGTCGACCGCAAGGTCGAAGCGGACGGTGTTGCGCAGGTTGCGGTACCAGTATTCGCTGAATTCGGTGCCTCCGGCCACCACGTCGCCTGTCACCGATCCGACGAACTGCACGGCGCTGTCGGCGAAGCTCCCGTCGGGCAACGCCTGCTGCACTCCTGCCCGCAACGGTTCCAGCACGCTGGTGTGCACCGGGAAGTTCACGGTGATCTCGCGCGCCAGCTGGCCCCGCGCGTGAACGGTGTCGACGGCAGCCGTGACAGCGGCGCGGTCACCCGATACGGCCACCGACGCCGAGGCGTTGATCACCGAGAGTTCCAGCCAGCCGGGGGTCTCGGCGATCAGGTCATGCGCGGCGGCTTCGGGCAGCCCCAGTGCGGCGACCGCGTAGTCGCCGGGCAGCAGCTCGACCACGCCGGCGCGGGCGCCGAGAACCGCGACGGCGTCTTCGAGGGTCATCGTCTCGGCCAGGTAGGCCGCGGCCACCTCGCCGAGACTGTGCCCGACGGTGAGATCCGGTACCACACCGCAGGATCGCCACACCGCCGCCAGAGCGACGGCGTGCAGGAACTGAGCGCCCTGGACTTCGATCTCGGAGAACACGTCCGGGTCGGCGCGCGTGAGGAGGTAGGGCACCGGGGAGGCGAAGCCGGCCGAGGGGAACGCCGCCGCGCAGGCGTCGACCTCCGCCCGGTAGACCGGCAGCTCCCGGTAGGCGTCGGCGCCCATCCCCGGGTACTGGCCGCCCTGGCCGGGGAACACGAACGCGGTGCGGGTGGCCGCACCCCGAGCCGACGCGGCGGCCAGAAGGTGGTGGTGTCCCTGGACCACGGCGTGCAACCCCAGCGCCAGCTCGTCGATATCCGCGGCACGAATCACCGTGCGGTACCGTCGAATCCGGCGGGTGCGCGCCAGATGCGCCGCCACGGCGGCCACCGAGGCCACCGCGGGCGTCTGGTCCAGGTACCGCGCGATGGCCCGCGCGTCGTCCCGCAGGAGGTCCTCGGCATGCGCGCTGAGCAGCACGGGTACGCGCCCGTCCGGCCACTGGTCGTACGTCATCAGACCGCTTCCGGCATCGACACGATCACGTGGGTGTTGGTACCGCTCATCCCGAAGGCGGACACCGCCGCGGTGCGGCGGCCGTCGATCGCCGGCCACGGCGTCAACTTCTCCGCCAGCCGCAAACCCTGCGCTTCCCAGTCGATCTCACGGCTCGGCTCGTCGGCGTGCAACGTGGGTGGCACCGTGGCGTGCTCGGCGGCCACCAGCACTTTGGCCAGCCCCAGCGCCCCGGCAGCGGCCTGGGCGTGCCCGAGGTTGGATTTCACCGATCCGAGCAGTGCACCACGGCCCGGCGCGGTGGTCCCGTAGGTCTGGACCAGCGAATGCAGCTCGGTTCGGTCACCGAGCCGGGTGCCGGTGCCGTGCCCTTCCAGCATGCCGACGTCCTCGGGCTGCAGGCCCGCGCGTTGCAGAGTGCGGCGGAACAATCTGGCTTGCGCCGACTCACTCGGTGCGGTCAGCCCCGTCGTGCGGCCGTCCTGGTTGACGCCGCTGGCGCGGACTTCGGCCAGCACCACTCGGCCGTCGGCGAGCGCGCGGGACCTGCGCTGCACAACGAACATCCCGGCTCCTTCGGCCCACACCGTGCCACTGGCGTGTGCGCTGTAGGGCCGGCAGTGGCCGTCATCGGACAGCGCGTGCTGCTTCGAGAATTCGACGAAGTAGCCGGGGCTGCCCATCACCGCGACGCCACCGGTGATCGCGAGATCGCAGTCCCCGCTTCGTACCGCCTGCACCGCGGTGTGAAACGCCGCCAGCGCCGACGAGCACGAGGTGTCGACGGTCATCGCGGGGCCGGCCAGATCCAGGGTGTAGGCGATGCGGCCCGAGATGACACCGAGAGAGGTTCCGGTGATCAGGTGTCCGCTGTGATGGGAGAACTCCGACAGTGGCGGGCCGTATTCCAGCGTCGAGGCGCCCACAAAACAACCGACGTCATGGCCGGCGAGGTCGTCGGGGTTGATGCCACTGTTCTCCAGCGCTCGCCAGGCCAGTCGCAACGCCACCCGTTGCTGCGGGTCCATGGCAATCGCTTCGCGCGGTGAGATGCCGAAGAACTCGGGATCGAATACCGCGGCGTCGCAGAGGAATCCGCCCATGTCATGGATACGTTTGAAGCCGTCGCGCCGGGAGCCGTCGAACAGGTCACGCAGTGACCAGCCGCGGTCGGTGGGAAACGGGCCCAGCGCCTCGCGTTGATCGGACAGCAGTTCCCAGTAGGTGTCGGCGGAGTCCACGCCACCGGGAGCTTCCAGCGCCATGCCCACGATCACGATGGGGTCCTCATCGGACCCCGGAACGCGGGCATCGTGGGCGGCGCCGGCCGGCATCAGGCATTCACCTGCCGAACCAGGGTGTCGCTGTGGTCGTTGAGGTAGAAATGGCCCCCGTCGAACAGTTCGAAGCTGAAGGCGCCGGTGGTGTGGATTTCCCACTGCCGCAAGGAGTCTGCGTCGACGCGGCGGTCGGCGGCGCCGCCCAGCGCGTGGATGTCGGCGCTGACGGTCACCGTGGTGTCGCGGGTGTAGCGATTCCACGCCGCGTAGTCGGCGCGCACCGACGGCAGCAACAGGTCGATGAAATCCTCGTCGGCCAACAGCCGGGGGTCGGTGCCGCCGAGAGCCACCATGTCGGCCAGCAGCTCGCGATCGGTGGTGGGAACGCGCGCCGAAGCGGCGACCGCGGACGGTGCCTGGCTTGCCGACGCCCACAGGTGGGTCACGGGGATCCCCCGTTCCCCGGCGATGCGGGCGAATTCGAAGGCCACCAGCGCACCCATACAGTGACCGAACAACCGGAGCTCACCGACGGTGGACCAGTCACCGGCGTCGACCAACTCGGCGGCCAGTTCCTCGATGGTGTCCGGCGCGGGGTGGGCCAGCCGGTCGGCGCGCTGCGGGTACTGCACGATGTAGGTGTCCGCCCCACCGGCGGCCACCGCCGACGCGAACGTCCGGTAGGCCGCGGCCGCGCCACCGGCGTGCGGGAAGACGATCACCGAACGGTCCGCGCTTCCCGGGAAACGCTTGATCCACGGTGTGAACCCGAGCTGATTCGTCATGACGCCGGCGTGGAGTCGAGTGCCGTCAAGACCTCCGCGCTGTCCATCTGGGTGACTTCGAGGTAGAGCTCGGCCACGCCCTCCAGGCGCGTGCTGTCCTTCTCGTGGTCGATCAGGAGCCGCGCCAGAGCGGCGACGGTGCGGGCGGCGAAGATGTCCGACACCGCGACGTGCGGCGCGTCGAGCCACTCCCGCACGCGCGCCACGGTCTGTGTTGCCAGCACCGAATCCCCACCGCGGCCGAAGAAGTCGTCGTCGACGCCGATGCCGTCTGCGCCGAGAACCTCGGACACGATACGAGCCAGCGCGCGTTCCAGCGTCGTCGACGGAGCGGTGAACGCGGCTGCCTCGGCGGAGCCCAGTTCAGCCGAGCTCCGCTCGAGAATCGCAGCGACCGCGGTGCGGTCGATCTTGCCGCCCGCGGTGAAGGGGATGGCCTCCACCAGTGATATGTAGGTCGGAACCATGTGCGGGGGAACGAATCCCGCCACTTCGGCGCGGAGCCGTTCGACGGTGAGCGCGGTATCGGTGACGCGCACGATGGCGGCGAGTTGCTGTTGACCGTCGCGGTCACCCGGGACGGGCAGCACAGCGGCCACGGCGCCGTCGACACCATCGATGCGGTTGAACGCGCCCTCGACCTCACCGAGTTCGACCCGGTAACCGCTGACCTTGACCCGGTGGTCCGCGCGGCCGACGAATTCCAGTGCGCCGTCGGGCCGATACCGCACCAGGTCGCCGGTGCGGTACCAGATGCGGCCGCGGTGTTCGACAAAACGTTCCGCGGTCAGGTCCGGGCGCCCGCGGTAGCCGAGCGCGATGCCGCGTCCCGACACCCAGAACTCACCGGGAACCCAATCGGGGCAGTCTGTTCCGTCCGCGGCCACCACGCGGCAGGCATTGTTCGGCAACGGCAGGCCCAGCGGGATCGACGACCAGTCCCCCGGCAGCTCGGCGGGTTCGCAGATGGTGTTGTGCGTCGCGGTCTCGGTGGCACCGCCCAGGCCGGCGGCACGCACACCGGGTGCCTCGGCGCGCAACACCCGGATCAGCTCGGGGCGCACCCAGTCACCGCCGGTGGGTACCACACGAACCGAACCCAGCTTGCCGTGGCCGACCTTGGTCAGCATCTCCAGCCACCCCGGCATGAAATGCAGGACGGTCACCCGGTGATCGGCGATCAACTGCGCCCAGGCGTCGGGATTGCGGCGGTCGTCCTCGTCCACCACCACGATCGAGGCGCCCGCGCGAAGCATCCCGAAGATGTCGAGCACCGACAGGTCGCCTTCGAGCGTGGACAACGCCAGATTGCGGTCCCCGGGCCCGATGCCGAAGTGGCGGTTGATGAACTCGACGGTGTTCATCGCCGCGTCGTGAGTGACCTCGACGCCCTTGGGTTCTCCGGTGGAGCCGGAGGTGAAGAGTATGTAGGCCAGTGTCTTCGGGTCGACGCGAGGCGCCTCGGTTCCGGCGGCCGTCGCCAGGCCCTCCTGGATGGCGTCGGCCACCGTCAGCGCGGGAACCGGAATGGGGTCAACCCGATTGCCGCACACCAGGACCGAGTGCACACCGGCGGTCTGCAGGATCCGGTGGGCGCGGTCGGCGGGCTGGTCCACCCCGATCGGGAGGTACGCCGCGCCGGCGGCGGTGATGCCCAGCAACGCCGGAATCTGCTCGGCGTTCTTGGGTCCCATCACGGCCACCACGTCACCGGCCCCCACACCGCGCGCTCGCAGTGTGGCCGTCACCGCCAGCGCCTGCTCACGCAGCTGCGCGTAGGTGAAGTCACCGAGGCTGCTGAAGACCGCGGGCGCGTCGGGATGGGTGGCCGCGCAGCGGAAGAAACCGTCGGGCAACGCATCTCCGCTCGGGGCGGTGGTGACACCGTTGAGCTGGTCGCGGATCTGCTGCTGGCCGGCGGGTACCGAGGGCGGGTCGGGAAGGTCCCAGGCGGCGTCGTCGGCGGCGAGACGGTTGATCTCGGCCAGGTGATAGGCGAACATCGCGTCGATGACGCCGGGCCGGAAGGCTTCCTCGCGCACGTCCCAGTTGAGCAGCAGACCACCGTCGAACGGCGTGATCTGCGCGTCGAGCAGCACCTGCGGACCCTGCGAGATGTGCCACACCGGGGTGCCGAACTGTTCGGTGACGTCCCCGGCGAACAGGTCGCCGAGGCCGAGCGCGCTGGTGAACACGAACGGCGCCAACACCTGGGTACCGCGGTGTCGGGTGAGGTCACGCAGCACCGACAAACCGGAATAGCTGGAGTGCCGGGCGGTGGTGTGCAGGCTGTCCTGGACCACCTGTGCGCGTTCGGCCGCGGTGCTGGTGCCGGTCAGGTCGATGTCGAGCATCAGCGACGAGGTGAAGTCACCGACCAGCTTGTCGACGTCCGGGTGGTACGGCTCGCGCCCGAACATCGGCAGGTTCAGCATGAAGTGGGAGTTGGTGGACCAGCGCCGCAGGACACCGGCATAGGACGCGGCCACCGCCATGGCCGGGGTGATGCCGCGGCGCTGTGCGGCGGCGAACAGCGCCGCCTTGGCCGCGGCGTCGAAGAAGTGGTGACGCCGGGTGTTGCGGCGCGGATTGACCTGCTCCGACGGCGGCACCAGCGGCGGGGCGGGCGGCTCGGGCAACTCCGGGATGCGCTCGGCCCACCACCGCTTGTCTTCTTCGGTGGGCGCCGGGTGTTGGGCGGTGAACGCCGACCGATACTGGCGGTAGGTGTATCCCAGCGCCGGCAGCTCGTCACCCTTGTAGAGCACTGCGAGGTCGGCCATGAAATTGCGGTAGCTCACCGCATCGGCGGCTTGCATGTCCAGGTCGACGTGCACGCGGGTGCGGTCGCCGGGCAGCAGGGTGAGCGCGAGTTCGAGGACCTCGCCGTCGAGGATCTGGTGACTCTTCTGATCGCGGATGAGCTCGAGTTGGTCGTCGGCCGCCGCGGCGTCCAGGTGGCGCAGGTCGGTGATCTTCGGCACCAGGGTGCGGTCGGTGATGCGCTGGGTGCCGTCGGGCAGGATCTGCACCCGCAGCATCGGGTGCCGATCGGACAGCGCCTTGGCGGCGACGCGCAGCCGGTCGGGATCGACACCGGCGCCGTCGAATTCGACGTACAGGTGGGCGGCCACCCCACCGAGTTCCTGATCGGTGTTGCGGCCCACCCACAGCGCGTGCTGGATCGGGGCGAGCGGGAACGGCTCGGCGGGGTCGTCCGGTTCCCGCCCGACGTCGCCCGCAACCACCTTCGACGTTGCCGGCGCGGTGCGTTCGGTGACCAGATCGATCCATGCCGCAACAGTGGGATTCTCGGCGAGCGCCGCGAATCCGACGTCGATTCCCTGCTTACGCCAGCGCCCGGACAGCGCCATCATGCGGATGGAATCCAGGCCGGAGGCGATCAGGTCGGCGTGCGGGTCGAGGGCGTCGGAGCTGATGCCGAGGAGTTCTGCCACCTCGTCACGAACGGTGTCTGCACCCGTCGCAGCAACACCCACTTCACTACCTCCGACAATTAGTACAGGCTGCCCTAACTTCGAAGACGCTACCTTATATTCGGGTGACCGAACACTCCTACCCAGAGGGGCCAAACCGAGCGATGAGCACGGCATTCGAGCGTCAGCAGACCGGAGAGCCGGACCACTTCGCGGACCTGATCCGCGGGTTTGTGCCCTTCCCCGCCGACCGGGCCGAGCAGTACCGGCAGGCGGGTTTGTGGACCGGCGAACCGCTGGACTCGATCCTGCGCGACGGGGCCGCCAGGTGGCCCCAGCGAACTGCGATCGTCGACGTCGACAGCAGCTACACATTCGCTGAGTTGGATGCCGTGGCCGACCGGATCGCCGCCGGTATCGCCGCGCTGGGCGTCGTCCCCGGCGACCGGATGCTGCTGCAGCTGCCCAATACCTGCCAGTTCGCGGTGGCGCTGTTCGGCTTGCTGCGGGCCGGCGTGGTGCCGGTGATGTGCCTGCCCGGGCATCGCCTCGCCGAGATGGGACATTTCGCCGAACTCAGCGGCGCAGTCGGCGTGGTGATCGCCGACAGTACGAAGGCATTCGACTACCGCGGGATGGCCGCCCAGCTGGTTGCCGACCACGCCGGCCTGCGGCACGTCATCATCGACTCCGGGGTGACGAAACGCCCGAGGAACCAGGGGGCTGAGAGCAACCCGCAATCGGGGCAAGGGGCGGGCGGGTTCATCTCGTGGTCGTCCCTGACCGAGTTCAGCGGGCCGCCGGCCCCGCCGCGTGCACCCGTCGACCCGTCACTGCCCGCGCTGTTGCTGGTTTCCGGAGGGACCACCGGCCTGCCGAAGCTGATCGCGCGCACCCATGACGACTACCTCTACAACACGCGCGCCTGCGCACGGGCCTGCGAGATGACGGAGGCGGACACCTACCTGGTGGTGCTGCCGGCCGGGCACAATTTCCCTTTGGCCTGCCCGGGCCTGCTCGGCTCCATGTCCGTCGGCGCCAAGACGGTGTTCACCGCCGACCCCAGCCCGGAGGCCGCGTTCGCCCTGATCGACGAACACCAGGTGACCGTGACCGGGCTGGTGAACGCGCTGGCCAAGGTGTGGACGCAGGCCTGCGAGTGGGAACCGGTGCTGCCGACCTCGCTGCGGTGGGTGCAGGTGGGTGGCTCCCGGATGTCGCCGCAGGAGGCCGAGTACATCCTCGACGGGCTGACCCCCGGCTTGTCGCAGATCTTCGGGATGGCCGAGGGCATGCTGAACTTCACCTACGTGGGCGACCCGCGTGAGGTGGTGCTGCACACCCAGGGCCGGCCCATGAGCCCGATGGACGAGATGCGGGTGGTCGACGAGACCGGTGCCCCGGTGCCTGCCGGACAGGACGGCGAGTTGCTGGTGCGCGGGCCGTACACCATCAATGGCTACTACCGGGCCGACGATGCCAACGCCCGGTCGTTCACCCCGGACGGCTTCTACCGATCCGGCGACCGGGTGCGCGTCTTCGCCGACGGACCGAAGGCGGGTTACGTCGAAGTCGTGGGGCGCCTCAAGGACGTCATCCACCGAGGCGGCGAGACGGTCTCGGCGACCGACCTCGAAGACCATCTGCATACCCACCCGAAGATCGTATTTGCCGCCGCCGTACCGCTACCGGATGAGTACTTGAGCGAGAAGATCTGCGCGGCAGTGGTTTTCAGTGGAGCGCCGATCACACTGGCCGAGCTGAACGCCTACCTGGACGAGCGGGGGGTGTCGGCACACGCGCGGCCGGATGTGCTGGTGCCGCTGCCGTCGCTGCCCAAGACCGCCGTGGGCAAGGTGGACAAACCGAGGCTGATCACGCAGCTGCTGGGCTGAGCGGCGGCCCTCCCAACCCATGGGACTCGTGGTTTCAGGAAACGGCCGCAGGCTGGTCGGCCCCGTCCAACAGCTCGACGATACGTGCGGTGACGGCCGCCGCGGTCGGGTGCTCCCACAGCAGGGTGGGCGGCAGCGCGAGGCCGGTCTGCTTCTCCAGCTGACGCCGGACCGCCACGGTCATGATCGAGTCCACCCCGATCTCCACCAGCGGCATCCTCGGATCGACACCGTCCTCGGGCAGGCCGAGCTCGCCGGCCACCGCCGCCAGCACCTGCTGGGCCGCCCACACCGCGGTGTCGACCTCACCGGGGCCCACCGCGCCGGCGGGCGCCGCGGTGTCGGGTTCGGCGGTTGGGGCGACAGCGGCGAGCATCGGCACCGACGCCGCTGCGGGCAACACCGGTAACACCACCAGATGCGCGCGGTCGGCCCGGATCGCGGCATCCAGCGCCCGCAGAGCGTCGTCGGCTCCGACGGTGTCCATACCGAACGCCTCGAGCTGGGCGGCGATGAAGCCGGAGGTCGAGCCCATGCCCAGTCCGCGCCACGCCGTCCACGCGACGCTGGTGGTGCGGTCCCCGAGGTTGCGGCGGTGCTGGGCGAAGGTGTCCAGGAACGCGTTGGCGCTGGCGTAGGCGCCCTGACCGGGGAAGCCGGGCAGGTAGCCGCACGAGGAGAACAGCACCATCCAGTCCAACTGTCCGGGGGCGAACACCTGGTGCAGGGCCAGCGCGCCGTCGACCTTGGGGCGCATGGTCGCGGCGAAATCACCTGCGGTGGTGTCGACCAGCAGCGCGCCGGCCTCGACGCCTGCGGCGTGGACGACACCGCGCACCGGGGGCAGATCACGCAGTGCTGCCCGCACCGCGTCGGCGGCCCCGGGTGCGCCGATGTCGACGGCGGCGACGTGCACCGACACCCCGCGGTCCTCGAGGGCCGTCACCGTCCGGACGGCGTCGTTGTCGGCAAGGTCGGGCCAGGCGCCGCGCTCGGGTATGCCCGACCGCGACAACAGCAGCAGCCGCCGCGCGCCGAGGTCGGCAAGTCGCTGCGCCAACCGCAGGCCCAGTGCCCCGGTGCCGCCGGTGATCACATAGGTGCCGCCCGGTGAGCAGCTCAGCGGCTCCCCGTCGCCGGGGGTCGCGAACTCCAGTTTCGCTGCCCGGGCAACCCCGTCGCGCATCACCACCACGCCATTACCCGACAGTGACGCCAAGGCGCTGAACGGGATTCGGGCATCCGCCAGATCCAGCACACCACCGAACAGCCGAGGATGTTCGGCGGCGGCCACCCGCGCCAGCCCGAACAGCGGGGCATGGGTCACGTTGTGGCCTTCGTGCACCCGCTGGGTCAACACCCACAACCGCGCCTGGCTGCCGGCCACATGCAGACCCGTCAAGGTCCGGCGCACCAACTCCACCGAGGCCTCGGGGGTGTCATCGGCCCGCGGCAGCACCAGCACCACTGCACCACGGGCGAGGCCGGTGGGCACCTGCTCCGGTTCGGTCACCACCCGGTACGGCACGGCATCCGCTGCCAGGTCGGGTACCACCACCGCCAGCGTGCCGGCGTCGCCGCCGACCAGGACCACTTCGTCGGGCCGGCGGTCATCGTCGAAATCGACTGCGTTCCACACCAACTCATGCAGAAGACGGCCGGTGTCGGGACCGGCTGGATTCTCCAGTTCCTCGAACGTCATGCCGTCCAGCCACACCAGCGCCGCACCCGTTGCATCACTGATCGTGACATCGGTGGTGGTGGTGCCGGGGCGGCGCCGCACGTGGATCATCGCGACCGATGGCGCATTCCCCCGCACGTGCACGCGGTCGATGCGCGCGGGCATCCGCAGCCGGGGAAGGCCCTCGGACGGACCGGAGAACACCGTCGACGCCGCCGATGTCGCGGCATCGAGCAGACCCGCCCAACTGGACGGCACCGAGCCGTCGTCCTCGGCGGACACCCGGGCCAACAGTTCACCGTCACCGCGGCGCAGATCCAGTATCTCCCAACCGAATCCCATGGCCGCGACGCCCAGCCCGGCCAGGGTGTACACCACATGGTTGGGCGGCAACGACTCCGGGCACCGGGGTGCCACGCCGGGTATCGCCGCAAGGTCGGGGGCCGCGGTGGCCGCGGTGCAATGCGTCAGCCAACCCCCGTCGTCGTCGAGGAGTCGGGTCGACAGGCTCAACGCCCGGTCCTGCAGCACCACCTGGACGTCGCGGGCGCGACCCGGGGCCACCGGGGTGCGCAGCCGTACGTCCACCAGATCGGTACCGGCGGCAGCCAGAAAGGTGTTCAGAAGCACTGCGGCAGGAACGATCTCGGTGCCCTGCACGGGGTGATCACCCGGATACGGCCGGGTGTCCATGTCCACCCGTGTCTGCCAGACCCGGGCCGGGACGGCGCCCGTCACGTCCAGCGGGCCGCCGAGCAGCGTGTGGCTGCCGATGTCGTGGACGCCGCGGCCACCGGGCGGTGGTGTCGGGGTGCGCCAGAAGTTCCGGTGCTGCCACTGGGTGCCCGGGAGGTCGGGTGCCCAGGCGTGCCCGGGGGCGTTCACCGGCGCGCCGTGGCAGTACAGCGCCGCCACCGCGGCCGACAGCGCCCGTGTCTGCGGCTGGTCGCGGCGGAGCACCGGAATGACGGCCGGTTCGGCGATACCCAGCTGGGTCAGCGTTTCGACCACGGAGTGTGACACCACAGGGTGGGCGGACACCTCGAGGAACAGGCGGTGCCCGTCGTCGGCCGCCGCGGTGACGGCTTCGGCGAACCGGACCCGGCCCCGCAGATTCACCACCCAGTAGTCGGGGCCGCGCGGGGCCGTCGACCGCGGATCGGACAAAGCCGTGGTGTAGAGCGGGACCACCGCGTCCCGCGATCGCGGCAATGACGCTGTGAGACGGGCCAATTCGCCGGTCAGCGCATCCATTGCCGGGCTGTGGAACGCCACATCGGTGGCCACCCGGCGCACCATGATCCCCTGATCGGTCAGCTGCGTGCACACCTGGTCGACGGCGGCGGCGGCACCGGAGATCACCGTGGACTCCGGGGAGGAGCTGATGGCGGCCACCACGTCGGGGTGGGCAGCCAGCCGCTGCTCGGCCTCGGCGAACGGCAGCCGCACCAGCGCCATGGCGCCCTGGCCCATCACGGCACGGAATCCGCGGGCCCGGTAGCAGGCCACGTGGGCGCCTTCCTCGAGGCTCAGCACGCCGGACACCACGCAGGCGGCGACCTCGCCGACCGAATGCCCGATCACGGCGGCCGGCCGTGCGCCCCGCTCACGCAGTACCGCGGCGAGCCCGACCTGCATGGCGAAGGTGAGGGCCTGCACCCGGTCGGTGCCGCCGAGGTCACCGGTGCGCAGCGCCTCGCGCGGCGAGAAGCCCAGTTCGGCACGGAACACCGGGGCGACGGCATCGATGACCTCGGCGAAGCGGGGCTCGGTGTCCAGGAGCTCGGAACCCATTCCCGCCCAATGCGATCCGTGCCCGGAGAACACCCACACCGCACCGTTCTCGGCGTTGTCGACCACCGTCCCGGTCAGCACGCGGGGGTCACGGTCGCCGGCGGCCAGCGCGCTGAGCCCGGCTACCAGATCGGCGGTGTCGTCGGCGACGACCGCGGCCCGGACCGGTTCGTGGGAGCGCCGGTTCCACTGCGTGGTGGCGATCTGCGCGACCGGCTGATCCGTCAGGTGCGACGCCAGCACCTCGGCTTGCCGCACCAGCCGGCTCTGCGACCGGGCGGACAGCGGAACCACCGCAGGTGCAAGGGCTTTGACGGTTTCCAGGGGCGCCGACGGCGGCGCCTCTTCCAGCAGTACATGGGCGATGGTGCCGCCGTAGCCGTAGCTGCACACCGCCGCCCGCCGCGGTGCGCCGGCGCGGCGGGCCCAGGGCTGCGCCGTGGTGGGCACCCGCAGCCCGCTGGTGGCCCAGTCGACGGCCGGGGTGAGCGTGCGGATCCCCGCCGTGGGCGGGATGGCTTCGTGGTGCAGGGCCAGTGCGGCCTTGATCAGGCCGACCACACCCGCACCACCTTCGAGGTGGCCGGTGTTCGGTTTGACCGAACCGACCGCGCACGGGTCTTCCGGCGGGCGGGCAGCCCCGTAGACCGCGGCGAGCGCGTTGAGTTCCACCGGGTCGCCGGTGGGAGTGCCGGTGCCGTGCGCCTCGATGAAATCGACACTGCCCGGCGGTACGTGCGCCACCTCGCAGGCGCGGCGGAACAGATCGGCTTGGGCGTCGCCGTTGGGAGACATGATGCCGACGGTGCGCCCGTCCTGGGCCACCGCTCCCCCGCGGACCACTGCCAGCACCCGGTCGCCGTCGCGCTGGGCGTCGGCCAGGCGTTTGAGCACCACCACGGCGGCGCCCTCGCCACGGCCGTAGCCGTCGGCCGAGGCGTCGAAGGTCTTGCAACGGCCGTCGGGGGCGGTGGCCCCGGCCACGTCGAGCACCCGGGTGAGGCCGGGCCCGATCAGCGCGCTGACACCCCCGGCCAGCGCCAGCGAGGTCTCGCCGTCGCGCAGCAACTGACAGGCCTGGTGCACCGCGACCAGGGAGGCCGCGCACGCCGCGTCGAGAGCCACGCTGGGTCCGCGCAGGTCGAGGAGATGGGACACCCGGTTGGCGACCCCGCACAGTGACGTCCCGATACCGCTCCAGGCCTCGATCCCCGGCAGGTCTTCCATGATGAGCTTGCCGTAGTCGTCGGAGTTGACGCCCATCAGCACGGCGGTGTCGCTGCCCGCGACCGAGCGTGGCGGCACGCCGGCGTGTTCGAGCGCTTCCCAGCAAACTTCGACGGCGAGGCGCTGTTGGGGATCCATCAGCTCGGCTTCCCGCGGTGACACCCCGAAGAACTCGGCGTCGAAGGCGGGCAGATCGTCGAGGAAGGTTCCCCAGGGCGTGGTCTCCTTGAGCACCGCGGCGTTGCGTGGGTCCCGGCGCAGATAGGGCGCCCAGCGCTCGGCGGGGATCTCCCGGACCGCGCTTCCGCCGGCCAGGAGAAACGACCAGAACTCGGCAGGGGTGGTGACGTCGCCCGCCAGCCTGCAGCCGATGCCGACAATGGCGATCGGTTCGGGGGCGTCGCCCGGGGTGCGGTGTGGTGTCACGTCAGGCGGTCCCGTGGCCTCTCACGGGAGTCTGGGTAGGCTTGCCTAAGTACACGTGCATGCGGGTAATCGTGACATACACAGCCGGTTCACAGGCCGGCTACCCGACTGTGATCCGCGTCAGCCGCTCAGCTGGACACGTCGGCGGCCAGCGCGCCCAGCAACGTCAACGCATCGCTGCTGGGCGATCCGGGTTCGGCGTGATAGACCACCAGTTCCTGGCCCGGACTCGACCGCACATCGAAGGTCTGCATGGTCAACGTCATCTCCCCTACCTCGGGGTGACGAAAACGCTTGGCCTGTGCGGTTTTTCCCCGCGCGTCGTGGCGGGTCCAGATCTCGGCGAAGTCGGGACTGGCCTCCAGCAGCTCGGTGAGCACCGCGCGGATCCGCGGGTCGCCCGGCGCCTGGCCGTAACCGTGCCGGAACCCGGCGACCGCATCCCGGGCCACCGTCTGCCATTCGGCGTAGAAGCTGCGCGCAGTCGGTTCGGTGAACACCACGTGCATCAGGTTCTTCGAGTGCGCCCACTGCCCGAACATCGCGTCGGCGATCGCGTTGGCGGCCAGCACGTCGTAGGCGCGGCTGTACACCAGCGCCGGGTTGTGCGGCCACATGCTCATCAGCTGCAGCAGCGCCGGGTCGACGCGGGTGGTGGACCCGCTGAGCTGCCGCGGGCTCAGCCCGGCGAGGCGGAACAGGTGCTGGCGGCCGTCTTCGGGCAGGCGCAGCGCCCCGGCCAGCGCGTCCACCACCGCCGGTGACGGACGCCGTTCCCGGCCTTGTTCGAGGCGGGTGTAGTAGTCGACGCTCAACCCGGCCAGCAGCGCCACCTCTTCGCGGCGCAGGCCGGCGACGCGCCGTTGCCCGTAGCTGGGCAGCTCGACGTCATGGGGCGTCACCTGCGCACGGCGGGCCCGCAGGTAATCGCCGAGTTCTCCTGTTGCCACATTCGCGATGGTAGTGAGCGGTGTGGCCGCGAACCTGGGTCTGGCGCACCCAGGAACACTGCGTCCTCGTGCCGCACCGGTCCGGGCCCGACAGTGGAGGACGACACACCTGGAGAGGAGAACGACATGGAGAACTCAGTGGTCCTGGTGACCGGGGCCAGCAGCGGCATCGGCCGGGCCATCGCGGGCAGGATGGCCGCCGACGGCGCCACGGTGATCGCGGCGGCCCGCAGGATCGACCGGCTGCGTGACCTGGCCGCCGGGCAGTCCGGCACCATCGAGCCATACGAGCTGGACGTCACCGACCGTGGCGCCGTGCAGCGCGCGGTCGACGAGATCGTGTCCCGGCACGGGCGTCTCGATGTGCTGGTGGCCAACGCCGGGGTGATGCCGCTGTCGCGGCTGGATGCGGGTCTGGTCGACGAGTGGGACCAGATGATCGACGTGAACATCCGCGGGTTGCTGCACGGTATCGCGGCGGCCTTGCCGCAGTTCACGCGCCAGGAGCGCGGCCATGTGGTGACCATCGCCTCGGTGGGCGCCCACGAGGTGGGCCCGACGTACGCCGTCTACAGCGGCACCAAGTTCGCGGCGTGGGCGATCACCGAAGGTCTGCGGCTGGAGTCCCCGCCGTGGCTGCGGGTGACCACCGTGTCACCCGGCGTGGTGACCAGTGAGCTGGCCGACACCATCAGCGATCCGGTGGCCCAGGCGGCCATGGCGGAGTACCGCCGCAACGCCATCGCACCCGAGGCCATTGCCGATGCCGTGGCCTACGCCGTCGGCACGCCCGCGGACGTCGACGTCAACGAGATCATCATCCGGCCGGCCGCCCAACGGTGAGGGTGATTTGGGCGCGCTCGTAACCGCTGAGCGGTTACGAGCGCGCCCAAATCACTCGAGAAGCGAGCGCACCACGCCGTCGGCGAGCAGACGGCCGCGGTCGGTGAGCACCAGCCGGCCGGCAACCACGGTCACCAGACCTTGGGCCTGCACCGCGTCCACCCGCTCGCGCTCGGCAGGCCGCAGCTGATCGAGGGCCAGCCCGTCGCGCAGCCGGATGCCCAGCAGCACGTCCTCGACATGCCGGTCCTCGGCGGCCAGCACTTCGAAGCCGGCGATGGGCAGCTGACCCTGCTCGAGCTCGGCGGCATAAGTGTTGGGGTGCTTGGCATTCCAGAACCGGGTGGCGCCGATGAAGCCGTGCGCACCCGGGCCGGCGCCCCACCACTGGCCGCCGCCCCAGTAGCCCAGATTGTGCCGGCACTCGCCTCCGGGGCGGCTCCAATTGGACACCTCGTACCAGTCGAAGCCGGCGTCGCGGACCATGCCGTCGAGCAGTTCGTAGCGGGCGGCCAGCACATCGTCGTCGACGCCCGCCATCTCGCCGCGACGCACGCGTCGCGCCAGCGCGGTGCCGTCCTCGACCACCAAGGCGTAGGCCGATATGTGGTCGACGCCGGCACCGAGCACCGCTTCGACGGAACGCCTCAGGTCGTCGTCGGACTCCCCCGGCGTGCCGTAGATGAGGTCGAGGTTGACATGCTCGAAACCCGCGGCCAACGCCTCGGACGCCGCGGCCACCGCCCGGCCCGGGGAATGTGTGCGGTCCAGGAACCGCAGGACGTGCGCCACGGCGGACTGCATGCCCAGCGACACCCGGGTGTAGCCGGCGGCCCGGATGGCGGCGAAGAAGTCCGGCGAGGTGGACTCCGGGTTGGCTTCGGTGGTGACCTCGGCGTCGGGAGCCAGGACGAACGACTCGCGGACCGCGTCGAGCACCGCGGAAAGCCCGGACCCTCCGAGCAGCGACGGGGTGCCGCCGCCGACGAAGACGGTGTCGACCGCGGGCCCCGGGAGCCGTTCGGCGGCCAGCCGCAGCTCCCGCCGCACCGCCGCCAACCAGCCGTCGGGATTGGCTCCCCCCAGTTCACCTGGGGTGTAGGTGTTGAAATCGCAGTATCCGCAGCGGGTGGCGCAGAACGGCACATGAATGTAGATGCCGAACGCCCCGCCCTGCGTCATTCCGAGATCGGGGATCTCGCGCGAAGCGATGCCGGCTGTCATGGCGTCCAGTCTCCCAGAGTCCGCGCGACACCGATTTCACTCAGGGTGAGCCGAAATCTGGCCTGATTGGGACCTGCGGGAACGGCGTGGCAGAATGGCCCGGTGATCGCCGCACGCCTGCCCCAGCTTCGAGTCGCCCTCGTCGCTCGGCGGCATGTCGATTTCAAGCGTGTGTGTAGCTGTTGCTGTCTGCCTTGACGGCCTGATCTGCCCCAGCCTGCCCCCGAGACAAAACAGCTGGCCGCCGGATCTGCGCCGCCGGTTCAGCCCACCGGTGGTATGTGCAGCGGTCGCCGGCTCCCGACAAGGAGCACACAATGACAGAAACACCCACGAAGCGCCCGGCGAAGGTCAAGCGCCCCCGCGGCGAGGGGCAGTGGGCCCTCGGGTACCGCGAGCCGCTCAATCCCAATGAGCAGTCCAAGAAGGACGACAATCCGCTCAACGTCCGCGCCCGGATCGAGAACATCTACGCCAAGGGCGGCTTCCACAGCATCGACAAGGGCGACCTGCGCGGCCGGTTCCGCTGGTGGGGGCTCTACACCCAGCGTAAGCCCGGGTACGACGGCACCTGGACCGGTGACGACAACACCGACATGCTCGAGGACGAGTACTTCATGCTGCGGGTGCGTTCCGATGGCGGCGCCCTGACGACGGCCGCGTTGCGCACCCTCGGCGGCATCTCCACCGAGTTCGCCCGCGACACCGCCGATCTGTCGGACCGCGAGAACGTGCAGTACCACTGGATCCAGGTCGAGAACATGCCGGAGATCTGGCGCCGGCTCGACGAGGTGGGGTTGCAGACCACCGAGGCGTGCGGCGACTGCCCCCGCGTCGTGCTGGGCTCGCCCCTGGCCGGTGAGTCGCTCGACGAGATCATCGACGGCACCCCCGCGGTGCACGAGATCGTCAAGCGCTACATCGGCAAGAAGGAGTACTCCAACCTGCCGCGCAAGTTCAAGACCGCGATCTCGGGTCTGCAGGACGTGGTGCACGAGGTCAATGACGTCGCGTTCATCGGCGTCAACCACCCCGAGCACGGCCCCGGCTTCGACCTCTGGGTCGGCGGCGGCCTGTCCACCAACCCCATGCTGGGCCAGCGCGTCGGCGCGTGGGTGCCCCTGGACGAGGTGCCCGATGTGTGGGAGGGCGTGGTCAGCGTCTTCCGTGACTACGGCTACCGGCGGCTGCGGGCCAAGGCGCGGCTGAAGTTCCTCATCAAGGACTGGGGTATCGAGAAGTTCCGTGAGGTTCTCGAGACGGAGTACCTCAAGCGCCCGCTGATCGACGGCCCGGCACCCGAACCGGTGCTGCGCCCGATCGACCACGTGGGTGTACAGAAACTCAAGAACGGCCTCAACGCCGTCGGCGTCGCGCCGATCGCCGGCCGGGTGTCCGGCACGATCCTGACCAAGGTCGCCGACCTGGCCGAGGCAGCCGGCTCCAACCGGGTCCGGTTCACCCCCTACCAGAAGCTCATCGTGCTGGATGTGCCCGATGACAAGCTCGCTGAGCTGCGGGCCGGCCTCGACGAGCTGGGCCTGCCGTCGGATCCGTCGAACTGGCGGCGCAACCTGATGGCCTGCACCGGCATCGAGTTCTGCAAGCTCAGCTTCGCCGAGACCCGGAAGCGGTCCCAGAGCCTGGTGCCCGAGCTGGAGAAGCGGCTCGAGGACATCAACGCGCAGCTCGACGTGCCGGTGACGGTCAACATCAACGGCTGCCCCAACTCGTGCGCACGCATCCAGATCGCCGATATCGGCTTCAAGGGCCAGATGGTCGACGACGGCAACGGTGGCCAGGTCGAGGGTTTTCAGGTGCACCTGGGTGGCAGCCTGGGCCTGGACAGCGGATTCGGTCGCAAACTGCGCCAGCACAAGGTCACCAGTGACGAACTCGGTGACTACATCGACCGGGTTGTGCGCAATTTCGTGAAACAACGCGAGACCGGAGAGCGTTTCGCGAAGTGGGCTCTGCGAGCCGACGAAGCCGATCTGCGCTGATGCGTGTTGGGACGAAGGTGATGAACGATGACTGTTGAGGTGAGTCGTTTGACGGAGACGGACCTGCGGGAGCTGGCCGCCCGTGGCGCTGCCGAACTGGACGGCGCCAGTGCCGAGGAGTTGCTCCGCTGGACCGACGAGCACTTCGGCGGCAACTACGTCGTCGCCTCCAACATGCAGGACGCCGTGCTGGTCGAGATGGCCGCCAAGGTGCGCCCGGGGGTGGACATCCTGTTCCTGGACACCGGCTACCACTTCGCCGAGACCATCGGCACCCGCGACGCGGTCGAATCGGTGTATGACGTGCACATCGTCAACGTCGCGCCGGAGAACACCGTCGCGCAACAGGATGCGCTGCTGGGCAAGGACCTGTTCGCCCGCGACCCGGGCGCGTGCTGCCGGATGCGCAAGGTCGAGCCGCTGTCGAAAGCGCTGCGCGGCTACACGGCCTGGGTGACCGGTATCCGCCGGGTCGAGGCCCCCACCCGGGCGAACGCGCCGCTGATCAGCTTCGATGAAGCGTTCAAGCTGGTGAAGATCAACCCGATTGCGGCATGGTCGGACGATGACATGCAGGACTACATCACCACCAACGGCGTGCTGGTCAACCCCCTCGTCGACGAGGGTTACCCGTCGATTGGTTGCTTCCCGTGCACGGCCAAGCCCGAGCCCGGCGCCGACCCGCGCAGCGGGCGCTGGCAGGGGCTGGCCAAGACGGAGTGCGGGCTGCACGCTTCGTGACGGCGTATTTCCCCACCACCCCGCCCGGGCCCTCTCCCGCCACCCCGCCCGGCCTCATCCTGACCGCGCACGGCAGCGTCGACCCGCGGTCGGCGGCGGTGACGTATGCCGTGGCGGGCCGGATCCGGCGGCTGCGCCCGTGGCTCGACGTGCGCGCGGCATTCCTGGAACGGACCGCACCGAGCTTGGGTGAGGTGTTGGCCGAGACCGGCGATGCGGTGGTGACACCGTTTCTGTTGGCGTCGGCCTATCACGCGCGTGTCGACATCCCGGCGGTGGTCGCCGAGTCGGGCCGCTACGTCCAGCAGGCCGACACGCTGGGCGAAGACCCCGCGCTGTTGACGGTGCTGCGGCACCGGCTGGCCGAGTCCGGGGTGTCGGCCGACGACGAGGGCCTCGGTGTGGTGCTGGTGGCGGTCGGTTCCTCGAAGCCGGCCGCCAACGCCCGCACCGCGACGGTGGCTGCGGCGCTGGCTCGCGGAACCCGTTGGGCCGGAACACAAACCGCCTTCGCCACCGGGCCCTATGCGAACCTCCCGGACTCCGTCGCCGAGCTGCGCGAGCGTGGCGCCTCCCGCGTCGTCATCGCACCGTGGTTCCTGGCGCACGGCAAGATCACCGATCGGGTGGCGGCTTTCGCTGCCCGGCAACAGATTTCGATGTGCGAGCCGCTGGGCTCGCACAATCTGGTGGCGGCCACCGTACTGGATCGCTACGACGACGCCGTGGCCGCGAAGCTCGTCGCCGCCTGAGGCGAGCTAGGGCCGCACCTCGAACACGATGTTGAACGGGGTCCGGGCCGCCTCCCGGAACCGGGTGAAGCCGGCACTGGTCACGACGTCACGAATGCGGGACGGACCGGCCTGCGTGCCGAGCGCCAACCCAACCGGCTGAGCCAGCGACGACGGTGTGCACAACAACGTCGAGAATCCGTAGTAGGCGCGTCCAACCGGGGTGAAGTTGTCCTCGACCCGGTCGCCGGCGGCCGGTTCGACGATCATCCAGGTGCCGTCGTCGTCGATGACCGAACGCACGTGCCGGGCGACTCCCACCGGATCCCCCATGTCGTGCAGGCAGTCGAACATCGTGACCAGATCGAAGGGGCCGCCGGAAAACGCGTCCGCCGGCGCGCATTCGAAGTGCATGCGCGCCCCGGCGTTCGCCTGCCGGGCCCGTTCCCTGGCGGTGACGATCGAGCCCTCGTGAACGTCGGTACCGGTGAACTCCGAGCGCGGGAATGACTGCGCCATCAGGATGGTGGACGCGCCGTGCCCACAGCCGACGTCCGCCACCCGGGCACCGCGGTCGAGCTTGGCCGTCACACCCTCGAGCGCCGGGAGCCAGTCGGCGACCAGGTGTGCGGCGTAGGTGGGCCGGAAGAAGCGCTCACACCCCACGTGGACGTCGGAGTTGTGATCACCCCAGTGCACGCCACCTCCGGTTGCGGCGGCGTCGAAGACCTTGGTGGCGTCGCGGGCGGTTCCGTGCGCGGTCTGGAACAGTCCCACCACGAATGCCGGGCTGCTCTCATCGGCCAGCGCCACTGCCTGCTCCGGCCGCAGAAAATAGCGTTCCGACGCCGGGTCGTATTCGACGAAACCACCTGCCGCCTGTGCGTTGAGCCACTCCCGGGTGTAGTGCTCGTCGGTGGCCGTGCGTTCGGCCAGTTCCGACGGTGTGCTGGGACCATGGCCGGCCAGCGACGTGTAGTAGCCGAGCCGGTCCCCCATCACGACCAACGCGCAGTTCAGGGCAGCGCCGGCTTCTTCCACGGCGCGCATGACAAACGCCATCAGCTGATCCTCGTTGACGGCGGCGGTGCTTGTGGTGTCCATCTCGAGTGTCCTTTCCCAGTCGCGACCGGGGCCGGTCGGTCACAGGACGGAACCGTCGTCGGCCGCACCGATCGACTCGAAGTTACGCCGCTGGAGCGGGTCGCGAGTTCGAGTTCGCAGTTCCCGAAAAAGTCTGTGCGCCTTGGATACAACCTCGCGATCACCACTCGTGACACCCCTTTCGTGAACCGATAGTGCTACGAATTCAAATAACAGCTACTATCTGAATATGGATCGCAATCAGAAGCCGCGTCGCTTGACCCGCGCGGAGAGCAAGGAACTGACGCGACGCAGGCTGTTGGACGCCGCCGCGTCGGTGTTCGCCCGCAAGGGCTACGCCGCCGCGTCGGTGGACGAGGTCGCCGAGGCAGCCGGGTTCTCCGTCGGCGCGGTGTACTCGAACTTCGCCAACAAGGAGGAGTTGTTCTCGGCGTTGATGACCGACCGTGCCGTCAACCAGATGGGCGAAGTCGCGCACATCATCGAGTCGTCACGCGCCCAGTCCGCCGATCCGTTGCAGGCGCTGGGCGAGATGCTGATCGCCATCGCCGACAAGGACATCGACGTCGCCGTCCTGCGCACGGAGTTCTGGCTGCACGCGGTGCGCAACCCCGAACTCATGCAGATCGAGGCCAACTCGACGGCCACCACACTGGCGGCGATCCGCGGCATCCTGGCAGACATGCTGGCGCGCAACGACGTTGACGACAGCGTCGACGTCGACGAATTCGCCACCACCACGCTGGCGATGTTCAGCGGTCTGATCCGCCAACGGCGTATCGACCCCGAGCGCGTCAATCAGGAGATGTTCGGCCGCGCGCTGCGCCGCCAGATCGCCGGGATGCCGAAGAAAGGGAACAACTGACCGTGGAGGCCAACACCGCGTGGATCGGGAACATCGGGCTGTACGCGATCCCCGCGTTTCTCCTGCTGCTGGGCATCGAATTGCTGGGCGATCGCCTGGAACGGCGCCGGGACCGTCGCGAGGGCCGAGATGCCCAGCCGCGGAACAAGATCGGCTTCTCCACCCGTGACACCTTCGCCAGCTTGTCGGTCTACGGGCTGGGCCGGGTGGCGAATCTGGTGGAGGACTTCATCGAGCTGCCCATCGTGTTGCTGGCGGCCGCCTTCGCGCCGTGGGCGTTGTCCGCGTCGGACTGGTGGGTGTGGGTGCTCGCGATCGTGGGGGCCGATCTGGCGTACTACGCCGAACACCGGATGCAGCATCGGGTCCGGCTGTTCTGGGCGGCGCACAGCGTGCATCACTCGAGCCGGCACTTCAACATGTCGACCGCGGTGCGGCTGCCGTGGCTGATTCCCGGGCGGTTCCTCACCTCGGTGGTCTACATCCCCATGGCACTGGCCGGTATCCCGGTGTGGATGATCTTCCTGAGCCAGGCCGTCGTGCTGCTGTACCAGTTCCCGCTGCACACCGAACGCATCGGAACACTGCCGCGCGCAATCGAGTACATCTTCAACACGCCGTCACATCACCGCGTGCACCACGGCGCCAACAATCCCTACCTGGACAAGAACTACGGCGGCATCCTCATCCTCTGGGATCGGATCTTCCGCAGCTACGCCGACGAGGTGGAGACCATCCGTTACGGATTGACGCACAACATCGACACCTACAATCCGGTCAAGATCAACTTCGCGGAATTCGTCGCCATGGTGCGCGACGTCGGACGCGCCAAGACGTGGCGGGGCCGGATCGGCTACCTGCTGCAACCGCCCGGCTGGGCGGAGACAGCACCACACGCCGAACCGGCACCCACCCTGGTGGGCAACGAGAGTCGCTGAGCCGTCAGGCGTTGCTGAGTTCCTCGTCGGCCTTATCGGCCTTCGGCACCTGAAGGCTGCCCGCGATGGGGGGCACCCGGGTGGCCCGCACGTAGACGGTGTCACCCTCGCGCAGACCGAGCGCCTCGGCGTCACCGCGGGTGATCTGTGCGGTGAACGGGGTCCCCGTGGTGGCGCTGGTGAGCTCCACCCGGACCTCGAAGCCCAGCACGACCACCCGGTTGATGGTGGCTTTGGTGACACCCGTGGACTCCGCGGTGCCGTCACCGGCCGCGATCGACATCTCGGGATTGCGCCCCACCCGGATGTCGTGCGGGCGCACCAGGATTCCGTTGAGCGAGGACACCGTGCCCAGGAAGGACATGACGAAAGCGTTGGCCGGCTGGTCGTAGACCTCGGTGGGTGAACCGACCTGCTCGATGCGCCCTTTGTTGAGCACCGCGATGCGGTCGGCCACATCGAGCGCCTCGGCCTGGTCGTGGGTCACCAGCACCGTCGTCACGTGCACCTCGTCGTGCAACCGGCGCAGCCAGGTGCGCAGATCCTCGCGCACCTTGGCGTCCAACGCGCCGAAGGGTTCGTCGAGAAGCAGTACTTCGGGGTCGACGGCGAGTGCGCGAGCCAGGGCCATGCGCTGGCGCTGGCCGCCGGAAAGCTGGTTGGGGTAACGGTTCTGGAACCCGGCGAGTCCCACCACCTCGAGCAGGTTGTCGACCTTGTCCTTGATCTCGGCCTTGGGCCGCTTGCGGATCTTCAACCCGAACGCCACGTTGTCGCGGACACTCAGATGCTTGAACGCGGCATAGTGCTGGAACACGAATCCGATGCCGCGTCTCTGCGGTGGCACGCGGGTCACATCACGGCCGTTGATCGTGATGGATCCGGTATCGGGTTCGTCCAGCCCCGCGATGGCGCGCAACAGGGTGGACTTACCGGAACCGCTGGGACCCAGCAAGGCGGTCAGTGAGCCGGCCGGCACCACGAAGTCCACGTTGTCCAGGGCCGCGAAGTCGCCGTAATGCTTGTTGGCACCGGCGACGGTGATCGCGTTCGTCATGAGATCTCCTACTTCTCGATCTTGGCGCGGCGGGCGTCGAGGACGACCTGCACCACCAACACCAGCACCGCAACAGCCATCAGCAGGGTCGAAATGGCATAGGCGCCGTACTCGTTGGCGCGGTTGTAACGGTCGGCCACCAGCAGGGTCATCGTCTGCGACTGTCCCGGCAGGTTGGACGACACCATGATCACGGCACCGAACTCGCCGAGGGTGCGGGCGATGGTCAAGACGATGCCGTAGGTGAGACCCCACCGGATCGACGGCAGCGTGATCCGCCAGAAGGTCTGCCACCACTGCGCGCCGAGCGTGGCCGAGGCTTCTTCCTGATCGGTGCCCAGTTCGTGCAGCACCGGTTCGACTTCGCGGATCACGAATGGCACGGTGACGAAGATGCTGGCCAGCACGATCCCGGGGAAGCTGAAGATGATCTTCCACCCGAAGTCGTTCTCGACGAATCCGAACAACCCGGCCGATCCCCACAACAGGATCAACGCGACACCGACCACCACGGGAGACACCGCGAACGGCAGGTCGATGACCGCCTGCAGCGCGCTCTTGCCACGAAACTTGTTGCGCGCCAGCACCAGCGCCGTGGGTACGCCGAACAGCACGTTCAGCGGCACCACGATGGCCACGACCAGCAGCGACAGCTGCAGCGCAGAGATGGCCGCCGGTGTGCTGATGGACGCGACGAATTCGCCGACACCCGGGGCCAGCGTGCGCCACAGGATCAACCCCACCGGGATGATCACCAGGATGCCGATGTAGGCCAGCGCGATGAAGCGCAGCAGATAACGAATTCTGGGCGAGAGCGTCATCGCGCCTGCTCCTCGCGCCGGGCCGCGCGCGAGCCGAGGGCCCGCAGGATGAACAGCACGATGAACGAGATCGCCAGCAGCACGATCGAGATGGCCGCGGCGCCGCTGCGGTCGTCGTTCTCGATCAGGGTGCGGATCCACTGCGACGACACCTCGGTCTCGCCCGGCACCGCGCCGCCGATGAGCACGACGGAACCGAACTCCCCGATAGCGCGGGAGAACGCCAGTCCGGCGCCCGAGAGCAGCGACGGCAGCAGCGCGGGCAGGATCACCCTGGTCAAGATGGTCAGGTTGTTGGCACCCAACGACGCCGCCGCCTCTTCGACCTCCCGGTCGAGTTCGAGCAGCACCGGCTGCACCGACCGCACCACAAACGGCAGCGTCACGAACAGCAGCGCCACCCCGATACCCCACTTGGTGTGTTGCAGATGCAGCCCCACGGGGCTGGCCGGGCCGTACAACGCCAGCATCACCAGACTGGCGACGATCGTCGGCAGCGCGAACGGCAGGTCGATCACGGCATCGACCAGGCGCTTGCCGGGGAAGTCGTCGCGGGTCAGCACCCACGCGACCAAGAGCCCGAACACGCCGTTGATGACGGTGACGCCGATCGACACCGTCAGGGTGACCTCGAACGACCGCAGCGCCGCGGGCGAGGTGACCGCCTCCCAGAACGCCGTCCACCCACCTTTGGCGGACTGCCACAGGATCGCGGCCAGCGGCAGCAGCACGATCACCGACAGCCACAGCGTCGCCGCCCCGACCCGCAGCGACGTACTGCCGTGCCGGCGCCCCAGCCGGGCGGCGGCCCGGCCCGGGCCGGCGTCACCGCCTGGCTCGGGCCGCACCGCCGCCGAGACGCTCTGCGTCATCCAGTGGCCTGCTTGTAGATCTTGGTGATGGTGCCGTTGTCCTTGTCGAACAGCGCCGGGTCGACTTCACCCCAGCCCCCCAGGTCGGCGATGGTCCACAGCTTCTCCGGGGTCGGGAAGTCGGCGGCGAACTCCTCGGCCACCGCGGGATCGACCGGACGGAAACCGGCCTCGGCCCAGATCTTCTGCCCCTCGGGGGTGTACAGGAAGTTCTTCAGCGCGTTGGCCTGCTCCAGGTGGGCGCTGGTGGACACCACGGCCACCGGATTCTCGATCTTGAACGTCTGCGGCGGGTTGACGTGTTCGACGGGCTTGCCCTGCCGCTCCACGTAGATGGCCTCGTTCTCGTAGCTGAGCAGCACGTCGCCGGTGCCCTGCAGGAAGACGTCGGTGGCCTCACGACCGGAGCCGGGGCGCGTCTTCACGTGCTCGGACACCAGCTTGTTCACGAAGTCGATTCCGGCCTGCGGGTCTTGGCCGCCGTTGCTCTTGGCGGCATACGGCGCCAGCAGATTCCACTTCGCGGAGCCAGAACTGAGCGGGCTCGGGGTCACCACCTCGACGCCAGGCTGCAGCAGATCGTCCCAGTCGCGGATGTTCTTCGGGTTGCCCTCACGGACCACGAGCGAAACCACCGAGCCGAACGGGAGTCCCTTGGTGGCGTCGGCATTCCAGTCCGCGGCCACCTTGTCGGCCTTCACCAGGCGGGTGACGTCGGGTTCGACGGAGAAGTTGACGATATCGGCGGGCTTGCCGTCGACCACAGCGCGGGACTGATCACCGGAGGCGCCGTAGGAGGTGGTGACGGCGATGCCCTTGCCTTCTTCGGTGGCGGCGAACGCCGGGATGATCTTGCTCCAGCCCGGCTCCGGCACCGCGTAGGCCACCAGGGTGAGGGTGGTCTCGGCGTCGGTGGCGCCGCCCTCTTCACCCGCGACGTCACTGGATCCGCCGCCACCGCAGGCAGCGAGCATCGATGCGGTCACGGCGAGCGCAGCGGCCGCCCGCCAGCGCTTCGGAGACGTCAGAATGTTCGGCATGGAGGACCTTTCCAGGGCGGAGTACGGGATCGGTACCCGCCACGGCGGAAAGGATGAGGGCTCAGATGATGGCGCTATGCGCAGTCCGTCACCGACTCCAAACCGCAGGCGGGCAAGGGTCAGCGACAACAACAAACATCAACAACGGCGCAGTGTCCCTGGACGGAGGAAGCCAGCATCTGGCCACCTCTGTTGCCCCCGGACGCCGCGCGCATGGCCGGAAGAGTAGCAGAGTTTCCGCCGACCACCACCGTCGGCAATGTGCTGGTTACCGGGTGACGAACCACATGACGACAACAAGCACCACGAGAATGACCAGGATCAATGTCACGCGCGAGCGAGGCATGCCGTTCACCGCTGTCCGTCCTCTCCCCCGCGCAGCCGATGCAGCAATCGAACCCCGTTGCCCAGCAGGGCGTCCAGCAACACCGCGATGGCGTAGGCGAGCAACAGCACCACCGGCATCACCACGACCGTCTGCAGAACGAAGTCGAGGCCGGAGAGCCACAGCTCGACGCCGTCCCACCAACTGAGTAACCCATCCATCAAAGACACCGTCCCTGCATCGCATCCCACCCTACGATCAACGCGTGGGAACGGCCGAAACCGGTGACGAATCCACCACCTGTCTGGTCGCCGGCGGCGGCCCGGCCGGTGTGATGCTCGGTCTGCTGCTGGCCCGGGCCGGGGTCGACGTCACCGTCATGGAGAAGCACCCCGACTTCCTGCGCGACTTCCGCGGGGACACGGTGCATGCCAGCACGCTGCGCCTGCTCGACGAACTCGGCTTGGCGTCGGCGTTCGCGGCGGTGCCGCACCGGCTGATCTCCGGGGTGAACCTGGCGGTGCAGGGCACCACGCTGTCCCTGAGCCTGGCGCACCTGCCCGGTCCGCACCAGCACATCGCCCTGGTGCCGCAGTGGGATTTCCTGGAGATGCTTGCCACGGCGGCCGCCCGGGAACCGTCGTTCCGGCTTCTTCGCAACACCGAAGTGCTCGGACCCCGGTACGAGGGCGCCAGGGTCACCGGGGTGCGTTACCGCGACGCCGACGGCCACGAGCGCCAGATGCGGGCCGCGCTGACGGTCGGGTGCGACGGGCGCGCCTCCACCCTGAGGGCCGCCACCGGTTTCACCCCGCGCAGTTTCGGCGCACCCATGGACGTCTGGTGGTTCCGGTTACCGCGCCACCACGATGATCCCAGCGGGCTCAACGGCAGGTTCGAGAGCGGCCAGGCCGTCGCGCTGATCGACCGGGGCGACTACTTCCAGATCGCCTACCTGATCAAGAAGGGTTCCGATGCCGCGATGCGGGCCGAGGGCATCGATTCGCTTCGCCGGCGCGTCGCGGCCCTGGTGCCCTGGCTGGCCGACCGGGTGGATCAGCTCCAGTCGTTCGACGACGTGAAACTACTTGACGTGCAATTGAATCGGCTACGCAAGTGGTACGGCGAGGGGATCCTGTTCCTCGGCGACGCCGCCCACGCCATGTCGCCGGTCGGTGGCGTCGGCATCAACCTGGCCGTCGCCGACGCGGTGGCCGCCGCCCGTCTGCTGGCGGCGCCGCTGCGCACCGGCGCGGTGTCCACCCGTCACCTGGCCGCGGTGCAGGCGCGGCGCTGGCTGCCTGCGGCGGTGATCCAGCGCGTGCAGCGGTTCGTGCACGACAACGTGATCGCGCGGGCCTTCACCGGACCTGTCACCGGCGCGCCTGCCGCAGGTGAGGCGCCGCGAGCCCTCCGCCTGGCGAACCGGTACCCGGTCCTGACCCGCGTCGCCGCCTACGGGGTGGCCATCGGTCCGCTCCCGGAGCACGCACCGGACTTCGCGAGGCGCTGATCACGGGGCGATGACCTCGCTGATGAAGGTCTTGCAGGTCTGCCGCATCGCCTCCAGCGACATGTTCGGTGAGCCCAGCACCACCTGGACGGCCAGCCCGTCGAGCATCCCGATCAGCATGTTGGCCTGTAGCCCGGGGTCGGCGGCCCGGGCCAGACCGGCGGCCTGAACGTCGCGGATCACCCCGGCGACGACATCACGCCACTGACCGTAGAGCCGGTCGTTGATCTCCTGCAGCACCGGATCGCGGCTGCCTTCGGCCCACAGCGCCAGCCACACCTTCCACGCCCGTACCGAGAGTTCGTCGTTGGGTAGGTACGACTCCACCAGGTCGTGCAGGATCGCCAGGCTGTCCTTGCCCGAGGTGAGCAGTTCCTGACGGCGCGCCAACGAGTCGGTCAGGTTGAACTCGAACGCCGCGGTGATGACTTCTTTTTTGGTCTCGAAGTAGTAGTGCACCGTGCCCGAACTGACCCCGGCCTCGCGCGCGACGTCGGCGAGGCGCAAGGCGGGGATCCCCGCCGTGGCGATGACTTCGCATGCCGCGGCGAGGATCTGCGGCCGACGCTCGGCTTCCACACTGGGGCGCGGCATCGGTTCCTCCGAGTAGTCCGGACAGCTCAGACCTCCCGATCGTACAAGTCAGATAACTGGCGGCCCGATCAGATGTCAGCCCAGATTGCGCGAGATCACCAACCGCATGATGTCCGAGGTGCCTTCCTCGATCTCCTCGAGTTTGGCGTCGCGCATCCACTGCTCGACCGGGTACTCGCGGGAGTACCCCCACCCGCCGAGGGTCTGGACCGCGCCGTGCGTGACGAACATCGCCGTCTCGGAGGCGGTCAGCTTCGCCATCGCGGCGATTCCGCGCGCCGGCACCCCGCTGTCGATGAGGCGCGCGGCGTGCAGCACCAACAGGCGCGCCGCCTCGATCCGGGTGGCCATGTCGGCCAGCCGGAACGCGACCGCCTGGTGGTCGATGATCGGCACGCCGAACTGCTTGCGGGTCTTGGCGTAGTCGAGTGCGTACTCATACGCCGCGCGGGCCGCGCCCACCGCCGCCGCACCGAGCACCACCCGCGAGATGTCGAAGGTTCCCATCAGTCCGTAGAAGCCCCGTCCCTCGTCGCCGAGGCGGTCTTCTTCGGGGACGAACACCCCGTCGAGGAAGATCTCGCGACACACGATGGCCCGCTGCCCCATCTTCTTCATCGGTTCGCCGAAGCTCAGCCCTTCGGTGTCCTTGGCCACCAGGAACGCCGAGATACCACCCGAGCGTTTGGTGGTGTCGGTCTTGGCGAAGATCACGTAGGAGTCGGCGGCCCCGGCATTGGAGATCCAGGCCTTCTGTCCGGTGATGCGGTAGCCGCCGTCGACGCGGGTGGCCGTGGTGGAGATCGACGCGGCATCCGAACCCGATTCCGGTTCGGTGGTGGCCAGCGCGGTCATCGTCGCGTGGGGCCCGGTCAGCGGTGTCAGCCAGCGCTTCTTCTGCTCCTCGGTACCCAGCACCAAAATCGGGTCGGCGAAGAAGCCGTTGGAGCACACCAGGTTTCCGATACCCGGGTCGCCCCAGCACAGTTCTTCCTGCACCAGGCACTGGGTGAAGACATCGGTGAAACCGCCACCGCCGTATTCCTCGGGAATCATGAAGTCGGTGATACCGACGGCCGCGGCCTTGGCGAAGATGTCCACCGGGGTCACCGTGTCGGCCTCGTCCACTTCACGCCCGCGGGGGCGGATCTCCTTGGCGGCGAATTCGCGGCACAGTTCGATGATCTGCTTCTGCTCATCGGACAGCGGCCAGGCCGCGATGTTGGTGGTGACGGTCATGGGGTTCTCCTTCGAATGAGGTTGGAAGACTGGGTTTTCAGCGGCGCGAGTCGGTGTAGACGGACTTGCCCAGCCATTGGCCGCCGTCGGCGACCAGCACTTCGCCGGTGACGTAGCCGGCACGATCGCTGAGCAGGTAGGCCGCGGATTCGGCGATCTCGGCCGGCGCGGCGAACCGGTTGGCCGGGACGCTGGCGAGCACGTCGCGACGAGCATCGGCACTGCCCCACAGCGCCGCGCCGGCACCGGCGGTCTCGGTCGGTCCGGGTGCCAGACAGTTCACCCGCACCCCACGGCCGCCCCACTCCACGGCCAGGGTGCGCGTCATCGCGACCACACCGCCCTTGGCCGCGGCGCTGTGCACCGTGCCGGGATGCCCGTGCCAGGCATAGCTGGCGATGATGTTGAGGATGGAACCGCTGCCGCGGGCCAGCATGTGCTGCGCCGCGGCATGGGTGCAGTAATACGAACCGTTGAGCACGATGTCGGTCACCGCTTTCCAGCCGCCCGGCGACAGCTGCTCCGAGGGCACCACGAAGTTGCCTGCGGCGTTGTTGACCAGTGCGTCCAGCCGCCCATGCCGGTCGACCAGCCCGTCCACGGCGGCGGCCACCCCCTCGTGATCGCGCACATCGCAGACCAGCGTCTCGGCGTGCCCACCGGCGCTGTCGATCAGGGCGGCGGTCTTCTCGAGAGCGTCCTTGCGTCTGCCGAGCACGGCGACCAGACCGCCGGCCAGCGCCCAGCGTTGCGCGATGGCACGGCCGATGCCGGAACCGCCGCCGGTGACCAGCGCGACGCGGCCGGAGAACTCGGTCGAGAGGTCGGGAAGGGTGGGGGTTGTCATCGTTTCGCCTCTTCGGTTGTGGTGCAACGGGTCAGGATCAGCGCGTCGACGGCCAGCGCGCCGGTGGCGGTGGCGCGGACGGGGTTGAGTTCGATCTCGGCGATGTCGGGATTCGCCGCGATGAGGCGTGACACCGTGACGATCACCCCGGCGAGCGCGGGTATGTCCACCGGCGCACGGCCCCGCCAGCCGTGCAGCAGCGGCGCGATACGCAACGCTTCGAGCATGGCGGTGGCGGTGTCGCGGGACACCGGTGCGCACTCCATCCTGATGTCGCGGTGCACCTCGGTTTCGGTGCCACCGGCGCCGACCACCACCACCGCGCCCAGGTCGGGATCGCGGCGGGCGGCCACCAGCACTTCGACGGCGTCCGGCCGCCGGTCCTGTTCCTCGAGGACGTACTCGCCGTCGCCGAGGCGGGCGTGCATGGCATCGAAGGCCGCCGAGATCTGCGTCCAGTCCGCCAGGTGGGTGCGCACCCCGCCGGCCTCGCTCTTGTGTTCCAGCCAGCCGGCCTTGAGCACCAGCGGCCCCCGCAGGTCCGCGGCTGCGGCGGCCAACTCGGCCGCGTCGCGCACTGCGGCTCCCCTCGGGAAACCGATCCCGGCGGCGCCGAGCCAGGCGCGGGCGGACCAGTATCCGGGCTGGGGCGCAGTGGTTGCAGCGCCGGGTTCGGTTGCGGCCCTGGGGGTCGGCACGGCGGCAGCCAGTGCCGAGAGCACCTGCATGACCGCTTCTATGCTGCCGTAGGCCGGCACACTGCTGCGCCAGAGTGCCTGTGCGGCAGCCGAATCCGGGGCCATGGTGTGGACGACGACGGGCACGTCTGCCGCGCCCAGACTCTCGGCCACGGCCACCTCGGCCTCGGCCAGGGCGGGGGTGTCCTGCCCGTAGCAGCCGAAGTACCCCGTCAACACCACTGCATCCACCTCGCCTGCGCCTCCGACCTGCTCGACGACACGGGCATAGTTGCGCAGGTCCTGTTCTCCGGCTCCGGCGAGGTCCACCGGGTTGGTGCACGCGGCTCCTGAGGGCAGTTGCGCGGCAAGCCGTTCGGACAGCGCGTTCGAGAATCGCGGCACCGTGAGTCCGGCGGCCGCCGCCACATCGGCCGCGATCCCGCTCTGTCCGCCGCTGTCCCCCACGATGGCGATCCGGCGACCGCGAGACGGTGTCACGCCGAGGAAGCCGCGTGCCACGTCGACGAGTTCGGTGGGGGTGGCGACCCGCACGACACCGGCGGCGCGGCAGGCGGCGTCGACGACATCGAGTGGCGCGGTGAGTGATCCGGTGTGGGTCTGGGCCAGCCGCGCGCTGGCGCTGCTGGCGCCCACCGTCAGCAGCACGGTGGGTTTACCCGATGCACGCAACTGGGCCAGCGTGTCGAACAGCGCCACCCCACCGGCGAAACTCTCCAGATACAGGGCGATCACCTCGGTGCCGTCGTGGGCGGCCAGGTCCGCGAGCACTTCGGTTGCGGTGACGTCGGATTGATTACCGATGGAGACGAAGCGCGACACCCCGAGGCCGTACCTGCGGCCGATCGCCACCAGCTCCGAACCCAGCTGTCCGCTCTGCGAGACGACCGCCAGCGGCCCGGGCGTCGGCGCGCCCCACATCAACCTGAGTTCATTGGTGGCGTCGTAGATGCCGAGGCTGTTGGTACCGATCAAGCGTGCACCGGCGGCGGTGATGCGGGCGGCCAGCGCGGCGTCGTCGGCGATGCCGGAGGTGATGCCGAGGAAACCGCGGGTGCCGCGTTCGAGAGCGGCGTCCACCGCGTCGTCGACATGGCCTGCGGGCACACACAGCGCCACCAGCTCGGGAGCGTCCGGGAGCTCGGAAATGCTGGCCGCACAGGGTTGGCCGAGGACCGAGGTCGCGCGGCGGTTGACCAGGTGGACGGTGCGGCGGTGGGCCCCGGCGAGCGCGCCGGAGGCCAGCCAGTAACCCCACTTGGCGGGGTCTTCGGAGGCCCCGACGACGGCGACCGACGACGGGTCACTGAACACACGCAGGTCCTGCCGTGCCGTCGGCGAACTCACGACGGCGGTCACTGCAGGGCCGCCGCGATCTCGGCGGCGGCGCGGTGTCCGGAGGCGATGGCACCGTCGATGTAGCCGTTCCACACCGCTGAGGTCTCGGTGCCGGCCCAGTGAATGGGTCCGCAGGCCGTTCGCCAGCCAGTTGTACTGTGCTCCAACCACAGTCCGGGCGCGGGGTTGGCAGCGTATCCCCCGTGCGCCCACGGATCCTCGGGCCAGTTCTTCTCGGTGTAGTACCGCGGTGTGGTCGCCTGCTCGCCGAACAGGGCGCCCAGTGTTGCCAGGACGTCGGCCCGGCGCTGCTCCTGCGAGAGTCGGGACCAGCGTTGTTGGCGGTCGGCGTAGATGAAGGACACCAGCACCCCGAGGCGGCCGTCTTCGGGAGAGTTGTCGAACACCACGCCCACCGAGTGCTCTCCGTACACGGTCGCCTCGCCGGAGAAGCCGGATGCGCGCCAGAACGGGGTGTCGTAGACGGTGTGGATCTTGGCGACGTCGCCCATCGGGCTGCGTTCCATCCAGCGGTTGCGGGCCTGCGGCAGCTGCGGACTGAACTGGATCCGCACCGCCGCTCCCGGTGATGCGGCCACGACGACACGTTGCGCCCGCACCTGTCCTCGCGCGGTGTCGACGAGTACGCCCCCGTCGTCGAGGACGCTGATGTGGCGCACCGGCGCGCAGGTGTGAACCCGGTCGCCGAGGTGGGCGGCGATGGCCAGCGGTACCGCTTGTGCGCCGGCGGTGAACCGCCGCTCCTGCGCGCAGCCCTCGGTCTCCATCAATTGGTCGAACCCGCCGGCGGAGGCCACGTAGAACAGGAAGTGGAACAGCGAGATGTCGCGCGGTTCGACAGTCCACACGCCCTGGACCGCCAGCGCCAAACGTGTCCGGGCGTGGCCGTTGGGCACGGCGGCGTCCAGGTAGGACTGCACCGTCTGGCCGTCCCAGGCGGCGATCGCCGCAGTGGCGATCGGATTCTCCGGGTCGATCGTCGCCGCCATCGCATCGATGTCTGCGGTCGCGGCCTCGTATTCGGCGACACCGTGACCGTCCACGGGGCCGGCGCCGCGGAAGGGCCGGCACACCCCGTCGGTCCACAGCTCGAGGTGGTCGCCGGTGTTGTGGGTCGGAAAGGTGGTGCACCCGAACCGCTGTGCGGCGGCGAGCAGGCGGGTCTGTGTGGGTCCGACCCACTGGCCGCCGTGGTCGATGACGATTCCCGACATCTGGTCGAGGCGCTCGGAGAGGACCCGGCCACCCACCCGGTCGGAACCCTCCAACACCACCACGTCAATACCGTTGTCGTGCAAGGCAAGCGCCGCGGACAGACCGGCGTAACCGGCGCCGACCACCACTGTTGCCGCCGCCTCGGGCAACGGCCGCCGCCCGGAATCGTCGATGCTCATGGGCTCAGTCTGTAGTTAATTGGCCCGCCAGTCAAGAATGAATTGTGAACTCGAGTCGGGGCTTGACAGGCTGTGGCGCCAGACACACACTTTCTAAACTGGCCCGCCAATCAGAAATGAGGCGACGTGGAAAACCCTTCATTCGAGCAGCAGCTCGAGGACCGGCTGACTCTGATGGAGAGCGGCAGCGCAGGCGCCGTCACCGTCCCCGACCTGCCCCTTCGGGATCTCGTCCTCACGGTGAGCGTGCTGGCTGTCACGATCGCTGCACTGCTGTGGTGGGCGTACTGATGACCGACACCACACAGACCACCGCCCGGGACGGCAGCCCCGACGCGACCCTCACCGATCTGCCGCTTCTCCCCCACGAACGCATCTGGGGTTTCTGGCAGCACTCGTCGGTGAACATCGGCCTCGCAATCGCCACCTGGGCGTTCCTGCAGGGCGCGGCCGTCGCGTACTACGTCGGCATCGTGGCGGCCATCGCCACCATCACCATCGGGTACGGCCTCAGCGTGCTGGCGGTGGCGCTGGCGCCGTGCATGCCGTCGGTCAAGTACGGCATCGAACAGTTCGTCGGCCTGCGGTGCACCTTCGGGGAGACGGGCGCGCGGGTGGTGATGATCGCCGTGTCGACGGTTCTCGCGGCGGCGTGGTCCGCGGTGCTGGCGATCATGTTCGGCCACGGCCTCGTGGTGGTGGCCAACCAGGTCTTCGGTATCGAGCTGTCGCAGACCGGCGCCGCGGCGAGCCTGCTCGCGCTGACCGCCATCACGGTGTCGGCGTTGATCCTGGCCCGTGGACCGGTGTCGGTGGAAGCGGTCTGCCGGGTGCTGGCACCGATGCTTCTGGTGATTCTCGTCGGCATCATCGTGGTCGTCTTCACCCATCACACCTGGTCGGAGCTCGCGTCGCTGGCACCCTTGGGCGGCGTCAGCGACGACCCGCACCTGAGCTTCGTCCTGGCGGTGGAGCTGAGCATCGCCGGGGGCTTCGCGTGGTGGCCCAACCTCGGGAACCTGGCCCGCCTGACCAGGAGTTCGCGCGCCGCCTTCTGGCCGAACTGGGTCGGCGTGTTCGGTGCGTCCGTGGTGGCGGCCGCGGTCGGCGCCGTCGCCGCACTGTCGCTCCAGGTCGAGGAACCGACGGAGTGGTTCATCCCGCTGGCCGGCGTCGGTCTCGGCGTCGTGGCCCTGGTCATCGTCTGCCTGGCCAACATCACCGCCATCCTGTCGCAGGGCTACGCGTCGATGGTCGCCCTCAAAGGTGGCGGCGGCCGGCTGTTCCGGCTGGCTGCCTGGCCGTGGCTCATCGCCGCCATCCTGGTCCCCGCGGCGATCCTGGTGTTCTTCCCTGCCGCCGTCTACGACAACTACGGTCGCTTCCTGTCCTGGGGAGCGATTGTGCTGGCCCCGCTCTGCGCGGTGCAGATCGTCGACTACTGCATCCTGCGTCGCCGGCAACTCAGCGTCCGCGACCTGTTCCTTGCCCCGAACCAATCGGCCTACGGCTATTGGAAGGGAGTGAACCTGGTCGCCTTCGCAGCGGTGGCGGCGGGTGCGGTCACGTATTCGCTTCTGCTGGACCCGGTTTCGTACGAACCGTCCGAACTCTTCCGGTACACCACGGCGTCGCTACCGGCCTTCCTGGTAGCGGGGGTCACACACTATGTCCTGACCAAGGTGGTGGTGCAGAGGCTCGGGCTGGGCGGCTACCCGAATGTGACGCACCTGCGGCACAAGTAGACGCCGACCGCGTCTGCAAACGATGATGGGCGGCATGACCCTCGACATCGAGACCGGAGACAACGCAGCGGACGGCGTGCGCCCACACGCCGACCCCGCCCCGTTCACCGTCACCGCCCCGGTGCCCTATGCACCGGTCGGGGCGCTGCGCAATCCGTTCCCGCCGATCGCCGACTACGGGTTCTTGTCCGACTGCGAAACCACCTGCCTGGTCTCCTCTGCCGGATCGATCGAGTGGCTGTGCGTGCCGCGGCCCGACTCGCCCAGCGTGTTCGGCGCGATCCTGGACCGCGGCGCCGGGCACTTTCGGCTCGCGCCCTACGGGGTCTCGGTGCCGTCGGCCCGGCGGTACCTGCCCGGCAGCCTCATCCTGGAGACCACCTGGCAGACGCACACCGGCTGGGTGATCGTGCGCGAAGCGCTGGTCCAGGGGCCCTGGCATGACCTCGAGCGGCGCTCGCGCACCCACCGCCGCACGCCGATGGACTGGGACGCCGAGCACATCCTGCTGCGCACCGTCCGCTGCGTCAGCGGCACCGTCGAGCTGGTGATGAGCTGCGAGCCGTCCTTCGACTATCACCGCATTCCCGCCAAGTGGGAGTACTCCGGCCCGGCCTACGGCGAGGCGATCGCCCGGGCCAGCCGCGATCCCGACGCGCACCCGACGCTGCGGCTGACCACCAACCTGCGCCTGGGCCTGGAAGGCCACGAAGCCCGCGCGCGGACCCGGCTGACCGAGGGGGACAACGTCTTCGTCGCGCTGTCCTGGTCGGGACATCCCGCGCCGCAGACATACGAGGAAGCCGCCAACAAGATGTGGCAGACCAGCGAGATGTGGCGGCAGTGGATCAACATCGGCGATTTCCCCGACCACCCGTGGCGGTCCTACCTGCAGCGCAGCGCCCTGACCCTGAAGGGGCTGACGTACTCACCGACGGGTGCGCTGCTGGCGGCCAGCACCACGTCGCTGCCGGAGACTCCGCAGGGTGAACGCAACTGGGACTACCGCTACGCCTGGGTGCGCGACTCGACATTCGCGCTGTGGGGCCTCTACACCCTGGGGCTGGACCGCGAGGCCGATGACTTCTTCGCGTTCATCGCCGACGTGTCGGGCGCCAACAACGGCGAACGCCACCCGCTGCAGGTGATGTACGGCGTCGGCGGGGAACGCAGTCTCGAAGAAGACGAGCTGCTGCACCTGTCCGGCTACGACAACGCGCGGCCGGTGCGCATCGGCAACGGCGCCTACAGCCAGATGCAGCACGACATCTGGGGCACCATGCTGGACTCGGTGTATCTGCACACCAAATCGCGAGAGCAGATCCCCGAAACCCTGTGGCCGGTGCTCAAGGAGCAGGTCGAAGAGGCCATCAAGCACTGGAAGGAACCCGACCGCGGCATCTGGGAGGTGCGCGGCGAGCCGCAGCACTTCACCTCCAGCAAGATCATGTGCTGGGTGGCCCTGGATCGCGGCTCCAAGCTGGCCGACCTCGAAGGCGAGAAGAGTTACGCCCAGCAGTGGCGCGCCATCGCCGAGGAGATCAAGGCCGACATCCTCGAGAAGGGGGTGGACGAGCGCGGGGTGCTGACCCAGCGCTACGGCGACCCCGCCCTCGATGCGTCCCTGCTGCTGGCGGTGCTGACCCGGTTCCTGCCGTCCGACGATCCGCGGATCCGGGCGACGGTGATGGCGATCGCCGACGAGCTCACCGAGGACGGCCTGGTGTTGCGGTACCGCGTCGAAGAGACCGACGACGGGTTGACCGGCGAAGAGGGCGCCTTCACCATCTGCTCGTTCTGGCTGGTGTCGGCGTTGGTGGAGATCGGCGAGATCCACCGTGCCAGGCATCTGTGTGAGCGGCTGCTGGGGTTCGCCAGTCCGCTGCATCTGTACGCCGAGGAGATCGAGCCGCGTACCGGCAGGCATCTGGGCAACTTCCCGCAGGCGTTCACCCATCTGGCGTTGATCAACGCCGTCGTGCACGTCATCCGCGCCGAAGAGGAGGCCGACGCCTCCGGCGCCTTCCAGCCGGCCAACGCCCCCATGTGATCCCCGCCGAGCGCGCGTGTCTGTACGCGGCACGCCGAGGCGTGGCGTACAGACACGCGCGCTCGCGCCGCGGGGGTGCTGCGCGGGTGTTCAGCTCGCTGACAGCCGCGCACGTCTCCTAGCCGTCGATCCGGTAAGCCGAATCATGTTCGACGGCAACGTAGCCCAGGCGTGCATAAAGCTCGTGCGCCTTACTGCTGTTGTTGATGTCGGTGCCCAGCGAGGCGACCGTCAGCCCACGGCGTAGCGCCGCCAGCCAGATCTTGCGCAGCAACAACTCCGCGATACCGCGGCGCCGGTGGTCACGGCGCACGCCGATGTAATCGGTGTGGGCGCTCCGCTCCTCCCCCGGTGCGGCGCCGGCGGTGTACACCGACCCCAGCACGTAACCCACCACCTCACCCGACTGGTCAACCGTCGCGACACTGAAATCGGGTGCGAACGACCTGCTGTGCAGGTGGTGCTGCCACGCTTCCGGAGTCTTGGACATGTTGCCGAAATGCTCTGCGAACGTGTCGAACTGCAGGCGCCGCACCTGTTCGGACAGGCCGCGTTCGATGACCTCCGGCCACCCCAGCACCTCGAGCCCTTCGATGGCGGCCGCCTCGAGTAACGCCGGGCTCTCCTCGTCGAGCGGTTTGCGGGTGCGGATGAACTGCGCCTCCCGGTAGGCACCCTGCCGCAGCAGCGCGTCGATGGCCTGGCGCTGGGTGTCACCGATGAACACCCGCAGGAACGTTCCCGCTGCGGGCGCGGCCTCTCGGCGGAAGCGGTGCACAGCCGCATGCACCACCTCGTCGACCAGCCTGGGCGGGGTGGCCGGATCGAACACGAAGTCTGCGATGACCTCCGCCCCGTGCGGCCGGTGTACCGCCGCATAACCCCGGACCCGGTCGGAGTCGTCGCGCACAACGGTCACCGCACCGGGAAGCGCCGACTCGAATTGTTCGGCGATGTCCCGGGAATCGGCGCTGAACTTCCGTCCGCCCAGTCCGTTCGTGGTGGCCAGGAAGTCGGCGACCGCCGGGTGATCGCGAGGTGTGCCCACGTCGTGCGTCCACGCCAGGTCTTTTCGCTGGGCGAGCGTCATGCGACGGGCTCCTTGTCGCGCCGGGTCTCCGGATCGTCGTCGCCCTCTGCGGCTGCGGCCTGCTGTTCGAGGACCTCCACGATGCCCTCGTCGGCCAGACGCTGCTGCTCAGCGTCGGAGAGGGTCTGGATGGTGCCGACCCGCGCGGCCACGTCCGGTCGCGCCGCCTTGAGGTACCAGTACCAGGCGAGCCCGGCCACCAGCAGCCCGGCGTAGATGAAGGGCAGGATGTTGAAGGGGAAGTCAGGGACCGGATAGACGTTGCTGACGATCACGTAGCCCAGCGCCAGAGCGGCGGCCACCGACACCGCCAGGCGAACCGGGTTGAGCGCGTTGATCTTACGGAGCCAGATCGGGGTGGCGATCACCACCAGGAAATATGCGATCAGGAAGCCCCATGTCGCGACGTAGCCGCCGTAGACGTCGAAGACCAGGCGGCCGGCCGAACTGAAGGTCGCGACCACCGAGAACACCAACGCCAGCGCGCCGACGAACACGATCCCCACCCACGGAGTGCGGTGCCGGGCATGAACTTTCGTGAACACCGCGGGTAGCGCTCCCTCGTGGGCGAAGGTGAACAACGACCGCGCGGCGGCGGTGGTGACGGCGGTGACGAAGACGATGAAAGCGATGGCGACGGCTCCGCTGACCACTTGATTGACCCAGGAGACTCCCACGGTGTCGGCGAGTTGCGGCAGTACTGCCTTATCGCCGTCGATCTCTCCGAAGTGCAGGATCTGCGGATAGGTGGCGAAGACGTAGAGCACACCCAGGAGCAGAACCACCCGGATCAGTGAACGAGAGATACTGCGGTGCGCGTCTTTTGCTTCGGCACCCAGTGAGGCCACGCTTTCGAACCCGGCGTAGGAGCCGACGGCCGACACCGCCGCGATGAAGGTGGCGCTGGTGCCGAGGTGTGCCGGATTCCATTGTTCCCAGTCGATTCGGAACCCGTAGCTGACGTAGGAGCCGACGATGATCACCAGGATCGAACCGATGGCCACCAACTCGAACGCCAACTCGTACTTGGCGGCCAGTGCCACTCCCCGGTAGGGCAGGTAGATCGCCAACGCGACAACGACGAGGACCAGCAGCAGGCGGTACCAGACCGCGTGTGATCCCAGTCCGATCGACGAGAGGAACGAGTCCAGGTAGAGCACGCCGCCCAGCGTGCCGGTGGTGGCGAAGCCGATATAGCCCAGCAGCAGGCTGAAGCCGGCCGCGTAAGCGAACCCCGGCCCGAGTCCGTTACCGGTGTAGGTGCCCAGCGAGCCAGGCGAAACCGTGCGTTTGGCCTGGAAGCTGATGGTGACGGCGATCAGTACGGCGATCGCCAGACCCACCAGCACCGCCCATGCGGCGCCTTTGCCCGCCGCGACGAACAGTGAGAACGGCACCACGGCCACGGCGACGCTGGGGGCTGCCGCAGCCAATCCCTGGGCGAACACACCCCAGTGCCCCAGCGCTTCACGCTGCAACCCGATCGTGTCGGCGGAGGTGAGTGTCCGCCCGGACAATGACAGTGGCGATGCGCCGGTGGTGTTGGTGGATTCGGGCATGGGATGCGCCTCTCGGGCCGTGCGAAACCGCGCTGTGTGCCCGAACAGGTTGAGCCACAGACGATTAACGCGGTGTTGATCTCGCGATAACAGTGCCGCAGAAATTGACACCGGCGCGAGCGATCAAATCGACAAGATTCTTTTCCGGAACCCGGAACCGGGATGGTCCGCCGGCAACACCGCGCCGCCGCCGGGGAACAGGTGCTCGCGCAGGGTGGTCCGCCCGTGGCGGGGCAGCACCCTGCCCCGCCGGCGCAACTCGGGGATCAGGTGCTCGGCGATGTCGGCGAAACTTCCCGGGGTCACGTGATAGGTGAAGTTGAATCCGTCCACCCCGGTGCGCTCGGCGTAGCGTTCCAGCTCGTCGGCCACCGTCCGCGCACTGCCCACGAACAGGCCGCCCCCGAATCCGCCCAGTCCCCCGACATAGTCGCGCAGGGTGATTCGTTTTCGTGCGGTGGGGTCGGATACCGCGGCCAGAATCGACCGGCTGGCGTCGGTGTCGAACTCGTCGATGGGCTGGTCCACCCCGTGACCGGACCAGTCGACTCCACTGAGCGCCGACAACAAGACCAGCCCCGCTTCGAGATCGTGGTGCGCCGCGAGTTCGGCGGCCTTGGCGTGTGCAGCCGCATCGGTCTCGTCCACCACCACCTCGACCGACGTGAGGAACTTGATTGACCCGGGATCGCGGCCGTGACCGACGGCTTGGCGGCGAATGTCGATGATGTTGTCACGCAGTACATCCGGGCGGTGATCGCTGGCGAAGACGAGTTCGGCGTTACGCGCGGCGAAGGCGCGCCCCGCGGGGGACGTCCCGGCCTGGAACAGCACGGGTGTGCGTTGGGGTGACGGTTCCACCAGATGGGCGCCGGGCACGCTGAAATAGCGCCCCTCGTGACCGATCGGATGAACCTTGTCGGCGTGGGTGTACACCCCGGTGCGCCGGTCCCTGACCACGGCGTCCGCCTCCCAGGAACCCTCCCACAGTTTGTAGGTGACCTCCAGGAACTCCTGTGCCATCGCATACCGCTCGTCATGCGGGATCTGGCGTTCACGGCCCAGGATGTTGCGGGCCGCGCTGTCCAGGAGGGACGTCACGATGTTCCAGCCGATCCGGCCGTCCGTCAGGTGGTCCAGGGTGCTGAACTTCCGGGCCAGCAGATACGGCGCTTCATAGGTCGTCGAGACGGTGATCCCGAAGCCCAGCCGCTGGGTGGCCGCGGCCATGGCCGACACCGCCAGCAGCGGATCGGTGACGGGTGTCTGCACCGCGCGGGTCAGCGCGGCATTCGCATCCCCGCCGAAGACGTCGAGCTGCCCCACGGCATCGGCGATGAATAGCAGGTCGAACCCGCCGGCCTCGAGCAGCTGCGCCAGCTCCACCCAGTAGCGCACGTCGGTGTAGCGATGCGTCTGGTCCTGCGGATGCCGCCACAGGCCGTAGTTGCCGTGCGAGACGGTCGACATCGTGAACGCCGCGAGTACCAGCGGCTTCTCGGCTGCGGTGGTCACGAGTAGAAGCCGGGGGCCGGTTCGGTGCCGTTGAGCAGGTAGGCCCCGATCTGCACCTGCTTGTGGGGCAAGGGGTCGTGAAGGCTCAGGGTTCTGGCATTGCGCCAGAACCGGTCCAGACCCACCGCCGTCGCGGAGGACCTGGCGCCGGTGACCTCGAACAGCCGACTCGATACGGTCAAGGCGACCTCGCTGGCATGCACCCGGGCCGCATTGATCAGCGTGACGGCCTCGGCCCGTTGCGACCACGACAGCTGGCCGCCTTGGTCACGCACGGCATCGACGGCGGCATTCGCCCGAGACGTGAGTGCATCGGCAGACTGCACCTGCGTCCAGAAGTGGCCGTACCTCTCCTGGGTCAACGGGTCCTCGGTGGCACTTCGGTACCCGGATTCCACCCACGGTCGCGAGCGCTCCCGCGTGTACTCGGCGGCTTCGGTCAGGGCGCCGACCGCCAGACCGGTGAAGATGTTGGCGAATCCGGCGTACATCAGCAGTACGTCGAGGTGATCCGAGGCGGTGGTCTCGACCGCTCCGTAGCCGTATCCGATCAGGTCGTCGGCTGCCACTGCGACGTCGGTCAACGTGGCGGTTCCACTCACGGTCAGTCGTTGACCGAGGTTGTCCCAGTCGCCGCCGAAAGACAGTCCGGCCGCGGTTCCCTCGACATGGAATGTCGCGAGCTGCCCCGAGACGTCCTGACCGTCCAGCGTGGTGCCGGTGTCGAAGACCGACCACACCACGAGGACATCACCGAGGCCCGCACCGCTGGTGAACGGTTTGGAGCCGTTGAGGCGGAAACCATCTGATGTCTGGGTGGCCAGGATCAACGGCGGATAGGCAGCCTGAGCGATGGTGCCGTGGAAAAGATTGCCGGCGGCGATGCGCCGCGCTCGGCCCGCTCCGAGGGAACCGTTTTCACCCCGGGTGCCGGCGAGGCTGCCGAAGTAGTGGTAGAGCAGCACGTGCGCTATCGACGAGTCGGCTTCGGCGATGGTGCGGACCACCTCGGCGACCTGGGTCCAGGATGCTCCGCCGCCCCCGTGCTCGACGGGGATGAAGATGCCGAGCAGACCCGCGTCCCGCAGCCAGCCGATCTCCTCGACGGGATCCTTGCGCGACCTGTCCCGCTGCGCGGCGGACACTCTCAGCTTGTCCCGCACCAGGCGGGCGTCATGCGCCCAAGCGGCGTCTGCGCCGGCGTACACCGCCGCGGCTGTGGCGTTCATGGATTGGCCTCTCGAACCGGTCTTCTCGCCGAATGTGGCGCGATGCAAAGGGGATTCGGGCACTCACCGGGTCGGCGGTTGGCCGCCCGGTGCGGGCGCACACACCGTCTGCGCACACGGCGCCCGGTCCACACCCTCGTCACTGTGGGGGCTGAACGCCACCGCTCCCAGCGCCACCAGCGCGGCACCCAGGATCGCGAGAACCCACGGCCAGCGCCCGTCGGTGCCGAGGTCACTGTCGACGGTCATCGCGCCGCCGAAGTCGTCGGCGAACGTGACCTGCCCCAGGGAATGCACGTCGATCAACGGGGACATCGGCACCACCTCCGCTCACTGACCGGCTGTCTGGAACGAAGGCTAAGCCGGGCACGGCGGCACCAACTCCGCCGAACTGCCCAAGGAGTCCCGCCGGGAACCACCGCGCAGGCGATCGCGCTGTTCAGCGGCGTGGCCCGCGAGCCTCAGGGAGCCGGGTGAGTAAGAATCACGCTGGGCACAATGACGGTCGCCGGAACACGGACGTCGCACACACCGGTTGTGCCTGTTGTGATCATCAACGTGTTGAAGCTGACGCTCGTCGACGGACTCACCGCCGGACAACGCGAACAGACCCTGGCCGCCCTTCGCCGTACCGCTGCTTTGCCGTGGGCGGCGTTCTCGAGTGTCGGACCCGACTTCACCGACCCCACCGGCCGCACCATCGGCTACGTGGTCGCGATTCCGGACCTGGAGTCGTTGGAGAGATACATGCATGACCCCGTGCACATTTCGGGTGACGACGTGATCCTGCCGAACGTGGCGTCACTGTCGGCGGTCAGGTTCTCCGACGACGGTGATCCCGAGACCGGTGCCCGGGTCTTCGCCCTTCATCAGGCGAAGCTGGCCAAGTACCCGGACTGGGCGCGTCAGCTGGATGCCATCGTGGTGCAGTAGCGCCGGGCTATCGACCTGTAAAACCGGCCTCAGCCGGTGTTCTTGACCAGCGCCTCGACGATGGTGACAGCCTCGTCGTTGGGGGTCATGGTGCACGCGGAGGCTTCCACCACGACATCCGAGACCGCCGACATGGCGTGCTGACAGGTCCATCCGCCGCTGTCGAGCTGTCGTGCCGATTGGCTGATCATGGTGTCGGACACGGTCATCGCCTCGAAGGCCCAGGTGACGACGTACTCGCCGTCGAACACCGAGACTTCCCGGTCGACGCACTCCTGCCACTGGCTCTTCGACGTCTCGTAGAACGACGAGGCCTGCTCGCCGCCGGGAAACCGAACCGCGGTCTGCTCCACCCACTGATCGGCGTTGTCCTGGCGCTGCGTGAGCACCTCATCGACGACGTCGGTCCACCCGCTGTCCTCGTAGACCAGCTCTTCGGCGTTGTACAACGCGCCCAGACAGGCGGGGTCGGACACCTCGGCACTGTGGTCGAGCATGGTCTCGCCCGACTCCACCACCTCCATGTCCTCTGCGCCCATGATCGAGTTGACCTCTTCGGCGCTGAGCAACGTCGATGCCAAGTCTCCCGAACGGGGCCCGTCCGGACCCGCAGCGTCGGCTGGCTGCGGTTGCCCTGCAACGACATTGGTGCAACCGGAGGCAGTGACGGCGGCCGCGATCAGTGACAGCAACAGCCGTGAACGGCGCATCGCTACTTCTTGCCCTTGTCGGCAGACGAGTCGGTGGACAACGCGGCGACGAAGGCCTCTTGCGGCACGTCGACCCTGCCGATGGTCTTCATGCGCTTCTTGCCTTCCTTCTGCTTCTCCAGCAGCTTGCGCTTACGGGTGATGTCACCGCCGTAGCACTTGGACAGCACGTCCTTGCGGATGGCGCGAATGTTCTCACGGGCAATGATCTTCGACCCGATGGCCGCCTGCACCGGCACCTCGAACTGCTGCCGCGGGATCAGCTCTTTGAGCTTGGTGGTCATCTTGTTGCCGTACTCGGACGCACCGTCCTTGTGCACGATGGCACTGAACGCGTCGACGGCTTCACCCTGCAACAGGATGTCGACCTTGACCAGCTCGGCTTCCTGCTCGCCGGCCTCCTCGTAGTCCAGGCTGGCGTAGCCGCGGGTGCGCGACTTCAGTGAGTCGAAGAAGTCGAAGATGATCTCGCCCAGCGGCATGGTGTAGCGCAGCTCCACCCGCTCCGGAGACAGGTAGTCCATACCGCCGAGCTCACCGCGGCGCGACTGGCACAGCTCCATGATGGTGCCGATGAACTCGCTGGGCGCGATGATCGTCGTCTTGACCACCGGCTCGTGCACCTCGCGGATCTTGCCTTCCGGCCAGTCCGACGGGTTGGTGACGATGCGCTCGGTGTTGTCTTCGGCGACGACCCGGTAGACGACGTTGGGTGAGGTGGAGATCAGGTCCAGGTCGAACTCCCGCTCGAGGCGCTCGCGGGTGATCTCCATGTGCAGCAGACCCAGGAAGCCGCAGCGGAACCCGAACCCGAGCGCGACGGAGGTCTCCGGCTCATAGGTCAGGGCCGCGTCGTTGAGCTGCAGCTTGTCCAGCGCCTCACGCAGGTTCGGGTAGTCGGAGCCGTCGACGGGATACAGACCCGAGTAGACCATCGGCTTCGGCTCGCGGTAACCCGTGAGCGCTTCGGTGGCGCCGTGGCGGGCCGTGGTCACGGTGTCGCCGACCTTCGACTGCCGGACGTCCTTCACACCGGTGATGAGGTAACCCACCTCGCCGACGCCGAGCCCCGCGGTGGCTTTGGGTTCGGGTGAGACGATGCCGACCTCGAGCAGCTCGTGGTGAGCGCCGGTGGACATCATCTTGATGCGCTCGCGCGGGACGATCTTGCCGTCGACCACACGCACGTAGGTGACCACGCCGCGGTAGATGTCGTACACGGAGTCGAAGATCATGGCCCGCGCCGGGGCGTCGGGATCACCCTGCGGGGCGGGCACCTGCCGCACCACCGCGTCGAGCAACTCGGCGACACCTTCGCCGGTCTTGCCGGACACCCGCAGGACGTCGCTGGGTTCGCAGCCGATGATGTGCGCGATCTCCCCGGCGTAGCGGTCCGGGTCGGCGGCCGGCAGGTCGATCTTGTTGAGCACCGGGATGATCGTGAGGTCACGATCCAGGGCCAGGTACAGGTTGGCCAGGGTCTGCGCCTCGATCCCCTGGGCGGCGTCGACCAGCAGCACCGCGCCCTCGCAGGCTTCCAGTGCGCGCGACACCTCATAGGTGAAGTCGACGTGGCCGGGGGTGTCGATCAGGTGCAGGACGTAGGGCGTCGCCCCCTCGTCGTCTGAGACCGTCCACGGCAGCCGCACGTTCTGCGCCTTGATGGTGATACCGCGCTCACGCTCGATGTCCATCCGGTCCAGGTACTGGGCACGCATCGAGCGCTCGTCGACGACACCCGTGAGCTGCAGCATCCGGTCCGCCAGCGTCGATTTCCCGTGGTCGATGTGGGCGATGATGCTGAAGTTGCGGATCTGCGCCGGGGCGGTGAAGGTCTTGTCGGCGAAACTGCTGATGGGAATCTCCTACATACTGGGTCGTGCTTGCCCTCAAAACGCCCGGTTAGGCGTGTCCAGAGTATCGAGAGGCGGCCGTCACGACCCAATCGTGGCAAGGAACCTCACCTATGCTGCTTGTCATGGCGACACAGTGGAGGTCGTTCCAGCAGGTTCTCAGAGCCGCCGAGAATGTGGTGTTCAACGAGGCACCGAAAATCATCAAGCAGCTGCAGAACCCGCAGTCGGTTCAACGCAACATCCAGCAGGGGCTGCAGCGAGGCCTGGCGCACGGCCTCAAGGTCGGCATCGAGGTGCTCGCAGCCAACGCCGCAGAACAGCGGGCCGCGGAGAAGCGGGCAGCCATCCCCGCAGGCCGCCCCGTCACCAACAACGTGGTGCCCACCGCTGCCCGGGCCCGCAAGATCGTCTACTCCCCGGATCTCGACGGTCGCGCCGACCCGGGCGAGATCGTGTGGACCTGGGTGGTGTTCGAGGACGACCCATCCCGCGGCAAAGACCGGCCGGTGCTCGTGGTCGGACGGGACCGGCAGACCCTGCTCGGCCTGATGCTGTCCAGCCAGCACTACCACTCCGACGATCCGGACTGGATCGGTATCGGCACCGGGCCGTGGGATCACGAGGGCCGGCCCAGCTGGGTGCGCCTCGACCGGGTGCTCGACGTGCCCGAGGAGGGCATCCGGCGCGAAGGCGCCATCGTCGAACGCGCCACCTTCGACCTGGTGGCCGCGCGGCTGCGCGCCGAGTACTCCTGGTCTTGAGCGATTTGGGCGCGCTGGTAACCGCTCAGCGGTTACCAGCGCGCCGAAATCCCGACGGGTTTCAGCCCTGGGTGATGTAGGCCTGCAGTTGCTCCTGCTCGGCTTCCAGTTCTTCCATCCTCGTTTTCACCACATCCCCGATGCTGACGATGCCGGCCAGCCGGCCGCCGTCCATGACCGGTACGTGACGAACCCGGTTGCGGGTCATCAACGCGCTCAGGCTGTCGACGGAATCACCCGGCGCGCAGGTGGCCACCGTGGTGGTCATGATGTCCGAGACCGGGCGCCGGAGCAGGTCCGCACCCACTTCGTGCAACTTGCGCACGATGTCGCGCTCGGAAACGATTCCGAGGACGCCCTCCGGTGAGACCACCACCATGGCCCCGATGTTGTGCAGCGCGAGCTCGTTCAGCAATCCCCCCACCGAGGTTTGTGGGGTGATGGTGGCCACCGTGTCCCCTTTGGCCCGCAGCACGTCGGCAATGCGCATGGACACCTCCCCGTCGGTGATCTACGTCACACCAGGCTAAGCCTCCGACGTGCGACTGTGAAGACGCTGTACGCCGGAATAGTTGACTGCAGCACGAACTTGCGCCTTGTGTACCTCTGCCGCCGATACGAAGGGATCTCACCCATGACGATCGACACCGTGACGCTCGGTGACCAGCTGACCGTGAGTGCGCTGGGCTTCGGCGCGATGGCGCTGACACCGGTGTACGGACAGGTCGACGACGCCGACTCGCTGGCGACCTTGAATCACTGCCTCGACATCGGCGTCACGTTCATCGACACCGCGAATGTCTACGGCGGCGGCGACAACGAGAGGCTCATCGCGACGCTGCTCGCGACACGCCGCGACGAGGTGGTGTTGGCCACCAAGTTCGGCATCACCGGGAACCCGGCCACCGGCGATCGCGGTTCCCGCGGCGACGCCGCCTACGTCCGGCAGGCCATCGACGAGAGCCTCAGCCGGCTGGGCACCGATGTCGTGGATCTCTACTACATGCATCGGCGGGACCTTTCAGTGCCCATCGAGGAAACCGTCGGCGCGATGGGCGAATTGGTGACCGCAGGCAAAGTTCGCCACCTCGGCCTTTCGGAGGTGACCGCCGATGAGTTGCGCGCCGCCGTGGCCGTGCATCCGATCGCCGCGGTGCAGAGCGAGTGGTCACTGTGGAGCCGCGACGTCGAGGCCAATGTGGTGCCGGCGGCGGTCGAACTCGGCGTCGGGTTCGTTCCGTACTCCCCTCTGGGCCGCGGTTTCCTCACCGGAACCGTGCGCTCTGCAAGCGATTTGGGCGCCTTCCGGGGCGCACTTCCCCGGTTCTCCGGTGACGCGCTCGAAGCCAACCTCAGTGTCGTCGACGCGATATCGGCGGTGGCACAGGAGGTCGGCGCCACCGCCGCCCAGGTGGCGCTGGCGTGGTTGCGCTACCGAGCCGACGCCCTCGGAATCGCGTCGGTGCCGATTCCCGGTACCCGCCGGGCGGCCCGCGTCGACGAGAACGCCGCGTCCCTGTCGGTGCAGCTTTCCGCCGGGCAGCTCCGCGCACTCGACGCCGCAGGGCAACACGTCGCGGGCGAGCGCTTCGGGGATCTGTCCTGGATCTCGGCGGGACGCGAGTAGCGAATCCGGCGGCACCGACCCGCCCCGTGCGGTTAGGTATGGGCCATGATCGAGGTGACGCTGCTGGGGACGGGTTCGCCTATTCCGGACGCCCACCGGGCCGGGCCGTCGACGCTGGTCCGCACCGGCGGGCAGGCCTCTTGGTGGACTGCGGCCGCGGCGTCCTGCAGCGGCTCACCGCAGCGGGCCTGGGCGCCAATACGATCACCGCCCTGCTGCTGACTCACCTGCACTCCGATCACATCGCGGAGTTGGGCGACGTCATCATCACGCGGTGGGTCACCACGTTCACACCGGATCCCGCGCCGCTGCCGATCATCGGACCCCCCGGCACCGCCGAGGTGGTCGAGGCCACGCTCAAGGCGTTCGGATTCGACATCGGCTACCGCATCGCCCACCACGCCGACCTGACCGCGCCGCCACCACTGAAGGTCCAGGAGTACACCGGCGGCGTGGTGTGGGACGCCGATGGTGTGCGCATCACCGCAGGTCCCACCGATCACCGTCCGGTCGAGCCGACCATCGGATTCCGGGTGGACGCCGGCGGCGCCGCGGTGGTGCTGGCCGGGGACACCGTGCCCTGCCCGGGACTCGATGAACTGACTGCGGGCGCGGATGCGCTGGTACACACGGTGATTCGCCGAGATCTGGCCCGGGTGCCACTGCAGCGGTCAGGGACATCGTGGACTACCACTCATCGGTGGAGCAGGCCGCCGCCACGGCGGCGCGCGCCGGGGTGGGCACCTTGATTCTGACCCACTACGTGCCCGCCCTGGTTCCCGGGCAGGAGCAGCAGTGGCGGGACCTGGCGGCGACGGAGTTCGACGGGCGGATCGAGCTGGGTGATGATCTACACACCGTGCAGATCGAAGGACACACCCGCGGGTGACCGCCGGGGCGCCGAGGCGACGGCGTACGCTGGGATCAGGCGGTGGCACTGTGTAGACGCGGCGTATCGAGTCCGCGCGCTCGCCGGTTCCGGATCGGCCACAGTCACTTCCCCAACGCTTCGAAGGACACATCCCATGGATTCATCTGACCTGTTCTCGCACCCCGAGCAGGCCGAGACGCAGCACAGCCCCACTTCGCAAGAACGAGTGCAGGCGCCCGTCTTCTCGGATCACACTCGGCACGACGCATCGTCCGATACGCGGGCACCCTGACTGGATTGACCGGCTCCCGTCGCTTGGCGAGGCCGGTCAGACTCTCTCTCGCGGGTCGCCCGGGCAATGGCATCGACGGCGCGTGGTGGCCTCATACCGCGTCGGTGGCCACGGAGCTGCCGCAGCTCATCGAGAAGCTTCAGCACTTGATCGGCGAGATCGTCGAAATCGAGATCAACTGGTCGGTCACCGAAGGACCGCGAGATTTCGAAACTCTCGTCAGACCCACGCCGGCGACGGCGGACAAGGTAGCCCGGCCCCCGCGCGTGATGCTGATAGCAGGACGCACCGCCTGTGTGAGACTGCTTGTCGTTCCGCACATGACGTCTCCGCCGCTCGGGCTGCTAGTGCTGCGCCGGGCCGCCGAGAAACCGGTCAGCGTCGTTCCAGCCGACACCAAGCTGCTCGAGATCGCGAACCACGTGCTCGAACACGCCCGGATCGAAGGCGCGAAATACTCCTGGAGTCCCCCCGCACAGAGCGCGGATATCGTTGCGCCTCAGGGCAATCAGACACCCTGACCGTGGGCACCAAACACAAAAGGCTGGTGCGGCAGTGCCGCACCAGCCTCCTGAATGTCCGGTCGATCAGACTGCGGTGACTCCCACTGCCTGAGGACCCTTGGCTCCCTGCTCGACCTCGAATTCGACGCGCGCATTCTCCTCCAGCGTCCGGAACCCATTACCGCGGATCTCGGAGTAGTGGACGAAGACGTCAGGCGCGCCGCCGTCGGGAGCGATGAAGCCGAAGCCCTTTTCGCCGTTGAACCATTTCACAGTTCCCTGTGCCATTTACTTACTTCTCTCATCAAAGTCGCTGCACCAATCACAGCGGCTCCCAACGGTAACACTGTTGAGGCGCCGACGCGAAATCTTCTAGTTTATTTCAGAATTCGGCGCCCGGGCAATGAGGGTGCAGTAAGGCTACGCGAGCCGGGTGATTTCCACGATGACATCGAGATCGGTGGACCCTTCGCCGGAGTAGATGCCCTTCAATGGCGTCACGTCTGCATAGTCGCGGCCGACACCGACACTGATGTACTGCTCGTTGATGTGGGCATCGTTGGTGGGGTCGTAGTTCCACCAGCCGCCGGTCCAGGCCTGCAGCCACGCGTGGCTCTGGCCGTCGATGGTGTCACCCACCTTGGCCTTCGGTTTGGGGTGCAGATACCCGGATACGTATCGGGCCGGAATTCCCATGCCACGCAACAGAATCAGAGTCAGGTGGGCAAAGTCCTGGCACACCCCCTTGCCCTCACGCAGCGCATCGAGCCCCGATGAATGCACGCCGGTGGTTCCCGGTACATACTTCAGCTCCCCCTGCACCCACCGCGCGGCCTCGATGACCGCTTCGGTGGGCTCGTGGTACTTCGCGATCCGCCTGCCGACACGCTCGATACGCTTGCTCGCCGGGGTGTAGTGCGTGGGAGTCAGGTATTCGTCGAACCGGTCGATGACGGCTTCGGAGGCCAGGTCGTCCCAACTCACCTCGGTTTCGGGCGGTTCGGACTTGTCGGTCTCGACCACCGACGATGCGGTGACCTCCAACTCGGTGTGCGGCGCATGCAGATCGAACGCCGTCACAGCGGTGCCGAAGTAGTCGACATACCGGTAGGACCTGGTGGCCGGAACCGTCTCCACCCGGTTGAGGATGACGTTCTGTCGCGAATCCGATCGCGGAGTCAGCCGGGCCTCATTGAACGACGCGGTGACCGGCGACTTGTAGGCGTACCCCGTCGCGTGCACCACCCGCATCCGCCACATTTAAACTCCCCTCTTCGACCAGGCGCTCATCAGTCGATCTCGCCTACCTCTATTGCCAACGAACCGTTGCGTCCCGCGTCGGTCCATGCGACCCACGGCGCGGAATGGAAGTACTGCAGCGCCAACGCTTCTCCGACGTCGAAGCAGGTCTTCTGCAGATTGGCCAACCGCTGCTCCAAGGATTCCAGCAGCAGGCCCGGCCGCAGGAACTCCAACTCGCTGCGCGCCCGGCCGAGCAGCCGCTGGGCCTCGGCGGTGGCTCCCAGCCGGTTGTGCGGGCGGTTGAGCAACTCGTCGAGGCTGTGCTCGGCCACCCGCAGCGAGTAGAACACCGAGCGCGGGAAAAGCCGGTCCAGAAGCATGAATTCGACGACGCGTCCCGCGTCGAGCACCCCTCGGTAGGTACGCAGGTAGGTGTCGTGCGCGCCGGCCGAGCGCAGCACCGTCACCCACGCCGGCGAGGACGCACTGTCACCGACCCGGGCCAGCAGCATACGCACGGTCATGTCGACCCGCTCGATCGCGCGGCCCAGCACCATGAACCGGTAGCCGTCGTCACGCGACAGGGTCGAGTCGGCCAGCCCGGCGAACATCGCGGCGCGGTTCTCGACATAACCGAGGAATTCATGCGGGCCGAGTCTCTTGGCGGCACGTTCGCGCTCCCCGAGCGCGTTGTAGGTGGTGTTGAGGCACTCCCACATCTCCGTGGAGGTGACTTCCCGCGCGCCACGGGCGTTTTCGCGCGCCGCCGAGATCGATTCGACAATGGAGCAGCCGCCGTCGGTGTCCCGGCTGAACGCCACCAGGTCGGTCAGCGACCAGACGTCGAGTGCTTCCTCCGGAGGTTTCATGCCCAGCACCCGCAGCAACACCCGCGAGGCGTGGTCAGGGTCGACACTGGAATCTTCGAGCAACTGGTGCACCGTGACGTCGAGGATCCGGGCGGTGTCATCGGCCCGCTCGACGTAACGGCCGATCCAGTACAGCGATTCGGCGTTGCGTGCCAACATCAGTACATCACCGCCTGCTGCTGCTGTTGTTGTTGCTGTTGCTGCCCCTGCTGGCCTGGGGACTGGCGGGTCACCCGGGCCTGCTGCTGTTGCTGCTGCTGGGTGGAACTGCTGCTGTCACCGTTGCGCTCGGGAGCAGATTTCGGCGCCTTGGGCAGCGCTCGCACCACCTCGGCGGCGCCGAGTTCCCGGTCGGCCACCGAGGTCCGCGACGCCAGCACCCAGGTGTCCTTCGAGCCGCCGCCCTGACTGGAGTTCACCACCAGTGAGCCGTCGGGCAGCGCGACCCTGGTCAGTCCCCCGGGCAGCACCCAGACGTTGTTTCCGTCGTTGACGGCGAACGGACGAAGGTCGACATGCCGGGGTGCCAGCTTGTCGTCGATCTGCGTCGGCACCGTCGAGAGCTGGACCACCGGCTGGGCGATCCAGCCGCGCGGGTCGGCGCGAACCTTCTTCGAGATCGCCGCCAACTCCTTCTCGGAGGCGTCCGGACCGAAGACGATGCCGTAGCCGCCGGAGCCCTCCACCGGCTTGATGACCAGCTCGTCGATCCGGTCGAGGACCTCTTCACGTTCGTCGTCGAGCCAGCAGCGGAACGTGTCGACGTTGGCCAGGAGCGGCTTCTCACCCAGGTAGTACTCCACGATGGTCGGCACGTAGGTGTACACCAGCTTGTCGTCACCGACCCCGTTGCCGACGGCGCTGGAGATCACGACGTTGCCGGCGCGGGCGGCGTTGAGCACGCCGGCGACACCCAGCACCGAGTCGGGCCGGAAGTGCATCGGGTCCAGGAAATCGTCGTCGATACGCCGGTAGATGACGTCGACCTGGCGCTCGCCCTCGGTGGTGCGCATGTAGACGGTGTTGTCGCGGCAGAACAGGTCGCGGCCCTCGACGAGTTCGACGCCCATCTGCCGCGCCAGCAGCGAATGCTCGAAGTACGCCGAGTTGTAGACCCCCGGGGTCAGCACCACCACGGTCGGGTCGGCCTCGTTGGTGGCCGCGGCATTGCGCAGCGCGCGCAGCAGATGCGAGGAGTAGTCACCCACCGCCCGCACCCGGTGGCTGGCGAACAGGTTGGGGAACACCCGCGCCATGGTGCGGCGGTTCTCCATCACGTAGGAGACACCCGACGGTGAGCGCAGGTTGTCCTCCAGCACCCGGAAGGTGCCCTGGGCGTCGCGCACCAGGTCGATACCGGCGACGTGGATGCGCACCCCGTTGGGCGGGACGATGCCCGCCGCTTCCCGGTGGAAGTGCTCACACGAGGTGATGAGCCGACGCGGGATCACCCCGTCACGCAAGATCTCCTGGTCGCCGTAGATGTCGTCGAGGTACATCTCCAGCGCCTTGACCCGCTGGGTGATCCCCTTCTCCAGCCGCGACCACTCGGCGGCGGAGATCACTCTCGGCACCAGGTCCAGAGGGAAGGGCCGCTCCTGCCCGGACAGCGAGAAGGTGATGCCCTGGTCGATGAAGGCACGGCCGAGGGCCTCGGAGCGGGCGGCGAGCTCGGAGGCGTCGGAGGGCGCCAGCTCGGCGTAGATGCCTTTGTACGGTCCGCGAACGTTGCCCTGCGCGTCGAACATCTCGTCGAAGGCCTGGTCGTAGGACCCGCGTTTGTTGTAGCCATCGAAGATCTGCTGGTGCTTTTTCGCCGCCTGCGCGCTCGCGCGCGACTGGCGACCGGTCTCGCTGGGCAAGGTTCGAAGACTCACCTGTCACATGCTGCACCAGGATCGGCGTTTCGGCAGGTTAGTACACTCGACTTTGGGAGATCGGCTGCCCGCTGGTAGCCTGAACAGTCGCTGCCCGCCGCCGGGCGCGCTGGCGCCCGTACCGGGTAGCCAGAACCATCAGCTCAGAAAGTACGAAGGAACTCACGCGTGGCCAACATCAAGTCGCAGGAAAAGCGCATCCGTACCAACGAGCGCGCCCGACTGCGCAACCAGTCGGTGAAGTCCTCGCTTCGCACGGCTGTCCGCGGGTTCCGGGAAGCCGTCGACGCAGGCGACAAGGAAAAGGCCGGCGAACTGCTGGTCAAGACCAGCCGTCAGCTCGACAAGGCTGCCAGCAAGGGCGTCATCCACAAGAACCAGGCCGCCAACAAGAAGTCGGCTCTGGCGCTCGCGCTCAACAAGCTCTGAGCCCGCGGGCCTCAGCCCGGGTAGCCGGCTGCGGCCAGTTTCGCCTCAGCGATCCTGATCAGCGCCGGCAGCGATTCTTGTTCGACGCCCACACACTCGGCGATCAACTCCGGATCGATTCCGGCGTCGCGTAACCGCAGCGCCGTCGAATACGGCAACGGAAGCCGATCCAGTGCGTCGTCTCGGCGTCGACGATCGTCAGTCACTCTTTCACGATGCGCGTCCACGCATCGAGCGCCAGGGGTAGCCCACTACCCCACTACCCATACCTACGACGGTCGCGTCACCCCGTCGCGCGCTGCGCTGCCGGCCTGGGGTCCAGTCGCCCTTCCAACAGCGCGATCAGTTCGTCGCGGGTACTCACGCCGGCGCGTTGCGACGCCCGGAACAGATGCCCCTCGACCGTGCGAACCGACATCACCAACCGGGCGGCGATCTGCCGGTTGGTCAGGCCGGCGGCCGCCAAGGCGATGATTTCCCGCTGTCGCTGGGTGAACGGGTTCGGCATCGCGGCCGCCCGCACGGCCGGCGTCACCGAACCACACGCGTCGGCGAGACGCCGCGCCACCGCGGCCGCCGTCATCGCAGATCCCGCCAGTCCCTTTTCCCGCAGCGCCACCGCGGCTTGTGCGGCCGCGTCGGCGGCGGCGACCCGATCCCCGAATTCTTCGTAACGGCGCGCCGCCTCCAGCAGGGCGTCGGCGTCGCGGTCGCGCAGACCGCGGGCATGCAATGCGGCAGTGATCACCCGGGGACCCTGAACCAGTCCGGTCAATTCGGCCAGACGCGCGGCGGCGGTCCGGTCGCCGAACTGGGTCGCGTACTGCAGGGCCAGCACCTCCGCGCCGTACCGGCCTTGACCGGACAGTCCACGCGCCGACTCCCGTGCCACCGCTGCGGCCTTGCTCACCACACCGCTGACCGCGTGCACCCACGCGGCGGTCAGCAGGCGTTCCGCCTCCCACAACGCAAAGTCCTGGAAGGCAGGCACTTTCGCCAGTGCAGCCTGCGCGTCGTCGCGGGCGCCGGTCATCGCCAGCGCGCGGGCCAGGCACACCCCCAGCAATGCGCCCAGGCCGCCACCCGCGTCGACTCCCGACGACGCAGCCTCCCGCAGATACCGCTGCGCTTGTCCGAGCTCCCCGGCGTGCAGTGCCGCCTGCCCCATCACCGTCGCCGTCATGGGCCGAACCGAATCGGCGTCATGCGACTCCCGCCGCAGACCTTCGGCGATCTCCATGGCCTCGGGGATGCAGCCCGCCAGATTGAGGCTGTGGACGTGCAGGATGCCCAAACCGAACCGCAGATGTGACGCTTCGGCTGCGGTGCGGGCCACGGCGTATCCGTCGGCAGCCGCCGAAGCCAGCCGGTCCAGCCGGCCGGCCTCGCCCAGGGCAGCCGACAATCCCCAGGCCAACAGCATCCGGCCCGCCGCGTCGAGTGCATCGAGGTTCAGCCGATCGGCCACCGCGACGGCCCGGTGCGGCTGACCGCTACCTGCGTGCACCGAAACCCGCAGAGCCAGAATTGAATCCATCAAGCCGGCGTCGGTGGCGTGAGTTTCGGCGTCGGCGAGCACCCGGGCCGCAGCGCCGGCTTGACCGGCACTCCAGGCCAGTCCTGCGGCCCGCACCACCGCCACCCGGGTCAGTTCTTCGGCGTCGGTCGAGGTGTCTGCAAGGTGGCGTAACACCTGCTCAGCACTGTCGATTCTCAGCAGCGACGCCAACGCCGTCCCGTAGGCCAGCTGCGCCGCCCGGCCACCGCCGTGACGGACCGCGCTTTCGGTGAGACTCACTGCCAGACCAGGATTCAGCAGCGACATCGCCGCCTGGGCGGCCTCGACCAACACCGCGGGATCGGGCGCCTGATCCGACCCCAGCATCAGCACAGCGCGCCGAACGCTGTGCTGCGGTGAGGCTTCGCCGCGCTCACCGAGCGCCACCGCCACCCGGCCTCGCAGCGACCGCAACCTGACGGTGCCGAGCCGGGACCGACGGGCCTCACCGAAAATCGGGTGCGACGGCCGGACCGTCGCCGAGCCGCCGCCGGTGTCCACGCAGATCACTCCCCTGGCTTCGGCGGCTTCGATTACCCCGGTGGGCACCAACCGCTCCAGGACGCCGAGCTCCAGCGACTCGGCGACCGCCAGCAGATCGAGCACGTCGACGACCGCCTGCTCCTGCCTGCCGATATTGGCTTCGATGAGTTCCAGCAGTGACGGCGAGAAACTGGGATGCCCGTCCCACACCCACAAACCTGACCGCTGCGTGACACGGCCCGAGGCGAACTCATCGGCGATGAGCTGCCGCAGGTAGAGGACGTTGCCGCGGGTGTAGCGCCAAAACCGTTGTGCGCTGGCCGGTTCGACGTCACCGCCGAGGGCGGCGGCCACCAGCACCGCGGTCTCGTCTGCCGACAACGGCTGCAGGTCGATACGGACCAGCGATTCGTCTTTCCACAGCGACGTGATGGCTTCGGCGGTGGTGGCGCCGAGCCCGGTGCGCACCGTGAGCACCACGGCGGCCAGTCGGCGCCGCACCAATTGGTAGACCACCAGCGCGGACAGATCGTCGAGCAGATGCGCATCGTCCACGCCGACCACGGTGGCCATCGGGGCGGATCCCGCGGTCAAGGCATCGATCACGTCCTGGACCCACCGCACCGGGTCCCGACCGAAGCTACTGGCGAATTCGGCAAAAGCCCCCAGCGGCACGGTGTTCGACGAGCCGGTGGCCACTACCCATCGGGTGGGTCGTCCGCTTCGGCGGGCGACCGCCAGCGCCTCGCGGGCCAACCGGGTCTTACCCACGCCCGCCGCGCCGGCCAGCACGAGTCCACCCGATCCGGCTATCGCCCTCGAGATCTCGGCAATTTCTTCAGTTCGCCCGACCAGCGGCGAGCCGCTCCCCACTCAGCGGAGTTTATTCGCTCAAACGAGCAACTGGAACTGTTAGACCACCAAATACTTGCTGGCAGTATGACTTCAAGCCGTTGCGCGGTTAGCGGGTCACGACATCAATGGCGCCCGGCCGCCGCGATCTCGGCGACCTGCCGCACCGCTGTCTCCAGCGCATAATCGGCGTCGGCCGCCGCGCCCTTGACATCAGCGTTGAGCGCGGCGACCACCCGGATAGCTGTCGCGACACCGTCGCGGGACCACCGGCGGGACTGCTTCTGCGCCTTCTGCACCCGCCACGGGGGCAATCCCACCTCCGACGCAAGGCGGTACGGGTCGCCCGACAGCGGCGCGATCCTGGCGATGGTGTGCACCGCTTCGGCCAGGGCATCGGCCAGCACCACCCGCGGTTCGCCGCTCATCATCGCCCACCGCAACGCTTCGGCCGCGCCCTCCACGTCGCCGACCACCGCCTTGTCGGCGATGTCAAAGCCTTTCACCTCGGCTTTGCCACTGTGGTACCGCCGTACGGCAGCAGCGTCGACACGCCCGTCGGTGTCTGCGACCAGTTGTGAACAGGCAGATGCCAGTTCCCGCACATCGAATCCGACGGCATCGATGAGAGCGGTGACCGTGTCGTCGTTGACCTTGATCCGCAGCGAACGGAACTCGGCGCGGACGAAATCGGCGCGCTCACTGGCCTTGGTGATCTTCGGGCAGGGGTGCACCTGTGCCCCGAGGTCCTTCAGCTGGCCCGCCAGCGCCTTGGCCCGCCCACCGCCGGTGTGCACCACCACCAGCATGGTGCCCTCGGGCAGCTCGGCCGCCGCGTCGGCGATCATGGCCGCGGCATCTTTGCCGGCTTCGGCCGCCGACTCCAGGACTACTACTCGCTCTTCGGCGAACAGCGACGGACTGAGCAACTCGGCGAGCTCACTGGTGCTCACCTCACCGGCGCGCAGCCGGTCCACCGGCACGTCGCGGGTGCCGGCGAGGTCACGTGCCTGGCTGAAGACCGACATGACAGCACGCTCGACGAGCAGCTCTTCCTCGCCCAGGATCAGATGCAGTCCTTGGACCTGTTGGCTCACCCGATGATGGTGTCACGACCTGCCGACACCGCGGCAACGTGGCCGGTGAGGCAGCCCGACGCCATCCATGCGAGCAGGCACACCAGCGCCCCGGCCGCCACGAGCCGGAACACCCGCCGGCGCCACAGCAGCGCTGCCGCGAGGGAGGCCGCCGCCAAACCCACGGCCCCACCGACCCCGGAGGGCACCGGAACCGCCGCGTTCGGCACGTCGGCCGCCGTCTGCGCCACCAGCAGCAACCACCACAACTCCGGCCCGGTGAACCGGATCAGCAGTGCCGCACCGGCAGGTAGCACCGCACACATGGCCGCGGCGGCGGTACCCAGAACGGTGATCGGCGCGATCACGGGAGCCACGAGCACGTTGGCCACGACACCGATCACGCTGAGATTGCCGGACACCCCGGCGATCAGCGGCGCGGTGACCAGGTGCGCCGCCAGCGCCACACACACCGCGTCGGCCAGGGGTTTCGGCCAGCCGCGGGCCACCAGGCGGCGCGACCAGGCCGGCGCCAGGACCACCAGAGCCGCCGTCGCCGCCACCGACAGCGCGAAGCCGACGTCGACGGCCAGGTGCGGAGCCACCGCGAGCAAGCCGATGACGGTGGCCGACAACGCCGGGATGGCTTGCCTGCGCCGCGCCGACACGATGGCCAGCAGCGTGATGGCGCCCATCACGGCGGCCCGCAGCACGCTGGGCGTCGGCTGCACCACCACCACGAAGGCGACCAACACCACCGCCGCCAGTGCCACCGCGATGCGTGGGCCCACGATCGCCGCACACAGCAGGACCGCGCCGCAGACGATGGTGACGTTGGCGCCCGAGACCGCCGTCAGGTGTGTCAGGCCGGCGGCCCGGAAGTCATTGACGGTCGACGGCGGCAACGTGGAGGTGTCGCCGAGCACCAGCGCCGGCAGCAAAGCCGCCTGATCTGCGGGTAGGACGGTGCGGGCCAGCTCGGCGAGGCGGGTCCGCAGGTACTGGGCGCCACGCTGTACCGCGGTGGCCTCACCGATGGTCGGGCGACCCGAGGCGGTCAGGACCGCAATGGTCAGGTCGCGTCGGGTCGGCGGTCCGATGCGTGTCCGGAACCGGATCGACTGTCCGGCGGTGACCGCGCCGAATCGGTGCGCCGAGGCGAAAACGAGCACCCTGCCCCGTGTTTCGCGGTCCGCGAGCAACCGCAGGTCGGCCCGGATCAGCAGCCGCCCGCTGCCGAGCGACCGCGGACTCTCGGTGACCAGCACCGTGACGTCGGCCTCGCGGCCGATACTCTGCACCACGGGACTGTCGCGGATCGCGTTGTCGCGCAACGTGACAGCAGTACCGAATCCGATGCCCACCGCGGCGGCAGCCAGCACCACCGTTGTCACGGCGCGCAACCCGGTGCGCCGGCGCGTGAGCATGCACCCTGCGGCCACCGCCGCGCAGCCCACGGTGAGCAGCACACCGGCCTGCCAGAGGATGGCTGCCGCGGTGACGGCCCAGGCGGTCACCGCGGCGGGCACCAACCGCAGGTCGTAGCGGGCCGGTTCCGCGGCGCTCACACCTGCACGAGGTCTCGCAGCTTGTCCAGCCGGGCCGGCCCGATACCGTCGACTTCGCTGAGTTGCTCGACGCTGCCGAAGGATCCGTGCTCGTCGCGCCAGGCGACGATGGCCGCGGCGGTGACCGGTCCGATGCCGGGCAGCGTGTCCAACTGCTCGGCGGTGGCCGTGTTGAGGTCGACCGGTGCCGTCGCCGCCGTCGCAGCCTCCGCGGCCGCCGGTGTCTCGCCCGGCGCGGCGGCCCCAGCCGCACCGGGGGCCACCGAACTGGCCAGCGCGGCACGCTGCCCGGGCACCGGTGCGATGCCGACGATCACCTGTTCACCGTCGGCGACACGCCTGGCCATGTTGAGACCGATGGTGTCGGCTCCGTCGGTGACACCTCCGGCAGCGTCGAGCGCATCGGCGACGCGCGCGCCCGCCGCCAGGGTGACCAGACCGGGTTTGTGCACCAGACCCACCACACTGACCACCACCGGTTGCTGCGACTGCGGCGCCTGCTCCGGCCGCGGACTGGCCGACGACACCATCTCCACCGCAGGCAGATTCGCCGACGACACCGGTGCCGGCTCGTCGCGGATGAGCGTGAACACGGTGATCAGCACCGCCACCGCGGCCACCGCACCGAGCGCGAGCGCGCCGGCGCGACCGGGGTCCGCGCGCACCGTTTCCCACCACCCTGGGCGGTTGCCGTTGGCGTCGGGCAGCCAGCGCGGCACCAGGTCATGGGGGTCGTCGGCGGCAGGGGCCTCCGCACCGGGTGCGTCGGGGCCCTCACCGAGGCGGCGGTGCAGTCTGTCGGTGGCGAGTTCAGTCGGCATGTGCCCGACGCTAGGACCGGTGGCGGACCGATCGGCGTGGTCGCGGCGGTGCACCCGGGCCTCCTGTGGATGGGCGGCGGACTGTGGATGAGTCTCGTCCGCGGTTACGGCCCGGCCCGGTGGCAGGTGAGTACATACTCTCAGAACTGTCTACTACCGGGAGTGCCGATGAACGCCACGCCAAGCCGACGCCCGCTGCGAGTGATCCAGTGGACCACCGGGAACATCGGCCGACGGTCGCTGCATGCGATCATCGGCCGCCCCGACATGGAGTTGGCCGGCGTGTACGCCCATGGCGAGGAGAAAGTGGGCCGCGACGCCGCCGACCTGGCCGGCTGGCCCGAGCCCACGGGTGTGCTGGCCACCAACGACATCGACGCGCTGCTGGCTCTGGGCGCCGACGCGTGCTGCTACAACCCGCTGTGGCCCAGCATCGACGAGTTGGTGGCCCTGCTGGAGAACGGGGTCAACGTGTGCACCAGCGCGGCGTGGATCACCGGCGGAAAACAGACGCCCGCCGACCTCGACCGCATTCTGACTGCGTGCGAGACAGGCAAATCGACCATTTTCGGTAACGGCGCCCACCCGGGTATGACGAACATGGTGGGGATGGTGCTGTCGGGTTCCTGCGAGCGCGTCGACGAGATCCGCATCACGGAATCGGTGGACTGCTCCACCTACGAGTCGGCGGGCACCCAGTCGGCCATGGGTTTCGGCCAGGACCCCGACACCCCGGACCTGGCCGAGAGTGTGCGCCGGGAAAGTGAGGTGTTCGCCGAGTCGGCAGCCATGATGGCCGACGCGATCGGAGCCGAGCTGGACCGGATGACCTTCGACGTGCAGTTCACCGCCGCCACCGGTGATACGGATCTGGGGTTCATGAAGATCCCGGCCGGCACGGTCGGGTCGGTGTACGGCTATCACCGTGGGTGGGTCGGCGAGCGCAATGTGGTCAGCGTCGGGTTCAACTGGACCATGGGCGAGCACGTCACCCCGCCCAAACCGCTGGAGCACGGTCACGTCATCCAGGTCTTCGGGGTGCCGAACATGCGTACGGTCCTGCACTGCCTGCCACCCAAGGGCTGGAGCGAACCAGGTTTCATGGGCCTGGGGATGATCTACACCGCGATGCCGGTGACCAACGCGGTGCCCGCCGTCGTCGCCGCCAAGCCGGGCATCGTCACGCTCAAGGACCTACCCCCGGTCACAGGCCGCTTCTTTTCGTGATTCGGGGAGTTCAGCGGCTTCCGAACTCCGCAATTCACAAAGACACGACGACGGCCAGCGCGCCTGCGCCGACATGCAATGCCAGCACCGGGCCGAGGTCGGTGACGATCGGCGCCTCGCAGGCCGGCAGCCGCGACTGCAGGGCGGCGGCCAGCTCGTCGGCGGCCGCGGGGTCGGCCACGTGATGGACGGCGATCGAGGCCGTGTGCTCGCCCACCAGCTCGCACACCCGGTCCTGCATCGCCATCACGGCCTTGGACGCAGTGCGGACCCGTTGCGCCAGAACGAGTTTGCCGTCGTCGATGCGCAGCAGCGGTTTGAGCGACAACGCGGTGCCCAGCCACGCCGCGGCACCACCGATACGTCCGCTGCGGCGCAGATTGTCCAGCCGGTGCACCACGATGAACCCGTGGCTCTGGCGTACCGCCGACTCGGCGGCCACCCCCACCGCATCGAGGTCTGCACCGGTGGCCGCGGTGCGCGCCGCCGCCAGCGCGACAAAGCCGATACCCATTGCCGCAGAACGTGAATCGATCACCCGAACGCGTCCGCCGAACTCCGCGGCAGCCTGTGCAGCGGCGGTGACGGTGCTCGACAATGCTGCCGAGATGTGCACCGCCAGCACCCCGTCCCCGCCGCTGTCCTCCCACGCGCGCGAGTAGGCGGCACGCAGCTCGGCCGGCGTCGCCCCCGCCGTGGAAGCCGCGTGGTCGTGGACGTCGTCCGGTACCTCGTCCACCCCGTCACGCAGGTCCTGTTCGTCGACCAGGATGTGCAGGGGCACCACTCGAATGTCGTTGGCTTCGACCAGCTCCCGGGGAATCCGCGCCGAGGAGTCGGTGACGATGATGACGGTCATCTCACCTGCCGGACTGCGGGGCGGCGACACCTGCCGCGGCCAGCGCCTCGAGCATCAGGTCGGCGACGGCACGGTGCCCTTCGAAGTTCCAGTGGATCCCGTCCGGGTTGCCTCGTCCCGCGAAGATGTGCTCGGCCACAGCGTCTTTGAGATCGACCAGCGGAATGTCGTGCTCGCCGGCCCATGCGGTGAGCGCGGCGACGGTGCCGGAACGGCCGTGATGGGCCCTACCGTAGGTCTCGGCGATGTGCACACTCGGCAACGAGGCCACCATCGGTATACCGGGCCGATTGAAATCGATGGCGCCGCGGGTCATCTCGAGATACTCGACCGACAGCGCGGGCGGCAGCGCGGCCCGCGCGTACGGCGACAGTCGGGGCTGCACCCAGCCGTAGCCGTCGCGCACCCAGCGCCGCAACCACGGCGGGCGCACGTAGCGGATCAGTTCCCGCAACGCGGTCGGCAACGGTGAGGGCAGCGAATCCATGCCGCCGGTGGCGAAGATCACCGCACCCGCCTGCGGCAGCGCCGCCCAGGAGCGCGGGTCCTGGGTGGCCGCCCACCAGACATCGCGGCACGTCCAGCCGATCCGGCCGATCAGCTCCAGCCGCCAACCCAGGGCATCGGCAACAAGATTGGGCCAGATCCTGGGATCATCGGAGGGCAGACCGCCGGTCGGGCCGTAATAGGCCAGCGAGTCGGCGAAGACCAGCAGCGTGGGCTGCCGGTCAGAGGACATCATTGGCGACCTGCGCCGAGGCGTTCCACACGTCGAGTCGCCACCTGACGTCCTCGGGTGCCGCCTCGAAGGCCGAATGCCCGGACAGCTGAACCCAACTCGCGTTGCCCATGCCACCGAGGATCGGCCAGTTGTCCACCGGGATGTCGAGCACCGCGGCCGTCAACGCGGCGATCAGACCACCGTGGGCCACCAGCACCACCGGCCGGTCGGCATCGGTACCGTCGGCTTCGGAGCCCCAGTCCGGCTGAGTGGCAACGAGTTCGGTGACCACCGGCAGGCTGCGGGCGGCGACGTCGACCCGGCTTTCTCCGCCGTGGGGAGCCCAGCGCGCGTCATCGCGCCACGCCAGCCGGGCACCCGGCGCCATGGCGTCCACTTCGAGGTGGTTGAGCCCTTGCCAGTCACCGAGATGAGTCTCCCGCAGCCTGGTGTCCACACCGACGGCCAGTCCGGTGCGCTCCCCCAGTGCCGCGGCGGTGTCGAAGGCGCGACGCAGATCCGACGACACGATCAGCAGCGGCTGCCGTTTGGCCAGCACCTCCGCCGCGGCTACCGCCTGTGTGCGACCCAGGTCGGTCAGATCGGTGTCGATCTGGCCTTGCATGCGGCTGCCTGCGTTCCATTCGGTCTGACCGTGGCGCAGCATCACCAGCCGGCGGATGCGCCGTGCGGGGGTGCTCATTGGCCGCCCTCGGCATCGACGGCCACGTCGTCGAGGTTCACCGGGATCACCGGGCAGTCCTTCCAGAGCCGGTCCAGGGCGTAGAAGTCCCGCTCGTCGCGGTGCTGCACGTGCACCACGATGTCGACGTAGTCCAGCAGCACCCAGCGTCCTTCCCGGGTACCCTCGCGACGGGCAGGCTTGTACCCGGCCAGGCGCATCTTTTCTTCCACCTCGTCGACGATGGCGTTGACCTGACGGTCGTTGGAGCCGGAGGCGATGACGAAGCAGTCGGTGATCACCAGCTGCCCGGACACGTCGATCACGATGACGTCTTCGGCGATCTTGGCCGCCGCGGCTCGGGCGGCGACCTCTGCCATCGCGAGGGCTTCGTCGGAGGCGGTCACGAAATCTCCTGATTCGTCGTCTTGGCCAGGCTGCGGCCGTGTGCGGTGGGCTGTTGCGTGGGATCCCGGTACAGGTCACGCTTGGACACGTACTGCACCACCCCGTCGGGCACCAGGTACCAGATCGGGCGGGACCGCTCGGCGCGGTCCCGGCAGTCGGTCGACGAGATCGCCAGCGCGGGAATCTCGACCAGTGACAGGGCATCGGAGGGCAGCTCCGAACGGGCCGCCTCGATGTGTTTGCCGTCCAGTTCGAAACCGGGGCGGCTCACTCCGACGAAGCGGGCCATCGAGAACAGATCTTCCCAGTTCTGCCAGGACAGGATCGATGCCAGCGCATCGGCGCCGGTGATGAAGTACAGGTCGGTGTCGGGGTTGAGGGCCTGGAGGTCACGCAGGGTGTCCTTGGTATAGGTCTTGCCGCCGCGGTCGATGTCGACGCGGCTGACCGAGAACCGGGGGTTGGACGCCGTCGCGATCACGGTCATCAGGTAGCGGTCCTCAGCGGGGGTGACGTGGCGGCCGGCCTTCTGCCAGGGCTGACCGGTGGGGACGAACACCACCTCGTCGAGGCCGAACAGGTCGGCCACCTCGCTGGCGGCCACCAGGTGACCGTTGTGGATGGGATCGAACGTCCCACCCATCACACCCAGCCTGCGTCGAGTCACGAATAGGCAGCTTACGGCAGCGTCGACGGTGCCGAGACCGACGTTTTGCCGGCGGCTACTCGGACAAAAGGGCCCACACGTGAGTTTCGGCGCAAGGTCACACCGGCAGGAGCTGGTCGATCACCGAGGCGAGCTGTTTGGCCGAGCGGCACTCGTGCATGGTGATGACCTCTTCGTAGCGCGGGACCGCCGAGTCGCCACTGCCCCACAGGTGCCTGGGCTCGGGATTGAGCCAGTGCGCGTGCCGCGACGCCGACACCATGTGCGCCAGGATGTCGGTGGCGGGATTGCGGTAGTTGGTGCGGCCGTCGCCCAGGACGAGCAGCGAGCTGCGCGGGGAGAGCACATTCGGGAACTGCTCGGTGAAGGAGCTGAAGGCGTGGCCGTAGTCGCTGTGTCCGTCCCGGGTGTACACCCCCGCTTCGCGGGTGATGCGCTGCACGGCGATGGCCAGGTCGGCTTCGGGACCGAACATGTGGGTCACTTCGTCGGTGGTGTCGATGAAGGCGAAGACGCGCACGCGGGAGAACTGCTGACGAAGAGCATGCACCAGCAGCAGGGTGAAGTGGCTGAACCCGGCCACCGACCCGGAGACGTCGCACAGCACCACCAGTTCCGGGCGGGCGGGGCGGGGCTTGCGCAACACCACATCGATGGGCACGCCGCCGGTGGACATCGACTTGCGCAGCGTCTTGCGCAGATCGATCTGTCCGGCGCGGTGACGGCGGCGCTTGGCGGCCAGCCGGGTGGCCAGGGTGCGGGCCAGGGGTGCCACGACCCGGCGCATCGAGCGCAACTGGTCGCCCGAGGCGCGCAGGAACTCGACGTTCTCGCTGAGCTGCGGGATACCGTACATCTGCACGTGGTCACGACCGAGCTGCTCGGCCGTACGCCGTTTGGTCTCGGACTCCACCATCTTGCGGATCTGGTTGATGCGCTGTGCAGCAAGAGATTTGGCGATCTCCTCCTGCGACGGCGTGGGCTGTTCGCCGTAGCCGGCCAGCAGACCGGCCAGCAGCTTGCCCTCCAGCTCGTCCAGGGCCATCGCCCGCAGGGTCTGATACGACGAGTACGACGGTCCGCGGCTGGAGTTGTACTTGCCGTAGGCCTCGACGATCTGGGCGATCATCGCCGCCAGTCGTTGATCCAGGTTGGCCAGGTCCTCGTTGTTGTTGAGCAACTCCAGCAGCATGCCGCGCATGGCCTCGACGTCCTCGGGCGGCAGTTGCGGAGGGGTGTCCGCTGACCCGTCCTCGGGCTCCACCACCGTCCGGTCCCCCAGCGCCGCCGGCCACCACAGGTCGAACATGGCGTCATAGGTCTCGCGGTGATCCGCCCGCCGCAGCACCGCGCACGCCAGACCTTCGCGCAGCACCTCCCGGTCGCCCAGGCCGAGGGTGGCCAGCACCTGGCCGGCGTCGACGGTCTCCGACGGCCCGACGGCGATACCCGATCTGCGCAGCGCCTCGACGAAATCGACGAGGTGGCCCGGCAGCCCGTGGGGCGCCAGGGGCTGTGGTGGGCTGATTCGTCGGGCGGCCATCAGTTCAGTCTCAGTTCCCCGGAGGCCTTCTGCTGATCGGACTGGTGTTTCAGGACCACACCGAGGGTGGCGGCAATGGTGGCGTCGTCGATGGTGTCCATGCCCAGCGCCAGCACCGTGCGGCCCCAGTCAATGGTCTCGGCGACCGAGGGCACCTTTTTGAGCTGCATCCCACGCAGCACCCCGATGATGCGCACCAGTTCCTCGGCCATCTTCTCGGGCAGTTCGGGCACCCGGGACAGCAGGATGCGCCGTTCCAGGTCGGGGTCGGGGAAATCGATGTGCAGGAACAGGCAGCGACGCTTGAGCGCTTCGGACAGTTCGCGGGTGGCGTTCGAGGTCAGCACGACGAAGGGTTTGCGCTCGGCCGTGATGGTGCCCAGTTCGGGGACGGTGACGGCGAAGTCGGAGAGCACCTCGAGCAGCAGGCCTTCGATCTCGATGTCGGCCTTGTCGGTTTCGTCGATCAGCAGCACCGTCGGGTCGGTGCGCCGGATGGCCGTCAGCAGCGGCCGCGACAGCAGGAACTCCTCGCTGAACACGTCGTCACGAGTCTGATCCCAGTCGCCCGATCCGGATTGGATGCGCAGGATCTGCTTGGCGTGGTTCCACTCGTAGAGCGCCCGGGCCTCGTCGACCCCCTCGTAACATTGCAACCGCACCAGCTCCGCGCCCGTGGATTGTGCTACCGCGCGGGCCAATTCGGTCTTGCCGACACCCGCGGGCCCCTCCACCAGCAGCGGTTTGCCCAGCCGGTCGGCGAGGAACACCGCCGTGGCGGTGGCGGTGTCGGGCAGGTAGCCGGTTTCGGCCAGCTTCCGGGCCACGTCGTCGATATCGGCGAACAGCGGGACGGAACGAGCGGGTGTACTCAATGAGGCTCCTAGGCGGGTCGGATCTGTCCGTCTCCCCAGACGATCCACTTGGTCGAGGTCAGTTCGGGCAGGCCCATCGGGCCACGGGCGTGCAACTTCTGGGTGGAGATACCGATCTCGGCGCCGAACCCGAACTGCTCACCGTCGGTGAACGACGTCGACGCGTTGACCATCACCGCGGCGGCGTCCACCTGATCGGTGAACCGTTGCGCCGCAGCAAGATCAGTGGTGACGATGGCTTCGGTGTGCCCGGTGCCGTATTCATTGATGTGCGCGATCGCCCCGTCCACCCCGTCGACGACGGCGACGGCGATGTCCATCGACAGGAACTCCGCGCGCAGCTCTTCCTCGGAGGGGTCGGCGTGGATGGTCACACCAGCGTTCTGCAACGCACTCACCAGCCGGGGCAGGGCGTGTCCGGCGACCGCGGAGTCCACCAACAGGGTTTCGGCGGCATTGCACACACTCGGCCGGCGGGTCTTGGCGTTGAGCAGAATGCGTTCTGCCACATCGAGATCCGCTGCCCCGTGCACGAAGACGTGGCAGTTGCCGACCCCGGTTTCGATGGTGGGTACCAGCGCGTCGCGCACCACGGCGTTGATCAGGCCCGCCCCGCCGCGCGGGATCACCACGTCGACCAGGCCCCTGGCCTGGATCAGATGGGTGACCGAGGCGCGGTCCTCGCTGGGCAGCAGCTGCACCGCATCGGCGGGTAACCCTTCTCCGACCAGCGCCTCCCGTAGCACCGACACCAGCGCGGCGTTGGAGTGCGCTGCCGACGAACTACCGCGCAGCAGAACAGCATTGCCGCTCTTGAGGGTCAGGCCGAAGGCGTCGACGGTGACATTCGGGCGGCCTTCGTAGACGATGCCCACCACACCGAGCGGCACCCGCTGCTGGCGTAACCGCAGCCCGTTGGGCAGGGTACGTCCGCGCAGCACCTCACCGACCGGATCGGGTAGCCCCGCCACCTGGCGCAGACCCGCGGCGATACCGTCGATGCGCTGCGGGTTGAGGGCCAGCCGGTCCAGCATCGCGGCGGCGGTTCCGGCAGCTCGGGCGGCATCGAGATCCTGGGCGTTGGCGGCGATGATCGCCGCGCTGTTGGCCAGCACCGCATCGGCGGCGGCGTGCAGTGCCCGATCCTTGGCCACGGTGGACAGCGTGCCCAGCACGCGGGCCGCTACGCGGGCGTGTTTGGCGGCGTCGTGCACGGTGTCGCGCAGTCCTGTGAGCGTCGGTGCCTCCAGACTCATTAGCCCAGCTTATCGGGCCGGACACGGATTGGCCGACCGCACCCCGGCAGGGGGCGATGCGGCGGTAGATTCTGTCGGCATGAACCAAGAGGATGTGGTTGCCGCCTACGCTTCCGCAGCCCGGAGCTTCGCCGATCAGGTGCGCCGGATTCCTGTTGACCGGTTCGACGGCCCGGGGTTGGGCGAATGGGATCTGCGCGCCCTGGTCGGCCACACCTCGCGGTCACTGGCCACCGTCATCACCTACCTCGATTCACCCGCTGAGCAGGTCGACATCGATGGGCCCGAGGAGTACTACCGGATGGCGGCCGACGTCGCGGCGGCCGAGGGGGCGGCGGTCCTGGAGCGGGGTCGCCAGGCCGGCGCCGGCTTGGGACAGCAGCCGGCCGACGCGGTCGACGCGATGGTGGCCGAGGCTCTGCGGAAACTCGACGGACGTGGGGACGAGCTCATCGCGGTCCTGGGGGGCGCGGGTATGCGGTTGTTCGCCTACCTACCGACGCGCATCTTCGAGCTGACCGTGCATGGTTTCGACATCGCTGATGCCACCGGGCTGGACTTCGCCCCACCGGGTGAGGCCTTGCGGGTTTCCGCGTCGCTGGGCGCGCGGATCGCGGTGGCGATGGGTCACGGGGAGGTCGTGTTGCGCGCGCTGACCGGCCGGGCCCCGTTGCCGCAACCCTTCTCGGTGACGGCATGAGCCGCTTGACCGTGGTCGGCAGCGTCAACATGGACGTGGTGTTCGACGTGGCCGCCTTGCCCCGGCCCGGGGAGACGGTGTTGGGCTCGGGAGTGCGGTTGGTGCCCGGCGGCAAGGGCGGTAATCAGGCCATCGCAGCGTCGCGCGCCGGGGCCGAGGTGCAGTTGATCGCCGCGATCGGCCCGGACGCCAACGGCGAGCACCTACGAGAGCACCTGGCCGCCAACGACGTTGGGCTCGAGGGTGTGGTCACATTGCCGGGCCCCAGCGGAACGGCCGCCATCGTCGTCGACGCCGACGGCGAGAACATGATCGTCGTGGCCCCGGGTACCAACGGTCATCTGACACTGGACTCGCCCCACCTGCGCGACCTGGTCGCCGACGCCGATATCGTGCTGCTGCAGCTCGAGATCCCGTTGCCCACGGCGCTGGTGGCGGCACGGGTGGCCAAGGCCGCGGGCGCAACGGTGGTCGTCAATGCCTCACCTGCCGGAGCCGACCCGCATGGACTGGCCGAACTGGCCGCGGCCACCGATGTGGTGATCGTCAACGAATCCGAGTACCAGCACTGGCAGTGGCCCGTTGCCCATCTGGTGATCACCCGTGGCGGGCGTGGTGCCACCTACATCGGCGAGGACCAGGAGTTCGAAGTGCCGGCGCCGGCGGTCGAAGCGGTCGACACCACCGGCGCGGGTGATGTATTCGCCGGGGTGCTGGCGGCGGGCTGGCTGGCGGACCGCTATCACGCTCTGCGGCGGGCCTGCGCGGCGGGCGCGTTGGCGACGTTGGTACCCGGCGCCGGTGATTGCGCGCCGAATGACGAGACCATCGAGGATGCGCTGGCGCGCGACTGAAACCCATACCGTTGTGGTTATAGTCAGCACTCATGAGCACCCCGCGACCTCCTGAAGGCGATTGGCTGGGCACCGAATACCTGCGCTTCGAACGCGAGGGACCGTTCGCCGTCGTCACCCTCGACCGGCCGCAGGCCCGCAACGCGATGACCCCGGCGATGTACTTCGGGATCCGTTACGCCGTGGGGCTGGTGGAAGCCGACGACAGCCTGGCGGGGCTGCTGATCACCGGCACCGGCGACGTGTTCGCCCCCGGCGGCGACCTCGGCGGCGGAGACGGCTCGGACAACTGGCTGACTTTCGGTTCGGCGTTGTCCATGGACGTCACTCCGTTCGAAACGCTGCGGCAGTCGGTGAAACCGGTGGTGTCGGCGGTCAACGGGCTGTGTCAGGGCGGCGGTCTGCAGATCGCGATGTGCAGCGATATGGCGGTGGTCAGCGACCGCGCCACGTTCCGGGTGCCGGAGCTGTACCGAGGAATCGCCGATACCTACTACAGCCAGATGCTGGCGCGGATGATCGGGCCCGTGCGCACCCGCGACCTGATGTTCACCGGCCGCACCCTCGACGCGCACGAAGCCGTCGACTGGGGCATGGTGGCGCGCGTGGTGGCGCACGACGACCTGCCATCGGCCGCCCGCGAAGTCCTGGCGCAGTGCTGTCGCACCGCCCCGAAGGCCCGGTCGGTGGTGAAGTCGAGCCTGGACAACTACATGGGCCTGTTCGACCGCATCGGGATGAAGGCCAGCTACAGCGGCGACGAAGCCGTCGAGGGATTCCGGGCGTTCAAGGCCCGGCGTTCCCCGGAGTGGGTGCATCCTCAGCTGCGGGTGGACGGCCGGCTCTAAATGAGTTCTCGAGATTGCACTGCGGGCTGCTGAACGCGCGCCGCAACAGCCCTGGGCGCAAGCTCGGCGTTCTCACCCATCACAGCTGCACAACGCCGGCCAGCGCCGTCTGCAGCGCATCCTCGGACAGCGGATCATCGGAGAGCCCACCGGAGAGGTAGGCGTCGTAGGCGCCGAGTTCCAGCAGGCCGTGCCCGGACAGGCCTATCACGATCACCTGCTCGCCGCCCTCTGCGGCCGCCCGCCGCGCCTGCGCCAGCGCATGCGCCGACTCCGGAGCCGGCACGATGCCCTCGGTCCGGGCGAATTGCATTGCCGTGTCGAAGCATTCACTCTGCGGCAACGCGACGGCCTCGAGCAGGCCCTCGGCCACCACATGCGACACCAGCGGCGCCATCGCGTGATAGCGCAGCCCGCCGGCATGAATCGGCGAGGGCACGAAGTCGTGGCCCAGGGTGTACATCTTCATCAGCGGGGTCATGCCGCCGGTGTCGCCGAAGTCGTAACGGTATTCACCGCGCGTCAACGACGGGCACGACGCGGGCTCGACCGCCAGCAGCCGGGGCGACTGCGTGCCTGCCAGCTTCTCGCGCAGGAACGGGAACGTCAGCCCGGCCAGGTTGGAACCGCCCCCGGCGCAGCCGATCACCAGATCGGCGCCGGACTCGCCGGCCAGGGCCAGCTGCTTGAGGGCCTCCTCGCCGATGACGGTCTGGTGCAGCAGGACATGGTTGAGCACCGACCCCAGCGCGTACTTGGTGGCCTCATCCTGGGCGGCGACCTCGACGGCCTCGGAGATGGCGATGCCGAGCGAGCCGGGATGGTCCTGGGCCAGGGTGCGGCCGAACTCGGTGAGCCGGCTCGGTGACCGGTGCACCGTGCCGCCGAACACCTCGATCAGGGTGCGCCGCTGCGGCTTGCCGTCGAAGGACGCACCGACCTGCCACACCTCACACTCGAGCCCGAACAGCGCGCAGGCATACGCCAGTGCGGTGCCCCACTGCCCGGCCCCGGTTTCGGTGGTGAGCCGGGTGGTGCCGTGCAGGGCGTTGTAATACACCTGCGGCACAGAGGTATTGGTCTTGTGCGAGCCGGCCGGCGAGACACCCTCGTACTTGTAGTAGATGCGGGCCTGGGTGCCCAGCGCCTTCTCCCACTGGCGGGCGCGCACCAGCGGGGACGGCCGGTACTGCCGGTAGACCTGGCGCACCGGTTCCGGGATCTCGATGTAGCGCTCGGCGCTGACCTCCTGGGCGATCAGCTCCGGCGGGAACAGCGCCGCGAGATCATCGGGTCCGACCGGTTCGTGGGTGCCGGGGTGCAGAGGCGGAGGCGGCGGCGTGGGGAGGTCGGCGACGATGTTGTACCAATGGGTCGGCAGTTCCGACTCATCCAACACATAGCGGACCTGCTCACTCATACCGAATGACCTTTCGTTCCCGGGGACCGCGCCAGCCTAGCGGGTCCCGAACACGGGGCCGGCCCTCTCTCCCCCTCGTCCCTCGGGCTCGTCGACCGGCCCAAAACATCGGGCCGGCCCGCTTACTCGGCGGGTACCTCGCGTTCGATCTCGTCGAGCCAGATGCGGGCCGACATGTCCGACGGGGCCCGCCAGTCGCCGCGCGGTGAGAGCGCGCCCCCGGCAGAGACTTTCGGCCCGTTGGGCAGCGCCGACCGCTTGAACTGGCTGAAGGAATAGAACCGCTGCACGAACACCTGCATCCAGTGCCGGATCTCGGACAGCGAGAATTGCGGCCGCTTGTCCAGCGGATACCCCAGCGGCCAGTGGCCGAGTTCGGCGTCATGCCAGGCATGCCAGGCCAGGAACGCCACCTTCGACGGCCGGAACCCGTACCGCAGCACCTGGAACAGCGAAAAGTCCTGCAGCACATACGGTCCGACTTTGCTTTCGCTGCTCTGGATCTCCTCGTCCTCGCCGACGGGCACCAGCTCGGGGCTGATCTCGGTGTCGAGCACCGACTGCAGGACCCGGTCGACGTCGTCGTCGAACTGACCCGATGAGATGACCCAGCGAATGAGATGCTGGATCAACGTCTTCGGGACGCCGCCGTTGACGTTGTAATGCGACATCTGATCGCCCACCCCGTAGGTGGACCAGCCCAGCGCCAGCTCGGACAGGTCACCGGTGCCCAGCACGATGCCGCCACGCTGGTTGGCCATCCGGAACAGGTAGTCGGTGCGCAACCCGGCCTGCACGTTCTCGAAGGTGACGTCGTAGACCTTCTCACCGCGGCCGAACGGATGCCCCATCTCGGTGAGCATCAGCTTGGCGGTGTCGCGGATGTCGATCTCCTCGAACGTCACCCCCAGCGCGTTGCTCAACGCGATCGCGTTGCCTTTGGTGCGGTCGCCGGTGGCGAATCCGGGCAGGGTGAAGGCCAGGATGTCGCTGCGCGGCCGCCCCTCGCGGTCCATCGCCCTGGCGGCGACGATCAACGCGTGGGTGGAGTCCAGCCCGCCGGAGACGCCGATGACCACCTTCGGGTAGTTCAGCGCCCGCAGTCGCTGTTCCAGTCCGGACACCTGGATGTTGTAGGCCTCGTAGCAATCCTGTTGCAGGCGTGCGGCATCCGACGGTACGAACGGGAAACGCTCGATACTGCGTTTGAGGCCGATGTCGCCGGCCGGCGGGTCGAGGGTGAACTCGATGCGCCGGAACCCGTCCACCGACGCCGCATGGTGGCGCCGGTTGTCGTCGAAGGTGCCCATCCGCAACCGCTCCGCGACCAGCAGATCGACGTCGACGTCGGCGACGCTGCGCTGCGCCCCTTTCGGGAAACGCTCCGATTCCGCGAGCAGCACCCCGTTCTCGTAGATCATGGTCTGGCCGTCCCACGCCAGGTCGGTGGTGGACTCGCCCTCACCGGCCGCCGCGTAGACGTAGGCGGACAGACAGCGTGAGGATGCCGAGCGGGCCAGTAGCTTGCGGTCATCGGCGCGGCCGATGGTGATCGGGCTGCCGGACAGGTTGGCCAGCACGGTGGCGCCCGCCAACGCTGCCTGCGCGCTGGGCGGAACCGGGACCCACATGTCCTCACACACTTCGACGTGCAGGACGAAGCCGGGCACATCGGAGGCGTCGAACAGCAGGTCCGGACCGAACGGCGCCGTCACTCCGCTGAAGGTGATCTCGCCGCGGATGTCGTCGCCCGGGGCGATCTGTCGTCGTTCGTAGAACTCGCGGTAGGTCGGCAGATAGGACTTCGGCGCCACACCGAGCACGGCGCCACGGTGAATCACCACCGCGCAGTTGTAGATCCGGTGTCGGTAGCGCAGGGGTGCACCCACCACCAGTACCGGCAGCAGGTCGGCGGACGCGGCGATGACGTCGCGCAGCGCGTCTTCCACCACGTCGAGCAGCGTGTCCTGCAAGAGGATGTCCTCGATGGAGTATCCCGTCAGGGTGAGTTCGGGGAACACGGCGAGCCCGACGCCATCGTCGTGGCATTCGCGTGCGGTCTGCAGCACCGCCTCGGCGTTGGTGCCTGGGTCGGCGATCGTGGTGTGCAGGGTGCAGGCGGCGACCCGAACGAATCCGTGGTGGTAGGCGCTGTAGAAGTCCATCACCGTGTCATTGTTCCCCGCCGTGCCCCGAAGTATGGCCACCGATCCGGCGATTCCGGCGATCTCGCGCCCACGCAGCGACGAAATCCACGCCCGGTTCGCTCATCGGCCGCGGCCACACGGCACAATCAGGGGGCACAGCGGCGGCGACGGCAAAGGACACGGACACGCGTGATGACGGGCAGATCTGCGCAGTTCGGTGTGCTCGGCCCGCTGCAGATCACCCTCGACGGCACCCCGGTCGCGCTGGGCACCCCCAAGCAGCGAGCGGTGCTCGCGATGTTGCTGATGAACCGCAATCGGCCCGTGGCGGTCGAGTCGCTGCTGGCCGCGGCCTGGCCGGATGACCCCCCGTCCGGTGCGCGGGCGAGCCTGCACTCCTATGTGTCCAATCTGCGCAAGCTGCTGCCGACCGAGGACGCCGCGCTGGCCAGCGCGCCGCCCGGCTACCGGCTCACCATCGCCGAGACCGCACTCGACCTGGGCAGATTCGCCGCTGAGAAAGCCGCCGGCGTACGCGCGGCGGCGGCCGGGGAGTTCAGCCTGGCCAGCCGGCACCTGGCCGCGGCGCTGGCTGAGTGGCGTGGGCCCGTGCTCGAAGACCTGCAGGATTTTGGCTTCGTCGACGGGCTGGCCACCGCACTGACCGAGGACCGCCTGGTGGCCGCCACCGCTTTCGCCGAGGCCGAGATCGTGTGCGGGCGGGCCCGCGACGTGATCGCCGACCTGGAGACCCTGACCGCCGAGCATCCGTACCGGGAACCGCTGTGGGCCCAGCTGATCAGCGCCTACTACCTCACCGAGCGGCAAAGCGACGCGCTCGAGACCTACGGGCGGCTCAAGAGCGCCCTGGCCGATGAGCTGGGCATCGATCCCGGCCCGTCCCTGCGGGCGCTGCACCAGAAGATCCTGCGTCAGGAACCCCTGGACGCCAAGGGCGCGGCCACGACCGCCGCAGTGGGTAGCGTGACCCGACTCGAGCAGCGCACTGCCGTGTCGGCGGAATCCGTGGCAGCGTATCTGGAGGACCCGTCGGGACGGCAGTACCCGTTACGCGCCGTCGCGACCCGGATCGGCCGGCTCGACGACAACGACATCGTGTTGTCCAGCGCTCTGGTGAGCCGCCACCACGCCGCGGTGATCGACACCGGGACCAGTTATGTGCTCAGTGATCTGCGCTCGGCCAACGGGATCGAGGTCCAGCACACACGGGTGCGCGGCAGTGCCACCCTGGCCGACGGTGACCTGATCCGGATCTGCGACTACACGTTCACCTTCCGCCTGGGCGTCGGCTATGAGTGACGCGACGCGGGTGGGCTCGCGGGTGGGTCCCTATCAGCTGACCCGCCTGATCGGTCGTGGCGGAATGGGTGAGGTTTACCAGGCTCATGACACCGTGAAGGACCGCACGGTGGCCTTGAAGCTGCTGCCCGCCGAACTCTCGCACAACGACACGTTCCGCAAGCGACTCGAGCGGGAGGCGCGTTCTGCGGGCAAACTCCAAGAGCCGCATGTGGTTCCGATACACGACTTCGGTGAAGTCGACGGCCAGTTGTACGTCGACATGCGCCTCATCGACGGCGTCGACCTGCGTTCGGTGCTGAACCGGGACGGGCCGATGCCACCGGCGCGTGCGGTGGCGATCGTGCGGCAGATCGCCTCGGCCCTGGACGCCGCGCATGCCGCAGGCGTGACCCACCGCGACGTGAAACCCGAGAACATCCTCGTCACCGCCGATGATTTCGCCTATCTGGTGGATTTCGGCATCGCTCACGGGGCCACCGATGACACGCTCACCGAACAGGGCACGGCCATCGGCACATTCGCCTACATGGCACCGGAACGCTTCACCAGCGCGGAGGTGACCTACCAAGCCGACGTCTATGCGCTGGCCTGCGTGCTGTTCGAATGTCTGACCGGCACCAAGCCGTTCCGCGCCGACAGCGTGAGCGTGCTCATCACCTCCCATCTGATGGAACCCCCACCGCGGCCCAGCGCACTGCTGCCCGGCCTGCCGCCGGCACTCGATGCGGTGGTGGCGCGCGGCATGGCCAAACAACCCGGCGACCGGTTCGCCACCGCCGGCGAGTTGGCGCGCGCGGCGGCACACGCGGCCGGGGTCACCGACGGGATGTTCACGATGACCGCGCCCCAGCAGCCCGTGGTGCGCCCCAAGAGGCGCGGCTGGGCGGTGGCCGGCGCCCTGGCCGGGGTCGCGGTGCTGGTGGCCGCGGTGGTGACCACCTGGACCTTGCGGGAGCCCGCGAGCGCGATGATGGCCACCCAGACGATCACCCGGACGGTCACCTCGGTCCCCAGGACCGAAGTGCGCGTGCCACCCCACGCGACGGTCTCCCCCGCCCTGCGCCGTCTGCTGGGGGTGGTGCCGTCCGGGTACGCATCCTGCGAACCCCTGCGACCGCCGGTCTCCGGTGCGCTGGCGACCGTCGAGTGCGGGCAGAACACCAACCCGGGTGGGCCCGCCACCGCGACCTACTCACTGTTTCCCACGGTGGAGGCGCTCGACGAGGCGTTCCGGCAGAGCAATGACGAGGACACCCTGCAGCAGTGCCCCGGCGGCGCCGACTCCCCGGGCACCTGGGATTACGACTCCACCCCCGATCAGGTGGAGGGCTGGGTGGCCTGCGGAACCTACGAGGGCACGCCCGACATCATGTGGACCAAGAGCTCCGACCTGATGCTGGGCATCGCCCAAGGCAGTGATCTCGCCGAGTTGCATCAGTGGTGGGTGGACTACGTATAACCGGGTAAAGACCCGGCATGGCCGAAACTGCTGTCCTCGTCATCGACATGCTCAACGCCTATGAGCACCCCGACGCCGAGAAGCTGATCCCGAACGTCGAACCCATCGTCGACCCGATCGCCGCGCTGATCGCCGAGACCCGGCGCAGTGACGACGCCGATCTGATCTACGTCAACGACAACTACGGCGACTTCACCGCGGATCACGCCGGCCTCGTGTCTGCAGCACTCGAAGGCGCCCGTCCCGACCTGGTGCGGCCCATCGTCCCCAGCGATGACTGCCGCTTCCTGATGAAGGTGCGCCACAGCGCGTTCTACGCCACCTCGCTGGGGTACCTGCTGACCCAGCTGGGCGTCCACCGGGTGATCCTCACTGGTCAGGTCACCGAGCAGTGCATCCTCTACAGCGCCCTGGACGCGTATGTCCGGCACTTCGAGTTGGTGGTGGCACAGGATTGTGTCGCGCACATCGACGCCGAGCTGGGGCGGGCCGCGCTGAAGATGATGGAGAGCAATATGCGCGCAGAGTTGGTCGATGCGGCGCACTGCCTGAAGTGACGCTTATTCTCGATGGAGTGGAAGCACCTGAGCTCGTCGCCCTGCTGACCCGCCGGCGGGTGGCCGTGCTCACCGGCGCCGGTATGTCCACCGATTCGGGCATCCCGGACTACCGCGGGCCGGACTCCCCGCCGAGCAATCCGATGACCATCCGCCAGTTCACCTCCGATCCGGCGTTTCGGCAACGGTATTGGGCCCGCAATCACGTGGGCTGGCGCCACATGGACGACACCATGCCCAATGCGGGTCACCGGGCGCTGGCGGCACTGGAACGCGCCGGGGTGGTCACCGGCCTGATCACCCAGAACGTCGACCTGCTGCACACCAAGGCCGGCAGCCGCACTGTGGTGAATCTGCACGGCACCTACGCCCAGGTGGTGTGCCTGGCCTGCGGCTACACCATGACGCGCGCCGAGCTGGCCGATGAGCTGGAAGCACTCAACCCCGGATTCGTCGAGCGTGCCGAGCGGCTCGGTGGCATCGCGGTGGCCCCGGACGCCGACGCGACGGTGACCGACACCGACGAATTCCGGTACCTGGACTGTCCGCGGTGTTCGGGGATGCTCAAACCCGACATCGTCTACTTCGGCGAGAGTGTGCCCAAGGACCGTGTGGCGCAGGCGTATTCGTTGGTCGACGACGCCGACGTGCTACTGGTCGCGGGGTCGTCGCTGACCGTCTTTTCCGGGTACCGATTCGTCCGGCACGCCGCTGCTCACGGCATGCCGGTGGCCGTCATCAATCGCGGGCCCACCCGCGGCGACGACCTGGCCGACGTCAAGGTCGACAACGGCTGCTCGGAGATGTTGGTGCTGCTGCTCGACGAGCTGTCCCCGGCCGTCTCCGTGTGATTTGGGCGCGCGCGTAACCGCTGAGCGGTTACGCGCGCGCCCAAATCGCCGGCATCGTGCGGATGGCGTGGACGAAGTTGCCGGGCACAAATGCGGGTTCACCGGCGGTGATGGTGGGCAGCGTGCCCAGCAGTTCGGTGAACAAGGCCCGCAGCTGCGCCCGGGCGACGTGTGCGCCGAGGCAGAAGTGCCTGCCGCCTCCGCCGAAACCCAGATGCGGGTTCGGGTGGCGGCCGAGCTGCAGCCGGCCCGGATCGTCGAACACCTCGGTGTCCCAGTTTCCCGCCGGATAGAACATCACCACCTTCTCCCCCGCCCGCACCGTCTGGCCGCCGAGCTCGAAATCCGTTGCAGCCGTGCGGCGGAACGTCATGACCGGGCTGGCCCAGCGGATGAACTCCTCGACGGCACCGCCGATGCGGGCGTCGAGATCCTCCAACAGCCAGGCCCGCTGATCCTCGAAGTCAGTGAGTGCTTTGAGCGCGTGGCTGGTGGTCTGGCGGGTGGTGTCGTTGCCGGCAACGGCCAGTAGCACGAAGAACGCCGACACCTCGGCATCGGTGAGGGAATCGCCGTCCACCTCGGCGTGCACCAGGCTGCTGATCAGGTCATCGCCGGGGTCGGCGCGCCGCTGCGCCGCCAGTTCTCCGGCCACCTGATGCAGGTACATCTGGTTCTCCAGCAGTACCTCCAGCGGGTTGCGGCCGGCCAGGTACACCGGGTCGGCCCACGACACCAGTGCGTCGGCGGCCCGGGCGACGCGCTGACGTTCGGATTCGGGGATGCCCACCATGTCGGACAGGGTGCGTATCGGCAGTTCTTTGGCGCAGTGTTCTACGAAGTCGACACCGCTTCCGGCACTGGCGAGTTCGCCGACGATCGCCGCCGCGTTGGCCTTGATCGAGTCCTCGATGCGGCGCACCTGCCGCGGTGTGAACGCCGCGTGCACCACCTTGCGGATCATGGTGTGGCGCGGTGCATCCATCGCCAGAAAGGACTGCGACGCCTCCAGCAGTTCTTCCGGGATGTTCTCGAACAGCACGCCTTTGCCGGACAGGAACACCTCACTGTTGCGGCTGACGGCCACGATGTCGGCATGCCTGGTCACCGCCCAGTAGCCGCGGTCGGACGGGTCGTGCATGAGCGCGTCCTGCACCGGCGGATGCCAGCTCACGGGCCGCTGCGCCCGCAGCTCGGCGAAGGAGAGCTCCCGGTCGGCGGCGGTGGTGGACCAGAACGTACGGGAAGACAGATCGATCGGGTCGTAGGAGCGAACCGACTCGGGTGTGATCGAGGGCACAGTCATGCCGTGACGATAGGTCTAGACAGTGTGCCTAGTCAATACGTGCGCGGCTTGGGTACGCTTCCGGGCATGCCGTCGGTGACCCGTAAGCCGCAGGCCAAGCGGCAGGAGCGGCGCGAGCAGATCGAACGCGACCTGCTGGCGGCCACGGACCGCCTGATGAACGAAGGCGCCAGCTTCACCGAGCTCAGCGTCGACCGGCTGGCCACCGAGGCCGGCATCTCCCGGGCCAGCTTCTACATCTACTTCGAGGACAAGGGCCACCTGCTGCGCCGGCTGGCCGGCCAGGTGTTGGGCGAGCTCGCCGACAGCGCCCAACGATGGTGGGGTGTGGCCGCGCGGCGCGACCCGGCCGACGTCCGTGCCGCCATCACCGGGATCGTCGCCGGTTACCGTCGCCACCAGCCGTTGTTGGTCGCGCTCAGCGAGATGGCCGGCTACGACGCGCAGGTGTCGAATACCTATCGAGAGCTGCTTACCGCGATCGCCGGGCAGGTGACCCAGGTGATCGAGGACGGCCAAACCGCCGGGACCATCCGGCAGGACCTGCCGGCGGAGGCGACGGCGAGCTCACTGACCTGGATGGTCGAGCGCACCTGTCAGCAGAACCTGCCCGGTCGGTCCGAGGACTACGACGGCCGGCTCGTCGAGGCCATCACCCAGATCATCTGGGCCTCGCTGTATCTCACCTCGGCGTGAGCGCGCGTCTTTGTACGCAGCGGCTCGGAGTGTCGCGTACAGACACGCGCGCTCGCGCCCAGGAGCAGAGCGGAGCAGGGCAGGGCAGATCAGACGGCCACTAGGTCGTCGGCGTGGACTGCGGGGCGGCGCATCTCGACGGGCAACTCCGAGGTGGAGCGACCCATCATCGTCGACAACTCCGTGGCGTCGTAGGCGACCACACCACGCGCCACCACCTCACCGCCGGGGCCTTTCAATTCGACCACGTCGCCGCCGAAGAAGCGGCCCGACAACGCGGTGATCCCGGCGGGCAGCAGGGAGCGGCGATGCTGCAGCACAGCCCGCACCGCGCCGGCATCCAGCGAGAGACTGCCCGCAGCCTCGGCGGCATAACGCACCCAGAACCGGCGCGCCGACATCCGGGTGGGCCGCGGCGCGAACACCGTCCCCACCGACGCATCCGACAGGGCCTCCGCGGCGTTGGCGGCCGCGGCCAACAACACCGGCACCCCGGCGTCGGCCGCCAGCAGAGCCGACGACAGTTTCGAGGCCATTCCCCCGGTGCCCAGATGGCTGCCGCGCCCGGCGGTCACACCGTCCAGATCATCGGGACCCGACACCTCGGGGATGAACCGCGCATCGGATTTGCGGGGGTCGGAATCGTAGAGACCGTCGATATCGGACAGCAGCACCAGCGCGTCGGCGCCCACCAGGTGCGCCACCAGGGCCGAGAGCCTGTCGTTGTCACCGAATCGGATTTCGTTGGTGGCCACGGTGTCGTTCTCGTTGACGATCGCCACGGCGTGCAGCGAGCGCAGTCGATCCAGCGTCCGCTGGGCGTTGGTGTGCTGCACCCTCATCGAGATGTCGTGCGCGGTGAGCAGGACCTGCCCGACGGTGCGGTCATAGCGGTGAAACGCCGCACTCCACGAATTGACCAGGGCCACCTGACCGACGCTGGCGGCGGCCTGCTTGGTGGCCAGATCCGTTGGCCTGCGCGGCAATCCGAGTGGTTCGATGCCGGCCGCGATGGCGCCCGAAGACACGATCACCACATCTGACCCGGCCTTCATCCGCCGCTCGATGGCGTCGACCAGGTACTGCAGCCGGCTCGCGTCGAAAACCCCGGTGGGGGTGGTCAGAGCGGTGGTGCCGATCTTGACGACGATGCTGCGTGCGGTCCGGACGGCGTCGCGGTGCACACTCACTGGTCGTCGCCGGGGTCGCTGTGTTCCCTGCGCGCCTTCCGTGCCGCCTTGCGCTCGTCGGCCCCCACGCGGTCACTGCGCTCGAGACGAATGTCGGTGCCGCGGCCGGTGGGCACCACGTCCACACCCGCCGGTGTCTGCGGTTCCCAATCGAAGGTCATGTCGCCGATGGTCACCGCGCAGCCGGCGCGAGCGCCGAGCTTGAGCAACTCGTCTTCGACACCGAGGCGCGCCAGCCGGTCGCCCAGATAGCCGACGGCTTCGTCGTTGTCGAAGTTGGTCTGCGAGATCCACCGCTCGGGACGCACACCGCGTACGACGAATCCACCCTGGCCGTCCGGCTGCACCGAGAACGATTTCTCGTCCACCGGGATCGGCCGGATGACCGGCCGTCGAGGGGCCAGCACCGGTTGCGCAGCCCGATAGGCCGCCACCATGTCCCACAGCGCAAAGGTCAACTGGCGCAAGCCGATCCGCGCCACCGTCGACACTTCGAACACCGGCCAGCCGCGTTCGGCGATCTCGTCGCGAACGAAATCGGCGAGCTCTTTGGCTTCCGGTACATCGATCTTGTTGAGCACCACGGCGCGGGGCCGTTCGGCGAGGTCGCCGAGGGTCGAATCACCCTGCAGCGTCGGCTGATACGCCGCAAGCTCGGCCTCGAGTGCGTCGATATCGGAGATCGGGTCGCGCCCGGGTTCCAGCGTGGCGCAGTCGACCACGTGCACCAGCACCGCGCAGCGCTCGATGTGCCGCAGGAAGTCCAGGCCGAGACCACGGCCTTCGGAGGCGCCGGGGATCAGACCGGGGACATCGGCGACGGTGAAGGTGTGCTCACCCGCGGAGACCACGCCGAGGTTCGGCGCCAGCGTGGTGAACGGGTAGTCGGCGATCTTCGGCTTGGCCGCCGAGATGGCCGACACCAGCGACGATTTACCCGCCGACGGGAAACCGACCAGCCCGACGTCGGCGACGGTCTTGAGCTCGAGCGTCAGATCACGCTCTTCGCCTTTCTCACCGAGGAGGGCGAAGCCAGGTGCCTTGCGTGCGCGAGAAGCCAAGGCCGCGTTACCGAGACCGCCGCGTCCGCCGGCGGCGGCTTCGAAGCGGGTGCCGGGGCCGACGAGATCGGCCAGCAACCGGCCTTGCTCGTCGAGGACGACCGTGCCATCGGGCACTTTGACTTCCAGGTCGTTGCCCGCGGCGCCGTCACGATTGCTGCCCGCACCCTGCTTTCCGGAGGGCGCGACAACGTGAGGATGAAAGTGGAAGTCCAGCAGTGTGTGGACCTGAGGATCGACGACCAGCACGATGCTGCCGCCGCGTCCGCCGTTGCCGCCGTCGGGTCCACCGAGAGGCTTGAACTTCTCCCGGTGCACCGAAGCGCAACCGTTACCGCCGGATCCCGCGCGGGTGTGAATGACAACGCGGTCGACGAACCGGGGCATCGGACGACCTTCCTGTGAAGTGTGAAGCTGGTGCGAGTGTTCAATCCCTACCGAGAACTCGCAGCAGCTTCACTATCGCAGGCGTGGTCCTCGGAAAATCAGGCGTCAGCCGGAACGATGTTGACGGTCTTGCGACCGCGCTTCACGCCGAACTGGACGGCGCCGGCCGCCAGCGCGAACAGCGTGTCATCGCCACCACGGCCGACGTTGGTGCCGGGATGGAAGTGGGTGCCGCGCTGACGGACGATGATTTCGCCCGCGTTGACGACCTGACCACCGAAACGCTTGACGCCGAGCCGCTGTGCGGCTGAGTCACGACCGTTGCGTGAGCTGGAAGCGCCCTTCTTGTGTGCCATGTGCTGCTCCCGTCTTACTTGATGCCGGTGACCTTGAGGACCGTCAGCTGCTGACGGTGCCCCTGCCGCTTGTGGTAGCCGGTCTTGTTCTTGAACTTGTGGATGCGGATCTTGGGCCCCTTGGTGTGCTCGAGCACCTCACCGGTGACGGCGACCTTCTCCAGCGCCTTGGCGTCGGTGGTGACATTGGCTCCGTCGACGACGAGCGCCACGGGCAGCGTGACGGAACCGCCGGCCTCGATCTCCAACTTCTCGACCTTGACTATGTCACCGACGGCGACCTTGTACTGCTTGCCGCCGGTCTTGACGATTGCGTACGTCGCCATCGTGGTCCTAACTCATCGCTTACGGGCGCGCACTACCCGAAGGTGCGTGCGCAGGTCTTGGGTTCGTGAGCCGAGTCAGCTCTCGCGACTCACTCACAATCACGGACGTCAGTCTCGTGACAACTGCTCAAGGTTACGTGAGCAGCGCGTTACGGGTCAAACCGCCTGCGCCGCTCCCGCAAACCTCAGGCGGTCGGGGGCCCGGCCGGACGTGCCGCAGCGCGGCGACGACGCGGCCTGGTGGGCTCGATCACCTCGACAACGGGTTCGGGTTCGTCCTCCTCCGAGTCATCCTCGTCGGACTCGTCCTCGTCGTCGTCATCCGAGTCTTCGTCGTCATCGGAGTCGTCGTCCGAGTCGTCCTCGTCCGAGTCGTCGTCGTCATCCGAGTCGTCGTCATCCGAGTCGTCCTCGTCCGAGTCTTCGTCTTCCTCGTCGTCCTCGAGATCGATGTCCTCGTCGTCGACATCCGCCTCGTCGTCCTCGTCGAGCTCGATGTCCTCGTCGTCAGAGTCCTCGTCGTCGGAGTCCTCGTCGTCAGAGTCCTCGGAATCGGATTCGTCGAAGTCGTCGTCGAGGTCATCCTCGGACACCCGCTCCTCGGTCTGTTCCTCGCCGACCGCGTCGTGCACCTTCTCCTCGTCGAAGGTGTCCTCGCTCGACTCGGTGTCATCGGCGTCATCGTCTTCGTGCTTGCCGTTGGCGGCAGCCATCGCCTTGAACATCGGATGATCGCCGTGAGCGTGCGCGGGAACCCGCGCCACCGGCGCCTCGACGATCGGCTCGTCCGCTTTGCCCTTCTTGCCGGAACGCTTGCTGCGCCTGTTCCCGCCACCGGCCTCGGCCTTGCGGGCGGGCGCAGGCGCTGCCGAGTCGACCGGGTCGGCGTGCAGCACGATGCCGCGGCCCCCGCAATGCGGGCAGGAGGTGGAGAACGCTTCGATCAGGCCGGTACCGAGCTTCTTCCGGGTCAATTGCACCAGACCCAGCGAGGTGACCTCGGAAACCTGGTGCCGGGTACGGTCACGGGCCAGGGCTTCGGTGAGGCGGCGCAACACCAGATCACGGTTGGACTCGAGCACCATGTCGATGAAGTCGATCACCACGATGCCGCCGATATCGCGCAACCGCAGCTGCCGCACGATCTCCTCGGCGGCCTCGAGGTTGTTCTTCGTGACGGTCTGCTCGAGGTTGCCCCCGGCGCCGGTGAACTTGCCGGTGTTGACGTCGACGACGGTCATGGCCTCGGTGCGGTCGATCACCAGGGTTCCGCCCGACGGCAGCCATACCTTGCGGTCCATCGCCTTGGTGAGCTGCTCGTCGATGCGGTGCACGGCGAAGACATCGGGGCCGCCGTTGTCGGCCGCGTCGTATTTGGTCAGCTTGGCGACGAGTTCAGGGGCCACCGATTCGACGTAGTCGTTGATGGTCTTCCACGCGTTGTCACCGGAGACGATCAGCCCGGAGAAGTCCTCGTTGAACAGGTCGCGGATCACCTTGACCAGGACGTCGGGTTCCTCGTAGAGCGCCACTGCGGCACCGGCGGCCTTCTTCTTGGTCTCGGCGGCCTTGGCGTCGATCTGGTTCCAGCGTTCCTGCAGGCGGGTGACGTCGCCGCGGATGTCCTCTTCTTTGACGCCCTCGGAGGCGGTCCGGATGATGACGCCGGCGTCGGCGGGCACCACCTCGCGCAGGATCTCCTTGAGCCGCTGGCGTTCGGTGTCGGGCAGCTTGCGGCTGATCCCGGTCGACGACGCCCCGGGCACGTAGACCAGATAGCGGCCGGCCAGCGAGACCTGCGTGGTCAGCCGGGCACCCTTGTGTCCCACGGGGTCCTTGCTGACCTGGACCACCACGTAGTCACCCGGTTTGAGGGCCTGCTCGATCTTGCGTTGGGCACCGCCGAGTCCGGCGGCCTCCCAGTTGACTTCACCGGCGTACAGCACCCCGTTGCGGCCGCGACCGATGTCGACGAACGCGGCTTCCATCGAGGGCAGCACGTTCTGCACGATGCCGAGGTAGATGTTGCCGACCAGGGAGGCAGATGCCGCCGAAGTGACGAAGTGCTCGACGACCACTCCGTCTTCGAGAACCGCGATCTGGGTGTAGCGGGCTCCGGCGTGCGGCGGTTCGACACGCACTTTGTCGCGAACCACCATGACGCGCTCGACGGCTTCGCGCCGCGCGAGGAACTCGGCTTCGGAAAGGATCGGGGGCCGGCGACGGCCGGCGTCACGCCCGTCGCGGCGGCGCTGCCGTTTGGCCTCGAGCCGGGTGGACCCGCTGATGCCCTGGATCTCGTTGGACTTGTCAGCCTTCTCGGCCTTGCTGCGCGGGGCGCGCTCGTGGACGACGGTGTTCGGGGGGTCATCGGGTGAGACGGGCTCGCCGTCGTCGCCGGTGCCCGACTTGCGCCTGCGCCGCCTGCGCCGCCGGCGGCTGGACGCCTCGCCGGCGCCGCCTTCGTCGTCGTCGCCTTCGTCCTCGGAGGACTCGTCCTCGTCGGAGGGCTCGGCCTTGTCTTTGTCGGTCTTGTCGTCGGTGACGGTGTCGTCGGGGCCGTCGTCCTCGCCGTCGGCGCCGGATTCGCCGCCCCGGCCGCGGCCACGGCCGCGCCGTCCCCGCCGGCGCCGGCGGTTGGCCGGTTTCTCGGCCTGCTCGTCGTCGGTGTCGTCGCCGTCGTCACTGTCCTCGACGTCATCGATGTCGTCGGAAGTGTCGCGCTCCTCGCGCCGGCCGGCGGGGCGTTCCTGCACCGGCTGGGGGGCGACGAACAGAGGCAGATAGTCCGCCACCGGGGTGTCATCGCTGGGCTCCGGCGCCGGGGGCGGCAACTCGATGAGCAGTCGCGACTCGGGTTCACCGTCAGGTGCGGCTGCGGGATCGATACCGGGGTCGTCGGCTTCGGCCACGTGGACCTCGGCCTCTGCGACCTGGACCTCGACCACCGGGACGTCAGCGGGCTCTTCGGCGACCGGCGCCTCTTCGGGTTCGGCGGCCACCGGCTCAGCTGTCTCGGGTTCGGCGACCACCGGTGCCGGCGGCGCGGCAACCGGCTCTGGCGCGGGTGCGCTCTCTGCAGCCGCCGCAGCCAGCACATCGCGCACCTTCACCGCGTCGGTGCGGTCGACGCTCGAGTGCGCGCTGCGGGAGCGCCCGTCGAGGTCGGCCAGCGCCTCCAGAACGCGCCTGCTGGTGGTGCCGAGAACTCGGGCCAGCGAGTGGACTCTCAGGCGTTCGGGGAGATCCGGCGGTGCCGCCGGCGTGCTGTTCTCGCCGTCGCTGTTGGCAGCGGTGCTGCTGTCAGTGTGGTCTTGGATTTTGGCATCGTCGTCCACGTACTCTCCTTCAAGCCCCCGGGCGCGTCGATGCGACGCGGCCGCGCGAGGACTTCGGCTATGGGCTCGGCTGGCTTCACCGAACTTGTTGTGGTCTCGCCCCGGGCGGCTCGTTGTGTACAAGCTCAGCGAACCCACCCGGTGCCTGGGTTGAATGATGGCTGGGACGGTCGGCGCCGCATCGCGGATAGCGGTGGTCGCGCACGTCTAAGTCTTCATCCGGGTGATTGCCGCCGGTCTGACGACGCACACCCGCACCCAGTATCCCATACCCGAGTAGTGGATCCGACCAGACTGGGGTCGGTCGGCCTTCGACCCGGGTCAGTTCGAGGGGAACCAGAGCGCGATCTCGCGCTCCGCGGACTCCGGGGAATCCGACCCGTGCACCAGGTTGAACTGGGTTTCCAGACCCAGGTCACCGCGGATGGTGCCCGGGGTGGCCTTCTCCACCGGATCGGTGCCACCGGCCAGCTGACGGAACGCAGCAATGGCCCGCGGGCCTTCGAGAACCGCGGCGACCACAGGTCCGGAGGTGATGAATTCCAGCAGCGAGCCGAAGAACGGCTTGTCTTCGTGCTCGGCATAGTGAGCGCGGGCCAGCTCGTCGCTGACGTTCTTCAACTCCAACGCTGCGATCGACAGGCCCTTCCGCTCGATCCGGCTGATGATCTCTCCGATCAGTTGCCGCTCGACGCCATCGGGCTTGATCAGGGCCAAAGTCCGCTCAGTCACGGCGCACAGCGTACCGAACGGAAGCCAAATCGCAGTATCGCCTGGTCAGAGGCCAGTTTCAGTCCGATGTGCGCTGCTGGCCGGGTAGCAATCCGCGGCGCTGACGGCGCAGCACCTCGGCCCGCAGATAGACGATCAGGCCCCACACGATCGCGAAGACCAGGCCGACGAATCCCACGCCGGGATAGACCACCCAACCGGCGATCAGCAGCAGTTGCACACCCGTGTTCACCCAGATGGCCCAGGGCCTGCCCTGCATGCCCGACAACAGCACCAGGAACAGCGCGAAGCCCACCAGATAGGTCATCGAGAACGCGTTGAGTCCACCGCCCACAGCGCTCACCACCGGCAAAGCCAACAGCACCACGATGGCTTCCAGGATCAGCGTGCCCGCCATCACGCCGCGGAAGCTCTTCCAGGGATCCGGCGGCGTCGGCTGGGGTTTGTCAGTCACTGCGGGTCCTTACCGAACAGCGTGCGCGCCGCGCCCGCGGTGACCACCGAGCCGGTGATGACGATTCCATTACCGGACACCCCGCCCTCCTCGCCGGCTTCCTCGACCAGGGCGGTGGCCGTCTCCACGGCATCGACGAGCGTGGCCGCGGTGATCACCCGGTCGGCACCGAAACGTTCCTCGGCCAGCAGGGCCAACGCGTCGATCTCCAGTGCCCGCGAAGACCCGTTGTGGGTGACCACCAGCTGATCGAACACCGGCTCGAGCGCTTCCAGGATCCCGGGCACGTCCTTGTCGGCCATCACCGAGATGACACCGACAAGGAAGCGGAAGTCGAACTCCTCGGCCAGGGTGCGGGCCAGCGCCGCCGCGCCGGCCGGGTTGTGCGCGGCGTCGATGAACACCGTCGGCGCATTGCGCAACCGCTCGAGCCGGCCCGGGCTCGAGACGGCCGCAAAACCGGCTCGCACCGCGTCGATGTCGAGCTGGCGCGATGCCCCCGCACCGAAGAACGCCTCGACCGCGGCCAGTGCGACGACGGCGTTGTGGGCCTGGTGTTCACCGTGCAGCGGCAGGAACACCTCGGGGTAGACACCGCCGAGACCCTGCAGTTCCAGCAGTTGTCCCCCGATGGCCACCTGACGGGACAGCAGCGCGAACTCCGAACCCTCGCGCGCCACCGCAGCATCGGCTTGAACTGCTTGCGCCAGAATCACCTCCATGGCTTCGGGTACCTGCTGGGCGACGATGGCCACCATGCTCGGGTCCACACCCTCGGGCAGTACCTCGTCGGCCTCGACCTTGCGGATGATGCCGGCCTTCTCCCCCGCGATGGTGGCGATGTCGTTGCCGAGATAGTCCATGTGGTCCATCCCGATGGGGGTGATCACCGCGACGGGTGCATCGACGATGTTGGTGGCGTCCCACCGGCCGCCGAGCCCGACCTCGATGATCGCCACGTCCACCGGCGCGTCGGCGAACGCCGCGAACGCCATGGCGGTTACGACCTCGAACTTGCTCATCGACGGCCCACCCGCCGCATGCGACTGCTGGTCGACGAGTTCGACGAAAGGCTCGATCTCCCGGTAGGTCTCGACATACTTGGCCGGGCTGATCGGCTTGCCGTCGAGGGAGATCCGTTCGACGGCCGACTGCAGGTGCGGGCTGGTGGTGCGGCCGGTGCGTTGATGCAGGGCGGTGATGAGCGCGTCGATCATCCGCGCCACCGACGTCTTGCCGTTGGTGCCGGCGATGTGGATGCTCGGGTAGTTCCGCTGCGGCGAGCCGAGCAGTTCCATCAGCGCCGCGATGCGCGCCGTGCTGGGCTCGATCTTGGTCTCCGGCCACCGCTGGCCGAGCAGATGCTCGACCTGCAGCAGCGCGGCCACCTCATCGGGGCTCGGCTCGATGATGGCCTCCGGGGTGATGGCGTCCACATCATCCGGGAAACCAGGGTCCTCAGTGGGAAAGTCGTTCTCGCTCATACCAATCCGGCCAGGCGTGCGGTGATCCGGTCCACCTCTTCGCCCGCGAGTTGCTGCCGGTCCCGGATCTTGGCGACGACGGCTTCGGGCGCTTTGGCCAGGAACGCCTCGTTGCCCAGTTTTGCGGTGGTGCCCGCCAATTCCTTCTGCGCGGCGGCCAGATCCTTCTCCAGACGCCGGCGCTCGGCCGCGACGTCCACGGTGCCGGACGTGTCGAGCTCGACCTGGACGGTGCCCCCGGCGAGGCGAACCTCGATCGAGGCCGACGGGGTGAAGCCCTCGGCCGGCTCGGTCAGCCAGGCCAGCGACGTGGTGGCACCGATGTGCTCACCGAGGCCGGCCCCGTCGATTCCGGACAGCCGCGCGGGCACCCGCTGCCGGTCCGCCAGACCCTGGTCGCTGCGGAACCGGCGCACCTCGGTGACCAGTTTCTGCAGGTCGGCAACCCGCCCGGCGGCAGCCTGATCCAGCACCACCCCCGACGGCTGCGGCCACTCGGCGATCACCAGCGACTCACCTCCGGTGAGCGCCTTCCACAGCGTCTCGGTGACGAACGGCATCACCGGGTGCAGCAACTTGAGCAGGGTGTCGAGCACTGCGGCCAGCACGGCCGTCGTGTGGGAAAGTCCCTGCCCCAGTTGCACTTTGGCCAGCTCGACATACCAGTCACAGAATTCGTCCCAGGCGAAGTGGTACAGCGCTTCACACGCCCGGCTGAACTCGTAGCTCTCGAAGGCCGAATCCGCTTCGGCACGAACCTCTTCGAGGCGTCCCAGGATCCACTTGTCGGCGTCGGTGAGTGCCGAGGCGTCCGGCAGGGGTGCCGGTTCGGCACCGTTCATCAAGGCGAAGCGGGTCGCGTTGAACACCTTGGTGGCGAAGTTGCGCGACGCGCGCGCGTGGTCCTCACCGATGGACAGGTCGCCACCGGGGCTGGCGCCGCGGGCCAGCGTGAAGCGCAGCGCGTCCGCGCCGAACATCTGCACCCAGTCCAGCGGGTCGATGCCGTTGCCCTTGGACTTGCTCATCTTGCGGCCGAACTCGTCGCGGATCAGGCCGTGCAAGAAGACATTCTCGAACGGCACCGAGTTCGCGGGGATGGCCTCATCGCCGGCGACGAACGTGCCGAACATCATCATGCGCGCCACCCAGAAGAACAGGATGTCGTAGCCGGTGACCAAAACCGAGGTGGGGTAGAACTTCTCGAGCTCCGGGGTGCGGTCCGGCCAGCCCATGGTGGAGAACGGCCACAACGCCGAGGAGAACCAGGTGTCCAGCACGTCGGGGTCCTGCTCCCAGCCCTCGGGCGGGGTCTCGTCGGGACCGAGGCACACCTTCTGGCCGTCGGGTCCGTGCCAGATCGGGATGCGGTGCCCCCACCACAGCTGCCGCGAGATGCACCAGTCGTGCATGTTGTCCACCCAGGCGAACCATCGCGGTTCCAAGCTGGCCGGGTGAATCACGGTGTCGCCGTTGCGGACCGCATCACCGGAGGCTTTGGCCAGCGACTCGACCTTGACCCACCACTGCAGGCTCAGCCGCGGTTCGATGGGCTCGCCGCTGCGCTCGGAATGCCCGACGCTGTGTTGGTAGGGGCGCTTCTCGGCGACGATGCGACCCTGCTCGGCCAGCGCCTCGCGCACGGCCACCCGCGCTTCGAAGCGGTCCATTCCGTCGAACTGCGTGCCGGTGTCGGCGATGCGGCCGGTCTTGTCCATCATCGTCGGCATCGGCAGGCTGTGGCGCATACCGATCTCGAAGTCGTTCGGATCGTGGGCAGGAGTGACTTTGACTGCGCCGGTACCGAATTCGGGGTCCACATGCGCGTCGGCGACAATCAGGATCTGCCGGTCCAGGAACGGGTGCGGCAGGGTCTGGCCCACCAGCGCGCGGTAGCGGTCGTCGTCGGGGTGCACCGCTACCGCGGTGTCACCGAGCATGGTCTCCATCCGGGTGGTGGCCACCACGATGTGCGGTTCGTCGTCGTTCATGGAGCCGTAGCGGAACGACACCAGTTCACCGTCGACGTCTTCGTATTTGACCTCGAGATCGCTGATGGCGGTCTGCAGCACCGGCGACCAGTTCACCAGCCGCTCGGCCTGGTAGATCAGGCCGGCGTCGTAGAGCCGTTTGAAGATGGTGCGCACGGCGCGGGACAGGCCCTCGTCCATGGTGAACCGGTCGCGGCTCCAGTCCACCCCGTCGCCGAGGCTGCGCATCTGGCCGCCGATGGTGCCGCCGGAGTCGTGCTTCCAGTCCCACACCTTGTCGATGAACAGTTCGCGACCGAAGTCCTCTTTGGTCTTGCCGTCGACGGCGAGCTGCTTTTCCACCACGCTCTGGGTGGCGATACCCGCGTGGTCCATGCCGGGCAGCCACAGCACCTCATAGCCCTGCATCCGGCGACGGCGGGTCAGCGCGTCCATGATGGTGTGGTCCAGGGCATGGCCCATGTGCAGGCTGCCGGTGACGTTGGGCGGTGGCAGCACGATGGAGTAGGGCGGCTTGTCGCTGGACGGGTCGGCGGTGAAGTAACCGGCCTTGACCCAGCCCTCGTACAACTCGCTTTCTACCGCTGAGGGATCCCAGGACTTGGGTAGGTCTTGGGCCCGGGAGGCAGCGGCATCGGCATGGGAGCTGGCAGTCACCGGTCAATTCTAGGGAGCCGGGCATGCCTGCAGCGCCGCGGGTGCAGAGCGTGGTGCGTCGGGCCGGACAACAGGCGGACCCCCCCGCTCACAGTGGCCGGTCCGGTCTCTATCTACCTCTTCCCACCCAGGAGCCCGCCCAGAAGATCGCCGAGTCCGCCGCCGCCCTTGCCGCCGCCGAGCACCTCGCCGAGAATCCCGCCCAGCGGGTTGTCGGCCTGACCACCGGGAGCACGACCGCCGCCCAGGACGCTGCCCAGGATGTCGCCGATGCCACCGGAGGAACCGCCGCCGGAGAATTGTTTGCCGATATAGGCCAGCACGATGGGCGCCAGGATGGGCAGCAGTTTCTGGATCAGATCGCTGCTGCCCGCCCCGGCGGGCGCCAACGCAGAGGCCAGCTGCCCGCTGACGTTCGAGCTGTTGTTGCCGCCGAAGATCTTCGCGACGATCTTGTCGCCGTCGGCCTGGTCGACGTCGTCGACACGCACGCCGCCGTCGAGCAGCCCTGCCGCGGCGTGCTTCTGCGCCGCGGACTGGATCTGGCTGGCGGTGGCGTCGTCGTTGGCGTTGTGTTGCAGACTGCCCACGAGCGTCGGAACCAGCGCTCTGACCGCCGTGGTGACCTCCCCCTGGTCGGCGCCGAGCCTGTCGGCGATCTCGGCGACGGGGATCTGGTTGTAGAGATCATCGAGTCCGGCCATGACGTTCCGCCTTCTGCGCTGGGGGGTGGGCCACTGGTGCGGACGTTAGTCGGCGCGCGCGGTCATCGGACCGGTTCGGCAGAGCTGCTCTCAGTTCAGCCGGGTCGTCTCCAGCGTCACGCCCTCGGCGGCGGGCAACAGGTCCAGCAACGCGTCGCCCATGGCGGCGGCCGGGGTCAGCACGCCACGCAGATCCGACAAGGTGTCGCGATGCAGTGCCAACGCAAGCCCGCACTCCCCGAGCAGCACGGCGGTGGCTTTGTACCCGGGGTCGCCGAGCTGGGACATGGTGGTGCGGTAGCGCGCCCCCGACGTGGTGGTGGTGTAGGTCTCGACGGTGTAGTGCCCGCGTTCGCGGGTGCTCTCGCTGGGACCGGTGCCCGGCGCCGGGACAATGCGTTCGATCAGCCGGCCGGGCAGTTTGTCGAAGTAGCGGCTGCCCAGGGCCAGCACTGCCGCATTGGTGGCCGTACCGACGGCGGCGGCGACGGGCGCCAGCGGCGAGGACCCCATGCTCATGCTCTCGCTGTACTGGAATCTTTTGCCGTACGCCCATTCCAGCAGGGCATTGCTGCGTCGCACGATTCGGGCGTTGGGCGGACCCATCACGAAGGCGCCGGTCCAGATGGCGGACAGCTCCGGAGCGATCTGCGCCCCTTTGCGCCACCCGATGTCGGCTTGGGGACCGAGCTCCGGTTCGGCGGCACGGTCGGTGGTCAGTGTGTACGGGTCGGCCATCGCCGTGCGCTTGGCCGGGTCGGCGCTGGAGGTGCGCATCACCTCGAGCATGGAGGCGATGGTGCCACCGGACAGTCCGCCGGCGAAGCGCCGCACCACCAAGGTGGTGTCGAGCAGCTCCCCGGCGCCGTCGGCCTGCGCCTGCTTGTACAGCGCGTAGACGTTGAGATCCGAGGGGACCGAATCGAATCCGCAGGAGTGCACGATCCGGGCACCGGTGTCGGCGGCTTCCTTGTGATAGTGGTCGATGCTGTCGCGGATGAACATCGTCTCGCCGGTCAGGTCGGCGTAGTCGGTACCGGCCGCCGCGCAGGCCGCGACGAGCGGGAGCCCGTACTTGGTGTAGGGCCCCACCGTGGTGATGACCACCCGGGTGCGGGCGGCCATCGCGTTGAGGGTCGACGGCTGTGACGCATCGGCGGTGATCAGTGGCCAGGTCTGCGCATCGGGACCCAGCGATTCGCGCACTGCCAGGAGTTTGTCCGGGGAGCGCCCGGCGAGCGCGATCCGCGCGTCGCCGCCCGCCTTGGCCAGGTAGAGAGCGGTGAGTTTTCCGACGAACCCGGTCGCCCCGTACACCACGATGTCGAATTCGCGCTCCGCTGCGGTCATGATCCCAACCTACCGGTCGGTTGCTTACCTCGGCGAGCGCGCGTGTCCGTACAAAAATCTGCGGCGTGTCGCGTACAACGGCGTGCGCTCGCCGGGGCTGTCAACCCAAGGTGTCCGGCAACTCCACCCGCTCCCCCAGTACGTGTTCGGCCAGGAACGCGATCACCACCTGGTACCAGAGCTTGGCGTGCTGCGGAGAGAGCACCCAGTGGTTCTCCGACGGGAAGTACAGGAACCGGTGCGGCGATTGGCCGTGCTCGTCGGCGGGCAGGCCGGAAGCGGTGAGCAGTTCGAACCACAGCCGCAGCGCCTCCCCGATCGGCACGCGGTAGTCCTTGTCGCCGTGGATCACCAACATCGGGGTGGTGATCCGGTCGACGAATCGGTGCGGGGAGTTCGCGGCGGCCATCGCCGGCGTCATCTCCCGCAACCAGTAGTACGACGAGTCGGTGGTGGCGCCGAACTGATCCAGGGCCCACAGGCTGGCGTGCGTGACGATCGCGGCGAACCGGTCGGTGTGGCCGGCCACCCAGTTGGCCATGTAACCCCCGAACGAGCCACCCATGGCCGCGGTCCGCGAGGCATCGATCCGGGGGTCTGCGCAGGCCGCATCGGTGGCGGCCATCAGATCCGTGAACGGCGGGCCGCCCCAGGCACCCCATCCCAGTTGGATGAAGTCCTGGCCGTAGCCGGTGGACAGCGCCGGGTCCGGGAGCAACACCGCGTATCCCCGGGCCGCGAGCAGCCACGGGTTCCACCGCCACGACCACGCGTTCCAACTGCCCAGCGGACCACCGTGAATCCACAGCAGCAGCGGGGCCGGGCCCGACGAGTCCGGGAGCACCAGCCAGGAGCGCACGGTGCGGCCGTCCTCGGTGGTGGCGTCGATCTCGGTCAGCTCGCCTGGTAGGGCAGGCAGGTCCACGCCGGCAAGCACGGTGACGGTGCCGTCGCCGTCGATGCGGACCGGGTGGGGCGGGGCGGCGTACCCACTGCGCAGCGCGAACACACCGGCCGCGGTGGCCACCACATTGGTGTAGGCGAAGTCGTCGGAGGTCAGCCGGTGCACGTGGCCGTCGAGGCCTACCCGGAAGACGGGACTGCGGCCGTGGTCGTCGGCGACCACGATGAGCGCCGAACTGTCCGCCGCCCAGGCGACCGTGACGGGCCAGCGATCCCAGTCCGGCGCGACGGCCTCGATGTCGCCGTCGAAAAGCATGCGGCACAGCGTGATTCGGGGAGCCTCGTGGGGCGTGGAGACGGTCTCCCTGGTGAAGGCCACCTGCGTGCCGTCCGGTGAGATGACCGGCGACTCGAGATCGGCTCCGGCGTCGTCGGCGATGATGCTGCGGTCACCGGTGGCAACGTCGATGCGCACCAGGACACTGCGCAGCGAGGCGCCCGGGCCGGGTACCCGCCACGTCGCCACGATGAAGGTGCCGTCGGGACTGATGTCGAAGCTGCTGTCCCGCAGGGCATTTCCCGGTAGCGGTGTGAGGTCGCGGGAGTCGTCGGCATCGAGAAGATGGGGTTCCTGCGGCCCGAGGTCGGCGTCCCAGTGCCGGACGGGGTAGCCGGTGTGCAGGATCGCACTCACCTTCGAATCCTTGCGCAGTGCACGCAGACGTCGTTCGTCGTCCAGGTCGGCGGCCGACGGTAACAACGCCGCCGTGACGACGGTGCGGTGCGCCGCGCGGGCCGTGCGCACCGCATCGACGCCGCCGGGCAGCTGCAGCAGTCGTTCGGCCTCACCGCCGCCGACGGGGAGTCGCCACAGCGCGGCCGGCGGCGTGTCGTCGTCTTCCTCGGCCCGCACCGCGACGAACAGCAGGTCGTTGTCACAGGTGAAGGCCGGCGCCGATTCACCTTTGACCCCGCGGGTCAGCCGCCGCGCCGGCGCCGTGCCGGCGGGGTCCAGTTCCCACAGCGCCGTACGGAATTCCGTCTTCTTGGGGTTGAGCTCTGCCACGGTGATCGCCACCCGGGTGCCGTCGGCACTGGCCGCCAGGCCCGTCACGCGCGGCAGGGTGAGGTAGTCATCGAGGTCGTCGAACGGGGTCACTCCCATGGACAACCAGTAACACAACCCGGCGGTCTCAGCGCAGTTCGGCCACCTGCTGGGCCGCGGTCAGCACGTCTTCGGAGGTGTCTTTGAGATCCACCCCGGAGCGGCCCAACGCCTTCGCACCCCCCAGCAGCGCGACGATGATCTCCGCCGCCCGGCGGTAGCCCAGTCCGTGTGAATGGATGTTGGACACGCAGTTGCGGTCGGAGTCGGCCATCCCGGGGCGCGGGCGGTAGGTCAGGTACGCGCCCAGGCTGTCGGCCACCGAGAGCCCGGGCCGCTCCCCGATGAGCACCACCACCGCGTCGGCATTCAGCGCCGAAGCCACGTGGTCGCCGAGCGCCACCCGCGCTTGTGTCGCCACGACGGCAGCCACCGTGGCCGCCGGCAGCGCCGCCACCAGGGCGGCCACCATGGGCACGGCGTGGTCGGTGACGGCGCGTGCGGACAGCCCGTCGCACACCACGATCGCCACATCGGGGGCGGAGCGGCTCAACCCGGTCAGGTCTTCGGGCCGGCGGCCCAGGTCGGGACGGCGCAGATAGGTCGACCGGTCCGGGGCCAGGCTGCGCACCACCGGAACCTCGCCCACGCCGAGTCCGGCGAGCTCGCCGGCCAAAGCCTCGGCGTCGATGGCCGAGTGCACGGCGTCGCGCGCCGCGGCGTGTGCGGCGGTCAGATCGAGGACGGCGGTGGTGTCCAGCGCGTCACCGGCGCGTCCCAGCCCGATCCGGGAGCGGGTGTGCGCCCGCAGCCGATCCCACAGGGCACGTTCCGTGCTGGATACGCGATCCGCTCCGCCGCTCGTCCCTCGCGCCCTCGCTCCTCGCTCGGCGGTGGCGCTCATGCGCTGGCCGCCAATGCCCGCAGCGACGACGCGCTGGCCTCCAGCGGCCGGATCAGCCCGTCGGCGCCGATCATGTCCTGTGCGGCAAGCCATTCCTCGAACTCCGGCGCCGGACGCAGCCCGAGGGTTCGCCGTGCGTACAGCACGTCGTGGAACGACAGACTCTGGTAACCGAGCATGATGTCGTCGGCCCCGGGCACGGCGATGACGAAAGCGGTACCCGCCGCCGCCAGCGAGGTCAGCAGGATGTCCATATCGTCACCGTCGGCTTCGGCGTGGTTGGTGTAGCAGACGTCGACGCCCATCGGCAGCCCGAGCAGCCGGCCGCAGAAGTTGTCCTCCAGCCCGGCGCGGATGATCTGCTTTCCGTCGTAGAGGTATTCGGGCCCGATGAAGCCCACCACGGTGTTCACCAGCAGGGGCTCGACGGCCCGGGCCACGGCGTAGGCGCGGGCTTCGAGGGTCTGCTGGTCCACCGCAGCGCCCTCGACACCGAGATGCCCGCCGGCGGACAGGGCCGAGCCCTGACCGGTTTCGAGGTACATCACGTTGTCGCCCACGGACCCGCGTTGCAGCGAGCGCCCGGCTTCCATGCCTTCGCGCAGAAGGTCGATGGTGATACCGAACCCCTTGTTGGTGGCTTCGGTTCCGGCGACGGACTGGAACACCAGGTCCACCGGTGCGCCGCGCTCGATGAGCTCGATGGTGGTGGTGACGTGGGTGAGCACACACGACTGGGTGGGTATGTCGTAACGCGATCTGATGTCATCGAGCAGACGCAGCAGCTCGGAGACCGCCCGCGGGGAATCGGTGGCCGGATTGATCCCGATCACGGCATCACCGCTGCCCATCAGCAGCCCGTCGAGCGTCGCGGCGGCCACACCCTGCGGATTGTCGGTGGGATGGTTGGGTTGCAGCCGGCTCGCGAGGCGGCCCGGCAGCCCGATGGTGGACCGAAAAGCCGCTGTCACCAACGGCAACCGAGCCACCGCGATCAGGTCCTGGTTGCGCATCAGCTTGCTGACCGCAGCCACCATCTCCGGCGTCAGCCCCGGTGCCAGCGCGGTGACCGTCGCAGGCCCGTCAGGGTCGATCACCATGCGCAGCAACCAGTCTCGGAGCTCTCCGACGGTCAGCGACGCCACCGGCGCGAACGCCTCGCGGTCGTGGGTGTCGATGATCAGCCGGGTCACCTCGTCGGTCTCATACGGCACCACGACCTCGGTGAGGAAGTCGGTGAGCGCAATGTCGGCCAGGACGTAGCGGGCAGCGGCGCGTTCGGCGTCGGTGGCGGCCGCGCAACCGGCCAGCTGATCCCCGGACCGCGGCGGCGAGGCCTTGGCCATCACCTCCACCAGGCTGTCGAAGGTGTAGGTATGGCCGGCGAGTGTGTGGCGGCGGATGGTCACCGACCCAGCCTGCCCGGCGTCGTCGCTCGCCCGGTTACTCCACCGTTTCGCGGGCGTTTCAACCCCCTGACCCCTTTGTGGATCTCGGCGGCGCGCTGGGACGTACAGCGCCGGCGGGTCAGGGGGTGGTGTCCGGGAAGGCGATGACGGACAGGAAGCGGATCGGCAGGGTGATCAGGGCGGTGGGGCCGTGCGCGCCCTCGCCGTCGAACTGCAGCGAATCGCCGGGCTCGAGCCGGTACACCGAGGCGCCGTGGCCGTACTCCATCACCCCTTCGAGTTGGTAGATGAACTCGGTCCCGGGATGCTGGAACAGCGGATAGGTCTCGCTTTCGGTGGTCAGCGTCACCAGCAGCGACTCCAGCCGCTTGTGCTGGCCGCGCAACGCGCCGAGCAGCTCGTAGTGATGGCCCACCTGCGTGCCGTTGCGGGCGATCTGCGGTCCGGTGCCGGCCGCGGTGAACACCGCCGCGCGCTCGGCGTCCACCCCACGGAACAACGACGTGACCGGAACGTCCAGACCCGCCGCCAGCCGCGCCAAAGTGGCCAGGCTGCAGGAGGTCTGGGCGTTCTCGATCTTCGACATCATGGCCTTGGAGATGCCCACGCGGTCGGCCATCTCCGACACCGACAGACCACTCTGGGTTCGCAGCGCCCGGACGTTGCGGGCGATCGCGCCTTCGAGCCCGGCGCCCAGGAGCGGCTCCGACGGGACGCGCTCCCCCGCGCTACCCGCCCGGTTTCGCAGCAGTGGATCATCGGTCATGTCAGGAGACGCTACCGTGCGCAGCGCTACCACCCTTGTTCGGCGGCCTCGAGTTCCCTGTTTGCGATCGCGGTGCGCAGATCGGCGTGATCAGCGCGCGTCTGCTCGGCGTAGGCGCGGGCATACCGGCGGATACCGTCGGCGAACGCCTCCCCCTTGCCGATGTACCCGGCAATCGCATCGGGGTGCCCGCTGCGGGCGTGCGACTTCGCCAGGGCGTGCCCGCACGCGGCGGCGAACTGGGGCAGATAGCCGGAGATCTGCTTCCCATCGGGGATGACCTTCATGTCCCGGAACTGGCGCACGTAGTAGTCGTTCCCGTCGACGCGCATATGGCCGAGGAAGATGTCGCTGGCCGTCTGCATGAGGCGTTGCCCGACGACCACCCTTTCACCGTGATTCTCGAATTCACTGGGCCCGAGGAACTCTTCGTAGACCGATGCGGTGGCCTGCTTCGCTTGTGAGAACACCGGTTGCCTGCCGCTGTCGCCTTCCAGCAGGTGCAGCCAGACCCGCATCCCGACGCTGCCCACGCCCACGATCTGCCGCACGGAATCGACACGTCGGAACCGCTCGACGAGTCGACGCAAGTGCGCTGGGATCGAGGCGAGGTAGGTGTCGTAGACCTGCTCGTAGGCACGCACCCGCTCCTCGTGGCTCATCCCCTCGTCGATACGCTTCATCGGATCCAGACTGATGCGGCGTTGACCGTTCTCCTCGGAGACGAGCTGCCGAGCCACCCCATGGTGGGTGCGCTTGCGTGACTGCTTTTCGATGTCTCGGCACGCAGCTGCGGCGAACTCCGAGGCCAGCCCCTTCAGCGGTACGTCGGCAGTGATCCGGTCGTACCAGATGTCCAGCTCTCCCATCTGGGCGTAGCGACGCATCGAGGTGCAGTAACCCTCGATCGCCGAGGACGCGGAATCCTCGCCGCATCCGGCCGGCAGCCGTTCGGCGTCCGCCAGCACGTAGATGCTGGTGACGAGCCGCTTCAGATCCCACTCGAAAGGCCCGGGAAGGGTCTCGTCGAAATCACGGGCGTCAAAGAGGAGTTGGCGCTCCGGAGAGGCCCAGAGCCCGAAATTCAGAATGTGCGCGTCACCGCACATCTGCACCGTCAACCCCGAGTGCGGCGCCGCAGCAAGATCGGCCGCCATCACCGCGGCGGCGCCGCGCAGGTAGGTCCATGGTGAGGACGCCATCCGTGCGTACCGCAACGGCAGGAGCGCGGGGTCGCGCACGGCCTCTTGGGCGCGCAGCCGGTCGAGGGCACTCATCTGACGGGCGCCCGCATCCCAGAGCGCCGCGGCCCGGCGCGGTGCCTGCTTGCGCGCACGACGACCGTCGCGGGCGTCAGCGGCGGCGACAGCGGAGGCGCGCACACGTGGGGTCGGGTGGTGGCTCATGCGCTTCGCCCCTCTCGGAGCCGCTCGGACTGCTCGGCCAGGAGCTCGCGGACCCGGGGAATGACCTGGCTGCCGTAGAGCTCGACCGAACGCAGCCGCGCACTGGCCGAGACGGTCCCCGCGGACGAATAGATCATGTCGAACCGGCCCACATCCAGCACCCGGATGGCGCGGGCGATCTTGGTGGCGACCGTCTCGACCGAACCGACGTACAGCGAGCCGTGTTTCACCTCGGAGTCGAACTCCTGCCGGGTGATCGGCGGCCAGCCGCGCAGCGCGCCGATCCGGTCGCGGATCTCCCGGTACCCGGGGTAGAACAGCTCCTCGGCTTCGTCGTCCGTGGCGGCCACGAAGCCGGGCGAGTGCATCCCCACCGGGTATGCGGTGGTGCCGAGTTCCTGACACGCCCGCCGGTACAGGTCGATGTAGGGGACGAAGCGATCAGGCGCACCGCCGATGATGGCGAGCATGAGCCGGAACCCGTACTGGGCGGTGCGAACCACCGACTGCGGTGAACCACCAACTCCCACATAGGTCTTGAGACGCCCGGATTCTGTCTTCGGGTACACGTCCGCGTCGCGCAGCGCGGCCCGGGTGGTGCCCTCCCACGTCACCGGTTTCTCGTCCAGGAGGCGGTGGAACAGGTCGATCTTCTCCTCGAAGAGCACGTCGTAGTCGGCGAGGTCGTACCCGAACAGTGGGAACGACTCGGTGAAGGAGCCTCGCCCGAGGATCACGTCGGCCCGGCCGTTGGACAACGCATCGACGGTGGCGAAACGTTGGAACACGCGCACCGGGTCGTCGGAGGACAGCACCGTCACCCCCGAGGCGAGCCGAATGCGCTTTGTGGCGGTGGCGATTCCCGCCAACACCGTTTCCGGGCTCGAGATCGCGTATTCCGGCCGGTGGTGCTCGCCCAGCGCCACCACATCGATGCCGATCTGGTCGGCCAGGATCGCCTCGCTGACCGCCGCGCGGATCGCCTGCGCCTGCGACATGACCTGCCCCGTGTCGTCGCGGGGCCGGTCGCCGAAGCTGTCGATACCGAACTCGATCTGCGAAACGTCCATCTCGTGCCGTCCTCCGCCACATGTAGTTGACGTGTAAATAGTTGACATATGAATCATGCCCGGCATGATTCATATGTCAACTACTCGGGAGGCCTGATGGACGCTGCGACGGGTCGACGACTGCCCACGAAGGAAGAACTCGCCGTCTGGCGGGCACACATCGAGACTTTCGAGATCGTCCGCGCGCGCATCGAGGCCCGGCTGCACCAGGACTCCCACCTGTCGAGCGGGGATTACCGGGTACTTCTCGCGCTCACCGAGGCGACCGGGCAGACATTGCGGTCATCGGAACTCGCCGCACACATCGAGTGGGAACGTAGCCGCCTGTCCGGCCAACTCGGCCGCATGGAAAAGCGAGGACTGGTACGCCGCGAACCCTGTGCGGAGGACGCCCGCGGCGCACGCGTCGTCCTCACCGACGAGGGCGCGCGCGCATTCCGCGCCAGCACCGTGCCTCACCTCAAGGCGATCAAAGAAGTGTTCGTCGATGCCTTCACACCCGAGCAACTCGCCCAGCTCGGCGAGGCCGCGACGGCCATGCGCCACCACCTGGGCCTCCACCCGTGACCCCGACTAGCGCAGCTGTCCGGCTCCCGAATACGGGTGCGGGCTGGTCAGCTTCTGCCCCTCGGCGAACCGCGACAGGCGGAAATCCGATTCCGGGATCCGCGGGTCGCTGCTCACTCCGTCGACCACCAGGTCGGCCACCAGACGCCCCACCGCGGGTGCGATCTTGAACCCGTGGCCGCTGAAACCGACGGCCAGCACCAGCCCGTCGATCGGAGTACGAGACATCACCGGGTTGAAGTCCGGTGTGACGTCGTAGCATCCGGCGTAGGTCGACGCGACGGCGCCGTCGGCCAGGCCCGGAAACCGGTGCGACAGCTTCTCGACGATGCTCTCCAGGAAGTCACTGTCGGCCCGGTTGCTGTAGGCATCGGGGTCAGCGGTTTCGACGGTCGCCAGATCGCTGTTGCCGAACAGGATCTCACCGCCCACATCGGGGCGGACGTACTGCAGCGACACCAGATCCGAGAACACCGGCAGCGTGGTGACATCACCCGCATCGGCCGGCGGCTTGAGCATCACGATCTGCTCACGCACCACCGTGATCGGCAGGTCGATGTCCAGTGCGGCCAGAAACGACGACGACCACGCACCGGTGGCCAGCACCACGGTGCCGCAGGCGATGAACTCGCCGTCGCGCAACCGGACGCCGCGCACGCGGTCGCCGTCCACCACCACCTCGGCGACGGGCGCGCTCTGGCGGATCTTGACCCCCGCCGCGCGCGCGGTGACGGCGAACGCCTGCGCGGTCATATAGGCGTCGCCGTAGCCGCCACGCGGTTCATAGGCGAAGCCGGCGAAGTCATCGAGATACGCCGTGGGCCAAAGTTCGGCGACCTGCGCATGATCGATCCGCTCGGTCTGCACTCCGACCGCACGCTGCGCGGCCAGGTTGGCGTCGAGGGCGTCGACGTCACCCTCGCCCACGCCCACGACGTAGCCCGTGCTGTGGAATCCGATGGGCTGGCCGAAATATTCGTCGGCGGCCTCGAAGACCTCCAGCCCGTACTGGCTCATCGCAGCCAGCGAGCTGACGCCGTAGTGGCAGCGCACGATGCCGCTGGACTTACCCGTCATACCGGAACCGACGGTCGAGCGCTCCAGAACCAGGACATCGGTGACCCCGCGGCGCGCCAGCGCCCACGCGGTGGCGGCGCCTTCGAGCCCACCGCCGATGATGATGACCTCAGGCATGACCGGGAATCCAGTTCGTGCCGGCCAGCGGGATACGCGCCATGGCGGCGGCTTCGATGGTCAGCGCCACCAGATCCTCCGGTTCGAGATGTTGCACATGCGATTTCCCGCAGGCGCGGGCGATGGTCTGCGCCTCCATGGTGATCACCCGCAGGTAGTTGGCCAACCGGCGGCCGGCCTCGACGGGATCGAGCCGTGCGGACAGTTCCGGGTCCTGGGTGGTGATGCCCGCGGGGTCCCGGCCGTCCTGGAAGTCGTCGTAGTAGCCGGCCGCACTTCCCAGCGCCTCGTACTCATCGTTGTAGCGGGGGTCGTTGTCGCCCAACGCGATCAGTGCTGCGGTGCCGATGGCCACCGCATCGGCACCCAGCGCCAGCGCCTTGGCCACGTCGGCGCCGCTGCGGATGCCACCGGAGACGATCAACTGCACCTCACGGTGGACGCCCAGTTCCTGTAGAGCTTGTACGGCCTGCGGAATGGCCGCCAGTGTCGGGATGCCGACGTGCTCGATGAACACGTCCTGCGTGGCGGCGGTACCGCCCTGCATCCCGTCGACGACGACGACATCGGCGCCGGCGTGTACGGCCAGCTTGACGTCGTAGTACGTCCGGGAGGCGCCCATCTTGACGTAGATGGGCTTCTCCCAGTCGGTGAGCTCCCGGAGTTCGGCGATCTTGATGGTCAGGTCGTCGGGTCCGGTCCAGTCGGGATGCCGGCAGGCGCTGCGCTGATCGATGCCTTCCGGCAGATCGCGCATCTTCGCCACGCGCTCGGTGATCTTCTGCCCCAACAGCATTCCGCCGCCACCGGGCTTGGCGCCCTGTCCGAGCACGATCTCGATGGCGTCGGCCTTGCGCAGGTCGTCCGGGTTCATCCCGTACCGGCTGGGCAGGTACTGGTACACCAGGTTCTTGCTCTGCCCGCGCTCCTCCGGCGTCATGCCGCCGTCACCGGTGGTGGTGGAGGTGCCCGCCTCGCTGGCGCCACGGCCCAGGGCCTCCTTGGCGTTCGCGGACAACGAGCCGAAGCTCATTCCCGCGATGGTGACCGGAATGCTCAGGTGCAGAGGGTGTTTGGCATGCCGGCTGCCGAGCACCACATCGGTGTCGCAGCGTTCCCGGTACCCTTCCAGCGGGTAGCGGGACATGCTGGCGCCCAGGAAGGCCAGGTCGTCGAGATGCGGCAACCGCCGCTTGGCGCCCCACCCACGGATGTCGTAGACACCGGTGGCGGCGGCCCGCTGGATGTCGGCGATGGTGGCGCGATCGAACGTGGCGGATTCGCGCAGACCGCGTTGCACGCGGGCGTCATGACTCATGCCGGTGGTTCTCCTCGAGAGGTCGGTACGGGTTGTCAGTACGTGTTGTCGGAGTGGAAGTGATACAGCGAACGGGCCGACCCGTACCGGGTGTACGTGCTGGTGTCGTCGTCGAACCCGGCTTCTTTCAGCAGGGCGGCCAACTCGGCGTGATGGTCCTCGTTCATGGTCTTGGCCACGCAGTCCGCGCCCAGCGAGGCGACGTCGCCGCGGACGTAGATGCGCGCCTCGTAGAGCGAATCACCCAGCGCGTCACCGACATCGCCGCGGATCACCAGGGTGCCGCTCTGGGCCATGAAGGCGCTCATGTGCCCGGCGTTGCCACCGACGACGATGTTGACACCCTTCATCGAGATACCGCAGCGAGCCGCGGCGTCACCCTCGATGACCAGCAGGCCACCGTGGGCCGTGGCGCCCGCCGACTGTGAGGCGTTGCCTTTGACGACGACGGTGCCGCTCATCATGTTCTCGGCGACGCCCACTCCGGCATTGCCCTCGATGGTGACGTCGGCATGTTTGTTCATGCCCGCCGCGTAGTAGCCGACGTGGCCGGCCACCCGTACCTGGATGGGAGCGTCGATTCCCACGGCCAGGTTGTGCGCGCCGGCGGGGTTCAGTATCGCGAACGAGCCCTCCACACCGTCGTCGTGCAAGGCGGCGTTGACATCTCGCACGCTGGTCTGCGCGATGTCGAAGATCGTTTCGGAAGTCAGCGACTCCATGCGTACACCACCTCGGGTTCGGGTTCGAACAGATGCGCCTGATCGATGCCGGGTAACCCCACCAGGGCGCGGTACTCCGACGCCATGGCCACCCAGTCGTCGGTTTCGGCGACGACGGCGGGCTTGCAGGCGATCGCGTCGCGCACCACCGCAAAGGAGTCGGAATTGGACACCAGAAGTGTGTAGAAGCCGTCGAACTCAGCGCACAACTTCTTCAGCGCCAATTCGACGTCGGCGCCGGAGGCCAGCTGGTGTGCGACGTAGCGGGCACCCACCTCGGTGTCGTTCTCGCTGTCGAACTGCACACCGTCGGCGCGCAGTTCGCGCCGGATGGTGGCGTGGTTGGCGAAGGAACCGTTGTGCACCAGGCATTGATCCGGGCCCACGGCGTACGGATGACATCCCGCGGCGTTGACGGCCGACTCGGTGGCCATCCGGGTGTGCCCGACGCCCTGCCAGCCCTGTGCCTGCGCCAGGCCGTAGCGCTGTGCGAGTTCGCGCGGATGCCCGACGCCCTTGAGCACGGCGACATCCTGGCCGAAGCCGGCGACCAGCGCGGTCGGGACAGCGGCCTTGCACGCCGCGAGCAGCGCGTCGGTGCTCACCGACGCGTGCACCACCAGGGTGTCCGCCAGCGGCAGCACCGTCACCGGGACCGCCAATGCGTGGGTGAGGGTCTCGGCCAGCGAATCCGCCTCGGCCGCATCGACTTCGAGCAGCGACACCGTACTGTGTCCGGCCGGCGACCACGTGGGGTCGCCGTAGACCGCCACCCCGGCTGAGTCCGAGCCGCGCTCCCCCATCTCACACAGCATCCCGGTGAGCAGCTCACCGAGCCGGGGGTAGAGCTCGGGGTTGCGCAGATGCAACCCCACGATTCCGCACATCAGATTTTCTCCTTCTGGAACAAACTGTTCAGAACGCTTGCAGGTACCGCTCGATCTCCCATGGGGTCACTTCGCGGTGCCAGGTGAAGAACTCGTCTCGTTTGAGGTTCGCGAAGTACGCGCCGACACCCTCACCGGCCCCGTCGAGCGCACTCATCACCACATCGTCGGCCTCCAGCGCTTCGACCGCGTGCAGCAGGGTCAACGGAAGTGGTTGCAGCCGTTCGGTGGTCGAGGCACCCGGCTCACCCGGATCCAGGTTGCGCTTGATGCCGTCCAGACCGGCACCCAGGGCAGCAGCGATGGCCAGGTACGGGTTGGCCGAGCCGTCCGGGCCGCGCAGTTCGATGCGCTGATCGTCGGGCACGCGGACATAGTGGGTGCGGTCGTTACCGCCGTAGGTCGGCGTGCGCGGCGCCCAACTGGCTCCGGAGGTGGTCGAGATCGCGCCGGTGCGTTTGTAGGCGTTCACGGTGGGTGCGACGACCGCCTGCAGCGCGCAGGCATGTTCGAGGATGCCGCCCAGGAAGTTGTAGGCCACCGGTGAAAGGCCCAGCCCCCGGGTGTCTGGCGCGTCAGCAGACGCGGGAAAGACCGCTTCGCCCTTGCTGCGCAACGACAGGTGCATGTGCATCCCGCTGCCGGTGCGGTCACTGAACGGCTTGCCCATGAAGGTGGCGATCATGCCGCGCTGCTCGGCGAGCATGGTCAGCAGATAACGCAGGGTGATCACGCGGTCTGCGGTGGTCAGGGCGTCGGAGTAAGTGAAGTTCTGCTCGAACTGCCCGTTGCCGTCCTCGTGGTCGTTGGCGTAGTTGCCCCAGCCCAACGAGTTCATCGCCGAGGAGATGCCGGCAAGGTGGTCGAACATCCGGGTGACGCCGCGAGCGTCGTAACACGGTTGATCCGCGTTGTCCCCGGGGTCGGCGGTCTTCAGTGTTCCGTCGGCGTCGCGGCGGAGAAGGAAGTACTCCACCTCGGCGCCCACGAAGGCCTCGAGATCGCTGTCGCCGGCGCGCTGCAGCATCGACTTCAAGATGACGCGCGGCGCGAACGGCCACGGCTTGCCTTCGACATGCGGATCGCAGTGCACGATCGCCAGACCCTCTTTGATGAACGGGATCGGGGTGAACGAGGCGGGGTCCGGAATGGCCATCAGGTCAGGGTCTTTGGGTTCCTGCCCCATGGCGCCCACGGCGTAGCCGGCGAACCCGACGCCCTCGTTGACCAGTTGATCGACGGCCTCGACCGGTACGAGCTTGGCGCAGGGCTTGCCGCGCAGATCGACGAACAGCGCGAGGAGAAAACGGGTGTTGCTGTCTTTCGCTGCCTGCGCCAGGTCCGTGGGAGCTGCCATCTCGCACGCCTCTTCTCTGATGTCTAGGGGAGTTTCTTCACAGTGGATAATGTACACCAAAGGTAAACACGGGTTTGTTGCAGGCACGTGTCGTCCCCGTGAGCATTCGGTCTCGCGGCACAGGTCGGAGGTCATGGCCACGGCGGTCTCGGCTCGACGGGAACGCCCGCGGCGCGAAGTCGTTCGGGCCGAACATGATCCGAGAGCAGCGGGGGCCGGACTCAACGCCGACCGAGGACTTCACCGCAAATTAACGCGCAGTGACCGCCGGGACACACACCCACAGCTAGCGTCAAGCCTCGTAAACCCGCAGTACCCCCCGAACACTGTGGAGAAACCACAGCCGTTCGCCTAGACGTGGAGGTTTCCCTTGACACCAGAAGTCGAGGACGCATTGACGACCATGGCTGCGGTCAACAATGAGTTCTTTTACTGGATGTCCATCGCGGTCATGATGCTCATCCACGCCGGCTTCCTCGCTTACGAGGTCGGTGCGTCGCGCTCCAAGAACGTGCTCGCGACGGCCATGAAGAACCTGTTGGCATTGGCGACCATCATCGCTTCCTTCTTTTTTGTCGGCTGGTTCCTCTACAACGCCATGCCGAGCGGCTTCATCGAGATGACCGATGCCGCCAAGGCAGCGCTGCCGTGGAGCGACAACATGGGCCCCAATACGGCCGACTCCGCCAGCGGTATCTTCTGGGGTGCCTTTGCCCTGTTCGCCGCGACCACCGGATCGATCATGTCCGGCGCCGTCCTGGAACGTATCCGCACCAGCGCCTTCCTGATCCTGACCGTCCTCGTCGGGTCGGTTGTCTGGATCATCGGCGCGGCCTGGGGCTGGCACGGCGCAGGCTGGATGCTCACCCAGCTCGGCTTCCACGACGTCGGCGCCGCCGGCTGCGTCCACATGATCGCGGGCTTCGCCACCCTGGGCATCCTGATCAACCTCGGCCCGCGCATCGGCCGGTTCGCGCCCGACGGCACCGCTGTCACCATCCGCCCGCACAACCTGCCGCTCACCATGCTCGGCCTGATGCTGATCTTCGCCGGCTTCTTCGGTTTCCTGATGGGCTGCGTGATCTACAGCGGTACGGGCTACGCCACCATCTACGGCAGCCCGACCACGTTGTCCGCCTTCGCCTTCAACGCCCTGATGGGCCTTGCCGGCGGCATCATCGGCACGTACATCACCTCCCGCGGTGAGCCGTTCTGGACCATCTCCGGCGGCCTCGCCGGAATCATCGGTATCGCCTCCGGCATGGACCTCTACCACCCCGCCCTGGCGTTCGTCATCGCCCTGGTGGCAGGCGCGCTGATCCCGTTCATCGGCAAGTTGATCGAGCGCTTCAAGATCGACGATGTGGTGGGTGCGGTCACCGTCCACGGCGGTATCGGCCTGTACTCGGTGTTGATGGCAGGCGTCTTCTTGGCCGGCTACCCCAACACCGACGGAAATCCGTCGATCTCGTTCTGGGGCCAGGCCGTCGGCGCAGCGGTGTTCGCGATACTGGGCTTCCTTCCGACGTATCTCGTCTCACTGGTGCTGAAAAAGGCGGGCCTGCTACGCATCCCACCGGAGGTCGAACTGCAGGGTCTGGACCTCACCGAGGTTCCGGCCACCCCGTACCCCGAGGGCATCCCCGTCACCACCATGAAGCCCAGCAGTGGCACCGCGGTGCTCGGAGCCGGTGAGGGGGTGAAATAAATGTTCAGTCCCATCGACAGCTACGACGAACTCGGCCCGGTCTTCACGTTCGGCGGTAACTCTCTCGGTGTGTGGATCTTCTTCATCCTCGCCGTTGTGCTCTTCATCGGGTTCTTCGTCCGCATGATCCAGCACGAGAACCACGCCTACAAAGCGATCATCGAGCACAAGCCGATCGAGGCGGGTCCCGCCGCCGAAGGCGAACCGCCCGTCTACTGATTCTGCTGCCGCTCAACAGGAAAGGGCCGGTCACCGCAAGGTGACCGGCCCTTCTCACTGGCCCACAGAATCTAGCTGGGCCCGCGGGAGCGCAGCCACTGCACCGCACGATCGCGGTAGGAGATGATCCCCTTGTAGTCGGCCATGTCGTCCGGCAGCTCGGCCAGCACCATCGCGGCGCGCTCGCGCCAGGGCTCGAACGTCGCCAGATCCGCCAACGGCAGCATGTACGTGCGGATCAGGAAACAGATGGCTCCCGACTCCGGCAGCCGAATGAGGTGCTGCACTTCGACCCGCAGATGCACCAGCCGCCCGAAGGTCTCGTCGTCGACGGTGCCCACCATCGGACGATCCGGGCCCCATTCGTGATACAGCTCGGTCGAGACGTCGAGCCGTCGCCCGATCGTCATCGACCAATTGGTGCGACGGTAGGTCTCGTTGGGTTGCAAGCGCATCAGGAACTCCCGCGCCCGGGTGATCACACCGGTTTCGCGCAACCGCGGTACCGGGCCGTGAATCTCCAGGAACGTCATCCCCACGTCGAACCCGAACGACCAGTCCGCGGCGAAGGTCACCACGCCGGCGTCGCCGAACAGGTCACCGTCACGCTGATCGAGCAGCACGATGTCCTCTTGAACCTGAGAAGCGATGTACGCCAACGGTTCAGCGGGCAATGTCGACTCATCACCCACCACGAACCGGACGTCGATGCCCAGCCTGCGGTTCTGCCAGTGCCAGGTGGTGCCGTCGTGTGTCAGCGACATCGACTCCGGATACGCCGTGGCCATCTCCGTCATCATGGCCAGCATGACGTCCCAGCACGCGGTCCGCATGTGTGGCAGCACCGCGTAGCGACTGGGGTCGCTCGCGAGAATGCGCGACCGTTCGGCGAGCTCGTGTTCGTATTCGCTGTCGATGTCGATCACCCGCGCGCCCCACTGACCGGCTGGGGTCACGACGGCACTACCTGCGGGCTCGACGTTGGTGCTGTACCGGTAGGTTTCGGCAGGGAACGGAAAAGGGAAGGTGCGCACCAGATCCGGCGCGGAGATCAGCTCGGGCAGGACGGTCACGTGCAGGTTCCTCCGATCACAGGGACAGTTCAATGCGGCCACCGGCGGCTCGCGACACACAACTCATCATCGAGTCGCAGGCCGCTTTGTCAGCGTCGCTGAGATACAGGTCGCGATGCAGGATCTCGCCGCTGGACACCGGCACGCGGCACTCACCGCACACTCCCTGCCGGCACAGGTTGGGGATGTCATGGCCGCGCGCTTCGAGCGCTTCCAGCAGTGAAACACCCGAGTCGACGACAAACGCCTCGCCGGTACCGGAGACCACCACTTCGAACGGTTCTCCGGGGTCAAGAGCGTCGATGCCGAAGCGTTCCAGGTGAATCCGGCTGGGCGGCCACCCCAGCGCCGCCGCCGCGGACACCACATCGTCCATGAACGACGCGGGGCCGCACACGTACAGATGCGCACCGAACGGCTGCGAGGCGAGCGCCGGCCTCAGATCGGTCAGGAACGAGGCGCGCTCGGTGTACATCTGCGCGTCGTCGGTCAAGGATTTCACCTCCTCGACGTAGGCGCCCCGGCCCTCGCGGTGCAGGTACAGCACCTGCACCTCCCGGCCCCACCGTTGAGCACTGCGCAGGTGCGAGATCATCGGCGTGATCCCGATGCCGGCGGCGATCAGCAGATGCCGGCGAGCGCGCAGCACCGGCGCAAAGGCACTACGGGGCGGGCGGGTGACGACGCTGTCCCCGACCGCCAGTTCGTGGTGGATCCAGCGGGAACCGCCTGCACCGGTGGGACATTCCAAGACAGACACGACATACTCACGCGGCGCCACGCTGTCCGAGGTGAGGGAGTACGCGTTGGCGGTGTTCCCGCACTCGATGACAATGTGGCTACCCGGGGTGAACGACGGCAGCACCGCGCCGTCGGGACGCGCCAGGGTCACGGTGCGGACCCCGGGAACACCATCGTCGATGGCGCGGACCACGAGTTCGAGAGTGCTCATGAGGCCACCGATTCGGCGTCCACCATGAAACCCAGGTGAGCGCCCTTCAAGCGTGAAACATGGTAGTAAACAAGCAGATTACGTCCGCAGCCGACGCACGGCACAACCCCTTCCATGGCCACATCGGTCCGGGTGCGCGTGCTGCAGTGCACACAGATCACGTCGCGGGCCTGCACCGTGGTGCTGGCCACCACCATCTCGTCATCGGCGACGCCGCACCTCAAGGCATGCGCGCGTAGTCGCAGGCAGACATCGGCGGGGCCGGCCACCATCAGCCGCCACCCGACCAACGCCTCGGCGAGGTCCGCGGAGACCGCGTCCGCGGCGGCGGCGTCGGCGTCGACCGCCAAGGTGTGCACGGTGAGGCCGGCGTCGGGACGGTGTGCGGTGATCTGCGTGGTCCAGTCGGCCACCACCACTTCGGCGTCGGGACCGAAGCTGACCAGCGACCAGTATCGTCCGGTCAGGTCGGCTTCGGGTTTTTGAACGGTGGCGGCCCAGGCCGGCACGCTGGTCAGTTCCAGATCGGGTTTCATCGGCCCTTCCGTCACGGATACGGGGTGGATATAACAGCGGTAGACCTTGTTCCCTGTCAGGAAATCATCGCTGCGTTTCGTCGGTGTGAATCCGACGTCTCCACCGCTTGACGAATTGCGGCGTCGGTACGTTCTACCCGTGAGCGAACAGTTCGTCGTCGTGGGTGCGGGGATCGCCGGATTGGCCACCGCAGCAGCACTTCAGCGCCGCGGATACCGCGTGACGGTGATCGAAGAACGACAGGACACCTCGCTCGGGGCGGGCATCAGCATCTGGCCCAACGCGTTGGCGGCACTCGACGAGATCGGGCTCGGCGACGCCGTGCGAGCGGCAGGGGGCCGGATCACCGCCGGAGCGATGAGGTGGCACGACGGCTCGTGGTTACGCCGCCCGTCGCCCGAGCGCCTGGTGAAGGCGCTGGGCGAGCCGCTCGTCGTGGTGCAACGAGCAGCGTTGCGCGACATTCTCGCCGGAGCACTGACGGCGGGCACCGTTCGTTACGGCATGGCCGTCACCGGAGTGCTCGCCACCGCCGACGGGGTGCGGCTGACGCTGGCGGACAACACCGACGTCCACGCCGAGGCGGTGATCGGCGCCGATGGCACTCATTCGGTGGTGGCGCGGCACCTCAACGGCGGCCTGGCGAATCGTTACGCCGGTTACACCGCGTGGCGCGGTATCGCCACCTACTCTTTGGACCCCGCCCTGGCAGGCGAGACGTTGGCGCCGGGTGCGGAGGTGGGACATGTGCCGCTGGGAGACGAGCTGACGTATTGGTTCGCCACGGAACGCGCCCCGGAGGGACAGCGCTCCCCCGGCGGCGAGCTGGCCTATCTGCGGGAGAAATTCCGCGGGTGGGCGGATCCGGTTCCCTCGATCCTCGCTGCCACCGAGGCCGGCGCTGTGTTGCGCAACGACCTGTATGACCGCGCACCGGCACGGCAATGGGCGCGCGGGCCGATCGTGATCGTGGGTGACGCGGCCCACCCGATGCGCCCGCATCTGGGCCAGGGTGGCTGCCAGGCGCTGGAAGACGCTGCCGTCCTGGCGCACCTGGTGAGCGGGTCAGCTGATGTCCCGACGGCCTTCGCGGCCTTCGCCGCAGTGCGCAAGCGTCGCACCGCGCCGCTGGTGCGGGAATCCGCCACCATCGGCAGGATCGTCAACCTGCGACCGGCGGTCTTGAGTGCGCTGGCCAGCCGGGCCTCGGCACTGGTGCCCGAACCGGTCCTGACCCGGCATCTGAGCGCCGTCGCCGCACGGTCGGCGTTTCGGCTGCCTCATTGAAATCACACCGTGAAAAAAAGACGCCGACGGTGCCGGGCAGAACGCCCGGCACCGTCGACTCGTCAGGTTGTTCCGATCGCGTACTAGCCGCGGCCGCCGCACACCGGCCATGCGCCGATGCCCTGGCTCTGCAGCACGTTCTCCGCGACGCGGATCTGCTCCTCGCGGGTGGCAGTGTGCGGCGAGCCGTTGCCGCCGTTGGACTGCCAGGTACCCATGGTGAACTGCAGGCCACCGTAGTAGCCGTTTCCGGTGTTGATCGACCAGTTACCGCCAGACTCGCAGGCTGCCACGGCATCCCAGTTCACGCTGTCCGCGTTGGCGGTGCCCGCGCTGAGTGCCATCGGGGCCGCAACCAGCGCCCCACCGATCACAGCCATGGTGAGCTTCTTGCGGAGGTTGTACAACATCGTTCCTTTCGCCACGCGCGCGCCATTGCCACACCCACCATCAGGTGGGTGTGCTGGTCTCGTGAGGACCGCGGCTCATCGGGTCATGCCGTCTCGGTCAGACATGACAGGGGAGGCATCATCGGCCCGCCGGCTTCTGCTCGACGGAGGCTGGGCCTGGTTTCGACCCCGCCACTCCCACTCACACGCAGGTTTCGTGGTTATGTGAAATTGTCAGCTCCCTTTCGGGACAAAATGGACCGTACGGGGAGATCGACCGGTAGTCACATCGCCGACGCGCTTATCTCAGTTTGATAACGGACAGATCACGGCAAAACCTTAGAAGAGTCTGTGCAGGTCATCGCAGCAATTGCCCGCTGTACCCGATCGGAATGGATTCATTTCGAAAGTGACCTATCTCACGTCCTTTTTGTGAACCACGCCACAGATTGTGCCTGGTTTCAAAGCTCTTGCGCCAGCGACAAATTGGTTGTTGTTACCGCTGTGACGCAAGTGGACGTTGGGTCCCTCCCAACCGGAAAGCCATCGCGAGCAACGGTTTTGCTAGGACAGTCACCTCGCCGCTGTTCGGATAGTGACGCCGATTTACCCGAAAGACACTGCTGTACAGGACTTTACGTATATCACTGACGGTTAGCGAGACTCACCCTGGAATCCCGGATGGGTCTGCACCGATGAAGCGGCTTTGAACCGTGCCGATGCGTACCGAGGTCTGAAACTGCTGTGACAGAACATTATTGATGTGATGCCCAGCCTCGACGCAGACGGCAACGACAGGCTTGCGCCGATACGGTCGAACGCGCACCGGAAATCATGGAGATGCCATTTTCGAAGCCAGAAACTCCGCGATTCCAGCTAACTTTGCCGGAACGCGGGTGAATGAACCACAGATAGGGTCCGATTCGGCCAAATCGGTTGCTGCACATGCTTTCTCACGCGACCGGCGCCGCGACACCCCAGGCCCCCGTTGTTACGGGGCGAAACATGATCAGGGGGTTTAACTAAATTGTGCCGACAGGTGAGGATTTGCTGTGCACATTCAGTGCAGGTCAGCCGCAGTATTGATATTTGCGAGTGCCGGCTGTTCCGGCAGCACGATGCGCTGGGTGTTCACAGTGTCGACCAGCGCGCGCATGCTGCGCTCCCCCGCGGCGATCAACCCTTCGATGCGGTCAGACAAGCCGGTCTGGTAGATACCGGCCAGGTAGTGGTCCCGCCCGTCCCAGGGCAGGATCACGTCGGCACCGGTGTGGCTTGCCAGCTCGTCGATCAACTCGACGGTCATCAGCGGCATGTCCACCGCACACACAAAAGCCCGCTCGGCACCTGCGTCCGCGGCCGCGCGCAGACCGCGACCCGTGGCCAGCAGCGGACCGACACCGCGCACCTCGTCTCGCAACACCGTCGCAGGCAGCTCCGGCAGCGCCTGACCGGGCGCGGCGATGACGAACACCGGGTCGCAGCGCGCGGACAGCGTCGCCACCACGTATTCGACCATCGGCTTCGGTCCGCCGGGTCCGTCGAAGATGACGGTGGCCTTGTCGCGCCCCATCCGCCGCGACGCCCCACCCGCCAGCACGACACCGGCCAGCGGAGGGGACATGCGCCTCAGATTAGTCGACGGTCCAGGTGTCGCGGCCCCGAAGCAGCGACTGAAGTGCGGCGGTGTCGTGCGGGATGGTCTCCCGTGCGGTGGCCACCTGGTGACGCGCGGCGTCGTTGTACGTCGGCCGCTGCACCTGACGGAAAATCCCCATCACGGTGTGCTCGAGGTTCTGATCGCTCAGGCGTGACAACGCAAAGGAGTACGACGGGTCGTTGAGCGACGGGTCGTGGACCACGATCTCCTCGCCCGCGACGTCTGCGGTCTTGGCCACTTCGAGCCCGAACCCGCTGCGCACCACGCAGTATTCGTCGTTGGCACCGAAGGTCACGGGTTCACCCGGCTTCACGCGGATGACGCGCTCCTCGGCGCCTTCCTTGCGCAGCAGGTCGAAGGAACCGTCGTTGAAGATCGGGCAGTCCTGCAGGATCTCCACCAGGGCGGCGCCACGGTGTTCGGCGGCTGCCCGCAACACCTCGGTGAGCCCGGCGCGGTCGGAGTCCAAGGCGCGTCCGACGAAGGTGGCCTCGGCACCCAGGGCCAGCGACACCGGGTTGAACGGGTGGTCCAGCGAGCCCATGGGCGTCGACTTGGTGACCTTGCCGACCTCCGACGTCGGCGAGTACTGCCCCTTGGTCAGGCCGTAGATCCGGTTGTTGAACAGCAGGATCGTGATGTTCATGTTGCGGCGCAGCGCGTGGATCAGGTGGTTACCACCGATGGACAGCGCGTCACCGTCACCGGTGACCACCCAGACCGACAGATCGTCGCGAGCCAGCGACAGGCCGGTCGCGATCGACGGCGCGCGGCCGTGGATGGAGTGCAGACCGTAGGTCTCCAGGTAGTACGGGAACCGGCTGGAGCAGCCGATGCCACTGACGAACACCATGTTCTCGCGCCGCAGCCCGAGCTCCGGCAGGAAGTTGCGAATGGTGTTGAGGATGACGTAGTCACCGCACCCGGGGCACCAGCGCACCTCCTGGTCGCTGGTGAAGTCCTTGCCCTTCATCGGCGTGTCGGTGGTGGGGACGCCGCTGGTCTTGGACAGCCCGGGCGTCAGGCCCAGATCGAGGCCGTTGAGGCTTCCCATCAGGTCAGTCATGAGTCTGCTCCTACACCAGTCGCGGCCGGCTCTTGGATGACAGCGGCCAGTCGAGCGAGTTTGGCCTTGTCACTTTCCTTCTCGGCCAGCGTTCCGTCGAGTGCGGAATCGATGACCCCTTCGAGTTCGTCGGCCAGGAACGCCATGCCCTGCACCTTCGTCACCGACTGCACGTCGACCAGGAATCGGCCGCGCAGCAGCAACGCCAGCTGACCGAGGTTCATCTCGGGCGCCACGACCTTGGGGTACCGCCGCAGCACCTCTTCGAGGTTGGCCGGGAACGGGTTGAGGTACTGCAGGTGAGCGTGCGCCACCTTGATGCCCTTGCGCCGGGCGCGACGGCACGCCTCGCCGATGGGACCGTAGGAGCTGCCCCAGCCCAGCAGCAGCAGTTCGGCGTCGCCGGTGGGGTCGTCGACCTGCAGATCGGGTACCTCGATGCCGGCGATCTTCTCCTGCCGCAGGCGCACCATCAGATCGTGGTTGGCGGGGTCGTAGGAGATGTTGCCCGAACCGTTGGCCGACTCCAGACCACCGATACGGTGCTCCAGACCCGGGGTGCCCGGGATGGCGAACTGGCGGGCCAGCGTCTGCGGATCACGGGCGTACGGCTGGAACGGCTCACCCTCCGCGACGAAAGCGTGCGCGATCTTCGGGTAGCTCGCGATGTCGGGGATGCGCCACGGCTCACTGCCGTTGGCGATGGCGCCATCGGACAGCACGATCACCGGGGTGTGGTACTTGATGGCGATCCGCACCGCTTCCACGGCGATGTCGAAGCAGTCCGACGGGGAGCGCGGCGCCAAGACCGCGACCGGCGATTCGCCGTTACGGCCGAACATGGCCTGCAGCAGGTCGGCCTGTTCGGTCTTGGTGGGCAGACCGGTGGACGGGCCGCCGCGCTGGACGTCGATGATCACCAGCGGCAGCTCGGTCATCACCGCCAGGCCGATGGCCTCGGACTTCAGCGAGATGCCGGGGCCGGAGGTGGTGGTGACACCCAGTGCGCCGCCGTAGGACGCGCCGATGGCCGATCCGATGCCGGCGATCTCGTCCTCGGCCTGGAAGGTCAGGACGTTGAAGTTCTTGTGCTTGGACAGCTCGTGCAGGATGTCCGACGCCGGGGTGATCGGATAGCTGCCCAGCATCACCTGCAGGTCGGCCAGGTGCCCGGCGGCCACCAGACCGTAGGCCAGCGCGGTGTTGCCGGAGATCTGGCGGTACTCACCCGACTTGAGCTTGGCCGGGGACACCTCATAGGTGGTGGCGAAGGCCTCGGTGGTCTCGCCGTAGTTCCAGCCGGCCTTGAGCGCCAGCACGTTGGCTTCGGCGACATCGGGCTTGCGGGCGAACTTCTCCCGGATGAAGGTCTCGCTGGTCTCGATGGGCCTGCCGTACATCCAGGACAGCAACCCGAGCGCGAACATGTTCTTGGCGCGCTGGCCGTCCTTCTTGGAGGCGCCGATGGCCTCGACAGCGCCCAAGGTCAACGACGTCATCGCGACGGCCTGGACGTTGTAGTCGGAGAGTTCGTCGTTCTCCAGCGGGTTGGCGTCGTAGCCGACCTTGGCGAGGTTGCGCTTGGTGAACTCGTCGGAGTTGGCGATCACCAGGCCGCCGCGCGGCAGGTCGCCGATGTTGGCCTTCAGCGCCGCCGGGTTCATGGCGACAAGAACATCGGGCCGGTCGCCGGCGGTCAGGATGTCGTAATCGGCGATCTGGATCTGGAACGACGAGACACCCGGCAGCGTGCCCTGTGGCGCCCGGATCTCAGCCGGATAGTTGGGCTGAGTAGCCAGGTCGTTGCCGAAGAGCGCGGCCTCGGAAGTGAAACGGTCGCCCGTGAGCTGCATACCGTCGCCGGAGTCACCCGCGAAGCGGATGACCACCTTCTCCAGTTTTTCCCGAGGGTGCGACTTGGTTCCGTTGTCGGTCGGACCCACGTCTTTCGCCTTTCGCCGGTGAACAAAATGTGAGTACTGCTGCGACTCCTGATAGGGCGTACCCCGGCGCTGTCCGAAGGAACGCACCGTCGGGTTTTCACCCATCAGAGTTTGATGTCACTCGTAGTACCGATTATTGCACTTTCCTTAGGCAACGCTTCACGGCGGGGCCACTCGACACGCCGCTGCAGCGCCACCGTCTGCCCAGTTCACGACACTGTGGCCGAACGAACTGAGACAAAATTGTGGTTTTCGTCACTGTTGCTGGCGCCGAAAATCTAAGAACGGCAGCGTACGCGTCAGTAACTTGTTCCAATTCGATGCTGAGCGACTGCTCAGCGTTACAGTATCAGCCCGGAACGTTATAGGGAGTCACGATTTGAACCGGTACCGCCCGCACCGGTTCGGTGGGCAGCGCGCCCCGCTCCGAGAGGATGGCCCGTAACGCCAAGCGCGCGTCGGCGCGCAGGTCGTTGTGCAGGACCACCGAAATGCGCCCTTCCCGCAACAAGCGTCGGTTGTCGGCGTCCAGATCGTGGGCCACGAACACCTTGCAGGCGCGGCCCATCTTCTCGAACGCCGCGACGGTCGCGGTGTTGCCGCCGCCCACCGAGTACACCGCCTCGATACCCGGATGCCGGTGCAGCGCCTCGAGCACCAAGCGTTCGTTGGTGGCGTCGATACCGTCACTGTCGGTGACGTCCACGACTTCCAGGCCGGCACCCCGCAGGCCGGAACGGAACCCGACCTCGCGCTCCCCTTCCCCGCGGAAGACGTTCCGGGACAGGGTGATGAGGACCGAGCCACCCGCGGTACCCAACCACTGCCTGATCAGGTACGCCGCCGTGACGCCCGCGGCGTGGTTGTCGATACCGACGTAACCGCATCGCGAGCTGCCCGGCACATCGGTTGTATAGGTCACCACCGGGGTGCCGGCGGCGACCAGTTGATCGACCGCCTCGGCGACCTCCGGTTCGTCGGGCGCCTTGAGGATGACGCCATGGCTGCCCCGGAGCCGGGCCAGCTGATCCACGGTGGCTGCCGTCGCGCCGCTCTCCCACAGATGGAAGCGGGCCCGCAGCATCGCCGGCGCGAAAGACGGCAGTTCGGCCTCCACCGCGGCGCGGAACGCATCGGAGAACCGGGTGGGCGTCTGCATCACCACGTCGATCAGGAAGCGCCGGCCGTTCAGCCGCAGCTGTGCCCGCTGTTTGTCCAGATCGGCGATCGCCTGCTGCACCTCGGCGCGGGTGTTCTCCCGGACCCCGGGCCGGTCGTTGAGCACCCGGTCGACGGTGGCCTCGCTGAGCCCGCACTGCTGCGCGATCTCGCGAACCTTGTACCGGTGCGCCATCACTTGCTCCTCTGTGGGATTTGGGCGCGCTGGTAACCGCTCAGCGGTTACCAGCGCGCCGAAATCACTCTAAGCGCTGAGGGTTTTTTGATGGGTTCTTGGTGTTGATTGTGTCCCATCGCACAGCAAGACTTCTCGTCATGCACACCCCCGTCCGCACCGGTGCGTGGATCGAGGACGCCGACTGCAGCCTCGACGACTTCCGTGCCCAAGTGCTTCGCACCACCGATCTCGGCGACTACCCGCACGCGTACGACGTCCGCGGCAACGTGCTCGTCTACCGCGCCGGGTCGTTCGCTGACGCCGATCGTCGGGTATTGCAGTCCGAGCTGGTCCGCGCGCTCACCGACGGGCCCGGCGTGGTGATCTTCGAGAACGCCTTCGACACCGGCGTCATCGACCGCGCCAGCGCCGCCTTCGAGCAGTTGATCGCCCGCCAGCGCGCCGAGGGGACCGCCGCCGGTGACCACTTCGGCAAGCCCGGCGCCAACGATCGGGTGTGGAATGCCGCGCAGAAGCTCGCGCTGCAATCGCCGGAGGTGTTCGCCGACTACTACGCCAACGACGCGCTCGCCCTGATCTGCCAGGCCTGGCTGGGGCCGCGCTACCAGGTGACCTCGCAGGTGAATGTCGTCAATCCCGGTGGCGCTGCGCAGGTTCCGCACCGCGACTACCACCTCGGCTTCGTCAACGCCGACCAGCTCGCGGCCTATCCCGCTCACCTGCACCGGTTGTCACCGGCGCTGACGCTGCAGGGCGCGGTGGCGCACAACGATATGCCGGTGGAGAGCGGACCCACCATGCTGCTTCCGTACTCTCACCAGTTCGCGGCCGGGTACATCGCGTTCTACCGCCCGGAATTCATCGACTTCTTCGCGGCGCACCACGTGCAGACGCCGCTGTCCAAGGGCGACGCGGTGTTCTTCAACCCCGCGCTGTACCACGGTGCGGGACAGAACAAGTCGAGTGACATCAAGCGGATGGCAAATCTGCTGCAGGTGTCCTCGCCATTCGGCCGCGCCATGGAATCGCTGGACCGCACCGCCATGGTGCGAGCGGTGTATCCGGCGCTGCTGACCATGCACGCCGCGGGCCGCGACGTCCTCAACACCGTGGTCGCCACCGCCGAGGGCTACGCCTTTCCCACCAACCTCGACCGCGACCAACCCCTCGGCAGCCTTGCCCCGCCCAGCCAAGTCGACGTCGTACTCGACGCGCTGGCACACCAATCCACCCTCGACCAACTCGACGCCGCCCTTCGTGCGCACAATGAACGGAGAATCCCATGACCACCCTCGGACTCATCGGCCTCGGCCGCATCGGGGCCTTCCACACCGAGACCCTGACCGGACTGCCTGAGGTAGACGAGCTCGTCATCACCGACGAGCGCACCGAGATCGTCAAGCAGGTGGCCGACAAGTACGGCGCCCGGCCGGTGGAGTCGGTGGAGGCGCTGTTGTCCTCGGGCATCGACGGCGTGGTGGTGGCCGCGGCCACCCCCGCGCACGCCGAGTTGACGCTGGCCGCCGTGGAACGCGGCCTGCCGACGTTCTGCGAGAAGCCGGTCGCCTCCACCGCCGCCGACAGCGCCCGCGTGGCGGAGGTGATCGCCCGCTCCGGCGTACCGGTGCAGATCGGCTACCAGCGCCGCTTCGATGCCGCGTTCGCGGCGGCCAAGGTCAAGGTGGACAGCGGCGCACTCGGCACACTGCACACCGTCCGCAGCACCACCATGGATCCCGCTCCCCCGGCGATGGACTACATCAAGGGATCCGGTGGCATCTTCCGGGACTGTGCGGTGCACGATTTCGACGTGCTGCGCTGGATCACCGGTCAGGAGGCCGTCGAGGTGTACGCCACCGGAAGCGTCCAGGGCGACCCTCTGTTCACCGAATACGGCGACGTCGACACCGCCGCGATCGTCGTCCGCTTCGATGGGGGTGCGCTCGGTGTGGTGTCGGCCGCCCGGTACAACGGCCGTGGGTATGACTGCCGCCTCGAGGTACACGGGTTCGACGACACCGTGGTCGCCGGCTGGGATCAGGGTGTGCCCGTTCAGAACACCGACCCGGCAATCGATTTCCCCACCGGCCAGCCACACCACTTCTTCATGGACCGCTTCACCGAGGCATTCCGCACCGAGCTGAGCGGGTTCGTCCAGGTGGTCAACGGCGGCCCGATCCGGGGTGCGACGGTTGCTGATGCCGTCGAGGTGGCGTGGATCGCCGAAGCCGCCACCGAGTCGCTGCGCCGGGGTGCGCCGGTGCGTATCGAGGAGGTTCGCAAGTGAAGATCGCAGGTGCGCCGATCTCCTGGGGCGTGTGCGAAGTTCCCGGCTGGGGGTACCAGCTGGACCGTGACCGGGTGATGACGGAGATGCGCCAGGCCGGGCTGACCGCCACGGAACTGGGGCCAGACGGGTTCCTGCCGTCGGACACCGGTGAACTGACGGCGTTCCTCGACGGCTTCGGCCTGTCCTGCGTGGGTGGGTTCGTCCCGGTGCTGCTGCACGACGCCGGCCACGACCCGGCCGGCGATCTGGCCGGGCCGCTGGAGTCGCTGGTGGCCGCGCACGCCGATGTGGTGGTGCTGGCCGCCTCGACGGGGGCCGACGGTTACGACGACCGTCCGGTTCTGGACGACTCGCAATGGGCCACGTTGTTGGCCAACCTCGACCGGCTGGCCGGGCTCGCCGCCGCCCGCGGCGTGAAGGCGGTGCTGCACCCCCATGTCGGGACCATGGTGGAAACCCGCGCCGACGTCGACCGGGTGCTGGCCGGGTCGTCGATCCCGCTGTGTCTGGACACCGGGCATCTTCTGATCGGCGGCACCGATCCGCTGGCGCTGACGCAGCAGGTGCCCGACCGCATCGAACATGCTCACCTCAAAGACGTCGACGCCGCACTGGCCCGCAAGGTGCAACAAGGTGAGCTCACCTACACCCAGGCCGTCGCCGCCGGCATGTACGTTCCCCTGGGCGCTGGTGACGTCGACATCGCCGGCATCGTCAAGACGCTCGAAGACGGCGGTTACACCGGCTGGTATGTCATGGAACAGGACAACATCCTGCGGGAAGCGTCTGACGGTGCCGGCGCACTGGCCGACGTCGTGACGAGTGTGCGTTTCCTGCAGGGCATCTCGGGATGACCTTGCGGATCGGAGTCCTCGGTGCATCCCGCATCGCCGAGAACGCCATCGTCGGCCCCGCTGCTGATCTCGGGCACCGGCTCGTCGCGGTGGCGGCGCGCGACCGCGACCGCGCGGAGGTCTTCGCCGACAAGTACGGCGTCGAGCGGGTGCTCGGCTCCTACGCCGAGGTGATCTCCGACCCTGAAGTCGACGTGATCTACAACCCGCTGGCCAACGCGCTGCACGCGCCGTGGAACCTCGCGGCCGTCACCGCGGGGAAGCCGGTGCTCACAGAAAAGCCCTACGCGCGCAACAGGATCGAAGCGGCCGAGGTGGCTGCCGCCGCCGATGCGGCCGGCGTGACGGTGATGGAGGGTTTCCACTACCTGTTCCATCCCGTGGTGCGGCGGGCCTTCGAGTTGGCCGGTGACGGCACGCTGGGACAGCTGCGCCATGTCGAGGTGCTGATGACCATGCCGGAACCGTCGGCGGGTGATCCGCGGTGGTCGCTGGAACTGGCCGGTGGTGCGCTGATGGACCTGGGCTGCTACGGCCTGCACATCATGCGCCGGGTCGGCGCGCTGGCCGGTGGCGCTCCGGAGGTGACGCGCGCATCCGCGGTGCAGCGCACCCCGGGCGTGGACGCCAGCTGCGATGTCGAGCTGCGATTCCCGGACGGGGTGACCGGCAGCGCCAGCCACACGATGGTGTCGGATGCCTACCGCTTCACGCTGCGGATCGACGGCACTGCGGGAAGTGCGTTGGTGCACAACTTCATCCAGTCCTACAGCGATGACCGGTTGACGCTGACCACCTCTGAGGGCATGCGCGTCGAACGGCTGGGCACTCGCCCGTCGTACACCTATCAGCTGGAGGCGTTCGCCGCACACGTGCAGCAGGGTGCCGAGCTGCCGATCGATTCGGCCGATGCCGTGGCCAACATGGCGCTGATCGACGACGCGTACCGGGCCGCCGGCCTGGAGCCGCGCTGAGTTTTGACCTGCGGAGTTTCACCGTCGTGGTGCGGCCGTGGATCCCCTGACCACCAGCCGCGGCTGGCACACCGTATCGGCGACGGCAGTCTCCGGTGCATCGATGCGCGCGACGGCCCTCGACACCGCCTGTGCGGCCAGACCGGCCGCGTCCTGACCGACGGTGGTCAGGTCGACATGCGCCAAGCCGGCCAGCGGACTGTCGTCGAACCCCACGACGGACACCTCCTCCGGTACCCGCACGCCGGCCCGGATCAACACGTCGACGGCACCGAGGGCACAGCGGTCGTTGAAGGCGAACAGCGCGGTGGGCAGCGCCGACTTCAACAACTCGACCGCGGCCGCGGCACCGTCTCGTTCGGTGAGCCCGCCCTCGACGATGCTGGTGTGGACCTGCGCGGCGGCACCGGTCTTGCGGAACCCGTTGCGGCGTTCGGCGGCGCCGGGCGCCCGCCCGCCACTGAGATGTGTGATCGCGCGATGCCCGAGCTCTCGGAGATGGGTGACGGCCAGCGCCGCTCCGTAGGCGTCGTCGCTGCGGACCGCATCGACGCCTCGGAGCTTGCGCGCGATCACCACCACGGGTAGGCCCGTATCGAGTTGCCCGAGTTCACGTACCGGCAGCGCACTACCGATCAGGATCAGCGCCTCGCAGCGGTAGTCCAACAGGGTGTGGACCGCCTGTCGTTCACTGTGATGCGGTGTCACACAGCTCAGTACGACGTCATAGCCGTGCTGTTCGGCGGCCCGGTACACCCCGTCGACCAGGCCCGCGTGAAACTCCTGGCCGGCGGTGAACACCACGCCGAGCAGTCGGGTGCGCTGGGCGCGCAGCAACCGGGCCCGCGGATCCGGCCGGTAACCGATCTCCTCGGCGGCCTGCCTCACCCGGGCGCGGGTGGCGTCACTGGCCCCAGGGGCATCACGCATGACGATCGAGACCAGGGCACGCGAAACCCCGGCGCGTTCGGCCACGTCGGCCAGGGTGGGGCGGGCTTGCATACCGGCATTCTAGAACGTTCTAGCTCACTTCTTGACGAACCCCTGCGCCGCGGCTTTACTTACTATGCCCTAGAACGTTCTAGTTACTCGGAGAGAACATGTCCCTTCGTTTCGGCCTCATCGGCACCGGCTGGATCGGCCGCTTCCACGCCGAATCACTGGCCCACCGGGTTCCCGAGGCCACTCTGGTGGCGGTCGCCGACCCGAATCTCGAAGCAGCGCAAGCGATCGGCGCCCCACGCGCCTACGCCGACCCGCTTGAGCTGATCGACGACGCGGACGTCGAGGTGGTGGCCATCAGCTCCCCCGCGACCACCCACACCGATCTCGTGGTGGCGGCCGCACAGGCCGGCAAGCATGTGTTCTGCGAGAAACCGATGGCGCTGACCCTCGACGATGCCGACCGCGCCATCGCGGCGGCCGAGGCCGCCGGAGTGATTCTGCAGGTCGGTTTCAACCGCCGCTTCGCCGCCGACTTCGCGGCCGCACACCAGGCCGTCGTCACCGGATCGATCGGCACCCCGCAGCTGCTGCGGTCACTGACCCGCGACCCGGGCATCTCCGCGGAGGTGGCCGCGCGCGTCAAACCGTGGACCATCTTCAACGAAACACTGATCCACGATTTCGACACGTTGTGCTGGCTCAATCCCGTGTCCCGCGTCACCGAGGTCTACGCCCAGGCAGCCGCGCTGATCCACCCGCAGCTCGCCGAGGCCGGGTTCCTGGATACCTCGGTGGTCCAATTGCGCTTCGACAACGGGGCTTTCGGTGTCGCCGAGGCCAGCTTCCAGGCTGTCTACGGCTACGACGTGCGCGGCGAGGTGTTCGGCTCCGGTGGCGTGGTGCTGGCCGGCCGGGCTCCCGAGCAGGCCGGCAGGCAGAACACCGAGTTGTTCGCCGACGCCTACGTCGCCCAGTTCGCACACCTGGTGCAGAGCATCCGCACCGGCGCGGCCGCCTCGGTTACCGGACACGATGCCCGTGTGGCGCTGGAAATCGCTTTGGCCGCAGCGGAATCCGTGCGCACCGGCGCCCCCGTCACTCTGGCCGCGGCGGTGCAGGCATGAGCCCGTTCGAATTGGCCGTCTGCGCCGAGATGGTCTTCACCGACCTGCCCCTTCTCGAGCGGGTGCGTCGCATCCATGATCTGGGTTTCAGCGTCGAACTCTGGAGCTTCCACGATAAGGACCTCGACGCGTTGGCCGCGACAGGGGCCCGGTTTTCCTCGATGACGGGCTACCTTCACGGCGACCTCCACGATCCAGACGGCGCCGACGAGGTGGTGCGCACCGCGCAGGAGGCCGTCAAAGCGGCTGCGGTCCTTGGCGTTCCACGATTGGTGGTTCATCCCGGCGAGCTGGTCGACGGGCAGGCCGCCCGGCCGAAGTACCGCGCCGACGGGCAGATGTGGTTCTCGGCGCAGCGCGGCCTGGCCGAGCTGGGCGAGTTGGGCGCCGACGCCGGTGTCACCTTCTGCATCGAGAACCTGAACACCATCGTCGATCATCCCGGCGTGCCCCTGGCCCGAGCCAAGGACACCCTCGCCCTGGTGGAGTCCGTCGGGCACCCGAACGTCAAGATGATGCTGGACCTGTACCACGCTCAGATCGGCGAGGGGAATCTGATCGAGCTCGTGCGCCGTGCGGGTGCGGCGATCGGCGAGATCCAGGTGGCGGACGTGCCCGGGCGGTGCGAACCGGGCACCGGCGAGATCAACTACCGTGCGGTGGCACAGGCACTCGACAGCAGCGGATATCGCGGACCGGTAGGCCTGGAGGCGTTCGCCGCCGGCGACAGCGTCGTCGCCCTGGAGGCATTCCGGGCGGCCTTCACGCTGTAACGCCAACACTGAAAAAACCGAGAAGCGGGCGCCGCAGCGCCCGCTTCTCTGGTGTGTTGGCTAACTTGCCGCCTTCAGGTTGGGGCTACTCCAGCGCGCGTAGCAGACCTCGGGGCGGATGGCATTCGGCCCGCGATGATGCGCGAACCGCGACGCGAGTTGGTGCAAGCTCTGGGTGATGGCCGTGGCGTGGTTGTCGTTGTCGCCGGTCATCTGATCGAACAAAGGGGTGACGGCCGCACCGAAATCCATGGACTCGGTGACCTCGGTGGTACCTGCCGACGTCTCCGCGAGTTCCCACCGCCACTTGCGGCCGTAGGCATCTTCCCACTCGATGAACCTGTCATCTTCCAGGGACGTGACGGTGGACGTCGCCTGATACGGGATACCCGCCTTCTGCACGCCGACGGTGAAACTGTCGCCCACCGAGAGCCGATCCGGCCCGAGCACGGGAACTTCGCGCATCGTTCCGCTGACATCCAACTTGTGCAGTTGGCGCGGATTCGCGATGAACGCGAAGATCTCGGCTGCGGAAGCGGCGACCTCTACTCGCCTGGCGACGGTGGTCGGCCCCGCGTCCACATTGACGACTGTGACCATGCATCGGAGATTACCCGCAAACGGGGCAAACAAACCGTGCGGAATAGGCCAGCTAGGACATGAATTTCCTGAGAAAAGAGCAAGCGCTTCCCAAGAGTGGGACACATGCGGCGGCGCCGGGAGTGCTGGCCCGCAATCTGTATGAGCCGAACGCACTTCCGGCGCCGCCGTGAAAGTGACCTGACCGACCGCGCGTCAGCGGCGGCCGAGTTCGTGTGTCAGGGCCTCCAATTCGTTGCCACCAGCCATCTCTTGGGTGAGGTGTTCGAGCGTGATCTCGTCATAGGTGCAATCAAGCTTTTGCCGGCCGCGGTTGAGGAGCACAAAATGATCACCGACCATGTGCGCGTGATGCGGGTTGTGGGTGATGAAGATCACGCCGAAACCCTGCTCCTTGGCTGCGGTGATGTAGCGCAGCACCATCCCGGACTGCTTGACCCCCAGCGCAGCGGTGGGCTCGTCGAGGATCAGCACCCGCGCACCGAAGAAGATTGCCCGGGCGATCGCGACACACTGACGTTGACCACCTGACAGCGAACCGATCGGAGCATCGACGTCGGGCAGGTCGATACCCATCTTCTGTAATTCGGAGATCGTGGTGGCCCGCATTCCGTTGGTGTCGAGCGACCGCGGGAACCCCTTCTTCCGCAACTCCTGTCCGAGGAAGAAATTCCGCCACACCGGCATCAGGGACACCACCGCGAGATCCTGGTACACCGTGGCAATGCCCTTGTTGAGCGCGTCCTTGGGCGAGTCGAACGTGGTGGGCTCCCCGTCGACCAGCAGCTCGCCCTCGGTCGGCTTGTGCAATCCGGCGATGATCTTGATCAGCGTGGACTTGCCGGCGCCGTTGTCCCCCAGCACGCCGGTCACCTGTCCGGCACCCACCCGCAGGTTGATGTCCTTGAGGGCGATGATGTTGCCGTAGCTCTTGCCGACGTTCCTCAACTCGACCAGCGGGGTGAACCCGTCCGACGGCGACGAGTCGATCGGAGCTTCTGCAGCAGTACTCATGGTCGATCCCCTATCGCTTCGCCGCGTAGTTGCGGAAGGCATTGTTGGCGATCACCGCAAACAGCAGCATGCCGCCGAGGAAGAACTTGAACCAGTCCGGGTTCCAGCCCGCGTAGACGATGCCCTGGTTGGTCATGCCGAAGATGAACGCGCCGATCAGAGTTCCGATCGCCGTGCCGTAGCCACCGGTCAAGAGGCAGCCACCGATCACCGCGGCGATGATGTAGAGGAACTCGTTGCCGATGCCCTGGCCCGACTGGATCGTGTTGAACGCGAACAGCAGATGCATGCCGACGAACCACGCGCAGAACCCGACGAGCATGAACAGGCCGATCTTGACCTTGTTCACCGGCACACCGACGGCGCGCGCACTGTCCTGGTTGCCACCGACGGCGAAGATCCAGTTACCGACGCGGGTCTTGAACAGTACATAGGTGGCGATGACGGCGAACAGGATCCACCACAGCACCGTGACCCGGATCGACACACTGCCGATGGTGATCGAGGACGCGAACACCGTTCGCCCGGATTCGAAACCGGCCATGTCGGACACACTGGGGGTGGCGACCTGTCCGGCGATCAGTTTGGTGACGGCCAGATTGATACCGGTGAGCATCAGGAACGAGCTCAGGGTGATCAGGAACGACGGGATCTTGGTCTTCATCACCATGTAGCCGTTGAAGAAACCGATTGCCAGCGACACCACCAGGGCCAGCAGTGCACCCACCCACAGGTTGAGGTGCAGGTTGAACGCAAGCATCGATGCCGCAAGGGAACTCGTGGTCACCGCGACGCCGGCGGACAGGTCGAATTCCCCGCCGATCATCAGTAGGCCGACACCCACCGCCATGATGCCGATGGTGGAGCTGGCGTAGAGCACCGTGGCCAGCGCCTCCGGCGTCCGGAACGGCGCCGCGACGATCGCGAAGAAGATGAAGATGCCCACCGCGCCGACGAGGGCACCCATTTCCGGACGAATCAGCAACCGCTGCAACCGGTTCTGTTCTTTGACGCGTTCGTCGTGGACGACCTTGTGGGAGCCGAGGTCGAGGTCAGCCTGGGTGGTCATTATCGGGTTCCGTTCTTTGCATACTCGGCGACGGCTTCGATGTTCGACTTGTCGATGAACGACGGGCCGGTCAGCGTCGCCTGGTTTCCACCGATCACGTTGCCGTTGTTGAGGTAGAGCCACAGCGAGTCGACGGCCAGGTAGCCCTGCAGGTACGGCTGCTGGTCCACGGCCCACTGCACGTCACCGGCGTTGATCGCGTCGACCAGGGCCGAGTTGGTGTCGAACGTGGAGACCTTGGCCGAGCTACCGGCGTTCTTCACCGACTGCACGGCGGTCAGCGCGAAGGGAGCGCCGAGGGTCAACACCGCGTTGATGGCCGGATCCTGTTGCAGCTTGGCGGTGATGGTCGATTCCACCGACGGCATGTCCTTGCCATTGACGTTGAGGACCTCGGTGGCCGGGAAGGTGTTCTTCACACCGGCGCAACGGCCCTCGAGGCCGACGTGGCCCTGTTCCTGGATGACGCAGATGGCCTTGGTGGCGCCTTCGGAGGCCAGTCGTTTGCCCGCTTCCTGACCGGCGATGAACTCATCCTGACCGAAGTACTCCTTGACGCCCATCGCCGACCACGAGTCCAGGCCGGAATTGAAGGCCACCACCGGGATGTTCTTCGCCACCGCGGCCTTGATGGCGGGCTGCATGGCCTCCGGCTTGGCCAAGGTGACGGCGATACCGGCGACACCGCTGTCGATCGCCGTCTGCACCAGGTTCGCCTGGTTGGGTGCCTCGGGATCGTTGGAGTAGCGCAGTTCGACGTTGTCCTTCTGGGCAGCCGTCTCGGCGCCCTTGCGCACCAGGTCCCAGAACGAGTCGCCGGGAACCTCGTGCGTGATCATCGCGATGGTGACGCGCGGGGTGTCCACCGAGCCGCCACCGGCACCGTCGCCGCCGGCCTCCTCCGGCTTGCCGCCGGTGCTCGAGCAAGCGGCCAACAGGGTCACAGTGGCCGCGACACCTGCGAACTTGACCCAGCGGCGCTGCGGGCCTTCCTGCAACTTCATGGATTCTCCTCGTTGATGACGCTCGACGCGGCCGGGCCGGCCGGTCGTAGATCACGCACTAACTGAAGATGTAATACGCATCACAAGCAGAAGTCAAGACTTTGTTCTGACATTAGGACTGCAAGTCAAATACGGGGGCCTCAGGACCTGGCGAACCACCCCGGGCGGGCAAAGGGGGCGCCGCGTGCCCACTCCTCACTTCGATTGCTACACAGGCGAACCCAACACCACTGCGTCCATAAGCAAAGGTTCTCACGCACCCCGACAGGCGCCTGATCACCACGGCGCCCAGCGCGGCGTATCGGCAATCGAGTCTGCGCCCACGGCCGATTTCCGGGCCGGATCCGGGCGTCAGCGCAGCCTCGAACACTCCGGCGGGCAGGCGATATCCCGTTCGCGGAAATGTGAGATCTCGGTGGATCTAACGCGCGTTAGGTCTACGATGAGTGCAGCAATGTGTGGTGTCAACCGTCAGGGAAGGGGCGCAGTGGCCCAGGCAGCCGCCAACCGGCGTACCGGGCGACCTCCGACCATGGCGGATGTCGCCGCGCGGGCCGGAGTGTCCAGGACATTGGTGTCGTTTGTGCTCGACGGTAAGCCCGGCGCCAGTGACGACACCCGGCTGAGGGTGCTGGCCGCCGCCGAAGAGCTTGGCTACCGGCCGGATTCGGCCGCCCGGCTCCTGGCCAGAGGCCGCAGCCGCACCCTCGGTGTGCTGGTCGACGTCCGGCAACTGTTCGAAGCCGAACTGGTCACCGGCATCTACCCGGCCGCCGAAGCCCTCGGTTACGAGGTGCTGCTGTCGGCCAACCTCGCCGACCGCGAGGAATCGGTCCCGATCAACGCGCTGATCAGCCACCGCTGCGGTGCACTGATCCTGCTCGGCCCGAACTCCGGTGTCGACTACCTGCGGACGTTGTCACAGCGGGTACCGGTGGTGGTGGTCGGCCGGCGCCTCCCCCACGACGGCGGGCACCCCGGTTTGGCCACCGTGCGTACCGACGACGCCACCGGAATCCGGCAGGCGGTCGACTACCTGGTCGAACTCGGACACCGGGCCATCTGGCATGTCGACGGCGGTACCGACCCGGGCTCGGCGGACCGGCGCCGCGCCTACCGGGCGGCGATGCGAGCTCACGGATTGGCCGACCACACCCGCGTCATCCCCGGCGCCCACAACGAGGAGGCCGGTGCCGCCGCAGCACGGAAGTTGCTGGCCGCCGGCGAGCTGCCCACCGCGGTGCTCGCCGGCAACGACCGGTGCGCACTCGGCCTGCTCGACGTCTTCACCCGCTCGGGAGTGGCCGTCCCCGAACAGCTCTCGCTCATCGGCTTCGATGACTCGCGGCTGTCGGACAATCCCCGTATCGACTTGACCACGGTGCACCAGGACGCCCCGACCCTGGCCCGGCATGCGGTGCGCTCAGCGGTCGCGATGCTGGAACAGACCGCCACCACGAGCACCGACGACGTGTCAGAGCCCACCCTGGTGGTGCGCGGTACCACCGGGGCACCACGGACCACGAGACCCCGGGCTCAGCGGTCGACGAGGGTGGTGTCGAAGTAGTAACGCGACGCCCGGTACACGTGGCTGCCGTACTCGACTATCCGACCGGAGTCGTCGAACGCCGTACGGGTCATCACCAGCAGCGGCGCCTTGGGCTTCTCGTCGAGCAGCCTCGCCTCGTCACGATCGGCGGCCTTGGCCCCGATCCGCTGGCGGGCCAGCCGGATGTGCACGCCCCGCGAACGAAGGGCCTGGTACAGGCCCGCCTTTTCGAGTTCGTCCTGATCCGGAGCCAACGCCGCGGGCAGGTGATTGGTCATCAGGGCCAGCGGTTGTCCACCCGAGCTTCGCAGTCGGCGCATCGTCACGACCTCGGCGTCGGGCGCCAGGTTCAGGTGTGCGGCAATCTCTTCCGACACCGGGCCCACCCGGTACTCGAGCACCCGTGTGGCGGGCTCCTGGCCCGCCCTGGCCAGGTCGTCGAACAAGCTCGTCAGCTCCACCGGCCGGTGCACCGGAGTCTGGACCACCTGGGTCCCGACACCTCGTTTGCGCACCAGCAGACCTTTGTCCACGAGCTCCTGAATTGCCCGCCGCGTCGTGGGGCGAGAAAGATTGAGACGCGAGGCCAGCGCCAGCTCGTTCTCGAACCGGTCCCCGGGTTTGAGTTGTCCATCCAGGATGGCCTTCTCGAAGACCTGAGCTACCTGGAAGTACAGCGGCACAGGGCTCGAACGGTCGAGTTCGACGGACAACGTCGTGGTCACCCTTGCTCCGATCCTTGGTCGCCGGCATCAGCAGTTCGCTGGCAGTGTGAGACAGACTACCGCGATATGACCGAAAGTAAGAATGTCCGAACAAAGTCTTGACACAGCCGGGTGATCGGGAGCACAGTCGACATCAACACCGGGCTGGCTGCTCTCCTCGACTCGACCGAGGAGATGCTCGGCCCGGGCCGGGCCCTGAGTGGCCCCCGCTTCACCCCGCACATGTGAACAAACAACACGCACTACCGATTCGGAGTCGATTGTGAGCCTTGCCGAACCCTTTGATGTCCTTGCCATCGGGCGCAGCGGCGTCGACGTGTACCCCCTGCAGATCGGCGTCGGCCTCGAAGACGTGGAATCCTTCGGCAAGTTCCTTGGTGGCAGCGCAGCGAACGTCGCCGTGGCGGCGGCTCGCCTGGGCAACCGCGCTGCCCTGATCTCGGGCGCCGGCGATGACCCCTTCGGCCGCTTCGTCCGCGCCGAGCTGGCCCGCCTCGGAGTGGACAACCGCTTCGTCACCACCCATGGCGAGTACCCGACGCCGGTGACGTTCTGTGAGATCTTCCCCCCGGACCATTTTCCGCTGTACTTCTACCGCAAGCCGTCGGCACCGGATCTGCAGATCACCGCCGACGAACTCGATCTGGACGCCATCCGCAACGCCCGGCTGTACTGGTCGACCGTCACCGGGTTGTCCGAAGAGCCCAGTCGCGCCGCGCATTTCGCAGCATGGTCGGCGAGGGAGCGGGCTCCCCTGACCGTGCTGGACCTCGACTACCGGCCCATGTTCTGGGACTCGCCGGCCGCCGCCACCGAGCAGGTGCAGCGTGCACTGACCCAGGTCACCGTCGCCGTCGGCAACCGGGAAGAATGCGAGATCGCCGTGGGCGAATCCAACCCGCACAAGGCCGCCGAGGCGCTGCTGGACCTCGGGGTGGAACTGGCCATCGTCAAGCAGGGACCGCGCGGCGTGCTGGGCAAGACCCGGCACAGCTCGGTCACCGTCGCACCCAACGAGGTCGACGTGGTGAACGGGCTGGGCGCCGGAGACGCCTTCGGCGGCAGCCTCGTTCACGGCCTGTTGAACAACTGGTCGTTGGAGAAGACCCTTCGGTACGCCAACGCCGCCGGCGCCATTGTCGCCTCGCGGCTCGAATGCTCGACCGCTATGCCCACAGCCGCCGAGGTGGCGGCCCTCGCCGAACAGACCGCAGTGGAGGCCGTCAATGTCTAGCCAAGCCCTATGTCGTGACTACGCGCAGATCACCGATCTGCGCGCCTCCGACCCGGGCGCCGTCGCCCGCGCCTGGGACAACCGCACCACCCGCCCGGCCACCCGGGGCAACGGCCGGCTGATGATCGTGGCCGCCGATCACCCCGCCCGCGGCGCGCTGGCCGTCGGCTCGCGGCCCACCGCGATGAACAGCCGCACCGATCTGCTGGACCGGCTGCGCGCGGCGCTGGCCGATCCCGGTGTCGACGGCGTGCTGGCCACCTCGGACATTCTCGACGACCTGGTGCTGCTCGGGGCGCTCGACGACAAGGTGGTGTTCTCGTCCTTCAACCGCGGCGGGCTGGCCGGCTCGTCCTTCGAGCTCGACGACCGGATGACCGGCGCCACCGCCGCTTCCACGGCCGCCGCCCACATGAACGGCGGAAAGATGCTGTGCCGCATCGATCTCGACGACCCTGGCACGGTGGCCACCATGGCGGCCTGCGCCCAGGCGATCGACGAACTCACCGCACACGGACTCATCGCCATGGTCGAGCCGTTCATGTCCAGCCGCATCGAGGGCAAGGTCCGCAACGACCTGTCCCCCGATGCCGTCATCAAGTCCATCCACATCGGCCAGGGCCTCGGGTCGTCCTCGGCGTACACCTGGATGAAGCTGCCCGTGGTCGACGAGATGGACCGGGTGATGGAGGCCACGACGCTGCCGACCCTGCTGCTCGGCGGCGACCCGACCGACCCCGACGAAGCGTTCGCCAGCTGGGAGAAGGCCTTGGCGCTGCCGTCGGTGCGCGGGCTGATCGTCGGCCGGACGCTGCTGTATCCCCCCGACGACGATGTCAGCTCCGCGGTGGCGACCGCCGTTGCGATGGTGCGGTGACCCGATGCACAGCAAGCTCTACATCCCTTCCGGTAGTGCCCAGTCGCCGTACACCGTCGACGTCACGCCGGAATCGGCCGGCTGGACCGAATCCTCGCTACAGGTCGTCGAACTCGGCGCGGACCTGCAGTTGCGCACCGGTGACACCGAGGTGATGATCCTGCCGCTGGCCGGCGGCGGCTCGGTCACCTGCGACGGGACGACCTTCGAATTGTCACCGCGCGCATCGGTGTTCGACGGCCCGTCCGACATGGTGTACCTGGGTATCGAGCAGGAGTACACGCTCTCCGGTGACGGCCGGTTCGCCATCTGCGGGGCCCGGGCCAAACGCTCGTTCCCGAACCGCCGGGTGGCGGCCGCCGACGTGTCCCTGGAACTGCGCGGCGCGGGCAACTGCAGCCGTCAGGTGCACAACTTCGGCACCGCGGACACCTTCGAAGCCGACTCGTTGATCGCGTGCGAGGTGATCACCCCGGGTGGCAACTGGTCCAGTTACCCCGCCCACAAGCACGACGAGAACACCCCGACCCAAACGGCTCTGGAAGAGATCTACTACTTCGAAATCGCTGCGGGACCGGACAATTCACGCGGGTTCGGCTATCACCGGGTGTACGGCACCCCCGACCGCCCCATCGAGGTGCTCGAAGAGGTGCGTACCGGCGACGTCGTCCTGGTGCCGCACGGGTACCACGGCCCGTCGGTGGCCGCCCCGGGGTACCACATGTACTACCTCAACGTCATGGCCGGACCGGGCGACGAGCGCGCCTGGAAGATCGTCGACGACCCCGAGCACACCTGGCTGCGCGGCACCTGGGACGGCCAGGACATCGACCCGCGGCTGCCCCTTCACAACCCCCGAGGAGCCTGACACATGGTTTCCACCGCACCCAAGTCGATCGACAAGCTCGTCGACGACGAAGAGACGGTCCGCCTGACCGTCGCGCAGGCGACGGTCAGGTTCCTGGCCAACCAGTACGTCGAACGCGACGGGCAGCGCAGCAAGTTCTTCGCCGGCTGCTTCGGCATCTTCGGCCACGGCAATGTCGCGGGGTTGGGTCAGGCGCTGCTGCAGGACGAAGTCGAAGCCGTGAATGCCGGGCGCGAGCCCGGCCTGAAGTACGTGCTGGGCCGCAACGAGCAGGCCATGGTCCACACCGCGGTGGCCTACGCCCGGCAGAAGGACCGGCTGCAGGCCTGGGCGGTCACCGCCAGCGTCGGCCCGGGCTCCACCAACATGCTCACCGGCGCCGCACTGGCCACCATCAACCGGTTGCCCGTATTGCTCCTGCCGGCAGACACTTTCGCCACCCGGGTCAGCGCTCCGGTGCTGCAGGAGCTGGAGCTGCCGTCGTCGGGTGATGTGACGGTCAACGATGCGTTCAAGCCGTTGTCACGCTATTTCGACCGGGTGTGGCGGCCCGAACAGTTGCCCGCCGCGCTGCTGGGCGCCATGCGGGTGCTCACCGATCCCGTAGAGACCGGTACCGCCACGGTCGCGATCCCGCAGGACGTGCAGGCCGAGGCCCACGACTGGCCCGTGTCGCTGTTCGCCGAGCGCACCTGGCATGTCGCGCGCCCGCTCCCGGAGCGGTCGGTGATCGCCCGCGCCGCGGAGATCATCCGCACTGCCGCCAAGCCGCTGATCGTCGCCGGAGGCGGCGTCATCTACTCCGACGCCACCGACGCCCTGGCGGCGTTCTGCGAGCAGACCGGCATCCCGGTCGGTGAGAGCCAGGCCGGCAAGGGTTCGCTGCGCTACGACCATCCGCAGTCGGTGGGTGCCATCGGTTCCACCGGCACCACCGCCGCCAACGCACTGGCCTCGGACGCCGACGTGGTGATCGGGATCGGCACCCGCTACAGCGATTTCACCTCCGCGTCGCGCACCGCCTTCAACAACCCGGATGTCCGCTTCGTCAACATCAACGTGGCATCGCTGGATTCGGTGAAACAGGGCGGTCTCAGCGTCGTCTCTGATGCCCGTGAGGCGCTGGAAGCCCTCGGTACTGCGTTGGGTGACTACGCGGTGCCGGCTGACTACCGTTCGCGGGTCGCAGAACTGGCCGCGGAATGGGAGGACACCGTTTCGAGTGTGTATGCCACCACCGACGGGGTGCAGCTGAACCAGAACCAGGTCATCGGTCTGGTGAACACGCTGTCCGATCCTCGTGACGTCGTGGTGTGCGCGGCCGGGTCGATGCCCGGTGACCTGCACAAGTTGTGGCGCACCCGCGACCGCAAGGGCTACCACGTCGAATACGGCTTCTCCTGCATGGGTTACGAGATCGCCGGCGGCATCGGTGTGCGGATGGGCGCCCCCGACCGCGACGTGTTCATCATGGTCGGCGACGGGTCGTACCTGATGATGGCCACCGAGATCGTCACCGCCGTACAAGAGGGCGTCAAGGTGATCCCGGTGCTGGTGCAGAACCATGGATTCGCCTCCATCGGTGGGCTTTCCGAGTCCGTCGGCTCGCAGCGTTTCGGTACGTCCTACCAGTACCGCGGTGAAGGCGGCCGGCTCGACGGCGGGCACCTTCCCGTGGACCTGGCCGCCAACGCCGCCAGCCTGGGCGCCGATGTCATCAAGGTCGCCACCGCCGCGGAGTTCGCCGACGCGATGAAAGTCGCCAAAGCCGCCGACACGGTCACTGTGATCTATGTGGAAACCGATCCGATGATCTTCGCCCCGGACAGCCACTCGTGGTGGGACGTGCCGGTCAGCGAGGTGTCCTCGCTGGAGTCCACCCAGTCCGCCTACCAGCGGTACGCGGACTGGAAGAAAGTACAGCGTCCCCTGATCAACCCGTCCGACCGCTAACTAGGGAAACAAAGTGAGCACAATTCTCGTAGGGTCCGCGCCCGACTCCTGGGGCGTCTGGTTCCCCGATGACCCGCAGCAGACCCCCTACACCCGCTTCCTGGACGAGGTGGCGGCCTCCGGATACCAGTGGATCGAACTCGGCCCGTACGGCTACCTGCCCACCGACCCCCAGCAGTTGCTCGACGAGCTGGGCGCGCGCAACCTGAAGCTCTCGGCCGGAACGGTTTTCGAGCACCTACACCAGAATGATTCCTGGTCGGCGGTGTGGAAGCAGATCGAGGATGTCGCGAAGCTGACCGCGGCCGTCGGCGGCAAGCATGTTGTCGTCATCCCCGAGATGTGGCGGGATCCGTCCACCGGTGCGGTGCTCGAAGACCGCAACCTGACGCCCGAGCAGTGGCGCAAGAAGACCCAGGGGATGAACGACCTGGGCAAGGCGATGTTCGAACAGTACGGTGTGCGTGCGCAATACCACCCGCACGCCGACAGCCACGTCGATACCGAGGAGAACGTCTACCGCTTCCTCGACGGGACCGACGGCGAGTTCGTCAACCTGTGCCTGGACACCGGTCACATCTCCTACTGCGGCGGCGACAACATCGCGATCATCCGCCGGGCCCCGGAGCGCATCGGCTACCTGCACCTCAAGCAGGTCGACCCCGAGGTGCGCGCCAAGGTCGAAGCCGAGGACCTACCGTTCGGTGAGGCCGTCAAGCTGGGCGCCATGACCGAGCCGCCGCGCGGTATCCCCGAGATGCCGCCGTTGCTCGCCGAGATCGAGAAGCTCGGCATCGATGTGTTCGCCATCGTCGAGCAGGACATGTACCCCTGCGACGTCGACGCTCCCCTGCCCATCGCCCAGCGCACCCAGAAGTACCTGGGTTCCTGCGGCATCCCGTCGGTCACATTCTAGGAAGAGAAAAGCCATGTCTGACTTGCGAATCGCCGTTCTGGGCGTCGGCATGATGGGTGCTGACCACGTGGCCCGGATCACCTCGAAGATCAGCGGCGCCCGGGTCGCGGTCGTCAACGACTACTTCACCGAGAAGGCCGAGCAGATCGCCGCCGAGATCCCCGGCTGCCGCGCCGTGGCCGACCCCTTGGACGCCATCGCCGACCCGGACGTCGACGCCGTGCTGCTGGCCACACCGGGCCCCACGCACGAGAAACAACTGCTGGCCTGCCTGGAGCACCGCAAGCCGGTGCTGTGCGAGAAGCCGCTGACCACCGACGTCGCCAGCTCCCTCGAGATCGTCCGCCGGGAGGCCGAACTGGGGGTGCAGTTGATCCAGGTCGGATTCATGCGCCGGTTCGATCACGAGTACGCGCAACTGAAGACGCTCATCGAGGGTGGCGAACTCGGTACACCGCTGGTGATGCACTGCGTGCACCGCAACCCGGCCGTGCCGCCGAACTTCGACAGCTCGATGATCGTGCGGGACTCGCTGGTGCACGAGGTCGACGTCACCCGCTTCCTGTTGGGTGAGGAGATCACGTCGGTCCAGATCATCAAGCCGTCCGCGAATTCGAAAGCCCCGCAGGGCCTGCAGGACCCGCAGATCGCCGTGTTCACCACCGAGAGTGGCAAGCACGTCGATGTCGAGGTGTTCGTCACCACCGGTGTCGCCTACGAGGTGCGCACCGAGGTGGTGGGCGAGCAGGGCAGCGCGATGATCGGCCTGGATGTCGGCCTGGTGCGCAAGAGCGCTCCGGGGCACTGGGGTGGCACCATCACCCCCGGCTTCCGGGAACGTTTCGGTCAGGCCTACGACACCGAGGTTCAGCGGTGGGTGGACGCCGTGCGCAGCGGAGTGAACGTCGACGGACCTTCGGCGTGGGACGGTTACGCCTCCACCGCCGTCTGTGAGGCCGGCGTGAAATCGCTGCAGTCCGGCAAGGCAGAGCAGGTCGAGCTGGCCGAGCGGGTGTGACCATGAAGATCGCCCTGGACCCCACCCCGTTCCACCATGACCATGATCTGCTCGAATTCCCGCGGCTGGTGGCCGAATTGGGCTACGAGTACCTGCAGCTGACACCGCACCGGGATTTCATCCCGTTCTTCAACCACCCGCGTGCCGATGACGAACTGGTGGCCAAGTTCCGCAAGGCGTGTGACGACGCCGGAGTCGGTATCGCCTCGGTACTGCCGGTGCTGCGGTGGTCCGGCCCGGATGAGGACGCCCGGGAAGCGGCGGTGCGCAACTGGAAACGCGTCATCCAGATCACCGTCGACCTCGGCGTCAACGTCATCAACACCGAGTTCTCCGGCCGCCCCGAGCGGGCCGAGGAATCCGAACGCGCGTTCTTCCGGTCCATGGAGGACCTGGTGCCGATCTTCGAGCGGGAAGGCATCGACGTTCGGATCGACCCGCACCCCGACGATTTCGTCGAGGACGGACTCGAAGCGCTGCGCATCATCCGCGGGGTCAATTCCCCCAACATCGGCATGGTGTACGTGGCGTGCCACAGCTTCCACATGGGTGGGAACATGGCAGAGATCATCCGCAAGGCGGGCAACAAGTTGCGGTTGGTGCACGTCGCCGACAGCATGGACCACCACCGCTCCCACGGCCTGCGGTACATCACCAACCCGCCGGGCAATCCCGTTCGGGTGCACCAGCACCTCAAGATAGGTGACGGTGACGTCGACTGGGACGAGTTCTTCAGCGCCCTGGCCGAAATCGATTTCTACAACCGCCCCGACACCGTGATGGTCTCGTCGGTCTTTGCCGAAGACGAGAACGCCCAGGAGGTCTCGCGCTATCAACTGGCGACGATGACCGATTACGTGAACAAGCACACGAAGTGAGAACTGCTATGCCTACCACCATCTCCCACTGGTCCGACAACAAGATCTTCACCGGGTCCTCCGGTGCCACCGCGCCGGTGACCAACCCCGCCACCGGTGCCGTCACCGGGGAGGTTGCGCTGGCCTCGGTCGACGATGCCCGCGCGGTCATCGACGCCGCCGCTGCGGCCTTCCCCGCTTGGCGGGACACCTCGCTGGCCAAACGCACCCAGGTGCTGTTCCGTTTCCGGGAACTGCTCAACGAACGCAAGGACGAACTGGCAGCCATCATCACCAGCGAGCACGGCAAAGTGCTCTCCGACGCCCTCGGCGAAGTGTCGCGTGGCCAGGAAGTCGTCGAATTCGCCTGCGGGATACCGCATCTGCTCAAGGGTGGGTTCACCGAGAACGCCTCCACCAAGGTCGACGTCTACTCGGTGCGCCAGCCCCTGGGCGTCGTCGGCATCATCTCGCCCTTCAACTTCCCGGCCATGGTGCCCATGTGGTTCTTCCCCATCGCCATCGCGACAGGTAACACCGTCGTGCTCAAGCCGTCGGAGAAGGACCCGTCGGCCGCGCTGTGGATCGCTCAGTTGTGGACCGAGGCCGGCCTGCCCGCCGGGGTGTTCAACGTCCTGCAGGGCGACAAGACCGCCGTCGACGAACTGCTGACCAACCCCACGGTGAAGTCGGTGTCGTTTGTCGGGTCCACCCCCATCGCCAAGTACGTCTACGCCACCGGCACCGCCCACGACAAGCGGGTCCAGGCGCTGGGCGGGGCGAAGAACCACGCCATCATCCTGCCGGATGCCGACCTGGACCTGGCGGCCGACGCCATGATCAACGCCGGCTTCGGCTCCGCAGGTGAGCGCTGCATGGCCATCTCCGCGGCCGTGGCCGTCGGCCCCATCGCCGACGACCTGGTGGCCAAGATCGCCGAGCGCACCACACCGCTGAAAATCGGTGATGGCACCAAGAACTCGGACATGGGTCCGCTGGTCACCAAGGCCCACCGCGACAAGGTGGCCTCCTACATCGACGCCGGTGAAGCCGACGGCGCCAAGGTGGTCGTCGACGGACGCAACGTCGAGATCGACGGCGGCGGCTCCGGTCTCTCGGATGGCTTCTGGCTCGGCCCCACCCTGCTGGACAACGTGACCCCGCAGATGAGTGTCTACACCGACGAGATCTTCGGGCCCGTCCTGTCGGTGGTGCGCGTCGAAACCTATGACGAGGCGCTGGAGTTGGTGAATTCCAACCCCTACGGCAACGGCACCGCCATCTTCACCAACGACGGCGGCGCGGCCCGGCGCTTCCAGAACGAGGTGCAGGTGGGCATGGTCGGCATCAACGTCCCGATCCCGGTGCCGATGGCCTATTACAGCTTCGGCGGCTGGAAGGCCTCGCTGTTCGGCGACAGCCACGCCCACGGTATGGACGGCGTGCACTTCTTCACCCGCCAGAAGGCCATCACCCAGCGCTGGCTCGACCCGTCACACGGCGGCATCAACCTGGGCTTCCCCACCAACTGACGCACCACCCACGCTGTCTAGGCCGAGCGAGCATTGCTCCTATGTCAAGCGGCGACTGCCTGGAGGGGTTTGTCGTGGGTGTGGTTGAGGTGTTTGTCGGCGTG